>NZ_JBWJYM010000006.1:0-365797 GCF_056431005.1 Methylobacterium sp. HJ2 | reverse complement strand
GGTGAGGATCTTGTGCGGGTAGGCCTGGTGGCCGACGTCCCAGATGATGCGGTCGTCGGGGGTGTCGAAGACGTGGTGGAGCGCCACCGTCAGCTCGACCACGCCCAGGCCCGAGCCGAGATGGCCGCCCGTGACGGCCACCGCCTCGATCATCTCCGCCCGCACCGCCTCCGCCACCGCCGGAAGCTGGCTCTCAGGCAGACGCCGCAGCGCCGCAGGCTCCTCAAGACCCGATAGGATCGACGTCACGCTCTCTGTCTCGGCCACGGCATCACCTTACGTTTCGGCCAGGGCGGTGCGAGCCGCGCTACTCGACATCCAGCGGAGCGACGCCTTCGGCGCGCCCGTCAGGACCCAGCGTGATCCGCTGGATGCGGGCCTCGGCCCGCTTGAGCAACTGCTCGCAATGCCGCTTCAGCACCTCGCCGCGCTCGTAGATCGCGACCGACTCGTCGAGCGGCACGTCGCCGCGTTCCAGGCGGCGCACGATCTCCTCGAGCTGCTCCAGCGCCTTCTCGAAGGGCAGGTCCGGGGCAGTCGGGTTCGGGTCGGGGCGGGCTGCATTCATCCCTGGTCGCATCCTTTGATCCGGTTCTAAGGCGGAGGTCCGGTCGGCGACAACCCGGTGCCGGTTGTCATGGGCCGGGCGCGGACCGTTTTCGCGGCCCCTGGCACGCGTCGGCCACACCCGCCCGGCGCGGCCTCACGCGAGGGGAAAGCGGAAGGGGGCGCCCTCGAAGCACTCCGCGCCGCGGCCGATCCCGGCGATGGCCGCGATCATCCGGCCCTCGCGCCGGAGCATCGCGTCGGCGACCGCGACGAGCCGGCGGTTCGGCGTCGCCGTGGGCGAGGCGGCCCGCAGCGCGGCCGCGAGGTCGGCCTCGTCGCGGGCCGGATCGAGGGCGCAGGCGGCGATGTAGGCCGCGGCCGTGGAGCGGCTGACGCCCGCGTAGCAGTGGATCACCAGGGGGCGCTCCCGCGGCCAGGACCGGACGGTTTCGAGGATCCGCGCCACGTGCGCCTCGGCCGGCAGGACGTGGCCCTCCAGCGGCTCGGCGATGTCGCTGACACCGATCACCGCGTGGTTCTCCGGTTGGATCGCGGCGGGCCGCGCCACCGTCGTGCCGGCCGTCGCCAGGGTGAGCACGTGGCCGGCCCCCGTGGCCGCGACGGTCTCGGCGAGGCGCGCCAGGGAGCAGACGTGAAGCGTGGCCATGATCGCCCTCAGCTCAGCTCGGCCGCGAGGGCCGCGAAGCGCTCGAGATAGCGCGCCTGCGCCGTCGCGGTGGGCCAGGGCTCGGCGAGCGACAGGGCGGAGGCGGGCAGATCGACGGCCCGGCCGAAATAGCGGTCGGCCTCCGCGTCGGAGAAGCCCGCGAGGTGCACGGCCTCGAGATGGGCGGCGACGCGGTCGGCCCGCTTGACGAGGCGCGCGACCGCCGGGTCGGGCGGGGCCAGCCCGAAGCGGCGCCGGATCGCGGCGAGCAGGCGGCGCTCGACGCTGCGGTAATCGTCGCCGATCGCGGCCTTGAGGGGCGAGATGATGTCGCCGATGACGTATTCGGGCGCGTCGTGGAGCAGGAATTCCAGGGCTTCCGCCGGGCCGAGATCGGGCCGCAGGTGCCGGCCGATCGCCTCCACCAGAAGGCTGTGCTGGGCCACCGAGAAGACATGGTCCCCCGCCGTCTGCCCGTTCCAGCGGGCGACGCGGGCGAGCCCGTGCGCGATATCGGCGATCTCGATGTCGAGGGGCGAGGGGTCGAGCAGGTCGAGGCGGCGGCCCGACAGCATGCGCTGCCACGCGCGGGGCAGGCGCGCGCTCATGCGGACGGCCCGCTTCGGGGGCCGCCGAGCGCCGCGCAGGCCGCATGCCGGTGGCAGCCGACGAGGTGGTCGTTGACGAGGCCCGTCGCCTGCATGAAGGCGTGCACGATGGTCGGGCCGCAGAACGAGAAGCCCTCGGCCTTGAGCGCCTGGCCGACCCGGCGCGAGAGCGGCGTCTCCGCCAGGATCTCCGCCCGGCTCCGCGCCCTGCCCTGGACCGGCGACCCATCGACGAAGTCCCACAGGAAGCGGGAGAAGCCGGGCCCGCGCGCCTCGATGGCGAGCCAGGCCCGCGCCCCGGCGATCGCCGCCCGGATCTTGGCGCGGTTGCGGATGATGCGCGCGTCCTGCATCAGCCGCTCGACGTCGGCCTCGGTGAAGCGCGCGACCGCCTCCGGCTCGAAGCCCGCGAAAGCCGCCCGGAACCCCTCGCGGCGGCGCAGGATGGTGATCCAGGACAATCCGGCCTGGAACCCGTCGAGGATCAGCTTCTCGTAGAGCGCACGCCCGTCATGCTCGGGCACGCCCCACTCGGTGTCGTGGTAGGCCACGTAGGTCGGGTCGAGCCCCGCCCACCAGCAGCGGGCGCAGCCGTCGGGATGGGCGATCAGGCCGGTTTCGGACATCCGCCGGGGTTTAGCGGCGCGGGCGGCGAAAGGCCATCGCGGCCGGGCAGGGACGGCCTCGCCACGCCGGCCGATCCGCGCTATCGGCGCCCCATGCTCGCGCCCCTCATCGCCTTGCCGCTCGCCGCCGCGCTCTCGGCCGGCCTGATCGTGCGGCTGCGCCCGCTTCTCGTCCGCTACGCCCTGGCGCGGCCGAACGCCCGCTCCAGCCACAGCGTGCCGACCCCGCAGGGCGGTGGCATCGCGGTGATCGTGGCGGCGATCGCGGCGGCGGGGCTGCTGCGCACGTCCGATCTCGGCGATTCCGGCGAGTGGCTGACCCTCGCCGGGACGGCGCTGGTCCTCGGCGTGCTCGGCGCGGTCGACGACATCCGCCCGCTGCCCGCCCTCCTGCGCCTCGTGGTCCAGGGCACCGCGGTGGCGCTGCTCGTGACGACGGTGCGCGGCCGGCTCCTGCCCGACCTCCCCCTGCCGCTCGAGCGCGGGCTCGCGGTGCTGGCGGGGATCTGGTTCGTCAACCTCGTGAACTTCATGGACGGGCTCGACTGGATGAGCGTCGCCGAGGTTGTGCCGGTGACGGGAGCCCTGCTGGCGCTCGGCGGCCTCGGCCTGCTCGCGCCGCTGCCGACCCTCGTCGCGGCGGCGCTCCTGGGGAGCATGCTCGGATTCGCCCCGTTCAACCGGCCGGTGGCACGCCTCTTCCTCGGCGACGTCGGCTCCCTGCCGATCGGGCTGATCCTGGCCTGGCTCCTCTACCGCCTCGCCCTGGAGGGCGGCCTCGCCGCCGCGATCCTGCTGCCGCTCACCTATCTCGCCGATGCCAGCCTCACCCTGATCCGCCGCCTCGCCCGGGGCGAGCGGGTGTGGGAGGCGCATCGCAGCCATTTCTACCAGCGCGCCACGGCGAACGGCCTCAGCGTCGGGGGCGTGGTGGGCCGCGTCTTCGTGCTCAACCTCGCCCTGGCCGGCCTCGCCGCCGCGACCTTGCTTTGGCCCGGCTGGCCGGTCACCGTGGGCGCGCTCGCCCTCGGCGGGGCCCTGGTGGCCCGGGTGCTCGCCCGTTTCGGCCGCGGCCCGGCCCCCCTTCAGGAGACAGCCCGACCGTGACCGGACACGTGGCGCTCACCGGCGCGACCGGCTTCATCGGCCGGCATCTCCTGCAGAGCCTGACCGCGCGGGGCTATCGGGTGCGGGTGCTGCTGCGCCGTCCCGTGGCGGTGCCGGAGGGCGCCTCGAGCGCCGTCGTCGGCGACCTGACCCGGCCGATGAACATGGCCGCGGCGCTCTCCGACATCGACGCGGTGGTGCACTCGGCCGGCCTCGCCCACGCCATGTCGGGGACGCCGGAGGACGATTACCGCACCCTCAACACCGAGGCGACGCGCCGCCTCGCCGAGGCCGCCGCCCGCGCCAAGGTCCGCCGCTTCGTCTTCCTGTCCTCGATCCGGGCCCAGTCCGGCGCCGCCGCACCCGGCATCCTCACGGACGCGGACGCGTCGGCGCCGACGGACGCCTACGGCCGGTCGAAGCTCGCGGCCGAGCGGGCGCTCGCCGAGACCGGGCTCGATTGGGTCGCGCTCCGCCCCGTCCTCGTCTACGGCGCGGGGGTGAAGGGCAACATGGCGGCCCTGCTCGGGCTCGCCCGCTCACCCTACCCGCTGCCGCTCGGCGCGCTGGCCGCTCGCCGCTCGCTGATCTCGACGGAGAGCCTCGCCGCGGCCGTCGACGCGGTGCTCGGCGCGCACGAGCCCCTCGGCCGGGCCCTGATCGCGGCCGATCCCGACCCCCTCACCCTGCCCGAGATGGTGGCGGCGCTCCGCGACGGGCTCGGCCGGCGCGCGGGGCTGCTGCCGGTGCCCCCCGCGCTGCTCGGCCTCGCTTGCCGCGCGATGGGACGCGGAGAGGCCTATGCCCGGCTGTCGGGCGGCCTCGTCGCGCGGGCCGACGGCCTCGCCGCGCTCGGCTGGCGGCCCGCCATGCCGACTCCCGAGGGCCTCGCCCGGCTCGCCCGCGCGGAGGCGTGAGCGGCCGACACGAGGCAAGCCGGCCACACTGGGCCCGTCGCCGGCCCGCCGGCCTCGATCGGCACGGAGCTTGCCAGTCGGGAAACCAGACAACGATCCCCGGAGGATGCGCCCCTCGACGCCACGGAGGATGACGCGTGCTCTACGGTCTCTACTTCCTGACCTGCCTCGTCTCGACCCCGACCCATTGCGTGCTGCGGGTGCACCATTTCTCCGATGAGGTGCAGACGCCGCAGCAATGCCTCTCGGTGGCACAGCTGCAGATGGCGGCGTGGCAGAACACCCACGATCGCTGGCGCGTCGAGCGCTTCCGCTGCGGCAAGCCGCCGAGGGACGACGGCACCCGCATCTGAGCGCGGCGCCGGCCCCGCTTTGCGGCCTCCGCGCGCGGCTGCTAGAGACCCGGCCGCCCCGTCGGCACCGGCCGGGGCGAGGCGGTGCCGTTTCGGGAGTGGGCGCGGATGGCGGGAGAGGCGGGAGCCGGGCGACGGATCCTGATCGACGTCTCGACCAGCCTGCGCTGGCGCGGCCGCAACCCGGTCGGGATCGTCCGGACCGAGCGGGAGCTGGCGCAGTACTTCCTGGTGCATCATCCCGAGGCCGCGTTCTTCCGCTACGAGATCGAGGCGGACGCGTTCTGGCTGGTTCCCCGCGCAACGGTCGCGGCGATGTTCGGCGGGCGGCCGGCCGCGGGCCCTGGAGCCGACGACCTCGACACCGACATCCTGCTGCGCTTCCGGCCCGACGACGTCGTGATCAGCGTCGGTCTGCAATGGGACATCGGCTACATGACCCGGCTCTACGCGGAAAAGAAGCGCCGCGGGATGTTCGTGGTGCAGATGGTCTACGACATCGTCCCGATCGTGATGCCGGAATACTGCGTCGGCGGCATGGAGCAGCGCTTCCCGCAATTCATCGTCGACACCGCCTGGACCGCGGACCTGATCCTCTGCATCTCGGAATCGACGCGTCGGGACCTCGCGCGCTACTACGAGCAGCTGGGCCTCGCGGCCCCCGCCATGGCCCGGGTGACGCTCGGATCGGACATCCCGACGACCCGGGCCGGCGAGGCGGGCAGCCTGCTCGGCCTCGAGGCGGGCGACTTCGTGCTCTACGTGAGCACGATCGAGCCGCGGAAGAACCACCGGATGCTGTTCGACATCTGGCGTGAGCTGAACGCGACCGATCCCGACACCCTCGTGCCGCTGGTCTTCGTCGGCTATGTCGGCTGGAACAGCGGCGACCTGATGCAATTCATCCGTGGCAGCGAGGCGCTCTACCCGGACCGCGTGCGGATCCTCAGCGAGGTCTCCGACGACGCGCTCGACTGGCTCTACCGCAACGCGCGCTTCACCCTCTATCCCTCGCTCTACGAGGGCTGGGGCCTGCCGGTCGCCGAGAGCCTCGCGCGGGGGAAGGTCTGCCTCAGCTCCGACAGCGCCTCCATGCCGGAGGTCGGCGGCGACCTCGCCGATCTCATCGCCCCCCTCGACTATCCGGCCTGGCGCGACCGCATCCGCCACTATCTCGGCGACGCGCAGGCGCTCGCCGCCCGGGAAGCCCAGATCCGCGAGGGCTTCGTGCCGGTGTCGTGGACGGAGAGCATGCGCGGGCTGAGCGCGGCTCTGTTCTCCGCCCTCCCCGGCTGAGCGATGGCAGCCGACAGGACGATGCGGGCCGGGCCCGCGGCGAGGATCGGGATGCGGATTCTGACGGTCTCCACCGAGCGGATCGACCGGCCGAGCCAGGGCGGCGGGATCCGGATCGACGCACTCCACCGCGTGCTGGGCCTGCACGGATGGACCGCCCGGCATCTCGCGGTCTACGGCCCCGACGCGGCCGAGCGGGAGCCGGGCAAGTCCGATCCGGGCAAGGCCGAGCCGGGCGAGGGGCTGTTTCCCCTCGACGCGGAGGCTGTGCGCCGGCTCAGGCTGAGCGGGCGCAGGGTCGAGATCGATGGGGCCGATCTCCTGGTGGCCGATGCCGGCCGGTTCGATGCGGCCTGCCGGCTGATCGACGCCTACGACCCGGACGTGATCTGGCTGGAGCGGCCCTGGCTCTGGCCCCTGGTCAAGGCCTATCGCGCGGCCCGGCCGGGCAGCCGGGCGCGGCTCGTCTACGGGGCGGCGGATATCGAGGCCGACCTCGCCGCATCCGAAGCACGGCGCGGAGCGCGGACCGCCGCGGAATGCGAGCGGATCCGCGCGCTGGAGGACGAACTCTACCGGGCCTGCGACGGCATCGTGGTCACCAGTCCGGGCGACCTCGCCGCCGTCGGCGGCTACGGCAAGCCCGCCGTGCTCGCCGTCGACGGGGTCTGGCCGAAGGGCCGGCGCGGCACCTTCGAGGCCGACGGTCCGGCCGCAAGCAGCGCGAGCGTGCTCTTCGTCGGCTCGGGCCTGCCCCAGGACGCCGCGGGCTTCGCCGCCATGCTGGGGCCCAATCTCAGCTACCTCGCGCCCGACGAGCGCATCCGCGTCGTCGGCCGGGTGATGCGGCGGCTCGCGGAGCCGGGCGCCTTCCGCGTCCATCGCGGCTTCAACCTGTCTCGGCTCCTCGACGCGGGCGAGCCGGACGACGAGGCCCTCGCGGGCCTCATCGCGCGCGGGTGCGGCCTGATCCTTCCGGTCACCGAGGGGACGGGAAGCAATGCGGCGACCGCCGAGGCCCTCTACAGCCGGCGTCCCGTCGTGGCGACGCGCGCGGCGTTGCGCGGCTACGAGGCCTTCGCCGACTTTCCCGGCGTGACCCTGTGCGACGATCCGGCCGCGTTCCAGGCCGCCGTGAAGGCCCTGCTGGCGGCCGGGCCTGAGCCGCGGCTCGATCACACCCCCGAGCAGGCGGAGGCGCTCGCGGGCCTGCTCTGGCCCGCCACCCTCGCGGCGGTCATCCCCTTCCTCGAGGGGGTCGTCGGCCCGGCTCGGGAGCCGCCCGGGCCCGGATCGGCGGACGCGAGCCCGGCCGCCGTCGAGACCCTGTCGGACCGCGCCCTGCGTCCGCTCCTCGCGCGCGGCTGGCACGCCTTCGAGCCTGGCGGGACCTGGAGCTGCGAGCGGATCGCGGTGCTTCGCCTGACGCTGCAGGGGCCTGCCCATCTGCGGGCCCGCGTCGAGGTGTTCAACCCGCACGGGCGCTCGCTCGAGCTGGAGGTCGTCCGTCCGGGCGGCCACCGGGAGACGCACCGTTTCACCGGCGGCGACCGGACCCGATCCATCGCCATCGCGGTGGATGAGGTCGACCTCGACGCGGAGGGCCGGACCGAGGTCTATTTCCGCTCGAGCGTCCTGTTCAGTCCGGTCTCCACCGGTCGAAGCGCCGATATCCGCCTGCTCGGCTTCCGCATCACCGCCCTGGAGATCGGGCGGGCGCCGCTGGCCGGGGGGCGCCCCCGGAACCCGCTCGCGGCGCGATTGGGCACCCTGCTCGGTCGCCGGCGCTGACCGTCCGGGAGGGCGGCGGCGGAACGCTCCTCCTCTCGTCCCGGTTACTCTCCCGAACACGGGAGACAGAAACGATGACCCATCGCACGCTTCGCATCGCCGCCCTCGGCCTGGTCCTGGCGCTCGGCGGCACCGCGGCCGAGGCCAAGGGCTGCCTGAAGGGCGCCGTCGTCGGCGGGATCGCCGGCCACATGGCGGGCCACGGCAAGGCCGGAGCGGCGGCCGGTTGCGCCGTCGGCCACCATCAGGCGAACAAGAAGGCCCCCGGTGCCCAGCAGGGGCAGGCCCAGGGTCAGTGAGATCCGGATGCCCCGCTATTACTTCCATACCGAGATCGGCGGGGACCGCGTGACCGATCCGGACGGCCTCGAACTGGCCGATCCGGATCAAGCCTGGGAGACCGCGCGCGAGACCGCGCGGTCCCTCATGGCCCGGGACCGGCAGAATCAGGTGCGCCTGATGACGGCCTGCCTCGTCGTCACCGATGACGCTGGCGAGGTCGTGCTCGAATTCCCCTTCGCCGAGGCCGTGACGCTGCCTCCGCTCGGGGCAGCCATCCAGCACTGAAGCGCGCCGGGCGGCACCCGCTCAGCCCATCTTCTTGCGCAGCTGCTCGTACAGATTGCGATAATCGTAGGTCGGGTAGAAGCTGCTGCTGTAGCCGCCCCAGGCCTTGCCCTCGATCAGCAGGTTGATCTCGCGCAGGCGCTCGGGCGGGAAGCGCAGCGTCACCACTTGGCCGACGCCCATCATCACGTACCAGCTCACCACCTCGACGCCCGCCGGCGGGAAGCTCTTGAACCAGCCCGTCTCCTTCAGGTGCTGATTGATCTGATCGACGGTCTTGGTCTCGTCGTGCTTGAGGAAGACGGTCAGCATCGTGGTTCCGGGCGGTCCCGTCGGGGACTCGCCGGTCACGGCTGCGGGCCCCTCCTGGGCCTGTGCGGCCCGCGTGCCGAGGAGGCCGAGGGCGGGCAGGCCCGCGAGAAAGTGCCAGAACGAGCGTCGCGTGGTCATCCGAGCCTCGAGCATCAGGGGTGTCGCCGCCTCGGACTTATCGCGCGCCGTGCCCGCGCCCAGGGCGTACCGGGGTCAATCGACCGTCCGGGCGATGTCGGGCCCCGCCACGTCCGTCGATCCGAGCTCGATCCAGAACCGGGGCGTCAAGTCGAAGCGGGTATTGCCGGAGACCTCGCACGCCGACTGAGAGGCGAACACCGCTCGGTCGCTGGCAAACACCCGGTCTGGTCCTGGATGGCGCACCCCGAGCGCTGTCGCCGCCCTCGGGCGCCCGGCGGCGGAACTGATCCAGGCAGATCTTCTCGGCTTAGAGCCCTTTGAAAGCGCTCGGAGAGCCCTCTTGTGCCGATATTCGCGAATTTGTAAGACATCCTCGACACGCTGCCGGTAACGCCCCATCTGAGGCGGACCGCGCCACGCGTCTTTCCCAGTTTGAGAGATCTATCCGCATCATGTCACGCAATCGCGTGCGGCGGTCGTTCACCGTCGAGTCGAAGTCCCGAGGCCGTCAGGCGCCCGCGTTCCTCCCGGTCCGTGCCGCGCTGCTGACGCGCCCCGCCGCGGTCGAGGCCGCCGAGATCCGGCTGCCCGCCGCGCAGGATCCCTTCGCCCCCCGGCCCGATCCGCGTCCCGAGCCCCGGCGCGTGCTGCCGAGCCTGCTGGCGCCGCTTCCCGAGCCTGTCGCCGAATCGGCCGTCGAGGCGGCGCCCGAACCGCGCCTCCCGCGCGTCCGCCGCGTGAAGCCGGCCGAGCCGAAAGCCAAGCCCCAGGCCGGTACGGCCACCGGCGCGGTCACCGTACCGGCACGCAAGTCGGTGGCCGCCGAGCCCGCGCCGAGCCCTGTCGAGATCAGCGCGCACGCAGCGCAGCCCGCCGCCTCGGTCCAGGACGAGGAGCGCCGGCCCGCCCGTCGCTCGCGGCGCGGCGAGGCGGCCGTCCTGCCCCTCGGGGAGCGCTGGAAGCGGCGCCTGCCGCGCGTCTGCTGGTAGGACGGCGTACCGGCTCCGACCCGGGTCGCCATCGCGACGGACAGCCGGTCCGGCAGCTTCACGCGCCGTGTCAGGTCGTGTCCACGCGCTCGACATCGAGGGAGAGATGGGCGCGCAGGATCACCCGGCGCGCGTCGTCCCGGACCACCGCGAGATAATCCTGACGGTCCAGTCCGGGCGCGAAGCCCTCGGCGACCTTCGTCATGATGCGCACGAGCTTGGCCCGCACCGCCTCCTCGTCGGCGAGTTCGAAGCCGACGGCGTCGCGGACGAAGTTCGCCCCGTCGTGCAGGTCGATGAAGTAACGCGCCATCTGTCCGCGCAGCCTGTGCGATTGTTGTGGGATTTTATCCCACAAGTATAGGCACCGTGCGAATCCTGCACAAGCGGCTCGAGGTCGCTGCGGATATGGGTCGCGGGCGGCTTGTCGGCCGGGTCGGACCGGCCTCGCGGCTGCGCTCCCGCTGCCCCGGGCCGGGTGCGCGTGCCGGGGAGTCTGGCAGGCGCATGTTTCCCGCGTGTCTCCGTCGGGCGCGCGGGCCGTGTCCGGCCGGTCTCAGGAGCCGGGGGCGTCCTCGTCCTTCAGGATGCGGATCAGGCGCACCGCCGAGCGCCGCAGATCGGGATCGGCGATGCGGCGGAACAGGGTGAGAAGGTCGTCCAGGGCCGCATCGCGCTCGAGGGATTCCGTGCCGTCGCACACCCGCTCCGGCCGGGGTTCGAAGAAGTAGGACGGCTCCACCCGCAGGATCTCGGCGATCCGGCTCAGCAGAAGCGCGGTGTTTTCGGGCGGCCGCGCCAGATCCAGATCCTCGTCCGCGCCCCGCTGCACCCCCGCGCTCCCTGGTCAGCCGCCACACCGCAGGCTTGGCTATAGCGTAATCTAGGGTGGCGAGGGTATAGAATACATGCTCGCCCGTCCGCCGTCCCCGTTTCGTGAGCGCCGGCATGCTGCCCAGGATCGTCGATCTCACCTACGACCTCATCCGCGCGTTCGACCGGGCGGCGACCGTCGAGGCCCTGAACGCGCACCTGCTGCGCACGGTGGCGGGCGCGGGCGTCGAGAGCACCTTCGCGGGCGTGATCCCGATGCCGGGCACCCGGCCGCGCGACCAGGCCGCCCACGTGCTGATCGACAGCACGCCCCCCGGCTGGACCGAGCACTACTTCCGGGCCGGCTTCCTCGATCGCGATCCGACCATCCGCCGCGTCACCAGCGGTACGGTGCCCTTCCTGTGGTCGGAGATCGAGCCGCAATACCGGGCGGACGCGGCCGCGCGG
The DNA here is from genome assembly GCF_056431005.1 of Methylobacterium sp. HJ2. Lineage (NCBI taxonomy): Bacteria > Pseudomonadati > Pseudomonadota > Alphaproteobacteria > Hyphomicrobiales > Methylobacteriaceae > Methylobacterium > Methylobacterium sp. HJ2. Next base: position 354,593 of record NZ_JBWJYM010000006.1, on the reverse strand, counting down.
CGGGTCATGGACGAGGCGGGCAGCTTCCGCCTGCGCCAGGGCTTCACCGTTCCCCTGGTCACCCTGGACGGCCGGGTCGCCGGGTTCAGCTTCGGCGCCGAGCGACTCGACCTGTCGCCCGAATTACGCGGCATGCTCCACCTCTTGGCGTCCTACGCCTTCGGGCGCTCCCTCGTGCTCGCGGAAGGGCCGCCGCGCGAGCTCGTGCGCCTGACGCCGCGGGAGCGGGAGGCGCTGCAATGGGCTGCGGCCGGCAAGAGCGAGTGGGAGATCGGCGAGCTCATGTCGATCTCCGAGCACGGGGCCGAGAAGCATCTGCGCTCGATCCACCGCAAGCTCGGCGCGGCGACCCGGACCCAGGCGGTCGCCGAGGCGATCCGGCGCGGCCTGATCACCTGATCCCAGCCGCTTCACGCGCCGGACCCCGGGCGGTCCCGCTCCGCGATTCCGCGGCGAAGCCGCCGGAATTCGGCCGGATGGTACGCGATCGCGGACTGTGAGCGTGATCTGAGGTTGCAGATAGTGGCGATCATCCTCCGGAGATCGCCATGATCCATATCGTCACGGCCGAGAACGCGCCCGCCTACCAGGACGCCCTCGAACAAGCCTATCGCCTGCGGCACCAGGTCTTCGTCGGCGAGAAGGGCTGGACCGACCTCGCCCGGCCCGACGGCCGCGAGATCGACGCCTTCGACGACGACCATGCCGTCCACATGCTGGCGATGCAGGACGAGCGCGTGGTCGGCTACCAGCGCATGCTGCCGACCACGCGGCCCTACCTGCTCACCGCCGTGCTGCCGGAACTGTGCGAGGTCGAGCCGCCGCGCAGCGCCCGCGTCTGGGAATGGACCCGCTACGCCGTCGACCGCTCGCACCGCGACCGCGGCCGCATCCTCAGCCCGGTGGGCAGCGCCCTCCTGACCGGCATCGTCGAGTGGGGCCTCGAATCCGGGCTCGAGGCCATCGTCATCGAGATGAACCCGCTCTGGCTCCTGCGCCTCGTCCAGCTGCATTTCCGGGTGACGCCCCTCGGGCTGCCCCGGTCGATCTCCGGCGAGGACACGGTGGCGGTCTGCGCCGCCTTCGACGAGCGCACCCTGGCACGGCTGCGCGCGACCCGGGGCGATGCCGGCTCCGTCCTCGTGCCGCGTCCGGCCGCCCCGCGCCGGCTGGCGAGCTGAGGAGGAGGCGATCATGGTGAAGGCCAGACCTTCCGAAGAGGCCGGGGCCGCGGATTCCACGCGGATCCCGCCCGACGAGATCCACCGTCAGCTCCACCAGCTCGCGGAGATCTGCCTCGAGGCCCACGCCGTCGTCCTCCGCGAGGGACCGGCCGAGGTGCGGGCCTCCCTGGAGGACCTCCTCGACCGCCTCGGAGGCCATCTCGCCGCCGGCCGCGGACGCGGCGGCGCCTGACGAAGCGCACGGCTCCGCCGGCCCCGCACGGTCGGCGAAGCCGATGCCCGGGCGTGGCCTCATACAAGATGAAGCGTGCTTTCGGCGATACGCCGCAACATCTGGTTGCGGCGTCCGGGATCGGGACTCGCCCGTCGGGCCGCTAAACCCTCTGGTAACGGTGACCGCGCGAGGGTGAGGGCCTGACGCACCCTCGGACCCGATCGGATGATGACCAAGGACCAGCTTGCCGGCGAACTGAAGCGCATCGCGACGACGCAGATCAGCGACATCACCCGGGCGGTCAAGGAAGGCCAGAAATCGATCGCCCTGAACGAGGTGCGGGACATGGCCCGCCGCCTCAACCTGCTCGCGGACGCCTTCCACCCGCGGCCCGCGGCGGAGCAGCCGGCCGAGGCCTCTTCCGTCCCGCCGCAGCCCACCTCCGACCTGCAGGCCGCGCCTTCCGAGATGAAGGCGGCCTGACGCATCCACCCTCCAGGGCGGGTGCGGTGTTCCGTCCCGCCGGCCTGAACAGGGAGCGCCTGATCATGGTCCGCGTGTTCTTCAACATCCGGCTCGACGACGCCTACCTGCCCGAGCGCACCGGGCAGCTTGTCGCGGACGAATCCGAGGCGCGCGATCTGGCGCGCGTGATCGTCCGGCGTCTCGTGGCCGAGCACGGCGGCGAGCAGCGCCTGCTCGATGCCGCCCTCGTGGTGACCGATGCGGCCGGCTCCGTGCTGTTCGACCTGTCGTTCTTCGAGGCGCTCTACGTGCCGGTGGCCGCGCCCGAGACCGACGGCGAGGGTCTGCGCCGCGCGGTCGCCATCCGCCCGCCGGCGCGGATCGACCGCCTGCGCGCCGCGCTCACGGCCCTGGGCAGCGCCTGTCTGGCGCGGGGGGCCGCCGCGTGGGCCGGCCTCACGGCGCGCGCAGGGATGGTGTCCCTGCGGCGCCCGGCCGAACCGCGCGCGCGCTACCGCCTCGGCTTCGAACCCGGCGCCTGAGGCGCGGCCGGTTCGCGCGGGCCGCCCGTCCGGTCCCTCCGCCGGCCGGCTGTCCGAAGGGACCGACCGGATGCGGTCTCAGCCGTAGAGATCGACCGTCTCGAAACCCCGCGCCGCGAGCCGCTCGGCGAGCACGCGGCGATGGCAGCGCTCCGGGTCGCGCTCGAAGCAGAGCAGGCAGGTTGGGGCGGCGGCCGCCATCCCGGCGAGCGCGTCGAGGGCGAGGCCGCCATCGGCGGTGTCGAGCACCGCTTCGCAGTAGATCCGGCGCATCAGGCCGGCATCGTGCGCGCGCGCCGCCGCCCGGCCCTCCTTGGGCGTGCCGAGATCCCGCAGATGCGCGTAGGCGAGGCCCGCCGCCTCGACGCCCGCCTTCAGCGCGCCCTTCGAGAAGCCGCGCTTGCGCGAGTTCGCCACCGCCCGCACGTCGGCGAGCAGACCCACCCCCGCATCCGTCAGGGCGACGGTGAGCCGCTCCGGGTCGAGGCCTTCGTAGCCTATGGTGAACAAGGTCTTACCCACGGCCGCTCCCGGGCTCGGTCCAGAAAAATCGTGTCGCGGCGACAACTTATCCGGGGCGCCGCCGGGGCGCCAGCGCGCGTGCGGCCGCTATGTGGCTGGCCTGCAACGGGTTCCGGAATTCCGCCGCATTGATCGCAAAGGTCTGTTAACCGCGCGAGGGGCATCGAATACGCCTGTGTTTGGCGCATGATGCGGGTAGCAGGTATCGATGTCGCTGAGGAAACGGGTTCCCCCGACTCCGTCGTCCCTCGCCGCGCGCGGCGGTCTCGAGGTCTTCGCGCGCCGGCTGATCTCGGCCGGTCTGATGGCCGGGCTCGCCGCCTGCGCCTCCAACAACGACTTCTACCCGACCAAGGGCGACACCAAGCCCCATCCGGGCGTGGCCAAGGCCAAGCTCCACCCGATCCAGGGGATCGACATCTCCAAGTGGCAGGGCCGGGTCGACTGGGCCTCCGTGCGCGGCGCGGGCACGCAATTCGCCTTCATCAAGGCGACGGAGGGTGGCGATCACGTCGACGAGCGCTTCCGCGAGAACTGGGACGCGGCCGGTCGGGCGGGCGTGCCGCGCGGCGCCTACCACTTCGTGTTCTGGTGCCGCTCGGCCAAGGAGCAGGTGGACTGGTTCAAGCGCAACGTTCCGAACGACCCGACCGCCCTGCCCCCGGTGCTCGACGTCGAGTGGAACGGCCATTCGCAGACCTGTCCCAAGAAGCTGCCCAAGGCGCAGGCCCTGGCGATGACCAAGTACATGCTCGAGGAAATGGAGCGCTACACCGGCAAGCGCCCGATCATCTACACGGACATCACCTTCCACAAGGACGTCCTGGAGGGCGAGCTGCCCGACTATCCGCACTGGCTGCGCTCCACGGCGGCCGAGCCCGAGCAGCGCTTCGCCAATCGGCAATGGATGCTGTGGCAATTCACCTCCACGGGCCGGGTGCCGGGCGTCGCGGGCGATGTCGACCGCAACGCCTTCTACGGCACGCCCTCCGAGTGGGCCTCGTTCCTCTCCACCGATTGCGATCCGCGCGAGCACCGGCGCTTGGCCGAGCAGGGCCTGTGCACCGGCAAGTGAGGGGCGGCATGCCGGTCGCGGCGGTGGCCGCGACCCTGCGGAGATTCCTCGGATCCGCCGGACGGTCTCCAGCGGTCGAGAGGTCAGTCTTTGAAACGCGCGCGCGGCGGCCAGGACTGGAAAAATTCTGGTTTCGGCGCTTGACTGTCTACTAACGGACAGACCGTACCGACGGCGTTGCTGTAGGAGGTCCGACCCTTCCCCGTCAGTGCCTTCCATGCCGGTCGCGCCCGCCCCGCTCTTCGAGAGCAACCATCTCCTCAAATCGCTCGGCGAGGCGGATCGCGCCCTCGTGGTGCCCTATCTCGAAGCCGCCACGTATCGGCGGGGCGAGACCCTGTTCGAGGCCGGCGCCGAGGTGCAGGCGATCGGATTCCCCTGCGAGCACGCGGTGGTGACGCTCCTCGTCTGCATGAGCGACGGGCGCAGCGCCGAGACCGCCACGATCGGGCGCGAGGGCGCGGTCGGCGGCATCGTCAGCAACGGGCGGGTGCCCGCCTCCACCCAGGCGGTGGTACAGATCGGCGGCCCGATCCTGCGGATCGAAGCGCAGCGCCTGCAGGAAGCCAAGCGGCGCTCGCCGAGCTTGCGCGATCTGTTCACCCGCTACTCGGACTGCCTGCTCGCCCAGGTGCTGCAATCGGTGGCGTGCAATGCCCTGCACCCGATCGAGCAGCGCTGCCTGCGCTGGCTCCTGACCCTGCAGGACCGGGTCGGCAGCGACGTGCTGCCGGTGACGCACGAACTCCTCGCGGCGATGCTCGGGGTGCAGCGCACCTATCTCACCCGGGTCCTCAGCATCCTGCAGCAGCAGGGCCTGATCCGGGTGGCGCGCGGGCGCATCACCGTGCTGAGCCGATCCGAGGTCGAGGCCGCGGCCTGCGAGTGCCACGCCGTGGTGCACCGGCACTACGAGACCGTGCTCGGCGGATCGCGCGCGGGCGCATCCGGCCCGGTCCTTCTGGCCGGGATCGGTTCGGACGCCTCCTCCGTACGTCCCTGAACAGAATCCCCTCCTCCCCTTGACCCGGCGGGACCGGACGATGTTCCATCGCCCGCCCGGTCCGGCCGTACCTTCCGGGACGCCGCAGGCATCCTGCGGCCTTCCGCGAGGTTTGGAACGAGCCGCCCGCCCGGATCGATGACGGACATCCCCGACGACCTCGCCCGCGATGCCGTCCGCCTCGACGCCCTCGAGCGCTACGCCATCCTCGACACGCCGCCCGAGGCGGGCTTCGACGATGCCGTCCTCCTGGCGGCCGAGCTGTGCGCGGCCCCGATGGCGCTGATCAGCTTCCCGGTGGCCGACCGGCAATGGTTCAAGGCCCGCCGGGGCTTCGCCGTGCGCCAGACCGGGCTCGACCGGTCGATCTGCGTGCACGCGCTGGCCGTCCCCGACCTCCTGGTGATCCCGGATCTCGCGGCCGATCCGCGCACCCGCGCCAACCCCTCGGTGCTCGGGCCGCCGGACCTGCGCTTCTACGCCGGCGCGCCGCTGCGCAACGCGGAGGGCGTCTGCCTCGGCACGCTCTGCGTGCTCGACGTGGCGCCCCGGCCCGCCGGCCTGACCGAGGGGCAGGCGGAGGGCCTGCGCGCGCTCGCCCGGCAGGTGATGGTCCTGCTCGAGACCCGCCGGGCCGGGCTCGCCGAGGACCCGGCCCGGCCGCGACAGGACATCCTCGATTCCCGGCTCGTGCGCCTCGGCGAGAGCGCCCTCCTGATGCGGCTGGCAATCGACGGCGGCGATATCGGGATCTGGGACTACGACCTCCTGCGCGGACGGCTCGAATGGGACGGGCGGACCCGGGCGCTGTTCGGCGTGGGCCCGGACGAGGCGGTGGATTACGACGCGACCTTCCTGCCCCGCCTGCATCCCGACGATCGCGGGCCGGTGGACGCCGCCGTCCGGGCCGTGCGCGAGCCCCAGGGCCCGGGCATCCTCGACGTCGAGTACCGCGTCGTCCTGCCCGACGGGAGCCTGCGCTGGCTCGCCGCCCGGGGCCGGCTCGTGATCGCGGGCGGGCGCGCGAGCCGGATCGTCGGGACCTTGCGCGACGTGACGCTCCGCCGCGAGGCCGCGCGCGCCATCGAGGCGGCGCACGACCGCTACCGCCTGGTCACCCGGGCGACCCGCGACGCCATCCGCGACTGGGACCTCGTCGCCGACACGGTGGAGTGGAACGAGGCCCTCGGCACGGCCTACGGCTGGGCGCCCGAGGAGGCTGCGCACGGATCCTGGTGGCTGGAGCACCTGCACCCGTCCGACCGCGACCGGGTCGCGCGGGATCTGCGCGCGGCGATCCAGGGCGATGCCGGCGAGTGGAGCCTCGATTACCGCTTCGCGCGGGCGGAGGGCGGCTACGCCGAGGTCTACGAGCGCGGCTCGATCGTGCGGGGGCCGGATGGCCGCCCGCAGCGGCTGATCGGGGCGCTGCTCGACGTGACCGAGCGCAATCGGGCCGAGGCGCAGTTCCGGGCCGTGTTCGAGGGCGCCAACGTGGGGATCGTCGTGCTCGATCCGCGCAGCCTCAAGGCGCTCCGGGTCAACGCCAAGCTCTGCGCGATCTGGGGCGCGCCCCCCGAGGCGATCGTGGGCCACTCGGTGGCGCGCTGGACGCCCGACGAGGACGCACCCGCCCGCGACCTGCTGCACAGCCGCCTCGCCACCGGGGAGATCCTGCAGGAGACCCTGGAGAAGCGCTACCGCCGGGCCGACGGCCGGATCATCTGGGCCCGGGTCAACCTCGTCTCGCAGGTGGTGGGCGACGCCATCCAGATCACCGCGATGATCGAGGACATCACGCAGGAGCGGCTCGCCGAGGCGCGCAGCCAGGCGCTCGTCGAGATCGGCGACGCGCTGCGCGACGCGGCCGGCCGCGAGGCGATGCTCTCGGTCGCCCTCGCGGTCGTCGGGCGGACGCTGGGGGCGCTGCGCGTCGACTTCCTGGGCCTCGACTTCGTCGGACGCACCGCCCTGCAGGCGTTCTGGGAGCGTCCGGACGCGGCCGACCGACCCGCGTGGAGCGAGGGCCGCCTCCTCCCGGCTCTCCTCGACGGCTTGCGGGCCGGCCTGCCGCTCGCGGTGGCCGACATCGCCGCCGAGCCCCGCTTCGCCGCCGACGCGCCAGCCTACGCCGCGCGCGGCGTGCGCGCGCTGATCGCGGTCCCGCTCGCCGCGCGCGGGCGCCTCGCCGCCCTGCTCTCGGTGCACGAGAGCGCCCCCCGGACCTGGACGCCCGGCGAGATCGCCTTCGTGCGCGAGGTGGCCGAGCGGATCTGGGGCGAGCTCGGCCGGATGCAGGCCGAGGACCAGCAGACCCTGCGCAACCGCGAGCTCAGCCACCGCCTCAAGAACACCCTGGCGATGGTCCAGGCGATCGTCTCGCAGACCCTGCGCAACCCGGCCGACCTCGATGTCGCCAAGGAGTCCCTGGCCGCCCGGCTCGTGGCGCTCGGCAAGGCCCACGACATCCTGCTCACGGGCGATGCCGAGAGCGCCGGGATCGAGGCGGTGATCGGGGGCGCCCTGGTGCTGCACGACGACCGCCAGCCCGGGCGCTTCACCCTGGAGGGACCGGGGATCGCCCTGGGCCCGAAGGCCGCCCTCTCGCTCTCGCTGATGATGCACGAACTCGCCACCAACGCGGCCAAGTACGGCGCCCTCTCCGTGCCGGCCGGCCGGGTCGCGGTGGCGTGGTGGACGGTCCCGGCCGGCCCCGAGACGATGGTCCATCTCGTCTGGACCGAGATGAACGGGCCGGTGGTGGCGCCGCCGGGCCGGAAGGGCTTCGGCTCGCGCCTGATCGAGCGCGGCCTCGCGGGCGCGGTCGGCGGCACCGTCCGTCTCGACTACCTGCCGGAGGGGCTCGTCTGCCGGGTCGCGGCGCCCCTCGCGGGGCTTCAGGCCGCCGATTGAGGCGCCCCGCGCGGTGCCCCGGCCGGGCAAACGGACCTCAGGCCGCCCGCACCGTCGCCAGGAAGCGGCCGACGGCACCGTTCAGGCCCTCGGCCTGGCGCGTCAGATCGGCTGCCGCCGCCAGGACCTGGGCCGATCCGGCGCTGGCGGTCGCCGCGGTCTCGCTCACGCCCGCGATATGGCTCGACACGGCCCGGCTTCCGGCCGAGCTCTGCGCGGTGGTGCGGGCGATCTCGGCGGTGGCCGCGCTCTGCTCCTCGACCGAGGCCGCGATGTCGCCGCCGATCCGCGACAGCCGCCGGATCACCCCGGTGATGCCGGTGATCGCCGCCACGGAGGCGTCCGTCGAGGCGGTGATCTCGGTGACCTTCGCGGAGATCTCGTCCGTGGCCCGGGCGGTCTGGCTCGCGAGATCCTTCACCTCGGCGGCGACCACCGCGAAGCCGCGACCGGCCTCCCCGGCCCGCGCCGCCTCGATCGTGGCGTTGAGCGCCAGCAGGTTCGTCTGGTTGGCGATCTGCGAGATCAGCCCGACGATCTGGCCGATGCTGCCCGCGGCGACGGCCAGCCGCTGCACCTCCGCGGCGGTTCCGGCGGCGTCCCGCTCGGCCTCGGCCGAGAGGTCGGCGGAGGCCGAGACCTGCGTGCCGATCTCGCTCACCGAGGCGGAGAGTTCCTCGGTCGCGGCCGCGACCGTGTCGGCGGAGAGCGCCGCTTCCTGCGAGGCGGCGGCGACCTGACGGCTGAGCCGGTTCGTGCTCTCGGCGGCCTGCGCCATGCCGGTGGCGGAGGCCTGGAGCTGCGTCGCCGCGGCCGTGACCGCCGCGACGATCCCACCGACCTGGGCCTCGAAGCTGTCGGCGAGGCCGAGCACGGCCCGGCGCTGCGCCGCGGCCCCCTCGGCGCTCATGCGCTCCTGCGCGGCCCGCTGGGCGCGGCGCTCGGCCACGCTGTCGCGGAACGCCTCGGCGGCGGCGGAGATCGCCCGCACCTCGCGGGGACCGCCCTGCGGGATCCTGACCTCCTCGCCCCGCCCGATCGCGCCGAGCACCTGCGAGAGCCGGGTCAGCGGGCGGGCGATGGCGCTGCCGAGGGCGAAGGCGAGGCCGCCCGAGAGCAGCATCGTGGCAAGCCCCGCAATCGTCCAGGCGGCCAGCGCCCGGTCGGCCCGATCGTGCACAGCGTGCGCGGAGGCCGTGAGATCGGCGCTGAGCCGGTCCTCGACCGTCTTCAGGCCGTCGATGCGCTGTGTGGCGAGGCGGAACCACAGGGGCGCGTCGCGGAAGGCCAGGGCCGCGCCCGGCGCGGTGCCGAGGGCGAGCTTGCGCAGGCGGTCGACCTCGCGCGCGGGCTCGGCGGCTTCCGTGGCGTCGAGGAGAGCGGCCTGCTCCGGGCTCGCCCCGAGCCGGAACAGCGCCGCGGCGCTGGCCTGATCGGCACCGAGCGCGGCCAGCCGCGTCAGGCCGGCGAGATCGACATTGCCGGAGGCGAAGGCCGCCGAGACGGCGGCCCGCTCCTGGCCCGCCGCCTCCTTCATGGTCAGGAAGGCCGCGTAGGTGGAGGCCTGCGCGGCGATGCCGGCGTGACCGACCGCGCCGGACATCTCGCGCACGATGCCGAGGCCCTCGCCGATCAGCCCGGTATAGAAGGCCGCCGCCTGGGGCGGGGCGAAGGCGAGGGCGTCGATGCCGTGGCGCTGCGCGGCGATCCGGCCGAGGCCCTGGGCCATGACTTGGCCTCTCCGGACGAAGCCCGGCCCGTACGCCCCCACCGCGCCGGAGGTGAGAGCCTCGCCGAGCCCCTGGGCCGCGGTGTCGGTCCGGCCGCGCTGGGCGGTGAGTTCGGGGCCGAACTGAAGGCCTTTCGAGCCGAGGAACAGGCTGGAGGCACCGCGCTCGCGCTGGGCCTCGTGGACGAAGGCGCTGATCCGCGTGGCGAGATCGGCGATCCCCTCGGCGCGGGCCATCTCCGCCCGCTCGGCCGCGCGGTCGGACACGGCGATCGCCGTGACGGCGCCGAAGGCGAGACAGGGGGCCAAGGCAGCGGCGACGATACGGCCCCGCAGGGTTCCCAGAAAGCCGGCGATCATCGCGTAACCCGTGACTAACGTATGGTAATGGCCAAGCTTTCTCCTGAAACGCGTAAAGGAACGGTTGCCCCAAGACTGATCGCTTATTCTTTCGGCAACTGAGGCCCGGCCGGGGCAAGGTGTCGAGCGACTACACCTCTATGTTGGCGGAGGCCGCCAGGACGCGGCCCGTTTGCGCCGGGATTGCCTGCGTACTCTTTTCGTTCTACGGAGCGGACGGCGGCCGTGCACGGGCGCGGAGCGCGTTCGCGCGGGGGGCGCCCTGCGCGGTCGCGCCTTGTCTCCGGCGCGGAACGGCCGACATGTGCCGGGGTGCGCCCCGTTCGCGCCGCCCGCCCGATCCGGGCGCCTCGGCCGAACCGACCCGCTCAGCCGACGCTGCGAGAGACTGCCCGTTCATGGCCAAAGCCGACGCCGCTTCCGAGAAAGCCGCCGCCAGGAAGGCTGGGGCGAAGGCCGTGCCGAGGGCGGTCCCGCCCGCCGGTCAGGGCGCGGGCAGGGTGGCCGGCGGTGCCGCGACGGCGCCCGCCCCCGGCCTCGACGCACCGGCCCGGACGCCCGTGAGCAGGACGCCCTCGAACAAGGCTCCCCCGAAGGCGCCCGCGAGCAAGACCGTCGCGGGCGAAGCTTCGGCGGCGAAGGCCCGTGCCCCGGAAGCTTCTTCCCTCCCAGCCCCTGCCTCCCCTGCGGCGAAGGCGCTGCGGGCGCCGGCCGGCCGCCGGGCCGCGGAGGAGGATCGCTTCGAGCGCCTGTTCGATTCGGCCGCCCGGAGCGACGGGCGCGTGATCACGGTCCGCGGCGCGCGCGAGCACAATCTGAAGAACGTCGACCTGACGATCCCGCGGGACAGGCTGGTGGTGTTCACCGGGCTGTCCGGTTCGGGCAAATCGTCGCTCGCCTTCGACACGATCTACGCCGAGGGCCAGCGCCGCTACGTCGAATCGCTCTCGGCCTATGCCCGCCAGTTCCTGGAGATGATGTCGAAGCCCGACGTCGACCAGATCGACGGGCTCTCGCCGGCGATCTCGATCGAGCAGAAGACCACCTCGAAGAACCCGCGCTCGACGGTCGGCACGGTCACGGAGATCTACGACTACATGCGCCTGCTCTGGGCGCGGGTCGGCATCCCCTACTCGCCCGCCACCGGCCTGCCGATCGAGAGCCAGACGGTCAGCCAGATGGTCGACCGCGTCCTGGCATTCCCCGAGAAGACGCGTCTCTACCTGCTCGCCCCCGTGGTGCGCGGACGCAAGGGCGAGTACCGCAAGGAGATCGCGGAGTACCAGAAAAAGGGCTTCCAGCGCCTGCGCATCGACGGCGAGTACTACCCGATCGACGACGTGCCCAAGCTCGACAAGAAGCTCAAGCACGACATCGACGTGGTGGTGGACCGCATCGTGGTGCGGGCCGACATCGCCGCGCGGCTGGCCGATTCCTTCGAGACCGCCCTCGAGCTCGCCGACGGCATCGCCGACATCGAGTTCGCCGACGCGCCCGACGGCGAGGATCCGCGCAAGGTCACCTTCTCGTCGCGCTTCGCCTGCCCGGTCTCGGGCTTCACGATTCCCGAGATCGAGCCGAGGCTGTTCTCCTTCAACAACCCCTTCGGTGCCTGCCCGACCTGCGGCGGCATCGGCCACGAGATGCGGATCGACCCGGAGCTCGTCATCGCCGACGGGGCCCTGAGCCTGAAGCGCGGCGCGATCGCGCCCTGGGCCAAGTCGACCTCGCCCTATTACGGCCAGACCCTCGACGCGCTCGCCAAGCATTACGGCTTCAAGACCACGACGGCCTGGGAGGCCCTGCCGGCCGCGGCGCGCGCGGTGGTGCTCTACGGCACCGGCAGCCAGCCGGTCCGCTTCGAGTACGACGACGGCATGCGCGCCTACGCGGTGACCAAGCCGTTCGAGGGCGTGATCCCGAATCTGGAGCGCCGCTACAAGGAGACGGACAGCGACGCCGCCCGCGAGGAGATCGGCCGCTTCATGAGCGAGACGCCCTGCGCCGAGTGCGGCGGCAAGCGGCTGAAGCCCGAAGCGCTCGCGGTGAAGATCGACATGCAGGATATCGGGCAGGTCACCGCCCTCTCGGTCTCGGACGCCCATCGCTGGTTCTCGGACCTGCCGGCCAAGCTCACGGGGAAGCAGAACGAGATCGCGGTGCGGATCCTCAAGGAGATCCGCGACCGCCTCAGCTTTCTCGTCGATGTCGGGCTCGAGTACCTGACGCTCGCGCGCGGATCCGGCTCGCTGTCCGGCGGCGAGAGCCAGCGCATCCGCCTCGCCTCGCAGATCGGCTCGGGGCTCACCGGCGTGCTCTACGTGCTGGACGAGCCCTCGATCGGCCTGCACCAGCGCGACAACGAGCGCCTGCTCGGCACGCTCAAGCGCCTGCGCGACCTCGGCAACTCGGTGATCGTGGTCGAGCACGACGAGGACGCGATCCTGCAGGCCGACTACGTTGTCGACGTCGGCCCGGGCGCCGGCATCCACGGCGGCCAGATCATCGCGAAGGGCACCCCCGCGGAGGTTCTGGCGCATCCGGACTCGCTGACCGCCAAGTACCTCACCGGGCAGCTCGCGGTGCGTACGCCGGCCGCGCGCCGGAAGGCGCGCCGGGGCACGCTGGCGCTCTTCGGCGCGCGCGGCAACAACCTGCGCGACGTCGACGTGCAGATCCCGCTCGGGACCTTCACCTGCATCACCGGCGTCTCGGGCGGCGGCAAGTCGACCCTCGTGATCGACACGCTCTACAAGGCGGTGGCCAAGAAGCTGAACGGGGCGCTGGAGCACCCGGCCCCGTACGGGCGGCTCGAGGGCCTCGAGCACCTCGACAAGGTCATCGACATCGACCAGTCGCCGATCGGGCGGACGCCGCGCTCCAACCCCGCCACCTATATCGGCGCCTTCACGCCGATCCGCGACTGGTTCGCCGGACTGCCCGAGGCCAAGGCGCGGGGCTATCAGCCCGGGCGCTTCTCCTTCAACGTGAAGGGCGGCCGCTGCGAGGCCTGCTCGGGCGACGGCGTCATCAAGATCGAGATGCACTTCCTGCCCGACGTCTACGTCACCTGCGACGTCTGCAAGGGCAAGCGCTACGACCGCGAGACTCTCGAGGTGCGCTATCGCGGCAAGTCGATCTCCGACGTGCTCGACATGACCGTCGAGGAGGCGGCCGAGCTGTTCAAGGCGGTGCCGGCGATCCGCGAGAAGATGGAGACCCTGAAGCGCGTCGGCCTGCACTACGTCCATGTCGGCCAGCAGGCCACGACGCTCTCGGGCGGCGAGGCCCAGCGGGTGAAGCTCTCGAAGGAGCTGTCGAAGCGCGCCACCGGCCGCACCCTCTACATCCTCGACGAGCCGACCACCGGCCTGCACTTCCACGACGTCGCCAAGCTGATGGAGGTGCTCCACGAACTCGTCGACCAGGGCAACACCGTGGTGGTGATCGAGCACAACCTCGAAGTCATCAAGACCGCCGACTGGGTGATCGACATGGGTCCCGAGGGCGGCAATGGCGGGGGGCTCGTGGTGGCCGAGGGCACGCCCGAGCAGATCGCCCGCAGCGCGGCGAGCCATACCGGCCGCTTCCTGCGCGAGGTGCTGGCCCGCCGCCCGGCCCTTCCGGCCCGCGCACGCCCCGCCGCGGAGTAGGCAGGATCTGCCGGGGGCCCGCTCCGTCGGGCCGCTCGCGCCCGCGCGATTCGGCCGGATTGCCCCACGATTCGTGCGAAATCCGACGCTCGCCCTGCCCCGCTGGCGCGGTCCGCCTCCGCCGCGGGCGGCGCGGGCGGGCAGGGGATTGCCGGATCGCCGCGCCAGCGGTGCCGGAAGTTCCCGGCTCAAGCTCGGCGGCAAGAGCTTGACCGTTCTGCGTTATTTTGCCGGACCCGGGTTCAGGCCCGAGTGAGATCTGGCAAGGTGCGGCCGTGTTGCGCCGCGGTGGAAATGCGGCTTTTGCGCAACGGTTGGTTGGGTTCTGCCAAGGCGGCAGGCATTCCACTGTCTTTCGGCGGCAGGCTGTAGAATAGTCAGCCGTGTTGAGACTTGGGGTGGCGCCGTAGGGGGCACTTGGCACCGGTCGCTCGGGGAGCCGCGCAAGCGGCAGACCGGCAAAGAAGTGCCAAGGCTGCGGGACGGATAGCCTGAAATCCTTGGGAAGGAATAGAAAATGATCAAGAACTGGCTCGCCGCGGGTGCGGTCGCGCTCACCGTCGGCACGACTGCGACGGCTGCTTTCGCTCAGACCACCACGGTTCCGGGTGAGCAGGTCGGCCTCGCCACCGGCGCTCCGCTGCCGGAGGGCATCTACGCCCTGAACACCTTCACCTACCGCCGCACCGACGCGCCGTTCTCGCCCGACACGGCCGTGAACATCCCGGTGCTGGTGTGGTCGACCCCGCTGGTTCCGCTCGGCGGCCGCATCGAGCTGCTCGTGGCGCCCCCGACCGTGTTCGCCTTCACCCGCAATCCGCGCGGCGTCGCGAACCGTGACATCTCGATCAACGTCGGCACCTTCGTGGGCGGCATCTGGGCGTTCGATCTCGGCGGGAACGTCGGCGTCAGCCTTCTCGGCGGCGCCTACCTGAACGACCTGAACGGCGACCGCGGCTCGCTCGGCATCGGCCTGGCCGGCACCCCGGTGCTGCCGCAGCTCTCGTCGAACACCTACCGCTTCGGCACCGCGATCAGCTACACCGGCGACGGCTGGAACATCACCGCCAACCTGACCGCCAACCTGTACGACTCGCCCGGCCGCTTCCCCGGCCTGGTCGGCGCCGCGATCGGCCCGATCAACCTGTCCGACGCGCTCAACCTCGATCTGACCGCGACCAAGAAGTTCGGCAAGTTCGAGATCGGCGCCGTCGGCTACGGTACCTTCAACTTCGACATCGGACCGTTCTCGGCCGCTGCCGGCAACCGCGGCCGCTTCGCCCTCGGCGGCCTCATCGGCTACGACTTCGGACCGTTCACCGCGCAGTTCTACGTCGCCCGCGACGTCGCGACCGCCGCGACCTACACGAACGCCCTCGGCCGCGTCCGCGAGAACTACTCGACCGACGGCTGGTTCCGCATCATCGCCCCGCTCTACACCGTGGCCGCCGCTCCGGCCCCGGTCCCGGCTCCGCTGGTGCGCAAGTACTGATCCGACACGCGTCGCGATCCGACGACGATCCCGGATGCGGCCTCCGCATCCGGGATCCGCAAGACGCCCGGTCCCGCGAGGGGCCGGGCGTTCTGCGTTTCGGGAGGCGCCCTGCATGCCGAGGCAGGGCCAACGCCCGCGCCGCGACGGCTGGCCCAGGTGTCGGAGGCCGCGCGGGCGCCTATCTCAGGGATTGGACCGACCCGGGTCGCCCGTCCGTCGGCGGGCGGCTCCGGGTCCGGCTCGAGGGACGCACATGGCCTCTCAGGGTGATTGGAAGATCCCGGCTTCGGCCCAGCCGAAGGCCGCGGATTACCGCTACGACCTCGAACGGGCGCTCGCCGCCATGGTCTCGCTCTCGACCCGGGTGCCCGATACCGCCTTCACCGCGGAGGTGCTGGGGACCGAGCGGGCCGGCAACGGCGTGGTGATCCGCGAGGATGGGCTCGTGCTGACCATCGGCTACCTCGTCACCGAGGCCGAGAGCGTCTGGCTCACCACGCATGACGGCCGCTCCGTGCCGGGCCACGTGATGGGCTTCGACGCGGCCAGCGGCTTCGGCCTCGTCCAGGCGCTCGGCCGCCTGGACCTGCCGGTGCTGCCGATGGGCGATTCGCGCGGGCTGCGGGTGGGCGACCGCGCCGTGGTGGCGGGCGCGGGCGGACGCAGCCGCAGCGTTGCCGTGGAACTGGTCGCCCGTCAGGAATTCGCCGGCTATTGGGAATACGTCCTCGACGAGGCCCTGTTCACCGCGCCCGCGCATCCGCACTGGGGCGGCACCGCCCTGATCGGGCCGGACGGCGACCTTCTGGGGATCGGCTCGCTGCAATTGCAGCAGGGCGGCGGCAGCGCCCGGGCCATCAACATGATGGTGCCGATCGAGTTGCTGCCGCCGATCCTCGACGACCTCGCGGGCCGCGGGCGCGTCAACCGCCCGCCCCGGCCCTGGCTCGGCCTCTACGCCACCGAGAGCGAGGAGGGCGTCACGGTGATGGGCCTCGCCGACGGCGGCCCCGCCGAGACGGGCGACCTGCGGGTCGGCGACGTGATCGAGGCGGTGGCGGGCGAGCCGGTGGGCGATCTCGCCGCGTTCTTCCGCAGCGTCTGGGCGCTCGGCGACGCGGGGATCCGGGTGCCCCTGACGGTCCGCCGCGACGGGGTGGTGCGGAAGCTCTCCCTCGTCTCGGCGGATCGCGAGCAGTTCCTGATCTCGCCGCCCCTGCACTGAGCGCGCGCGCAAGCCGGCGGCGGCTGGCTGCGTCGATCCGGCGTCGAGCGTGGCCGACGGGCTGCCGTCCTGAAGCCGGGATCGACCGGGCGATCAGCATCGGTTCATCCGGCCGGACGCATCCTTCGGCTCATCCGGCTCGCTCATCGATCCGGAGATCCGAGGAGATCCTGTCATGACGCATGTGAACGCGCCCGGCGTGCGCGCATTCGGTGTGGCCGCCCTGATCGCCGGCGGCATCGGCTTCGCGGGCCCGGCCGGCGCCGCGCCCCTCGCCGTCGCGCCGCTCGCGGGCGAGGCCGTGGTGCAGACGGTCGCGGGCGGCTGCGGCCCCGGCTTCCATCCCAACCCCTGGGGCGTATGCCGCCCGAACTGGGGTCCGCGCCCCTATTGGGGGCCGCGCCCGTACTGGCGCCGTCCCGTCGGCTACGGGCCCTATGCCTACGTGCGCCCGCGCCCCTACGGCTTCTACGGCCCGCGCTGGTAGACCGTCCCGCCTGCCTGCCTCGTTCGGGCGCCCTGCCGCGGCAGGGCGCCTTTTTTATTGGCACGCCTGTCGATGCGGCATCGCGGCCGATACGGCCGCGCTCGCCCTGCGCCCAACGAATGAACAGCCGGTAAGATTGCCGAAACCTTAAGCTTCACATGCGATTGGCGCATGGCAGGCGCCTCGGCTTGAGGGTCGTGCGGCGGTGCAGCGAGCTTATATGTGCGTTGCACCAACAAATGGCAGCGCTGCCCAAACAGGCGTCAGAGCTGCCCCACCAGAGGTCCCGATGTCCACCGCCCGCAGCGTCCTGAACCGCGTCCGCGCCTATCTCCGTTACCGCGATACCGTTCACCAGCTCTCCCGCCTCTCCGACCGCGAACTCGCCGACCTCGGCATCAGCCGCTACGAGATCCGCGGCCTCGCCCGCCACTGAGGCGGTGCGGCGGGCGCTCGGCGCCCGCCCCGAGCCCGGTCGATCCGGCATCGGGGACCGTTGATCCGGAGGGCCTGCCTCCGGTATGCCGGCGCATGGTCCAGCCATCCACCATCCACATCGTCGGCGGCGGCCTCGCGGGCTCGGAAGCCGCGTGGCAGATCGCCGAGAGCGGACATCGCGCCGTCATCCACGAGATGCGGCCCCTGCGCGCCACCGAGGCCCACCACACGGAGGGCCTGGCCGAGCTCGTCTGCTCCAACTCGTTTCGCTCCGACGACGCCAACGGCAACGCCGTGGGCCTCCTGCACCAGGAGATGCGGACGCTGGGCTCGCTGATCATGCGGGCGGGCGACGCGCATCAGGTGCCCGCGGGCGGCGCGCTGGCCGTCGATCGCGACGGGTTCTCCGGCGCCGTCACGGCGGCGCTGGCGCAGCACCCCAACGTCGAGATCCGGCGCGAGGCGGTGGACGATCTGCCCCCCGAGAGCTGGGGCCCGACCATCGTCGCCACCGGCCCCCTCACCGCCCCCGGCCTCGCCGAGGCGATCCGCGGGCTGACGGGCGCCGATTCCCTCGCCTTCTTCGACGCCATCGCACCGATCGTCCATCGCGACTCGATCGACATGGGCAAGGCGTGGTTCCAGTCGCGCTACGACAAGGCGGGCCCGGGCGGCACGGGTGCCGACTACATCAACTGCCCCCTCGACCGGGAGCAGTACGACGCCTTCATCGCGGCGCTCATCGCGGGCGAGAAGACGAGCTTCAAGGAGTGGGAGGCCTCGACGCCCTACTTCGACGGCTGCCTGCCGATCGAGGTCATGGCCGAGCGCGGAGCCGAGACCCTGCGGCACGGGCCGATGAAGCCCGTGGGGCTCACCAACCCGCACGACCCCACGGTGAAGGCCTGCGCCATCGTCCAGCTCCGGCAGGACAACGCGCTGGGCACTCTCTACAACATGGTCGGGTTCCAGACGAAGCTGAAGCACGCCGAGCAGGTCCGGATCTTCCGGACCATCCCGGGGCTGGAGAACGCCGAGTTCGCCCGGCTCGGGGGCCTGCACCGCAACACCTATCTCGACAGCCCCCGTCTCCTCGACGCGACGCTGCGCCTCAGGGCGCGGCCGGCCCTGCGCTTCGCCGGGCAGATCACCGGCTGCGAGGGCTATGTCGAGAGCGCGGCGATCGGGCTGATGGCCGGCCGCTTCGCGGTGGCCGAGGCCGAGGGCCGCGCGCTGACGCCCCTGCCCCAGACCACGGCGCTCGGCGCGCTCATCGCCCACATCACCGGAGGCCATATCGAGGCCGAGGATGCGGGAGCGCCGCGCTCGTTTCAGCCGATGAACGTGAATTTCGGGCTGTTCCCGCCGCTCGAGCGCCTGCCGCGCAACGAGACCGGCCGGCGCCTGCGCGGACCCGAGAAGGCGGTGCTCAAGCGGCGCGCGCTGACCGACCGCGCACGCGCCGATCTCGCCGCGTGGATCGGCGCGCCGCGCGAATCGGCCCAGGCCGCGGCGGAATAGCCCGCAGCGGAGACGGCCGGGAGCCTACACCGCGCCGAGCGTCAGGACCCGCCGGCCCGGGCGGTGGCCGTCGTCGCCGGTGTCGCGGAAGCCGAGCTTGGTCAGCAGGCCCCAGGAGGCGGTGTTGGCCGGGCGGCATTCGGCCACGATGGTGCGGGTGGGGAAGCGGCGCCTGAGCAGCCCGACGATGCCCGAGACCGCCTCGGCCCCGAAGCCGCGCCCGCGCGCGGCGCCGCCGATCCAGTAGCCGATCTCGATCGCGCCCTCGCCCCGCAGATGCGTGCCGACGACACCGACAAGGGCCTGACCCTGCCTCGGGCCCCGATCCTCCGAGAGGCCTCGCACGCCCGGGAGCCCGTATCCGTCCTCGGCCCAGGCGCCGAGGAACCGATCGGTGCCGCGGCGTGCGCCGCCGATCAGGTCTTGGGCATCCTGAAGGGTGAAGGGCTCGGGCAGGAAGTCGACGGCGCCCGTGATGGCCGGATCATCGGTCAGGCGCCGCAAGACCTCGGCGTCGCCGGGAGCCAGCGCCGCGATCGAGAGCCGTGCCGTCTTCAGGCCGGGCAGGTCGGCGAGGCTGTCCCGCCGGGGGCGACAGAGGATCATCCTGGACGATGTGGGGTTGCCCGCGCTCGTGAAAAGGTACGGCTCGCGCGCGTCTCTTAATCCCAGGATCGACCGAAAAATCGTCGGCCCGCAAAAAACCCGCCCCGGAAGCCGGGGCGGGTCCTTTCGTGCGCGGGCCCGGCGCCCCGCGTCAGGGCGTCGGCGCGCTCAGCACCATGGCGCTGAACGGATGCACGTAGGCCTGCAGCATCACGAGGCAGCCCACCAGGGCCGCCAGCGCGATCGAGTGCCAGAACACGAAGCGCAGGATCTTGCCTTCCTGGCCGAAATAGCCGGTCGCGGTCGAGGCCACGACGATCGACTGCGCGTCGATCATCTTGCCCATGACGCCGCCCGACGAGTTCGCCGCCGCCATCAGCACGCCCGACAGGCCGAGCTGCTCGGAGGTGATCTTCTGCAGGCCGCCGAAGAGCACGTTCGAGGCGGTGTCCGACCCCGTCAGCGCCACGCCGAGCCAGCCCAGCAGGGTGCCGAAGAACGGGTAGAGGATGCCCGTGCCCGCGAAGGCGAGACCGAGCGTGGCGTCGACGCCCGCGTAGCGGGTGAGCACGCCGAGCGCGAGCATCGCCGCGATGGTGACGAGCGAGTAGCGCAGCACCCAGATCGTCTCGAGATAGGCCGTGATCAGGCGCAGCGGCGAGAACCGCATGATCAGGCCCGAGATCAGGGCCGCGATCAGAACGCCGGTACCGGTGAAGGACATGTAGGTGAACAGGAACACCGCCGCCTCGGGCTTCGGCTTCGGCTCGACGGGGGGCACCTTCATGATCACGTTGTGCAGGCCCGGCACCTCGTATTTCCAGGTGAAGATCGGGTTGACGATGCCCTTGAACCAGCCGGTGCCCCAGATCGCGACGACCACCGAGAGGATGATCCACGGCACCCAGGCCATCAGGATCTCGCGCGAGGTCGCGGTGCGGCCGCCGAGCTCCACCTTCGGCAGCTCGCCGGGCACCGCGGCGCCGAGCGAGACCGGGCGCGGGCTGCCGTAGCCGAGCGACGGGTCGTTGCCGCGCAGGGCCGGCGAAGTCCAGATCTCGGAGGGCTGCCAGACCTTCAGGAAGGCGACGAGAGCCCCCATCGCGGCGAGCGAGGCGCCGATATCGACGATCCACGGGTTGACGTAGTTCGAGATCAGGAACTGCGCGGCCGCGAACGAGCCGCCGCAGACGAGGATCGGCGGCCAGATCCGGATCATGCCGCGGAAGCCCGCGAACACCCAGATCAGCCAGAACGGCACGAGGAGCGAGAAGAACGGCAGCTGCCGGCCGATCATCGCGCCGAGCAGGTAGGGATCGTAGCCGGTGACCGAGGCCAGGCCCTGGATCGGGGCGCCGAGGGCCCCGTAGGCGACGGGCGCGGTGTTGGCGATGAGGGAGAGGCCGGAAGCCGCGAGCGGCGAGAAGCCCAGCCCGATCAGGATCGCCCCGGTCACCGCGACCGGGGTGCCGAAGCCGCCCGCGCCCTCGAAGAACGCGCCGAAGGCGAAGGCCACGAGCAGGAGCTGGATGCGGCGGTCCTGCGTGATGCCGGCGACCGATTGCTGGAGCGTGGCGAACCAGCCCTTCTCGACCGTCAGCCGATAGAGGAAGATGACGTTGAGGATGATCCAGCCGATCGGGAAGAAGCCCGTCACCATGCCGAGGATCGAGGCCCGGGTGGCGAGGCCCGCGGGCATGCCGAAGGCGAAGACGGCGACCAGAAATGCCAGGATGAGGGCGAGGACGGCCGCGATATGGGCCTGGATCTTGCCGCTCGCGATCATGGCAAGCAGAGCGATGACCGGGAGCGAGGCCGCCAGCGTCGAGAGCCACGGATTCCCGAACGGGTCGTAGACTTGGTTCCAGGTTTCCACGGGCGCAGGCTCCTCCGATCGGGCTCCTTCTTTGCGCGGAGGCCCGTTGAGCGGCCTGTAACAGAGGGCCAGGGCCGGCTCAACGCAGGGACGTGCGAATCTGGACGCCTGTGTGCTTCCCGTTCCGAGAGGACGGGAGCATCCCCACACATATCTCGGACAGGATTTTAAGCCCTTGCTTACCGTGCTGCAGTCTTCGGAAGGATGAAGCGCGGGGTCATTACTGCGTTTTAAGGTGGGTCCGGTTCAATGCCCCGATCACGAGGGACGTATGATGTCGAGACGGGGCAGCTGGGGTGAGGGCGAACTCTACGAGGCACTCTGCCTCCTGGTGATCGGGGCCTGCCTCTGGATCATCGGCGCGCAATTCCACATCTTCGCGGCGCTCAACCGGTTCATCAGCCAACACGACCTGTCCGACCAGTTCATGCTGGTGGCGCTGATGGGGCTGGCAATCTTCGCGGGCAGCATCCGCAAGTCGCTGATGCTGCGCGCCGCCCTGAAGGAGCGGGACGCCGCCGCCAGGCAGGCCGAGGCGATCGCCCGCCACGACGTCCTGACCGGCCTCGCCAACCGGCGCCTGTTCCTCGAGACCGTCGAACGCTTCCGGCGCGGAGCCGGCTCCGTCCCGACCCATGCGGTGCTGCTCGTCGATCTCGACCGGTTCAAGCCGGTCAACGACATCTACGGCCACGCCGCCGGCAACGCCGTGCTCTGCGCCGTGGCCGAGCGGCTGCGCGGCCTGATCCCGGTCTCGGGCCTCGCCGCCCGCCTCGGCGGCGACGAGTTCTCCTTGCTGGTGCCCCTCGACGGCGGCAGCGACGGCCTCGTGCGCCTCGCCCAGGCGGCGATCGCCGCGATCGGGGCGCCGGTGCTGTGGAACGGCAACGAGCTCAAGGTCGGCGCCACCATCGGCATCGCCCTGGTCTCGCCCGACGCCGCCGACGCCGATGCCGTGCTGCACGCCGCGGACCTCGCGATGTACCAGGGCAAGAAGGACGGCCGCGGCACCTTCCGGGTCTTCAAGAGCGCCATGGACCTGGAGCTCAAGGCCCGCGCCCAGCTGGAGATCGAGCTGCGCGAGGCGATCGCGCGCGGCGAGATCGAGCCGTTCTACCAGCCGGTGGTGTCGCTGCCGGAGAAGCGGCTGATCGGCGTCGAGGTGCTGGCGCGCTGGCGCCATCCGACCCGCGGCCTGCTGGCGCCCGCCCACTTCATCTCGGTGGCCGAGGAGACCGGCATGATCGCCGATCTCAGCTACCATCTGCTGCGCCAAGCCTGCATCGACGCCCGCGACTGGCCGGCCCATCTCCAGGTGGCGGTGAACATCTCGCCCCAGCAGTTCCAGGACCGCTGGCTCTGCGAGCGCATCCTGGGGATCCTGACCGAGACCGGCTTCGCCCCGTCGCGCCTCGAGGTCGAGATCACCGAGACCGCCCTGGTTCAGGATCTGGAGGCGGCCCGCACGGTGCTGACCTCCCTGCAGAACCTCGGCGTGCGCATCGCGCTCGACGATTTCGGCACCGGCTACTCGAGCCTCTACCACCTGCGCGAGCTGAAGTTCGACAAGCTGAAGATCGACCGCTCCTACGTCGACACCATCACCATGAGCGACGAGCGCGCCAAGCTCGTCGACGCGATCATCAAGCTCTCGGCGAGCCTCGGCCTCGTCACCACCGCCGAGGGCATCGAGAACGACGCCAGCGTGGACTGGCTCTCGGGCCAGGGCTGCGATTTCGGACAGGGCTACTTCTTCGGCGCCCCGATGCCGAAGGCGGCGATGAGCGCGCTGCTGGCGGCCTCGGAGGATACGAGCCTGGAAGATCTGGCCGAGATCGCCGCGGCGGCCGCGGCGCTGCAGATCGCCCCGCCGCAGCTGCAACTGGAGCGGCCCCGCGAGCGGCAGGTCGCCTGAGGCCGCTTCGGGCGGTCCGGCCCGGCGCGGATCGCTAACCCGACCGGGCGGCGCGCCACAGGCGCCAGAGGCGGCGCCAGCGCGGGATCTCGATCGGGCTGTTGAGCGGGTCGTAGGCGGCGCGCTCCATCTGCGCGAGGTAGCCCTCCACCAGGGCGACCGGCAGGAAGGCGAGGCGGCCGGCGGGCGCGACGCTGGCGCGGGCCTCCCGGTAGGCCGCGAGATGGCGCCGCGCGATGCCCCGGAGATCGGCGCAGGCGCCGCGCAGGCCCGGCCCGCCGCGTCCGGTGACGATGTCCTCGCGGGTGACGCCGTGACCCCGCAGGATCTCCGCCGGCAGGTAGACCTGGCCCGAGCGCGCGTGCCACGGCAGCGCCCGCAGCAGCCCGGTGATGCCGTAGGCGACGCCCGCATGCCCGGCCGCGGCTGCTCCCCCCGGCTCGGCCCCGTCGGCCAGCACGAAGCTGCCGAGCCGGAACAGGCTGGAGGCGGTCTCGCCGCAATAGCCCTCGAGATCGTTCAGGCGCGGCATCGGGTCGTCGTAGAGGTCGAAGACCCGGGCGTCGATCAGGTCGACGAAGGGCTGGCGCCCGAGGCGGCGGCGGACGATCGCGTCCTCCAGGGCTGCCGCCACCGGGTTGGCCCGCACGTCGCCGCGCGCCTCGCCCTGCAGCGCGTCGCGCCACCATTGCAGGCGGATCTCTCCGGCCATCGGGTTGGTCGCGGCCCCGCGCACCCGGGCGACGGTGAGGCTGAAGGCGTAGAGGGCGAAGAGATGCGGCCGGAAGGCGGCGGGCGCGAACAGGGTGGCGAAGTAGCGGTCCGGATCGCCTTCGCGCACCAGCGCTTCGCAGTGCCGGAAGGCGAAATCGAGCCCGCCCGCCGCGCCGGTCCCGGCCGCGCCGTCGCGGATCCCCTCGCTCATGCGACCGCGATCAGGGCGGCGCCGACCTTGCGGTTCTCCGCCACCAGGATGTTGTAGGTCCGGGCCGCCGCCCCGGTCTGCATGACGTCGAGGCCGACGCCCATGTCCTTCAGCCATGCCCTCAGATCGGGTGGCAGCGGCACGATGTCGAGGCCGGTGCCGACGAGGAGGAGGTCGATCGTGCCCGCCTCCGCCTGGACCGGGCGCAGGGCCGTCCGGTCGATCGCCCGCGGATCATCGGGGTCCCAGGCCCGGATGCCGGAGGGCAGGACCAGGATCGAGCCGCGATGCGACATGTCGGCGAAGCGGAAGCCGCCGTTGCCGTAGGCGTCGATCGGGTACCGGCCCGGAAGGAAGCCCGCCTCGAAGCTGGCGCCGGCCACGGCTACTCCGCCGCCTGGGGCAGGCCGCCGGCCCGCTCGGTGGTGCGCTTCACGCCCGAGAGCATCAGCCCCAGATAGATCAGCACCGGCGTCGAGACGAAGATCGCCGAATAGGTGCAGATCACGACGCCGCAGAGCATCACCACGGCGAAGCCCTTGATCGCCTCGCCGCCGAACAGCACCAGCGCGAGCAGCGACAGGCCCGAGGAGATCGACGTCATCACCGTGCGGGACATGGTGGAGTTGATCGACAGGTTGAGCAGCTCCACCGTCGGGATGGTCTTGTAGCGCCGCATCAGCTCGCGGGTCCGGTCGAACACCACCACGGTCTCGTTCAGCGAGTAGCCGACGATGGTCAGGATCGCGGCGATCGAGGTCATGTTGAACTCGATGCGGGTGAGGATGAAGATGCCCACGGTGAGCACGATGTCGTGCAGCGTGCCCACAATGGCCCCGAGCGCGAGTTCCCGCTCGAAGCGGAACCAGAGGTAGAGCAGCACCGCCACGACCGAGAGCACCACGCCGAGGGTGCCGGACTGGACGAGCTCGCCCGAGACGCGCGGGCCCACGGTCTCGGTGCGGCGGAAGTCGTAATCGGCGTCGAAGGCGGCATGCGCCTTGTTCATCACCGCCGTCTGGCCCTGCTCGCCCGCCTGGAGCGGCAGGCGCACCAGCACCGTGCCCTGGTTCCCGAGCTCCTGCACTTCGGGCTCCCCGAAGCCGAACCCGGCCGCGGTGTGGCGGATCGCGGCGACGTCGGCCGTGCCCGACTTCGCCTGCAGCTCGACCAGGGTGCCGCCCTTGAAGTCGATGCCGAAATTCAGGCCGATCGTCAGGAACAGCACGACGGTGGCGAGCGACATCAGCGCCGAGAGCGGGAAGCTGAAGCGCCGGTAGCGCATGAAGTCGAAGTGCGACTCGTCGGGCCAGAGGCGAAGCAGGCGCATGGTGGGTCTCGTGCTCGGGAAGGGTGCGCTCCCCAGGTCGGTCAGGAATCAGAACGGAAGGGTCTTGGGCCGGAAGGTCTTGTACCACACGGCGATCATCATCCGGGTCAGGGTCACGGCCGTGATCACGGTCGTGAGGATGCCCAGGATGAACACCACCGCGAAGCCCTTCACCGGGCCGGACCCGAGGAAGAACAGGATCAGGGCGGCGATCGCCATGGTCGAGTTCGAGTCGATGATCGTCGCGAAGGCCTTGTCGAAACCCGCCTGCAGCGCCGAGACCAGGGAGCGGCCCGCCCGCTGCTCCTCGCGCATGCGCTCGTAGATCAGCACATTCGAATCGACCGCCGTGCCGATGGTGAGCACGATGCCGGCGATGCCCGGCAGCGTCATCGTGGCCTCCAGCACCGACATCAGGCCGAGGATGAGGCCCACATGCACCATCAGGGCGATGTTGGCGATGAAGCCGAAGGTGCCGTAGGTCGCGAACATGAAGGCGACGACGAGGCCCGCGGCCACCAGCGTCGCGAGCTTGCCGGCCTGGATCGAGTCGCGGCCGAGGCCGGGCCCGACCACGCGGCGCTCGACCACCGTGAACTTCGCCGGCAGCGCACCCGCGCGCAGCAGAACCGCGAGATCGTTGGCCTGCTGCACCGTGAAATTGCCGGTGATCTGGCCGGAGCCGCCGGTGATCGCCGTGCGGATCACGGGCGCCGAGACCACCTCGTTGTCCAGCACGATGGCCATGCGCCGGCCGACGTTCTCGGCGGTGGCCTGACCGAAGCGCTGGGCGCCCTTCAGGTTGAACTTGAAGCTCACCATCGGTTCGTGGCTCTGCTGGTCGAAGGCAGGCTGCGCGTCGGTGAGGTCGCCGCCGTCGGCCATGATGCGGCGCTCGACCGGCACCTTGGCGCCGCGCTCGTCCTTGGAGGGCAGCAGGTCGACATCGCCGGTGGGCGTGTCCGAGAGCATGCGGAATTCGAGCTTGGCGGTGGAGCCCAGGAGCTTCTCCAGCCGCTCGGGATTCTGCTCGCCCGGGACCTGGATCAGGATGCGGTCGGCGCCCTGCTGCTGGATCGAGGGCTCGGTGGTGCCCGTCGAGTCGAGGCGGCGGCGGATCACCTCGATGCCCTGGCTGACGGCGCGGCGCGTCCGGTCCGTGATGCCCGCGTCGGTGAGCGTCAGGCGGATCAGCCCGTCGGGCTGTTCGGTCACCTCGACGGTGCGGGCGCCGGTCTGGCCGACCAGGGCGCTGGAGATCGGCTGGGCGAGCTCGCGCAGCTTCGGCATCACCTTGGCGCGGGCGGCGGCGTCCGCGATGCGGACCTGGACGCCGCGCGGCGCGAGGCCGATGCCGCCCTCGGCGCGGACGTTCTCCTGTTGCAGGATGCGCCGGACGTCGTCGCGCAGGCCCTTGGCCTGGGAGGCGACCAGCTCGTTCTGGTCGACCTCGAGCAGGAGCTGCGAGCCGCCCTGCAGGTCGAGGCCGAGCACGATCGCCCGGGTGGGCACGATCCAGGCCGGGAACCAGCCGGGAAGCCCGGCCATGAAGCTCTTGCGGCTCTCGGCCGAGAAGAAGCTCGGGATCGCGAGGCTGAGGCCCACGAGGATGACGGCGAGCGTCGCGATGATCTTCGTACGGGAAAAGCGCAACATCCGCCGTGGTCTCTAGAGCAACGTCCCGAACGGTGATCGCCGGCTTCCGGGACGAGGCGAAAACAGGGATCCGGCGCGTCGTCCCCGGATCCGGTGTCCGGGGCGTCGCGCCGGGGTTCCGGCAGGCCCGAGAGCGGGCGCGGCCGTCAGGCGGCCTTGACCGGACCGCCCTTGACCCGGACCTCGGAGATCATCGACCGGACGACCTTGACCCGGACGTTCGGTGCGATCTCGACCTCGATCTCCGAGGCGTCGTCCTGAACCTTGACGACGCGGCCGACCAGGCCGCCATTCGTCACGATCGTGTCGTCCCGGCGCACGTTCTTCACCAGCGCCTGGTGATCCTTGACCCGCTTCTGCTGGGGCCGCAGGATCAGGAAGTACATGATCACGAAGATGAGGACGAACGGGACCACCTGCAAGGCGATCTCGGCACCGCCAGCGGCCGTTCCGGCCCCTTGCGCGAAGGCGGGGGTGATCAAGCGCGTCTCCTGAAAAAGCGGGGGCCGGCGCGCCACGCGGCGTCGCCGAACCCCCTTCGAAAAGCGCGCGGACTATAGCCAGCGACCACCCGAAAGCAACGGCGCGTTCCGGGCGGTTCGCCGCGGACCCGGACGGATGGCGGCGCGCACGGCCGGCGCGCAGGATGGATCCGCCCCCGCGACCGGGTGTAAGCGCCTCGCGGGATCCCCTTGCCGGGATCCTCTGCGGTCGCCGCGCGCGGCCCCCCGCAACCCGTCCGGCGAAACGGCCCTGCCATGACCACGACCCTCGACACGCTCCTGCCGCTCCTGGAGCGCATCGCCACGGCGCTGGAGCGCGCCGCGCCCCCTGCCCGGCCCCCGGCCGATCTCGGGGCGGCCGACGCCTTCCTGTGGGGCCCGGAGCGGCGGCTGATCCCGGTGCCGCAGGTGAACCGCGTCGAGATGGGGCTCCTCACCGGGATCGACCGGGCCCGCGACACGCTGGCCGAGAACACCGCCCGCTTCGCCCGGGGCCTGCCCGCCAACAACGCCCTGCTCTGGGGCGCGCGCGGCATGGGCAAGTCGTCCCTCGTCAAGGCGGTGCATGCCGAGGTCAACGCCGCCCGCCCCGCGGGCAGCCTGCCGATGAAGCTCGTCGAGATCCATCGCGAGGACATCGAGGCCCTGCCCGACCTGATGGCGACGCTGCGCCCCGACGCGCATCGCTGGATCGTGTTCTGCGACGACCTCTCGTTCGACGCAGACGACACCTCGTACAAGTCGCTCAAGACCGCCCTCGACGGCGGCATCGAGGGCCGGCCCGGGAACGTGCTGTTCTACGCCACCTCGAACCGGCGCCACCTCCTTGCCCGCGAGATGGTGGAGAACGAGCGCTCCACCGCGATCAATCCCGGCGAGGCCGTCGAGGAGAAGGTCTCGCTCTCGGACCGGTTCGGGCTCTGGCTCGGCTTCCACAAGTGCAGCCAGGACGAGTATCTCGCGATGATCGACGCCTACGTGGCCCATCACCGTCTCGCGGTGGATCCGGTGCGCCTGCGCGCCGAGGCGCTCGAATGGGCGACGACCCGGGGCTCGCGCTCGGGCCGCACCGCCTTCCAGTTCATCCAGGACCTCGCCGGACGCCTCGGCCAGACGCTCGGCTGAACGGCGAAGGCGCGAAATCACGGCCGGCGCCTTGCCGCGACCGTGGCGCGCCCGACTTCCCCCGCAGCGTTGGATCGGGGGGCACGATGGGTCTGCTGACGGGTTTGCGGGGCGCGTTCGGGAACGCGGCCCGGGATGTCGCCAAGGGGATGGACGCGGAGGTCGACCGGCTCGGTGCTGCGCCTCTGCCGATGGCCTTCGCCAAGTTCTATCCGGGCGGGCTCCCGGCCTTCCTCGACCGCCTGCGCCGCGCCGGCCATGCCGAGGCCGTCGAATCCTGGCTCGGCGCCGGCGAGAACCGGATCCTGCCGGTCGGGGCCTATGCGGACCTGCTCGGCCCCGTGGTCGCCAAGCGCTTCGCCGTCGATCTCGGCGTGCCGGACGGGCGGGTGCCGGAGGTGCTCGCGGCCTTCCTGCCCGCCGCGGTCGTCGGTCTCAGCCCCGACGGACGCCTCGGCCCGCAGCCGAACTTCAGCACCCAGGCGCCGGCCGACGCGGTGCCCTGAACGCGAAACGGCGGCCCCGAGGGGCCGCCGCTCCGTGTCCGCCCGCGCGCGTCAGTTGCTGGCGAGCTGGGACATCGGGTCGATCGGCGCGCCGCCCTTGCGGATCTCGAAGTGGAGCTGGGGCGAGGTGACGTTGCCCGAGGCGCCGGACTTGGCGATCGTCTGGCCGCGCTTCACCTTCTCGCCGGGCTTCACGTCGAGCTCGCCATTATGGGCGTAGGCCGAGACGTAGCCGTTGGAATGCCGCACCAAGACGAGCTTGCCGTAGCCCTTCACGTCGGAGCCCGCGTAGGCGACCGTGCCGTCCTCGGCGGCCTTGACCGCCGTGCCCTCGGGCACCGCGATGTTGATGCCCTCGTTGCCCGAGGAGCCGTAGCCCGCGATCACCCGGCCCTTGGCGGGCCAGCGGAAGGTCTGGTCGGGCGCGGCCGGAGCCGCCGGCGGGGCGGCCGGGGCCTGAGCGACCGAGCCGGTGCTCGCGGGCTCCGACTTCTCCGGGGCCGCCGGCTTGGCGGCGGCGACCTTCTCGACCTTGTCGGCGGCCTTGGCCTTCTCGGAAGCCTTCTCGGCGCTGGCGACCTTCTCGGCGCCGGCCTTGGCAGCCTTGGCCTCGGCGAGCTTGCGCGCGGCCTCCTTGGCGGCCTCGGCCTTGGCGAGCTTGGCCTCGGCCTCGGCCTTGCGGGCCGCATCGGCCTTCGCCTCCGCCTTGGCCTGGGCCTTCGCGTCGGGCTTGGTCTCCGGCTTGGCTTCCGGCTTGGTCTCCCGGACGTCCGCCTTGGCGGTCCTGACCGGCTTCACCTCGGCCTTCTCGGGCTTGGTCTCGGCCTTGGCGGTCTGCCCCGGACGGACGTGGCGCTTCTTCTCCGCGTCGCGCAGGGCGGCCTCCTTGGCCTCCTTGGCCTCCTTGGCAGCTTCCCTCGCGGCTTCCTTGGCGGCGGCCTCCTTGCGGGCCTTGTCCTCGGCCTGGCGGCTGCGCGCCTCGGCCTCCTCGCGGGCGGCTTCGCGCTTGGCCTCGGCCTCGCGCTTCAGCGCGTCGCGATGGCTCTCGGCGGCCTTGATCCGCTCGGCGGGCGCGGCCGGGACGGCGCGGGCCGACATCGGCGCCGGGCTCGACGAGGGGTTCATGCCGGAGGCGTTGTAGACCGGGATGACGATCTGGCGGCCGGGGGTGATCTGGCTCGCGCTGGTCAGGCCGTTGGCGGCCAGGATCGCCGAGGCCGGCACGCCGAAGCGGGTCGACATCTGGTTGAGGCTGTCGCTCTGCGAGACGGTGATCGGCGTGCCGCCGGTGGCGCTCCAGCCGGCCGCGCCCGTCGAGGCGACGCGGGTGGCGGGAGGGGCGGGCAGGCGGGCCGCCACCGGGCCGGGGCGCGGCGTCAGCGGCGCGCCGGGCGCGGCGAGCGTCTCCGACTGGATGCGGCCGGTACGGACCGTCGGCGCCGGGGCGAGGTCGCCGTCCGGCAGGCTGCCCGTCGCCGACGGTTCGCTCGAGAGGTTCGAGGCGAAGGGGTTGGAGAAGGGATCGCCCAGCCGCGAGGCGTCCGATGAGCAGGCGGCCGCGCCGCCACCGATGATCCCGATCAGGGCCACGCGCGACAGCGTGCGCATCCCCCGTCCAGTTCCGCGAACCCGCATCGACGCACCCGTTTGCTTGACGCAACTTGATGCCGTCATTCAAACCGGATTCAGGTTAAGCAACCGTTCCCGTAAACCACGTTCGGCCCCAAAGCGGCAGGGTAATCGGGAGACTTACAGGGCGAGCGCCCGGCCCGGCACCAGCGGCGCCAGCCTGGCCGGCGGCCCCGCCTCGGTGCCGCACGCGGCGTCCCCCGAATCATTTCGCGTCGCGGCCACCAGCCGGCAGGCGCCCGCCGCGCCGAGGCCCGCCACCAGGCGTCCGCCGGGCGCGAGGGCCGCGATCCAGCCGGGCTCCAGCACCGCCACCGCGCCGTTGACGAGGATGCGCGCGAAGGGCCCCGCCCCCGCCTCGGCCAATCCGTCCGCCTGCTCCACCCGCACCGGCAGGTCGGCCCCGAGCCGCGCCCGCGCGTCCGCGGCGAGGCCCGCGTAGCGCTCCAGGCTCGTCACGATGCCGCCGAGCTCGGCCAGCAGCGCGCTGACGTAGCCCGAGCCGGTGCCGATCTCCAGCACCCGCTGCCCCGGCTCCAGCCGCAGCAGCGCCAGCATCGCCGCGACCGTGGTCGGCGCCGTCATGGTGGCGCCGCAGGGCAGCGGCAGGGCGATGTCGCGCCGGGCCTGCGCACGGTGCTCGGTCGGTGCGAACCGGGCGCGCGGCACCCGCTCCATCGCCCGCAGCACCCGGGTGTCGCGCAGCCCCCGGCCGCGCAGGGCCAGCACGAAGGCCGCGTTCTCGACCGCGCCCCGCAGCCCCTCATGCCCGGCGAGGTCGGGGTCCGGCACCGGCTACTCTTGGAAGGCTTGCGCGAAGCGGGTCAGCGTCGGCTCGTCGGTGAGGTCGAGGCGCAGGGGCGTCACCGAGATCCGCCCCTCGGCGATGGCCTTGAGGTCGGAGCCGTTGCCGGGCTCGAACCGCGCCTTGGCGAAGGCCAGCCAGAAATACGGGTTGCCGCGCCCGTCGGTCCGCGCGTCGATGGCGAGGAGCGCCTGGTTGCGCTGCCCCTGCGCGGCCACCGCCACGCCCTGCACGGCCTCGGGATCGCAATCGGGGAAATTGACGTTGACGAGGATGCCGGGCTCGATCCCCGTCTCCAGGATCTTGGCGATCACCCGCGGCCCGTGGGTGCGCGCGCAGTCCCATTTCAGCGCGCCGCGCCCGCCCGCCCCGTAGGCCTGGCTCATGGCGATGGAGCGGATCCCCAGGATCGTGCCCTCCATCGCGGCGGCGATCGTGCCCGAGTAGGTCACGTCCTCGGCGACGTTCTGGCCGCGGTTCACCCCCGACAGGACGAGGTCGGGCTTCCCTTCCGCCAGGATGTGGCGCACCCCCATGATCACGCAGTCCGAGGGCGTGCCCTTGATGGCGAAGCGCTTCTCCGAGATCTGCCGCAGCCGCAGCGGGTCGTTCAGGGAGAGCGAGTGCGACACCCCCGACTGGTCGGTCTCGGGTGCCACCACCCAGACGTCGTCCGAGAGCGCGCCCGCGATCTCCTCCAGGGTGGCGAGGCCCGGCGCATGGATGCCGTCGTCGTTGGTGACGAGAATGCGCATCAGCTGGCTGGTCCCTCGATCCGGGTGAGGCCGCCCATGTAGGGCTGGAGGACGGACGGGATCGTCACGCTGCCGTCCGGGTTCTGGTAGTTCTCCATCACGGCGATCAGCGCGCGGCCGACGGCGACGCCCGAGCCGTTGAGGGTGTGGACGTGGGACACGCCCTTGCCCTCCTTCGGGCGGTAGCGCGCGTTCATCCGCCGCGCCTGGAACGGGCCGCAGACCGAGCAGGAGGAGATCTCCCGATAGGTCTGCTGGCCCGGCACCCAGACCTCGATGTCGTAGGTCTTCTGGCTCGCGAAGCCCATGTCGCCGGTGCAGAGCGTCATCACCCGGTAGCCGAGGTCGAGCTTCTTCAGCACCGCCTCGGCGCAGGCCAGCATGCGCTCGTGCTCCGCCTCGGATTGCTCGGGGGCGGTGATCGAGACGAGTTCGACCTTGTTGAACTGGTGCTGGCGCAGCATGCCGCGGGTGTCGCGCCCCGCCGCCCCGGCCTCGGCCCGGAAGCAGGGCGTGAGGGCGGTGAAGCGCAGGGGCAGCTCCTCCTCGCGCAGGATGCTCTCGCGCACGAGGTTGGTGAGGGGGACCTCGGCCGTCGGGATGAGCCAGAAATCCTCCTGGGTCGGGGCGGCGTCGATCGCATGATCGACCACGGATCGGAGGCTCAGGCTGCCGTCCTTGAGCAGCGCCTGGTCGCGGTCCGTCACGTGGTCGAGAGCCGCGTGCAACATCTCGTGACGGGTCTGGACGTTCGTGGACAGGAACTGGTCGTCCATGAACTTCGGCAGCTGCGCCGTGCCGAACATGGCGTGATCCCGCACCAGGATCGGCGGCGCCACCTCGGTGTAGCCGTGCTCGGTCGTGTGCAGGTCGAGCATGAACTGGCCGAGCGCCCGCTCGAGGCGCGCGAGCTGGCCCTTCAGCACCACGAAGCGCGAGCCGGAGAGCTTGGCCGCCGCCTCGAAATCCATCAGGCCCGTGGCCTCGCCGATCTCGAAATGCTGGCGCCCCTCCGCGAGCCGCGGGCGCGCCGCGTCGAAGCGGCGGTACTCGACGTTGCCGTGCTCGTCGGCGCCCTCCGGCACGTCGGCCTTCGGTTGATTCGGGATCGCCGCGAGGCGCTCGTCGAGCACACGGGCCGCCTCCGTCACGGCGGCCTCGAGGCCCGGCGCCTCGTCCTTCAGGCGGGCGACCTCAGCCATCAGCGCGGCGGCGCGAGCCTCGTCCCGCGCCTTCTTGGCGCCGCCGATCTCCCGCGCGAGCGCGTTGCGCCGCTCCTGGTTGGCCTGGGCGGCCGAGACCGCGGCCTTGCGGGAATCGTCGAGGGCGATCAGCTCGGCGGCGAGCGGCGACAGGCCGCGCCGTTGGAGGTCGCGGTCGAAGGCGTCCGGGGTCTCGCGGATCGCGCGGATGTCGTGCATGGGCTGGCTCGGGTTTCGCGCGCCCGCTTTGCAGCATCGGGCCCGCCCCGACAAGGTTCGGCCCCCGGGGCGCGGCCCTCAAAGCGGATTCGCACGTCGTGCGATTCCGCCCAGGCGTGCCCTGCCAAGGCTGCCCTGCCAAGTCTGCCCTGCCAAGGCACGGGCTCTTCCCTCCCCCCCTCTGCGGGGGGGGGGTACCCTGCGCAGCAGGGGGGAGAGGGGAGCCCGGCTTCCGGCAAGGACGCAGCGTCGATGCGGAGCGCCGTCCTGCACCGTCGCTCCCCTCTCCCGCCTCGCCGCGCTCGGCACCCTCCCCCGCAGAGGGAGGAGGGACAGGCGCGGGCTTCATCCGGGATGTGTGATCATCGTCGGCCGGCTCAGGCGGCGAGCCGGGCCACCTCCAGCTCGGCGAAGGCCGCCAGCGCCGCGGCGCCGGCCCGGGCGGCGGCCGATTCCATCGCGGGCTCGGGGACTGCGTCGGGGCGCTCCGCCGCGATCGCGGCCGGATCGCCCCCCTGGTCCTCGGCCGCGCGCCGCACCTCATCCCGGTGCGCGTGCTGCGCTTCTTGTCGCAGCCGCTCCTGCTCCTCGCGAAAGCTCGCCAGGATCGCGTCGGGCAGGGCGTCGAGCACGGCGTCGAACCGGTCAACAGGACGGTCGGCAGGCCGGTCGCCGCGGAGGCCGGGCCGGATCTCCGCCTCCGGCGCCGCGTCCAGGAATTCGGGCTCCGCGAGCGGCGCGCCCAGACGGGTCACCATTCCGCTGCGGATCTCGCCGCGCGCCTCGGCCTCGGCCTGGCGCCACGCCGCGTGCTCGTCGCGGCTGGCGCGCCGCGCCGCCTCGCGCGCGAGCGCCTCCTCGGCGATGGCGCGGGAGACCTCGCGGGCCTCGTCGCGGGCGGCCTCGGCCTCGTAGCGCACGAGCAGCGCCGTCACGGCCTGCATCTCGGAAAACGGCATGTCCTCGCAGGCGGTGAGCGCGCGCTCGATCATCCGGCGCGACAGGCCGGCGCCCCGGAGCGTGCTCGTCCCGCTCTGCGCCTCGCGCCACGCGCCGAGCGCGGCGGTGATCGCGGGCAGGAGCGCCTCCGCGAGCCCGGCCCGCCGGTGCAGCTCGGCGATGCCGCGGGGCTCGCGCATCAGGTGCGTCACCCGGGCGTGGTCGAGGCCCGAGAGGTCGGCGAAGGCGGTCTCCGCGAAGGTCATCTGCCCGGACAGGATCGCCCGCAGGATCAGCCCGGCATTGAGCTGACCGGTCTGGCGCAGGTGGCGGACCACGCGGGCATGGGCCGCGGCGCCGGCCCCGGCGCAGAGTTCGAGCACGGCGCGCTCGCCCGCCTCCCGGCTCATCCGGGCGCTGCGCTCCGGGCTGAGCCAGCCGGCCTGGGTGACGTAGCGCGAGAGGTCCTGCGCGAGGCGCGCGCCCACCGCGTGGCGCACCTCGATCGGCAGCTCCGCCCGCTCCAGCAGGGCCTCGCGCAGCGACGCGTCCGAGCCGTGGCGCTCCACCATCCGCAGCATCCGGCCCGTGGTGATCCGGGCGGTGGGGTTGCGCGCGAGCACCGTCAGGGTCTCCGCGGTGCCGATCTCGGCCAGTGCGCCCGCGACCGGGTGGGAGAGGTGGTGGCGCCCGGCGATCGTGGCGCGCACCGCCTCGCAGCCGACGGCGGCGGCGTCCACGAGGTCGGCGTCGCTGAACACGGGCGAGCGGGCGAGCACCACGCAGGCGATCTCGGTCTGGTCGCAGGCGAGCGCCACCACGAGGGGGCGCGGCGCCCGGGCCGAGGCGGCGCAGGCCTCGGCCAGGGCCCGGCGCACGATCGGCGCCGGATCGTCCAGGAGGGCGAGCAGGGCGGTCTTGGCCTCCCAGGCGGCCTCGGGCGCGAGGTTGCCGTAGAGGTAGGCCCGCGCCAGCGCCGAGGCGGATTCGGCCCGCTGCCCGGCCGAGGCGTGCTGGGTCGAGGCCAGGAACTGGCGGATGATCATGGACCGCTCCGGGTGGCGAAGAAGGCGTTCGCGTGGGGCTGCGTGGCCCGCGCCGCGAGCGCGGCCGGGCGCCGCGGCGGCAGGGGCGGGTTCAGGATGACGCTGCCGGAGGGCACCGGATCGGCCGCGAGGGCGCCGGTGGTCCGCGCCGCAGCGGGCTCCGGCTCCGCCGCGGCCTGGGGCGTCGGCTCGGCATCGGCGCCGGCCTCGGAGCGCGGGAACCAGCTCTGCGCCGTCCGCACGGGTGCGGTGGCGCTCGCCGTGGCGGCGTCGGGGCGCCCCTGCCACAGCTTCGGCAGCCCCTGCGCCACCGGGCCGGGCCGCCGGTCGGTCTGGAACAGGCTGCGCAGGTCGGCCCCCGCCGCGTAGGCCGAGGCGGCGTAGGCGGTGGTGGCCTGGGGCAGGTCGCCCTCGGGGTTGAGCACGGAGGTGGTGCCGCGCAGGCCGGCTCCGGGGGCATTCCCCTGGGTGCTTCCCTGAGCGTTGCCCTGCGCCGCCGCCGACAGGCCGGCATAGAGCTCGGCCACCGTGCGCGGGCGCCCGCTCCGGTCGTAGAACAGGGCGCGGTTGGCGGCGGCCGCCTCCGGCAGGTCGAGAGCCGCCGCCCGGTCGGGATTGGCGCGCACGGAGGCGATCAGGCTCGCCGCGCCCCGCGCCCCGAGGACATGGGCGGCGTAGAGGTCGCCGGCGCCCGGCTCGCGCCCGAGGACGCCGGCCAGGGCCTCGCCGTTCTTCTGGGTGAGCGCGCCCGCGAGCGTCGCCGAGATGCGGGGATCGCGGCGCAGGTCGAGGATAGTCTGGCGGGCCGCCGGGTCGTCCACCGCGTACGTGCCGTCCGGCCGCGCCGTGATGGCGTCGGCGTAGGGGGCGAGGCCGAGCTTCGGCCCGGCATTCTTCATCACGCCGAGCCAGGTCTGCTCGATGAACTGGAACAGGCCGGTGGCGCTCGACGTGCCGGCCTTGGCCGAGGGGTCGAGGGCGGATTCCCGCTGGGCCGTGGCGAGCAGGTAGTCGAAGCCGACGCCGCTCGCCTGCGCCCCGTCGCGGATCGCCTCCACGACGCCCGGCCCGGCCGTCCTGGCGCTCGCGCCGGGTTGCGCGCCGGTCTCGCGGGGGCTGGAGGGCGTGGTGAACAGGAACATCCGGGGAGGCCGCGTGGGTCGCGCCGGCTCGGGGCGATCCCGCCGGCGCCGGGGAGCGCGGACGCCGCGTTCCCCGTCCGCGAATCTGGTCCCGTTATGGTAAAGAAAGCTTGAAGTTCCCGGGGTCTCGGTCACGCCGCGCCCCCGAGCCGCGGAGCCGATGCGCAGCCTTCTGATCCTCGCCCCCGACGACACGCGCGCGGAGAACGCGCTCCGCGGCGTCCGGCCCGACGCGCTGATCGTCGGGGGGCGCGCGCCGGCGGCGGACCGGCTCGCGGCCCTGCGCGCCCGCGTGCCCCGCCTCTACGTCCGGCCGGAGCCGGGCCTGTCCGATCTTCCGGCGCTCCTCGCCCTCCGGCCCGCTGGGGTCGTGCTCGCGCGCGCCGAGGGCGGTGCCGCGGTCGCGCGGCTCGGCAATCGGCTCGCGGTGCACGAGGCCGAGACGGGGCTCGCCGACGGCGCCCTGCGCATCCTCGCGGTGGCCGGCACCGCGCGCGGGATCCTGCGGGCGCAGGAGCTGGCGGGGGCGAGCCCGCGGCTCGAGGGCCTCGGCTGGGACGCGGAGGATCTCGCCCGCGACCTCGGCGTGCCGGCGCAGGAGCCCTGGGCGGCGCCGCTCGCGCAGGCGCGGGCCCTGATCCGGCTCGCCGCCGCCGCGGCCGGCGTGCCGGCGATCGAGAGCGCCGGGGCCGATCCCGCGCGGGCGCACCGCGACGGGTTCGCCGCGATGTTCCGACGGGCCTCTCAGCGAGACGTGTAGTCGCCGGCGCCCTTCGGCCGCTGCATGGTGAAGCGGTTCTCGGCCGCGACCGCGAAGTAGTCGAAATAGCCGCCGCGCTGGATCGGCCGCATCGCCGCGGTGTCGACGAGCCCGTCCTTCACGTAGCGCTCGTCGATGTAGATCGAGACCACCTGCCCGATCACCAGGAAGTTCTGCGCCTCTCCGCCGGCGAGCGGCACCAGCGGCACGGTCTGCAGCCAGCGGCACTCGATCGCCGCGGCCGCGTCGGCGACGCGAGGGGGGCGCACCTTGCGGGAGGGCGCCGTGGCGAGGCCCGCGAAGGCGAACTCGCTCTCCCCGCGCGGGAGCGGCGCCGAGGAGGCGTTCATCGCCTCGCGCAGGTCCCAGCTCGCGAGGTTGCAGACGAAGTCGCCGCCCTCCTCCGCGAAGGTCATGGCGTCCTTCCGCCCCGTGGAGGAGAAGGCCACCATGTCGTCGGCCACCGCGTTGAAGAACGAGTAGGGCGCGAGGTTGAGGCCCCCGTCCCGGCTCATCGTGCTGATCCAGCCGATCGGCCGGGGCGCGACGATCGCCTTCAGCGGGTTGTGCGGCAGCGTCCGGGTCTCGGTGTCGTAATCCATCGCCTGTTCCCCTCAGAGCCGCGTGACGATCTCGGCGAGCGCCGGGCGCGGCCGGTCGCCCGGGATGTCCCGCGGCTGCCCGATATGGACGAAGCCGGCGAGGCGCTCGCTCGGGGCGAGCCCCAGCGCGTCGAGCACCCGGCGGTCGTAGCCGAACCATTCGGTGAGCCATGACGTCGCGAAGCCCGCCGCGTTCGCCGCCACCACGAGGTTCATCGTGGCCGCGCCCGCGGAGAGCACCTGCTCCCATTCGGGGATCTTGACGTGCGGGCCGGCGCTGGAGACCACCGCCACCACCACGGGCGCGTGGGCGAGGCGGTTGCGCTCGAGGTCGAGGCGCTTGGCGTCCGCCTCCGGGTTGTCGGCCGCGTAGGCCGCCGCGATGGTCTCGCCGACCCGCGCGCGCGCCGCGCCCGCGATCACGATGAAGCGCCAGGGCGCGAGCTTGCCGTGGTCGGGCACCCGGGCGGCGAGCGTCAGGATGGTGTCGAGCTCGGCGGTCGTCGGCCCGGGCTCGGCGAGCTGCGCGGGCGGGACGGAGCGGCGGCGGCTGAGCAGGTCGAGGGTGGCGTTCATCACGGGGCACCGGGCACGTCGGAACAGGGCCCGGACTTGGCACGCGGCAGGCTCCCTGAAAAGGGTGGGCCGGGCATCCGCCTTGCGGGCGCCACGGTCCGGGGTCACAGGAGGGCCCGGGTGACGCGGGACGGTCTCGGGAGGTAGGGATGCGCGGTCGGTTCGGGCCAGGTCTGTCGGCGATGCTGCTGGCGGCGCTCTGTCCGGCCCTCGTGCCCGCCGTCGCGCTCGCGCAGCCGGCCGACACCTTCCCGAACCGCCTCGGCGGCGGCGTCCCCTCCCCGTCGATCACCGCGCCCGCCTTTCCGCCGAGCCCCGCGGAGGCCGAGACCACGCTCTCCCTCAGCGCCGTGCTCGCCGGCATCGGCGAGCCGCTCCGCGCGGGCCTCGCCTGGCGCATCTACGACGATCGCGGCGACGGCAGCCGCCCGAACATCGTCGCCCGCTCGGGCGAGGCCGAGCCGAGCTTCCGTCTGCCGCCGGGCGCCTATGTCGCCACCGTCACCTACGGCTTCGCCAGCGCGACGAAGCGCGTCACCCTCGCGGGCCAGCCGCTTGCCGACACCCTGCGGGTCAGCGCCGGGGCCTTGCGGCTCTCGGGCGCGGTGGGCGACACCCGGATTCCGCCCGCGCAGCTCGCCTTCTCGGTCTTCGTGCCGGTCGGCACCAACTCGGAGGGACGGCTGGTGCGCAGCGGCGTGAAGGCGGGCGAGCTGCTGCGCCTGCCCGAGGGCACCTACCACGTGGTCTCGACCTACGGGGAATCGAACGCGATCCAGCGCGCCGATCTCAAGGTCGAGAACGGCAAGATCACCGACGCGACGCTCAACCACCGCGCCGCCACCGTCACCCTCAAGCTCGTGGCCGCCCCCGGCGCCGAGGCGTTCGCGGGCACCGCCTTCAGCGTGCTGACGCCGGGCGGCGACACCATCCGGGAAGCGATCGGCGCCTTCCCGCAGGTGACGCTCGCCGAGGGCGACTACGTGCTGATCGCCCGCCACGACGGGCAGGTCTACACCCGGGAGTTCAAGGTGGAGAGCGGGATGGACCGCGACATCGAGGTGGTGGCCAAAGGCGCCTGACGACCGGCGCCCGAGAGCCCGGCGGGACCGCGCCCCGCTCAGGCGAACCGGCGCGCCCCCGCCACGCAGGCCGCGACGGCGCCCGCGGCCACCGGCATCGTCGGGTCGATGGTCTCGCCGAGCAGCAGCGCCGCGATGGCCAGCCCGAGGAAGGGCTGGAGCAGCTGCAACTGCCCGATCGCCGCGATACCGCCGCGGGCCAGCGCCCGGTACCAGAACACGAACCCGATCAGCATGCTGAAGAGCGACACGTAGGCGAGGCCCGCCAGCGCCGGCAGCGGCGCTCCGCCGGGATCGGCCGGCCGCAGCAGGAGCGCCAGCGGCAGGGTCAGGGGCAGGCTCAGCAGCGTCGCCCAGGCGATCACCTGCCAGCCGCCGAGACGGCGCGCCAAGCGCCCGCCCTCCGCGTAGCCGAGGCCGCAGACCAGCATCGCGGCGAGCATCAGACCGTCGCCGAGGAGCGAGACCGGACCGCCGCCGCGCGCGGCGAAGGCGACCGTGACCGCGGCGCCGAGCCCCGACAGGACCCAGAACGGCCGGGACGGCCGCTCGCCCGCCCGCAGCGCCCCGAACAGGGCGGTCGACAGCGGCAGCAGCCCGACGAACACGCTGGCATGCCCGGCCCCCACATGGCGCAGCGCCAGGGCCGTGAGGAGCGGGAAGCCGATCACCACGCCCGCCGCCACCACGGCGAGCGGGATCAGGTCGGCGACCCGCGGCAGCCGCTGGCGCAGCACGAGGAGCGCGAGCATCGCCGCAAGCCCCGCCAGCGCGGCCCGGGCCAGCGTCAGGAAGACGGGGTCGAACCCCGTCAGCGCGAGGCGGGTCGCCGCGAGCGAGCCGCTGAAGATCGTCACGCCGATCAGCCCGTCGCGCACCGCCCCCGCGGGGGCCGGCCGCCCCGGGGCCGTGAGGGCAAGAACTCCGCTCATGGACGGTCCCTCCTCGTCCGGTCCGGCATCAGCCGAACGGCAGGATCAGCGGCAGCGCGAGCCCGATCCCGCCCGCCGCCAGGATCAGCGCGTCGGCGATCTGCCGCCCGACCCGCGCCGCCCGCCCTCCGCGCGGCCGAAGCCCCTCCGTCGATCCACCCATCGCGTCTCTCCATCGATTCCGTCACGGCCGGCTTGATGGGCGGGCCGGGGCTTTCGGGCCAGGGACGGAGCCGGTACAATTCGCCCGAACTGTCCGGGACGATCGGCAGTACGGTTGGAGGAATCATGGCGGACGGCGCGGCGGAGCCCGGCCTCACCCGGGTCGGGTCGGTGATGGCGGCAATCGAGGGGCGGATCGGCGGGCGGCTGCTCGCGCCCGGTGCGCGGCTGCCCTCGGTGCGCGCCTTCGCGGCCAGCATGGGCGTGTCGAAATCCACCGTGGTCGAGGCCTACGACCGGCTGGCCGCGGAGGGGGCAATCGTCTCGCGGCCGGGCTCGGGCTTCTACGTGGCGGGCCGGCCGGAGCCGTTCTGCCTCGCCTCCGCGGGTCCCCGCCTCGACCGGGCCGTCGATCCGCTCTGGATCAGCCGGCAGGCGCTCGAGACCTACCCGGACGTGCTCAAGCCCGGCTGCGGCTGGCTGCCGCCGGACTGGATGCCCGAGGCGGCGCTCGCCCGCGCGCTGCGCCACCTCGCCCGCGCGGCCGGTCCGGGCCTCACCGCCTACGACAGCCCCCAGGGGCTGACCCCGTTGCGCGAGAACCTCGCGCGGCGCCTCGTCGAGCGCGGGGTGCCGGCCCATCCCGACCAGATCGTGCTGACGGAATCGGCGACGCAGGCCCTCGACCTCGTCTGCCGCTTCCTGATCGAGCCGGGCGACACGGTGTTGGTGGACGATCCCTGCTACTTCAACTTCCGCGCCCTGCTGCGGGCGCACCGGGTCCGGGTCGAGGGCGTACCCTTCGGGCCGCAGGGACCGGATCTCGCCGCGCTGGAGACGGCCTTCCGCAGCCACCGGCCACGCTTCTACCTGACCAACGCCTGCCTCCATAACCCGACCGGCGGGTCGCTGCCCCCGGCGGTGGCGCACCGGGTGCTGCGGCTCGCCGAGGCACACGACACCCTGATCGTGGAGGACGACATCTACGCCGATTTCGAGGGGGAGCCCGGTCCCCGGCTCGCCGGCTTCGACGGGCTGGAGCGGGTGATCCAGATCGGGGGCTTCTCGAAGACGCTCTCCTCGGCCTGCCGCGTCGGCTACGTGGCGTTGCGGGGCGCCTGGGTCGAGCGCTTCGTCGACCTGAAGGTCGCGGTGAGCCTCGGCGACTCGCACCTCGCGGCCGGCGTGGTGCAGCGCGTCCTCACCGACGGCAGCTACCGCCACCATCTCGACGCGCTGCGCCTGCGCCTCGCCGAGGCCCGCGGGCGGGTGCTCCGGCGTCTGCGCGCGGCGGGGCTGGCGGTGCCGTTCGTGCCGCCCGCCGGCATGTTCCTGTGGGCCTGCCTGCCGGACGGCCTCGACGCGGGCGAGATCTCGCGCCGGGCGCTTGCCGAGCGCGTGGTGCTCGCTCCCGGCAACGTCTTCAGCGTCGGGCAGGGGGCGGCGGGCTACCTCCGCTTCAACGTGGCCCAATGCGCCGACCCGCGGGTCTTCGCAGCGCTGGGGCGGGCGATGGCGGGGTGACGCGGCCTCCGCTTGATAATAGCGGCGGCCGTGTCACGCAGCCCGCGCGGCGCTCGAGCGAAGCCCGGATCCGCCTTCCCGAAGGGATCGGCCGGATCCGGTACGAGGCCGTCGGCGCCCCGCCCCCGGGCCGTCAGGGCGCCGGCTCGACCACGTGCTGCCCGTCCAGCGTCGCGTCCTCGGTCGGGCGCGTCTCGGCCACCGCCTCGGCGCGGCGCAGGTCCGGGGAGGTCGCCTCCGCGACGAAGGCCGCCACCGCCTCGGCGAGCGGCAGGGTGGTGGTCTTCTGGCTGCCGAGGCGGCGGATCGAGACGGTGCCCTCCTCCGCCTCGCGCCGCCCGAGCGCCAGCAGCACCGGGACCTTGGCGAGCGAGTGCTCGCGGACCTTGTAGTTGATCTTCTCGTTGCGTAGGTCCGCCTCGACCCGCAGCCCCGCCCGCTCCAGCATCCGCACCACCGTGCGGGCATAGGCGTCGGCATCCCCGGTGATCGTGGCCACCACCACCTGGACCGGCGCGAGCCAGAGCGGGAAATGCCCGGCGAAATGTTCGATCAGGATGCCGGTGAAGCGCTCCATCGAGCCGCAGATGGCGCGGTGGACCATCACGGGCGGCTTCTTCTGGCTGTCGGCATCGACGTAGAAGGCGCCGAACCGCTCGGGCAGGTTGAAGTCGACCTGCGTGGTGCCGCATTGCCAGTCGCGGCCGATGGCGTCGCGCAGCACGTACTCGAATTTGGGTCCGTAGAAGGCGCCCTCGCCCGGGTTCACCTCGGTGCGGATGCGCCCGCCCGACTGCGCCTCGATCTGCGCCAGCACGCGGGTCATCACCTCTTCCGCGTGGTCCCACAGGGCGTCCGAGCCGACCCGCTTCTCGGGCCGGGTCGAGAGCTTCACCACGATCTGGTCGAAGCCGAAATCCGCGTAGGTCGAGAGGATCAGGTCGTTGATCGTCAGGCACTCGTCGGCGAGCTGGTCCTCGGTGCAGAAGATGTGCGCGTCGTCCTGGGTGAAGCCGCGCACCCGCATCAGCCCGTGCATGGCGCCGGACGGCTCGTAGCGGTGCACCACCCCGAATTCCGCCATGCGCAGAGGCAGATCGCGGTACGACTTCAGGCCGTGCTTGAAGATCTGCACGTGCCCCGGGCAGTTCATCGGCTTGAGGGCGAACCAGCGCTTGTCCTCTGCCTCCTCGCCCGCGCTCTGGGCCGCGAACATGTTCTCGCGATACCAGCCCCAGTGCCCGGAGGTCTCCCACAGGGCCTTGTCGAGGATCTGCGGCGCGTTCACCTCGGCGTAGTCGCCCTTCAGGCGGCGGCGCATGTAGGCGATGAGTTCCTGGAAGATCGTCCAGCCCTTGGCGTGCCAGAACACCACGCCGGGCCCCTCCTCCTGGAAGTGGAACAGGTCCATCTCGCGGCCGAGCCTGCGGTGGTCGCGGCGCTCGGCCTCCTCCAGCCGGTGCAGGTAGGCGTCGAGATCCTCCTTCGAGGCCCAGGCGGTGCCGTAGATGCGGGTCAGCATCGGGTTGTTCGAATCGCCGCGCCAATAGGCGCCCGCGACCTTCATCAGCTTGAAGGCGGTGCCGACCTTGCCCGTCGAGGTCATGTGCGGCCCGCGGCAGAGGTCGAACCACGTGCCCTGGCGGTAGATCTTCAGGTCCTCGCCCGGCGGGATCGCGTCGACCAGCTCGACCTTGTAGCCCTCGCCCTTCTCGGCGAAGAGCGTGCGCACGTCCTCGCGCTTCCAGACCTCCTTGGTGAAGGGGGCGTCGCGCGCGATGATCTCGCGCATCTTCGCCTCGATCGTCGGGAAGTCCTCCG
This sequence comes from Methylobacterium sp. HJ2, assembly GCF_056431005.1. Taxonomy (NCBI): domain Bacteria; kingdom Pseudomonadati; phylum Pseudomonadota; class Alphaproteobacteria; order Hyphomicrobiales; family Methylobacteriaceae; genus Methylobacterium; species Methylobacterium sp. HJ2. The sequence continues at coordinate 310,129 of NZ_JBWJYM010000006.1, read as the reverse complement.
GGGTGAAGGGCTCGGACCGGGCGAAGTCGTAGTAGAAGCCGTTCTCGATCACCGGGCCGATCGTCACCTGGGTGTCCGGCCAGAGCTCCTGCACCGCCTCGGCGAGCACGTGGGCGCAATCGTGCCGGATCAGCTCCAGGGCGCGGGGATCGGTGCGGTCCAGGAACTCGATGCGCACGTCGTGCGCGATCGGATCGTCCAGATCCGTGACGGTGCCGTCGAGCGCCATCGCCACGGTGCGCTTGGCCAGCGACTTGGCGATGCCCTCCACCACGGCGCGGCCGGTCACCGGGCTGTCGAAGGCGCGGGTGTTGCCGTCGGGGAATGTCAGGATGGGCATGGCCAGGTCTCCGGGCTCACTCCTGCGTACGCGGCAGGTAAGCGGTGGTCGGGGGCGCGCCGCGCGCGGCGCGGGAGCGGCCGTTTAGACCGGTTTTCGTCGCGATGGAACGGCAGCCTCAGCCCACGCGGCGCAGCCGGCTCGCGAAGAAGCCGTCGAGGCCGCCGCGGTCGTCCGCGCCGCCGCCGAGATGGCAGGGCAGCGTGCGCAGGTCCCCGTTCCGATCGATCAGGGCGCTCAAGGCCCCGACCTCGTCCGGCCTGACGGGATCCCGTTCGAAGGCACGGGTCCGGCTCAGGAAATCCGCGATGCGGGCCTCGCCCTCCTCGGGCTCCAGCGAGCAGGTGCAGTAGACGAGGCGCCCGCCCGGCGCGACGAGGCCGGCGGCGTGGTCGAGCAGGCGGGCCTGCAGGCCGGAGAGCCGCGCGACGTCGGCCTCGGTCTTGGTCCAGGCGACGTCGGGATGGCGCCGGATCGTGCCCGTGGCCGAGCAGGGCGCGTCGAGCAGGACCGCGTCGAAGCCGCCCGGCCGGTCGAGGGCGAGCGCGTCGCCGACCACGATCTCGGCGGCGAGCCCGAGGCGGTCGAGGTTCCGCCGCAGCCGCTCCAGGCGCGGGGCCGAGCGGTCGAGGGCCGTCACCGCGGCGCCCGCGGCGGCGAGCTGGGCGGTCTTCCCGCCGGGCGCCGCGCAGAGGTCGACGACGCGCTCGCCGGGCTGGGCGGCGAGAAGGCGGCCGGGGATCGCCGCGGCGGCGTCCTGCACCCACCACGCCCCCTCGGCGAAGCCCGGCAGGGCGGCGATCGGCCCGGATTCCGCGGGCAATCGCAGGGAGCCGGTCGGCAGCAGGGTGGCGCCCAGGCGCTCGGCCCAGATCTCCGGATCGGCCCGGACCGTGAGGTCGACGGTGGCGCCGGAGAGATGGGCGCGGCCGATCTGGCGGGCGGTCGCCGCGCCGTAATGGTCGCGCCAGCGCGCCGCCAGCCAATCGGGCGTGCCGTCGGCCAGAGGGTCGGCCGCGGCGGCGCTCGCGCCCAGGATCTCGGCGCGCTCGCGGGCGACCCGGCGCAGCACCGCGTTGACGAGGCCGCCGAGATGCTGCGTGCGCCGCTCGCCCTTGGCGAGCCGGACCGCGAGATCGACGGCGGCGTGGTCGGGTACCGCGAGGTCGAGGATCTGCGCGGCGCCGGTGGCGAGGAGCGCCAGCAGCATGGGCTGGTCCTCCGGCAGACCGTGGGCGAGGCGCGCGCGCAAGGCCGTCCGGATCAGGCCGAAGCGCCGGAAGGTGGCGGTGGCGATGGCGCGCGCGAGCGCCGCCTCGGCCGGATCGAGCCCCCGACCCGCCTGGGCCAGCGCATCCTCGAGGGCGAGCGCCCGGTTCTGGCCGAGAAGCTCGGCCACGGCCCGCATCGCGGCTGCCCGCGCGGGCAGCCCGGCGGCGTCCTGGGCCGGATCCGGCTCCTGCGCCGCTTCGCCCCTCGTCGCCGGTGCGGGGCGTCCGTTGCGCGGTGTGCTCCTCGATGCCACTTTCCAATGATCCTGCCGGCGATCCCACCCTGGCCGGCTCCGGGCCGGCCCGTGCCGGCACCCTGCCCTTCCACCCGAGCGAGCCAGATGCAAGACGTGCCGCAGCAAGTCGCGCCACAGTCCAACGCGAGACAGGACGAAACGCCGCGGGCGGCCGAGGCGCCTCCGCGCCGCCTCACCCCGGAGGCCGAGCGCGCCCTGGCGGAGGCCGCCGCCCGCCGCGCCGCGGTCGATGCCCGCGCGGCCGAGATCGCCGCCCGCCCCGAGCATCTCGGCCGCGGCGGCCTGGAGCCCGTGCGCTACGAGGACTGGGAGGTGAAGGGCCTCGCGGTCGACTTCTAGACCGCCTTCCGGTCTGGATGCCGGTTCTGCGACGGGAGCCCGTCAGGGCAGAGGTCCGGTGCCCGTCGGACGCGACCCGGAACGGCTCCGGGCCCGGCGGCGGGCGACCGCCGGCGGGGATCAGACGAGGCGGTCGAGGCGCAGGCGCTGCCGGTCGTCGGTGAGCCGGCGCAGGGTCAGGGCGGCGATGCAGAGGGCGGCGAGGCCGCTCGCGCCCGCGAGCAGGAACATCAGCAGGATCTGGTAGCTGACGGCCGCGACCGGATCCATGCCGGCCAGGATCTGGCCGGTCATGATCCCCGGCAGCGTGATGATGCCGGCCGCCGACATCTGGTTGACGATCGGCAGGAGGCCCCGGCGCACCGCCGTGCGGAACAGGGCCGCCGTCGCCGCGCGGAACGGCACGCCGAGGGCGAGCTGGGCCTCGATCGCGGCGCGCTCGCGTCGGACGCTGCCGAGGAGCCCGTCGAGCGTCAGGCTGGCGGCGTTCAGGACGGAGCCCAGCACGATGCCGGTCAGCGGCACGGCGTAGCGGGGATCGTACCAGGGCTCCGGCCGGATCGCCGTCGCGAGGGCGAGGCCCGCCGTGGTCGCCGTCGCCAAGAGCACGCTGACGAGGCTGACTGTCAGGGTGCCGGAGCCCCGGAAGCGCGCTTCGGGCCGCGCCGCCACCTCGCGGGCGGCGATCAGCGCCATGACGAGGAGGAGCGCCAGGGTCGCCGCGGGGCTGGCGAGGGCGAAGACGAAGCGCAGCAGGTAGCCGACCGCGACGAGCTGCACGACCATGCGGGCGGACGCGATCGCGATCTGGCGGTGGATTTTCAGGCCGAGGGCGAGCGACAGGCCCGCATCGAGGACGACGAGGGCGGCGGCGACCGCGAGGTCAGAGGGCCCCAGGGCGATGGGGCTCATCGGCCCGGCTCGAGGCGCCGCTCGGCCATGCGGAGGGCCCGGGCGCCGAGGCGCGCGCCCTGCCCCGGATCGTGCGTGGCCAGGACGACGATGGTCCCCGCTGCCGCGCGCTCGCGCAGCACGGCCTCGACCGCCTCCGCCGAGGCCGGATCGAGGGGGCCGGTCGGCTCGTCGAGGAGCAGCAGGGGCGGGTCGAGGACCAGGGCCCGGACCAGGGCGAGCCGCTGGCGCTCGCCGGTCGAGAGCGTCGCTACCTGGCCCCCGAAGGGCTGGGCGCCGAGGCCGAGCCGGGCCGCCAGCGCCTCTGCCCGGGGGCGGTGCGCGGGCGCGAAATGCTCGGCCACCGCCTCGTGCCACCAGCCGGATTCGGCCGCGACGTAGGGCGCGCGCCGCCGCCAGTCCGGGGCCGGGCTGTCGGCGCGCGCGCGGCCGTGCAGCGTGACGGCGCCGGTGTGGAGATCGAGATCGGCGATCATGCGCAGGAACAGGCTCTTGCCCGACCCCGACGGCCCCGACACCGCCACGATCCGCCCGCGCGGCACGGCGAGATCGAACGGCCCGGCCAGGGCGCTCCGCAGCCCCTCGAGGCGCAGACCCTCACTCGCTCCCTCGCTCTCGCGGCCGGTCACGCCCCGGCATCCCCGCACAGACGCCGTTCCAGGCGCTCCAGCGTCCGGGTGAACAGGCCGGGATCCCGGATCGCCCGCGCCGTCACGAGCGCGCCCTGGATCGCGGTGACGGCCTCCTCCGAGAGGTCGCGGGCCTCGGCCTCCGTGAGGCCCGCCCGGTGCAGGGCGTCGGCGAGGGCGCCGCGCCAGGCGACGAAATAGGCGTCGATCCGGTCGGCGAACCGGTCCCGGGCGTCGCCGAGCGCCAGCACGCCCACGAGGCAGAGGCGCCGCCCGGAGCGGAAATAATCGTCCGTCGTGCGGAGCATCGTGCGGATCGCCGCCCGCGGATCGGGATCCTGCCGGAGCGGCCGGAACATCCGGGTCTCGAACCACGCGTCGATCTCGTCGAGGACGCTCTCGGCCATTTCAGCCTTCCCGCCGGGGAAGAAGTGGTAGAGGCTGCCCTTCCCCAGGCCGGTCTTCCGGCCGATCAGGGACAGGCTGGCGCCCGCGAAGCCGTGCTCCCGGAAGATCTCCGCCAGGAGCGGGATCGTGTCGGACCGCTCGGTGACGGCTCTGGGCATGGCTCTGTCGATGACGGGTCGCGCCCCGATCGCGCGCGGAACTCCCGGCGGCTGTACCGCCCGGTACAGCCGCCGGGGTATCGGCGGGCGATGCCGCCGTCAATGCGGGGCGTCCCGATACGGCCGACCGGGGCCGAGGCTCCGGTCGACCGCGTCCCGATGCTAGAACGGGATGTCGTCGTCGAGGTCGAAGTTGCCGCGCCCGCCGCCGCCCGCGGCCGGGGCCGGGCGGCGCTCGCCGCCCTGGGAGCGGCCGCCGCCGTAATCGCCGCCGCGGCTGACCTGACCGCCGCTCTGACTGCCGCTCTGGCCGCCGCCCTCGTCGTCCTGGGCGAAGTCGCCGCCGCCGCCGCGACCGTCGAGGATCGTCATCTCGCCGCGGAAGCGCTGCAGCACCACCTCGGTGGTGTACTTCTCGACGCCGGAATTGTCGGTCCACTTCCGGGTCTGGAGCTGTCCCTCGATGTAGACCTTCGAGCCCTTGCGCAGGTACTGCTCGGCCACGCGGGCGAGATTCTCGTTGTAGATCACGACCGAGTGCCACTCGGTCTTCTCCTTGCGCTCGCCCGACGCCTTGTCCTTCCAGGACTCGGACGTCGCCAGCCGCAGGTTGACCACGGGGTCGCCGGATCCGAGCCGGCGCGTCTCGGGATCGCGCCCGAGATTGCCCACCAGGATCACCTTGTTCACGCTGCCCGCCATCGCTCTCTCCTCACCGTTCGATCTCACTGGGCGTTCGCTACGAGCCCGGGCCCGATCGTCATGCGCCGGGAGGGCGGTCGGCGGCAATGCGCCGAGGCCGCTTGTTCCCGGTAAACACATGGGACGGGCTCGCGCGCGTGTTCTACCTTTGTTCGTCTGTCGCGGCAAGTGCGCGATCCCGGCAGCTCGCCGGTCGCGACAGGACGGCCGGGGCGTGGCCCCGGTCCCGCCCCCTCAGGCCACGTGGACGATGAGCTTGCCGAAGTTGCGCCCCTTCAGGAGGCCGATGAAGGCCTCGGGGGCGTTCTCCAGGCCCTCCACGATGTCCTCGCGATGCTTGACCTGGCCGTCCTGCAGCCAGGTGCCGACCTCGTGCAGGAAGGCCTCGGTCTGCGCGGCGAAGTCCCAGACGATGAAGCCCTGCAGCTGCAGGCGCTTGGTCAGGATCGCGCGCATCAGAATAGGCGACCGGTCGGGCCCCGGGGGCAGTTCGGCGGCGTTGTAGCCGGCCACGAGGCCGCAGACCGGCACCCGGGCGAAGTCGTTGAGGAGCGGCAGCACCGCCTCGAACACCGCGCCGCCGACATTCTCGAAATACACGTCGATGCCGTCCGGGCAGGCGGCGGCCAGCGCGGCCGGAAAGTCGTCGCCGCGATGGTCGATGCCCGCGTCGAAGCCGAGCTCCTCGGTGAGGTAGCGGCACTTCTCCGGCCCGCCCGCGATCCCGACGGCGCGAGCGCCCTTCAGCCGCGCGATCTGCCCGACGAGGGACCCCACCGGCCCCGCGGCGGCGGCGACCACCACGGTCTCGCCCGCCTTCGGCCGGCCGATGTTGAGCAGGCCCGTATAGGCGGTCATGCCCGGCATGCCGAGGATGCCGAGCGCGGCCGTGGGCGGCACGCCCGGCGGGATCCGCTGCAGGCCCTTGCCGTCCGAGACGGCGTAGTCCTGCCAGCCGCCGAAGGCCGAGACCAGCTCGCCCTCGGCGAAGTCCGGGTTGTTCGACTGCACCACCTCGCTCACCGTGCCGCCGGTCATCGGTTCGCCGATCGCCACCGGCGCGGCGTAGGATTTGGCCGCGCTCATGCGCCCGCGCATGTAGGGGTCGAGGGAGAGCCAGCGGGTGCGCAGCAGGACCTCGCCCGCCTTCGGGACCGGCGGGCGCGCCTCTTCCAGGCGGAAATGCGCCGGGCTCGGCTCCCCGTGCGGGCGCGAGGCCAGCACGATGCGGCGGTTCATGGGGGCCATGGGCGGGATCCTCTCTCGGGCCGGTCGGTCCGAGCAATCTGGAACAGGCGCGCGCCGGGGGAAGCCGTGCGGGCGGCGATCCGGCGGCGGTCTCGCGCGTTCCCGTCCGCGAGGATCGACGCGCGGGAGGGGATCATGCGCACCATCACGGCCGGATTGGGCCTCGGATTCGTCCTGGCGGTGGCGGGCGGGCCGGACGGCGCGGCGGCGGGCGATCCGCTCGCCTCCTATCGCTGGACGTCGCGCGTCCTGGTGCTCGCGGCCCCGGATGCGGCCGACCCGCGCCTGCGGGCCCAGCGCGAGGCCCTGGCCGCCGTCCGCCAGGGTCTGCGGGAGCGCGATCTCGTGGTGCTGGAGGCGGTGGGCCCGGGCGCAGAGGCGGCATCCCTGCGCCGGCGGCTCGGGCTGGCGGCAGGCGATTTCCGCGCGGTCCTCGTCGGCAAGGATGGCGGGGCCAAGCTCAGCGAGGCCGAGCCGATCCCGCCGCAGCACCTGTTTCACACCGTCGACGCCATGCCGATGCGGCGCGACGAGATGCAGCGGGCGCGCTGAGCCCGACATGAAAAAGGGGCCGCCTCGCGGCGTCCCCTCCGTCGATCCGATCGGATCCGCGCTCGGCTCAGTAGCAGCGCTGGACCAGCACGCGGCGATAGCCGTAGGGCGTCCAGCGCACGCGCGGAACGGTGTAGCAGCCGCCGCCGTAGCCGTAATCGTAGGCGCCGTAGCCGACCGGGGCGTAGCCGTAGCCATAGCCCGGATAGCCGTAGCCGCCGTAGCCGCCGTAGAGGCCGCCCGCGGCGAGGCCGAGGCCGACGCCGAGACCCAGGCCGCCGAGGCCGTAGCCGTAGCCGCGCCGGTAGCCGTAGCCGCCGCGATAGCCGCCGAAACCGCCGCGATAGCCGCCGAAGCCGACGCCCCGGTAGCCGCCGAAGCCGCCCCGGAAACCGCCGCCGCCGAAGCCGCCGCGGAAGCCGCCGCCACCGAACCCGCCGCCGTGGAAGCCGCCGCCGCCGAAGCCGCGCGCGTCGGCGCTGGCCGGGATCATCGCCAGCGCGCCGAGCGATAGGGCGGATGCAAGAACAATCCGTTTCATCAGAATCTCCGAAATCGTGCAGAATGCCCCAGTGAGCCTGAAACGCCGGTCCGCCCGTTGCGGTTCAGCCCCGCCCTGCGACAGATCGGGCCGCCGCCGGGCCCTTCGCCCCGCCGGGACGGGCCGCGGCTTGAAAAAAGCCGTGCTTTCGCGGGAGAACCGCTCCTGCGCGGGCCCGCTCGCCGTCGCGCAACCTCAGGGTATCACGATGATGTTACGCCGCGTCCGGGTGCGCCTTGCCCCGCTCTGCCTCGCCTCGGCCTGCCTGTCCGCGATCCTGGTCGCCCCGCTCCGGGCCGCCCCGTCGGCGCCCGCGGGCACGCCCTGCGCCCCGGTTCAGGCCCAGGGCGAGACCTTCACGGTCTGCACCGCCGACCTGCGGCGGCAGCGGGTGCGGGTGTTCTGGCTCGGCGCGGACGGCCTGCCCTACGCCTCGCTCGGCACCCTCGCGGAGAAGCAGGGGGGCAAGCTCAGCTTCGCCATGAATGCCGGCATGTACGACAAGGGGCAGGCGCCGGTGGGCCTCTACGTCGAGGACGGGCACGAGATGAAGGGCGTCTCGACCGCCAACGGCCCGGGCAACTTCCACCTCAAGCCCAACGGCGTGTTCTGGGTGAAGGGCGACCGGGCTGGCGTCCTCGACACCGCCCGCTATCTCCGCGCGCGGCTGAAGCCGGACTACGCCACCCAGTCGGGGCCGATGCTGGTGATCGACGGGCAGATCCACCCGAAGATCTCCGCCGACGGCCCGTCGCAGAAGATCCGCAACGGCGTCGGCGTGCGCGACGACGGGCACACGGCGGTGTTCGCGATCTCGGAGCGCCCCGTCACCTTCGGGGCCTTCGCCCGGCTGTTCCGCGACGACCTCGGCTGCCGCAACGCGCTCTTCCTCGACGGCAGCGTCTCGAGCCTCTACGCGCCGAACCTCAACCGCAGCGACCTCAGCCGCCCGCTCGGGCCGCTAATCGGGGCGGTGGCGCGGTAGGCGTCGGCTCCGTAGTCCGGGCCGGAGAGGGGCGGCGGCGCTTGAGAGCGACGCCGGAGGGATCGACCTCCCCCGCGTCCGGCGGAGCGTTCGCCGCTCAGCGCTGCCCGAAGGCCGTATCGCGGAACAGGTCCTTGTATTCCCGCGGCTGCGAGCGCCAGTACTGCTTCGGCGCGCGCACCTGGGCACCGAGCTCGGCCGCGGCGTGCCAGGGCCAGCGCGGGTCGTACAGCATGGCCCGCGCCAGCGAGATCGCGTCGGCGCGGCCCTCCTGCAGAATCGCTTCGGCCTGTGCGGCTTCCGTGATCAGCCCGACCGCGATGGTGGTCAGCCCCGTCTCCGCCTTGATCCGCTCGGCGAAGGGCACTTGGTAGCCGGGGCCGAGCTTGATCGCCTGCTTGGGCGAGACGCCGCCGGTCGAGACGTGGATCGCCGGGGAGCCCGCCCGCTTCAGGGCCTGGGCGAGGGCGACGGTCTCGTCGAGGTCCCAGCCGTCCTCCACCCAGTCGGTGGCCGAGACGCGCAGCCAGACCGGGCTGCCCGCCGGGACCACCGCGCGCACCGCGTCGTAGATCTCGAGGGGGAAGCGCATGCGGTTCTCGAGGCTGCCGCCGTAGGCGTCCGTCCGCTTGTTGGCGAGCGGCGAGAGGAATTGATGCAGCAGGTAGCCGTGCGCCCCGTGCAGCTCGACCGCCTCGATGCCGAGGCGGACGGCGCGTTTCGCGGTCGCCACGAACTGCTCGCGCACCCGCTTCAGGTCGGCGGCGTCGAGGGCGTGCGGCGCCACCTCGCCGTCGCCGTGCGCGAGCGCCGAGGGCGCCTCGGTGCGCCAGCCATAGGGATGCTCCGGCGGGATCTGCTGGCCGCCGGACCAGGGCGCCGCGCTCGAGGCCTTGCGGCCCGCATGCGCGATCTGGATGCAGACGGGGATCGGCGCGTAGCCCCGCACCGCGTCGAGGACGCGGCCGAGCGCCCGCTCGCAGCCGTCGTCGTAGAGGCCGAGGTCCCAGGCGGTGATGCGCGCCTCCGGCGAGATCGCGGTCGCCTCCAGCGTCAGCAGGCCCGCGCCCGACATGGCGAGATGGCCCAGATGCATCATGTGCCAGTCGGTCGCCTGCCCGTCGCGCGCCGAGTACTGGCACATCGGCGCGATCAGGATGCGATTCTCGAGCGTCAGCCCGTCGAGGGTCAGCGGTTCGAACAGGCGTACGGTCATGCGCGGGGCTCCCGGGTCGGTCGCCCCCTATCTGTCGCGGCGCGGCCCGGTATGCCAGTCCGGCCCGGCATGGCGGCGTTGCGCTGTCATGGGCCCCCGATTCCGCGCTGCTCCAGGCTGGCGCCGATCTCGTCGAGGACGGCCGCATCGTCGATCGTGGCCGGCATGGTCCAGGGCTCGTGGTCGGCGATGCGCTTCATCGTGGCGCGCAGGATCTTGCCCGACCGGGTCTTGGGCAGGCGCGGCACGGTCAGCGCCAGCTTGAAGGCCGCCACCGGGCCGATCTCGTCGCGCACCTTGGCGACGAGCTCCCGCTCGATCTCGGCGGGGTCGCGCGCAACCTGCGCCTTCAGCACCACGAAGCCGCAGGGCACCTCGCCCTTGAGCGCGTCGCGGATGCCGATCACGGCGCATTCGGCGACGTCCGGATGGCCGGCGAGCACCGCCTCCATGCCCCCGGTCGAGAGCCGGTGGCCGGCGACGTTGATGATGTCGTCGGTCCGCCCGAGCACGGTGATGTAGCCGTCCGCGTCGATCACGCCGGCATCCGAGGTGTCGTAGTAGCCGGGAAACGTCGCGAGGTAGCTCGCGCGCATGCGCGCGTCGGAGCCCCACAGGGTCGGCAGGCAACCGGGCGGGAGCGGCAGGCGGATCGCGATGGTGCCCATCGTGCCGGGTTCGACCGGCTTGCCGCCTTCGTCGAGGACCTGCACGTCGTAGCCCGGCATCGGCAGGCCGGTGCTGCCGTGCTTGACCGGCAGCAGCCCGAGCCCGATCGGGTTGCCGGCGATCGGCCAGCCGGTCTCGGTCTGCCACCAATGGTCGATCACCGGCCGGTCGAGCACCCGTTCGGCCCAGGCCACCGAATCGGGGTCGGCCCGCTCGCCCGCCAGGAACAGGCTGCGGAAGCCCGTGAGGTCGTGGCCGGCGACGAGCGCGCCCTTCGGATCCTCCTTCTTGATCGCCCGCAGCGCGGTCGGGGCCGTGAACAGGCAGACCGCCCCGGTCTCGGCCACCACGCGCCAGAGGGCGCCGGCATCGGGCGTGCCGACGGGCTTGCCCTCGTAGAGCACGGTGGTGCAGCCGTGCAGCAGCGGGGCGTAGACGATGTAGGAATGGCCCACCACCCAGCCGATGTCGGAGGCGCAGAAATAGGTCTCGCCCGGCTGGACGCCGTAGAGGTTGGGCATCGACCACGCGAGCGCCACGAGGTAGCCGCCGGTATCGCGCACCACGCCCTTGGGCTTTCCCGTCGTGCCCGAGGTGTAGAGGATGTAGAGCGGGTCGGTCGCCGCCACGCTCACGCACGCGGCGCGCCGCCCCGCGGCTTCGGCCGCCGCGACGGCCTCGGCCCAGTCGCGGTCGCGGCCCGCGACCAGCGTCGCCGCGCATTGGGGGCGCTGCAGGATCAGGCAGGCCTCGGGCTTGTGCGCGGCGGCGGCGATCGCCGCGTCGAGGAGCGGCTTATAGGCCACCACCCGGTTCGGCTCGATGCCGCAGGAGGCGGCGAGCACCACCTTGGGCCGCGCGTCGTCGAGGCGCACGGCCAGCTCGTTGGCCGCGAAGCCCCCGAACACCACCGAGTGCACGGCGCCGAGCCGGGCGCAGGCCAGCATGCCGAACAGCGCCTCGGGCACCATCGGCATGTAGAGCACCACGCGGTCGCCCTTCCCCACCCCGAGATCGGCGAGCACGGCGGCGAGCGCGGCCACCCGGTCGCGCAACGCGCCGTAGGTGATCGTGCGCTTCGTGCCCGTGACGGGCGACTCGTAGCGGATCGCGGCCTGGTCGCGCCGCGCCCCGTCCGCGTGGCGGTCGACGGCGTTGTGGCAGGCGTTGAGCGTCGCGCCCGGGAACCAGCGGCCGTAGGGGCCGGACTCCGCGTCGAAGGCGCGCTCGGGCGGGTGCGTCCAGTCGATGGCGCGGGCGGCCTCCAGCCAGAAGCCCTCGGGATCGCGGACGGCGGCCGCGTGAACCGACGCGTAGCGTCCGGGCAGGCTGGCGGAGGTCATGGGCGGCGCGTCCTCGGGTCCGCTCTTGCTCGGCGGCGCGCGATCTTAGCAGAGGCGGAGGGCGGGACGGCAAGGTGCCGGACGCAAAACCGCCGCTCCGGGCGTTCCGGAGCGGCGGCTCTGTCGGTCTGGGGAGGAGGGCGAATCAACCGGTCGGGCCGGTCCGGCCCGGACGCCTCAATGGACCGTGTCGGCCGAGGCCTGCAGGCGGTTGATCTCGTCCTTGAGATGGAGCTTCCGTCGCTTCAATTCGGCGATGTGCAGATCGTTTTCCGAGGGCCTGTGGATCGCTTCGTGAATCTCACGCTCGAGGGCTTCGTGCTTCCGGGTGAGTTGGCTCAGATGCGTCTGCAGCGACATGAGGCGAATCTCCTGTCATCGTTCTGACGCCCCGAACCTGCCACATGTGAAGCCGGCTGTCGAAGGCAAACTACGGAGATTTGGCCGGGATGGTGGCGGATCGGTTTCCAAGCTCGGTTGCCGTGCCGGCATGCCTGTCGCATGCTCCGGCGCGGCGTTACGGCGGGTTCAGCAGGCAACAATGACGGTCGATACGGAGGACGGGCAGACGGATCTCGTGGCGGAGCTCGGCCGCCTGAAGGAGGAGCACCGCGACCTCGACAGCGCCATCGACGCCCTCGAGCGCAACGTGGCCGGGGACCAGCTCCAGATCCAGCGCCTGAAGAAGCGCAAGCTCACGCTGCGCGACCGCATCGCCTACGTCGAGGACCAGATCACCCCCGACATCATCGCCTGAGGATCCGGATCGGGATCGGCAGGGGATCGGCATGGGGATCGGGGCGCCGGCCGCCTTGCGGGCCACCGCGCGCGGCTGTAACGCCAGGGTTTCGCCGGAGGCCGCCATCCAGGGCTCCGGCTTCCGTGCGCGGCGCCGCCCGCGCGCAACCCGCGAGACCTGCCCTTGAGCACCTCGGCTGCGCCGGTCGCCATCATCATGGGGTCCCAGTCCGACTGGGCGACGATGCGGCACGCCGCCGAGACCCTCGACGCCCTCGGCATCGCCCATGACGACCGCATCGTCTCCGCCCACCGCACCCCCGACCGGCTCGTGGCCTTCGCCAAGGGCGCCAAGGCGGCGGGCTTCCAGGTGGTGATCGCGGGCGCGGGCGGGGCCGCCCACCTGCCCGGCATGGCCGCCGCCATGACGAGCCTGCCGGTCTTCGGCGTGCCTGTGGAGTCGAAGGCGCTCTCGGGCCAGGACAGCCTGCTCTCGATCGTGCAGATGCCCGCCGGCATTCCGGTCGGCACGCTCGCCATCGGCCGGGCGGGCGCGGTCAACGCCGCGCTCCTGGCCGCGGCCGTGCTGGCGCTCGCCGATCCCGCCCTCGCCGCCCGCCTCGAGGCGTGGCGCGCCAACCAGAGCGCCGCCGTGGCCGAGCGGCCGGAGACCGAGGTTCCGTGACACAGACCCGTCTCGCGCCCGGCGACACGCTCGGCATCGTCGGCGGCGGCCAGCTCGGGCGCATGATCGCCCTGGCGGCGGCGAATTACGGCCTCAAGGTCCACGTCTACGCCCCCGACGCCGACAGCCCGGCCTTCGACGTGGCGAGCGTCGCCACCTGCGCGGCCTACGACGACGCGGAGGCGCTGGCCGCCTTCGCCGACAGCGTCGCGGCCGTCACCTACGAGTTCGAGAACATCCCGCGCGAGACGGCCGACCTCCTCGCCCGGCACGCGCCGCTCCATCCCAGCGCCGACGCGCTCTCGACCACGCAGGACCGCCTGGCCGAGAAGACCTTCATCAACGGGCTCGGCATCCCGACGGCGCCGTTCCGGCAGGTCGACACGCCCGACGATCTCGCCCGGGCGCTGGAGGCGATCGGCCTGCCCGCCGTGCTGAAGACCCGGCGCTTCGGCTACGACGGCAAGGGCCAGCGCATCATCCGCACCGCCGCCGAGGGCGACCGCAACGCCATCTTCGCCGAGTTCGGCGGGGCGCCGCTGATCCTGGAGGGGTTCGTGCCCTTCGAGCGCGAGGTCTCGGTGGTGGCCGCGCGCTCGGGCGACGGCGGCTTCGCGGCCTTCGACCTCTGCGAGAACGAGCACCGCGACCACATCCTCGCCCTCACCCGGGTGCCCGCGCCCGGCCTCGCACCCGAGACGGGGGAGCGCGCCGTGGCGATGGCCCGGCGGATCGCCGAGGCGCTCGACTACGTGGGCGTGCTCGCCGTCGAGATGTTCCTGGTGCGGGACGAGGCCGGCGAGCACCTGATCGTCAACGAGATCGCGCCCCGCGTGCACAATTCCGGGCACTGGACCATCGAGGGCGCCACAACCTCGCAATTCGCCCAGCACGTCCGCGCCGTCTGCGGCTGGCCGCTCGGCGATCCGGCCCGCGTCGGCGGCCTCGCCGTGGAGATGCGCAACCTGATCGGCGCGGAATCGGAGGAGTGGGCGGCGATCCTGAGGCAGCCCGGCGCCCATCTCCATCTCTACGGCAAGGGCGAGGCCCGGCCCGGCCGCAAGATGGGGCACGTCACCCGCCTGAGCCCGCGGTAGCGCCGGGCCTCGCCCCCGCCGGACGGTCGCGATCCCGGTTTCGAACCGGTTCCGCCCGGAAACATGGTCACGCCCGGACCCGTCGCGGGCTTCGGTGCGATCCGCCGGGTCGCCGGCCCGAGGCCCCGGTCGGCCGCGCCGTCGCCCCCGCGTCGTGCGAGCGGCCCTGCGGGGCGGGCCGGTGATTCCACGGGACCCCTTGCGTTCCGGTCCTGTGGGATCGGAGGCGCCCAAACTGGGTCCCTCGGGGCACACCCGACCGTCCGCGCGCGTGCCGGCGGGCCGAATGTCGGCGGGCCGGGGCGCGGGCCATACCTTCGCCACATCCTGACGTTTCGAGAGATCTGTCGCCCGGCCTTAAGCGCGCGTTCACCGCGCCGCGCGAATGTCCCGCCTCCGCCACGCGGATCCGGGTCACGGCGCCCGGCCGGGGCGATGCCCGCCGGGACGGCGCGGCGGGGACGTCGAGGGATCGGGCGCGGCGAGCGGCGCACGAGGGGAGCGGACGATGAGGTCTATGAGCGTGCGGGTGCCGCGGACGGTGCTGATCGGGTCGGCCCTGCTGGCGACCGTTGCGCTGGCCGGCTGCGAGACGGTGGGCAGCGCCGCCGGGCCGCGACAATTCGCGGTTCTGGAGACGGACACCACCGGCGCCACCACCGTCAACATCGCCTCGCTCTCCGAGGTGGTCCAGCGCAACCCGAACGACGCGGCGGCCTACAACACCCGCGGCGCGGCCTATGCCCGAGCCGGCCAGTTCGGCGAGGCCATCGCCGACTTCACCAAGGCGGTGACGATCGATCCGAACTCGGGCTCGGCCTACAACAACCGGGCGCTGGCCTACCGCCAGACCGGCCGCAACGACGCGGCGCTGCAGGATTTCAACCGCGCCATCGCGGCGGACCCGAATTACGGCCCGGCCTATATCGGCCGCGCCAACGTGCTGCGCGCGCAGGGCGACCTCGACCGGGCGCTCTCCGACCTCAACGTGGCGATCCGCCTGATGCCGGAATCGGCCGAGGCCTACCACGCCCGCGGTCTCGTCAAACAGAAGCAGGGCCACGACGCTCAGGCCATCGCCGATTTCGATGCGGCGATCGACCGGAACCCCTTCGTCTCGGCGCCCTACGCCGCCCGCGGTCAGAGCCTCATCGCCACGAACCAGTTCGACAAGGCGATCGAGGACTACAACGCGGCCCTCAACGTCAACAACAAGGACGCCACCTCCTGGGCCTATCGCGGCCTCGCCTACGAGAAGTCGAACCGGCGCAAGGAGGCGGCTGAGAACTACCAGCGCGCCGCGGGCATCGACCCGAACAACCCGGTCGCCCGCCAGGGCCTCGGCCGCGTCCAGGGCGGCGTCGGCTCGCTCTTCAACTGATCCGCCGCAGAGCCGGCCCAATGGTCAGCCCCGTCGGCTGACCTGATCGGGCCGGCTCCGTCACCCCGGACCGGCCTTGCGCGCCAGGGCGATCGCGCCCGTCGGAAATATCGCGGCGATCGTCGGCTCGTGCGGGCGCAGGTCCCAGAGCCGCGCCTCGGCGTAGCGCACGGACAGGGTGCCGCCGGCCTCCCCGCACCAGGCATGCTCGAAGGTCGCCAGCAGCGTCGGGCGCTGGGGATGCGGCTCCGCCCGCGGATCGATCGCCACGGTCAGGCGCGGCAGCACGCCGTTGCCGAACAGGACGAAGGCCGCGTCGAGCCCCGCCATCTCGGCATCGGTCAGGTGCAGGAACACGCAGATCCGCCGGGCCGGGTCCGGGCAGGCCGTGAGCTGCAGGTCGCGCAGGAGCGTGAGGGCGAAGGCGGCGGAGCCGTCCGGCAGGCTGAGGATGTGGTGGGCCGGCACGCCGCGCAGCATGTGCGGCTCCGGCGACCCGAAGGCCGACGGGCGCACCTCCCGCCCCTCGCGCCGGCCGTCGGTGCGGTGGTGCAGCAGCGGGTTCGGGCCCGTGCTGCCGATATCCGCGTAATGGCTCGCGTACCACAGGGTGTTGAAATCCGGGTTCGGGTCGAGCCCGGCCCGCGCGCCGTGGCGCAGATAGTGGCGGACGGGGTCGAGCCGGGTCGCCCCGCTCTGGGCCCGGTAGAAGCGGGTGTCGAAATCGGCCGCCGGGTCGCGGCCCTGCCCGGCCCCGCGCAGCACGTAATGGAGGAACGGGTCCACGCCGGAGCGGGCGACGTCGCGGTTCTCGCGCAGGTAATAGGCGGCGTCGAACAGCTTCGGCACCCGCCCGAGCACGAGGCGGCGGCAGAGCGCGGTGACGGCCCGGACGGCGCCGGGGGGCGGGCGGAGCGCGCTCATGCGAGGGCGGGCGCCTCGCAGAGGTCGCGCAGGCGCGCGACGTAGCGGCCCGGCTCGCATTCCGCCGCGACCTGCGCCCACCCGGCCCGTCGCAGCCGCTCCCACAGCGCCGCATCCTCGTGCAGGCGGCACAGGGCCGCCGCGAAGCCGGCCGGGTCCGTCCAGTCGGCCGCGAGGTAGCCCGTCCCGGCGGGCCAGCCCACCTGCGCGGCGAGCAGCGGCGTCACCACCACCGGCAGCCCGCGCATCACCGAATCGTAGACCTTGATCGGAATGCCGGCCGCGAAGCGCGTCGGCGCCACGGAGAGCCGGGCCCGCGCGAAGTGCTCGCCCGGATCGGCGACGCGCCCGAGCACCGCGACCCCCGGCCGCTCGAGCCGCGCCCGGATCTCCGGCCGCACCGCGCCGACGATGGTCAACTGCGCCTCGGGCAGCGCCGCCCGCACCCGCGGCCAGACCGCGGCGAGCAGCCAGTCGAGGGAATCGACGTTGGGCTGTCCCTCCTGGGTGAGGGCGCCGATGAACAGGAAGCCCGCACGCCCGGCAAAGCCCGGCGGCTCGGCCCTCCCCGGCGCCTGGGCGTGGCCGAGCACCGCCACGTTGCGGATGCCGCAGGCGCCGAGCAGACGCGCCTCCGCCTCCGAGACCGTGATCACGCCGTCGGCCTGCGCGAGATGGCGGGCCTCGTGACGCATCCGCGCGATGAGGGCGGTGCCGGTTCCGTGGCCGGTCTCCAGGGTCTCGGCGATGAAGTCGCGCAGGCTGAACAGGGCCTCCGAATCGAAGATCACCCGCCCGCGCACGAAGGCCCGCGCGGTGGTGCCGAGATCCGCGAGCGCGCGGCAGACCATGTCGATGTTGTGGGCGCGGCTGACCCAGAGCAGGTCGAAGGCGCCCCGGGACTCCGCCGCGAGGCGGCGGAAGCCCTCCGCCTCGCCCGCCTCCAGGATCGTGATGGCCGGGTCGAGGTCGCGATGCGGCGCGCCGGCATCCGGGGTCGGATAGACGGGGTAGAAGGTGACGCGATAGCCGAGACCGGCCAGCGCGTTCAGGATGGCGTTCGCGCGCGGCAGGCCGCTGCCGAGATCGACGTGCGGCACCCGGTCGTCGATGTAGAGGATGCGCAGGCGCCAGGGCTCGTCGCCGGACGCCGCCTCCCGGGACCCCTCTTGGCTGGGCACCATGGCCTGGATGGCCTCCCGGGTCATGCGCGGTCCCTCCCGGCGACCGCGATGTCGAGGCGGCCGAAGAGGAAGCCCGTCATGATCAGGATCCGGTGCGGCGCGATCGCGCCCGCCCCGTCCGCGGTCTCGAGGCTCAGATGGGCGGGCACCAGGGCGAGGCCGTAATCGGCTCCGCTCGGCCCGTCGAGGGGGCGTTGCAGCGGCGCGGTCCCGGTCAGGGTCACCTCCACGACCGTTCGCCCGTCCGCGCCGCACAGGAAGGCGGCGGCGCGCCGGCGTTCGCCGAGAAGCGCGCTCGGCAGATGGGCGACGAGGTCGATCCGTCCCGCCGTGCGGCCGAGCGGGACGCCCGCGCTCCACCAATCCGGCTCGGCCTCGGCAAGGAGGCCGGCGACCGCCGCGCGCGACGCGGGGGCGAGCGCCCGGTCGCGCAGCCATTCCGGCGCGAGCGCCAGCGCCGCACCGCGCAAGGTCTCGCGCAGGCGCTCGGCGGCGGCGTCGCCGTCTCCCTCGCGCGCCGGCCGCGCGAACCAGCGCCGCCGGGCCGGCGCGTAGGCCCGTCCCGCGCCCCCGTCCGTGACGCGCTCCGTCGCGACGAGGGTGCCGAGCTCGGGATCCTGCGTCGGCAGGGCGCGCAGCCCGGTCTCGCAGGTGACGACGACCGGGCCGAGCCGGGCCGTCACGGTCTCGGCCGGCGGGTCCGGTCGCGCCGGTGCCGGGGTCGCGTCCGGGCCCGGGGCGCCGAGCCGCTCCAGCAGGCAGGCCTCGGACTCGGCGCAGCGGGCCTCGAAGCGCGCGGCGAGGTCGGCGCAGGCCGCGCACAGGGCGGCGAGACCCTCCGCGTCCGCGTGAAGCGCGAGGACCCGGTCGCGCACCGCCTCGACGCCGTCCAGGCGATGCTCGGGGATGACCGGGTCGAAGCCGTCGAAGGCGATGGCGGTACCGATCACCGGCAACCCGTAGGACAGGGCTTCGGCGACCTTCATCTTAAGGCCCGTGCCCATCAGCATCGGGGCCACCACCGCATCGATCCCGTCGTAGAACCCGTCGAGGCTGGGCACCGGCCCGAGCAGGGCGAGGCCGGGCCGCTCGCCGAGGCCGAGCGCGCCGCAGACCTCGCCCGCGACGAGAAGCTCGGGCAGGCCGGGCCGCCAGTCGCGGGTCCAGGCCTCGGCGAAGGCGGCGATCGAGACCCGGTTCGCGTCGTTGCCATGGCCGACGAAGCCGATCCGCGCGATCCGGGCCACGGCGCGGGCCGGGCGCCGCCGCGGCATGCGGGGCGGCAATTCGAGGACGGGGCGCGTCGTCACGGTTCGGAAATAATCGGCCTCGTTGGCCTGGATCGCCAGGACGAGATCGGCCCGCTCGAGCCCGGCCGCCTCGCCGGCCGCATCGGTGTAGAAGAAGCTCGGCTCCAGCCCGAAGGGCCGGTACATCAGCTGCCGGTCGGCGAAGCGGTCATGCGTGTCGATCAGCGTCGTCACGCCCGGGGGCGCCCGCTCGAGGCAGCGCGAGAGGAAGACGTAATTCACCACCATCGTCCGGGTGCCGGGGTACCGATCGAAGTACCACGCCACGAAATCCCCGACCTCGTCCGGGCACCAATCGTCGATCCCGAATCCCGAACCTCGACTCACAAGGCGGATCGGATGTCTGGGTTCGACGCGAAAAAATCGGCCGACTGCATCGATTATACTGGCATCGTCGCTCGGCGGATGCTGGCCGAAGCGCCGGTAGACCTGATCCTCGTGGCCGAAATAGGCGAGATCGATCGAGAAGCCGCCGCGCGTCAGCATCGCACACACCGCCAGGAGGCGGCGGCGATTGCCCGCATTGGCCGGAAGCGCCGGCATCGGCGCGATGACCAGGACGACCGGGCGCGTCCCGGTCACGCGGCCCGTCCACCGAGCGACCGACCGATCCGGTGGGTGTCGCTGCCGACGAGGATCACGGGCTCCGCGAGCAGATTCGCCGGCCAGGTCCGGTCCGGTCTGACGGCGACGCTCGGACGTCCGGCGAAGCGCAGGGTCGCCTCCGCCACGCCGATCCGTCGATAGCCGCCGGGCCTGCGCAGGACGATCCATTCGGGCACGAAGGTGCCGTCGATCACCAGAGTCTCCCCCTCGCACGCGAGCGCGAGAGCCTGGTCGGCCGCCTCCGCGATCAGCCCGTCGAGGGCCTCGGCGACGGCGCTCAGCACGCGATCCGCCGCGCCATCAGGAATCGGCGCCGCGAGGGCGGTCCTTGCCAGGGCGGCCTGCTCCGGCCCCGTGAGTGCGAGACCGTCGGCCTCGAACGCGATCGGAAGCGCCCCGAAATGGGTGTCGAGCACGAGACCGTCGTCCCGGCTCCCGCCTGCGCCGGCCTGAGGGCCTCCCGCGCTGCGCGGGTCCGGACCGCCCCGGTTGTCCGTCAGGGCGTCGGCTGCCCCAGCTGTGTCCCGGGCGATCAAGAGCAGGCAGGACAGGGCCGCGTCCGGCCCAGACGGGCGTGCGAAAGTCCAGGCGGCCAGCCTCCAGCCGGCGCGGCCGGCGATCCCGAGCGGTACCGGGAACGACGAGTCGCACGCGAATCGGCAGACCAGGACGTCGTCGCCAACGGTGCGCAGGCGCCCCGGGATCATGCGGGTCTCTTGCCGTCAGGGCCGCGCGGCGCGTCGGCGGGCGTCGTCCAGGACGCTGGCGACGGTCTCGGGCCAGGGGATCCGCGGTGCCCAGCCGGTCACGGCCCGCAGGCGGCTTCCGTCGCCCGTGGCGACCGGAATTTCGGACGGACGCAGGCGCTCCGGCGCGACGACCACCTCGTACGGGGCGCGTGCCAGGGCGAGCAGGTCGTCCAGGATGCTGGCGATGGTGCGCGGCTCGCCCGATGCCACGTTCAGCACCGTCCCGGATTCGAGCGTGTCGGCCCGATCGATCACAGCCGCGTAGGCGCGGGCGACGTCGCGCACGTCGAGGAATTCCCGCTCCGCCGAGAGGTTGCCGACCTCGATCCGGGGCGGCCCGAGGCCGGCCTCGATTCGGGCGATCTGGGCCGCGAAGGAGGGCACCACGAAGCGTTCGTCCTGGCCCGGCCCGGTATGGTTGAACGGCCTCAGGATCAGGAGCCGCACGCCGGTGCGCGCGAGCACGTCGCGCAGCAGCATCTCGCCCACCCATTTGGTGCGGGCGTAGGTGCCGGCGGGCTCCGGTTCGGCGCTCTCCCCCAGCGGCTGCCCGGTCAGGAAGGCGCGTCCGTAGACCTCGCCGGAACTGGCGAACAGGAAGGTCGCCTCCGGTGCGTGCTCGCCCGTGGTCTCGGCGAGGTTGATCAGGCTGCCGACGTTCGAGCGCCACGTCTCCGCCGTCGCCGTCGCCGCCTGGCCGACCGAGGCCATCGCCGCGAGGTGCAGGATGTGGGTCGGCCGGAACGTCGCGAGGCAGCTTCGCAGGGCCGGCCGGTCGTCGAGATCGAGGGCCTCGAAGCGCGTGCCGGCCGGCGGATCCGGCAGCAGGCCGCGCCCGATCCCGAGAAGCTGATCGTCCGCTCCCTGCGTTGCCGCGATCGCGGCGAGCGCGTAGCGGCCGACGAAGCCGGCGGCGCCCGTCACCAGCACGCGCCGTCCGGTCCTCGAATCGCTCATGCCTACGCTCGATTCAGGTCTTGATACGCAGTCGTGCGAGATCGGCGTCGACCATTTCCTGGATCATGGCCTCGAGGGAGGTCTCGGCCTTCCAGCCCAGGGCGGCCTCGGCCTTGGCCGGGTTGCCCAGCAGCACGTCCACCTCGGCCGGGCGGAACAGCTTCTCGTCGATGACCAGATGCTCGTCGATCGACAGGCCGACATGCGAGAAGGCGATCTCGCACATCGCCCGCACCGTCGTGGTGCGGCCCGTGGCCACCACGTAGTCGTCCGGCGCCTCCTGCTGCAGCATCAGCCACATCGCCTCGACGTAGTCGCGCGCATGGCCCCAGTCGCGCTTGGCGTCGATGTTGCCCAGGCGCAGCTCGCGCGCCAAGCCGAGCTTGATCCGCGCCACGCCGTCCGTGACCTTGCGGGTGACGAACTCCACGCCCCGCAGCGGGCTCTCGTGGTTGAACAGGATCCCGTTCGAGGCGTGCAGGCCGAAGCTCTCGCGGTAGTTGATCGTCATCCAGTGCGCGTAGAGCTTGGCCACGCCGTAGGGCGAGCGCGGATAGAACGGCGTCGTCTCGCTCTGCACCGCGTGCTGGATCAGGCCGAACATCTCCGAGGAGGAGGCCTGGTAGTACCGCGCCTGCGGGCGCAGCATCCGCACCGCCTCGAGCAGGTTGACCGCGCCCAGGCCGGTGATGTGACCGGTCAGCACCGGCTGCTGCCAGGAAGCCGTCACGAAGGACTGGGCGGCCAGGTTGTAGACCTCGTCGGGCTGGGTCTCCTGCACGATCCGGCCCAGGCTCGACAGGTCGAGCAGGTTGCCGTCCAGCAGCGTCACCTGGTCGGCGATGCCAAGCCACTTCAGGCGGTGGTCGAACACCCCCGCATGGCTCGACCGGCGCACGATGCCGAACACCTCGTAGCCCTTCGCCAGGAGCAGCTGCGAGAGATACGCGCCGTCCTGCCCAGTCACGCCGGTGATCAGAGCACGTTTGCCAGTCATGAATGAACTCCAATTCTTCGACTGGATCGCTATGGAGGCGCGGCGGCGAAGTCAAGAACACAGGGGCCCGATTTGTGCGCTGCAAACCGCGGGGGCCCGGCGGAGAAAGCGGAGCCGCTCGGGCGAGGCGGGGCGGCCCGAAAAGGCCGCCCCCGGGATCCGCGTGGTCCCGGATCCCTCAGAGGCACTGGCGCCGGCGCACGACGACGACGCGGCCGAGCGGTCCGCGCCGCTTGGTGATGACCGTGCGGCAGCGCGGTCCGCGAATCACGGTCCGGCGGACGACCCGCGCCTGGACGATCCCCGTGGCGGGAGCCGCGAGGAATCCTGCGGACAGAGGGAGCGCCGATGCCGGGGCGGCGAGGCCGGCGAGCGCGAGGGCGGCCAGTCCGACGAGAGTGGCTTTCACGGGTGGAAGCTCCGGTTCGTGGGTGGGGCGGGGGCTTTGACCCGGATTTCGTGAACGTCCGCTTAACGCAAGCCCCGGCGCGCCCGCTCGCGGGGCCTGAGCGCGCCCTGTCTCGCGTCCTGCCTCGCGCCCACGCGCGGCGCGCGCTTGCCCTGCGCCCAAACGCGTTGCGCCCTGCCCTGCCCTCGTCTAACTCCCAGAGCATGAAGACCGACCACGACAAGATCCTGATCGTCGATTTCGGCTCTCAGGTGACGCAGCTCATCGCGCGGCGCGTGCGCGAGGAGGGCGTCTACTGCGAGATCGTGCCCTTCACCAAGGCCGCCGAGGCCTTCGCCGAAACCCGTCCCAAGGGCGTGATCCTCTCGGGCGGCCCGGAATCGGTGACCACCGAGGCCTCGCCCCGGACTCCCCAGGTGGTCTTCGACTCCGGCGTGCCGGTCTTCGGCATCTGCTACGGCCAGCAGACCATGGCGGCGCAGCTCGGCGGCGAGGTCGAGGGCGGCCACCATGCCGAGTTCGGCCGGGCCGAGATCGAGATCCTGTCCGATTGCCCGCTGTTCAAGGGCGTCTGGCACGTCGGCGAGCACTACCCCGTCTGGATGAGCCACGGCGACCGGGTCACCAAGCTGCCCGACGGGTTCACCACCGTGGCGATGTCGCGGAACGCACCCTTCGCCGCCGTGGCGGACGAGGCGCGCGGCTACTACGCAGTGCAGTTCCACCCGGAGGTGGCGCACACGCCCCACGGCGCGCTCCTGATCCGCAACTTCGTGCGCGACATCGCGGGCTGCTCCGGCGACTGGACCATGGGGGCCTATCGCGAGGAGGCGATCGCGCGGATCCGCGCGCAGGTCGGCCGGGAGCGGGTGATCTGCGGCCTGTCGGGCGGCGTCGATTCGGCGGTGGCGGCGGTGCTGATCCACGAGGCGATCGGCGAGCAGCTCACCTGCGTCTTCGTCGATCACGGGCTGCTGCGCCTGGGCGAGGCCGAGGAGGTGGTGCGGCTGTTTCGCGACCACTACAACATCCCGCTCGTCCACGTGGAGGCGCAGGAGACCTTCATCGGCGCGCTGGAGGGCGTGAGCGACCCGGAGGTCAAGCGCAAGACCATCGGGCGCCTGTTCATCGAGGTGTTCGAGGCCGAATCGAACAAGATCGGCGGTGCCGCCTTCCTCGCGCAGGGAACTCTCTACCCGGACGTGATCGAGAGCGTCTCGTTCACCGGGGGGCCCTCGGTGACGATCAAGAGCCACCACAACGTCGGCGGTCTGCCCGAGCGCATGAACATGAAGCTCGTCGAGCCGCTGCGCGAGCTGTTCAAGGACGAGGTCCGGGTGCTCGGGCGCGAGCTCGGCCTGCCCGAGGCCTTCGTCGGGCGCCATCCCTTCCCCGGGCCCGGCCTCGCGATCCGCTGTCCCGGCACCATCACGGCCGAGAAGCTCGATGCGCTCCGCAAGGCCGACGCGATCTATCTCGACGAGATCCGCAAGGCCGGCCTCTACGACACGATCTGGCAGGCCTTCGCGGTGATCCTTCCGGTCAAGACCGTCGGCGTGATGGGCGATGGGCGCACCTACGACCATGTCTGCGCCCTGCGCGCCGTCACCTCGGTCGACGGCATGACGGCCGATTTCTACCCGTTCGACATGGCCTTCCTGGGCCGCGTGGCGACGCGCATCATCAACGAGGTCAAGGGCATCAACCGGGTGACCTACGACATCACCTCGAAGCCCCCCGGCACGATCGAGTGGGAGTGAGGCGCGCTCACGCCCGCCGTTCGAGCACGGCCACGTAGAACCCGTCCGTGCCCGTCAGGGCCGGGCTCATCTGCAGGCCGTGGCGGGTGAGCCGGACCGCGTCGGCGAGCGTCGGCAGGGCCTCGGCGATGACCCGCTCCGCGGGCGCCACCGCAAATCCTCCGGTTCGTGCGAGGAAGCCGTCCAGCGCCCCGTCGTTCTCCTGCGGCAGCAGCGAGCAGGTCACGTAGACGATCCGGCCCCCTGGGCGCGCGAGGCGGGCGGCCCTGTCGAGGACGGCGGCCTGCTCGGTCAGCCGGGTGGCGAGGCTGCCGGGGCGCAGCCGCCATTTCGCGTCCGGATTGCGCCGCCACGTGCCCGTCCCGGTGCAGGGCGCGTCGACGAGGACGCGGTCGACCGTGCCGTCGAGATCGGCCAGCACGTCCGCCCGCGCGCGGCCGGTGCGCGGCGTGCGCACCTCGGCCGCCGCGCCGGAGCGGCGCAGGCGCTCGTGGATCGGCGCGAGGCGGCGGGGATCGTCGTCGGTGGCGATCAGCCGGGCGCCGTTGCGGGTCTGCGCGGCGAGCGCCAGCGTCTTGCCGCCGCCGCCCGCGCAGAGATCGACCACGGTCTCCCCGGCCCGCGCCCCGGCCAGCAGGGCGGCGAGCTGCGAGCCCTCGTCCTGGATCTCGTACCAGCCGTCGAGGAATTCCGGCTCCACATGGAGGGCCGGCCCGCGCCCGTCGGCGCCGATCGGGATGCGCAGCCCCTGCGGCGCGTGCGGCGTCGGCTCGGCCCCGAGATGGGCGAGACCGGCCAGCGCCTCGTCGCGACCGCGCTTCAGCGCGTTGATCCGGATGTCGAGGGGCGCCCGGCGGGCCAGGGCCTTCAGCTCGGGGATGAGATCCGCGCCGAGCAGGCCTCCCAGCTCGGGGAGCACCCAGTCCGGCACGTCCCCGGCGACGGCCGGCGGCGCGTCGGCGAGATTGGCCGTCTCCAGCCGGGTGCGCTCGTCGGCGCTCAGCGGCTCCGGCCCGAAGCGCTCGCCCGAGAACAGCGCGGCCACCGAGGGGGCGGCGAGCCCCTGCTGCAGGCGCAGCGAGCCGATCAGCACGGCGCGCGGGCTGTCGTCGGCCATGATCCAGGCGGCGGAGGCGCGTCGGCGCAGGGCGTCGTAGACGAGGCTCGCGATCGCGCCGCGGTCGCCGGACCCGGCGAAGCGGTGGGCGAGCCCCCAATCCTTGAGGGCGTCGGCGGCCGGTCGGCGCCGGGCCGCGATATCGGCCAGGACCTCGATGGCGGCGGAGCAGCGGGCGGTGGGGGTCAGGGTGATCTCCTAAAGACTCTGTTTACGATGCCGTCAAACGGCCACGCTTCGCCCGCCGCGGGGCCACGATACGGCCGAGCTTCCGGCCCGATCGGGGCCCAGAACGCCCGTCATCGGGCCTCTCGGCACGATCCCGACATCCGAAGGCCGGAGATCCGCATGCTTCCCCTCCCCCGTCTCGTGCTCGCGGGCCTCGCCGCGCTGGCCCTGGCCGCCTGCTCGACGGCGCCCGCCGCGCCCGACCTGACGCCGCCGCCGCGCCCGCGACCCGACGCGAAGACGCAGCTCGAGTACGGCAGCCCGCCGCCCCCGCCGCCCGGCCGCTACTGAGCCTCCCGGGCGCGCCGCGCCTCGTAGGCCTTGAGGCCTGTATAGACGATCTCCAGGAGCGGGCGCGCGGAACCGGGCGCCCGCGCCCGCCCGCGGGCGATCAGGTCGCCGACGACGTGGTCGGCCTCGATCCGCCCGTCGCCCAGGATGTCGCGCAGCATCGAGGCGGTCATCGGCGAGCCCTCGGCCGTCAACGTCGCGCGCGCCTGGGCCGCCACCTTCTCGCGCGGGGCGTGGCCGCTCGCCGCCGCGATCGCGAGGCATTCCGCGTGGAGCCCCGTGATCAGCGCCTGTCCGCCCGGCGCCGCCAGGATGTCGCCGATCGCGGCCCGCATCAGGGTGGTGGCGCCCGCGAGGGTCGCCAGGAACACCCACTTCTCCCACATCTCCAGCACGATCCGCTCGCTGAGCCGGGCCTGGAAGCGGGCGCCCTGCATCAGCGCGTCGATGGCCTGGATCCGGTCGGAGCGGCCGCCGTCGCGCTCGCCGTAGGTGAGGCTGCAGAGCTCGCTCATGTGGCGGATCTCGCCCTGGGCCCCCACCGTCGCCACGATGGCGCAGGACCCGCCGAGCACCCGGGCCGGTCCGAAGGCCGCGTCGAGCCGGTCGAGATGGGCCATGCCGTTCAGCACCGGCAGGACCACCGTGCCCTCGGTGACCGCCGGGGCCACGTCGGCCACCGCCGCCTCGAGGTCGTAGGCCTTGCAGGACAGGACGACGAGGTCGTAGGCGTCCGCGCCGGCCCGCAGCTCAGCGGCGGTCACCGTCCGCGGCGCGGCGAGGGTGAGGTTGCCGAGCGGGCTGTGCACCACCAGACCGTCGGCTGCCAGCCTCTCCGCCCGGGCCGGGCGGACCAGGAAGGTGACCTCGCGCCCGGCCTCGGCGAGCCGGGCCCCGAAATAGCCGCCGGTCGCCCCGGCCCCGACCATCAGAATGCGCATGCGCCATCCTCCGCGAAATGAAACAGGAAGGACCCCGTCCCGGACCCTTCCCCCGCGCATCGCCGATCAGTGCGAGGGACCGATCAGCCGAACCGCACCGCTCCAAGAATGCGCCTGAAGCTGTCTGACCAAACGCGCATCGGCCGTCACGAGCGTGGCGCCCCATCGTTCGGCGGCCGCGAGATAGAGCGCATCGTAGTGGGTGCAGCCGATCCGGGCTGCGATGTCCAGCGCAGCTGCCGCGATCTCGTGGACGGCGCGTGTCTGAACGAGGATCTGCAGGGCTGAAAGCGATTCCTGTGCGTGTGCTAGGGTGATCGCGCCCGCTCGAAAAGCCTTCAGGAGCGTATTGCCGACCTCGACGAGGATGTGTTCGGGAGCGGTTCGAACATCGTCATCAGCGAGAATCGCCTCAGCCGCGTCGCTGAAGGGTTCCGGTAGAAACCACTTCGTGGCGACGCAGGCGTCGATCACGATCATCGACCGTCGCGATCGGCTCTGATCAGGGGCGTGCTGTCGGGCACGATCCGCGAGATCGCCTTGGCCCTGATGGTCCGGGACAGAGCGATCGCCTCCCGTGCCGGCAAGGCGTTCCTGTCCCGGATCCCGTCCTCCTGGCGGTGCCGCCCGACCGAGGAGGCGCCGCCCTCCTCCCGCGGCAGCTCATGGACGGCACGGATCCGTGCGAGCGGCAACCAGTTCGGCATCGTCATGGCCCCTGAGTTCCGGCCGCTCCCATAGATAGGGAGGAACTCTATGCTTTCATCAAGGCGAATCTGCCCGGTTCGGGCAGGCCTCACGTCCGCGACGGATAGTTCGGGCTCTCGCGGGTGATGGTGACGTCGTGGACGTGGCTCTCACGCAGGCCCGCGTTGGTGATGCGGATGAACTGCGCCCGCTCCTGGAAGTCCGGGATCGTGGCCGCGCCGACATAGCCCATCGCCGCGCGCAGGCCGCCCGCGAGCTGGTGCAGCACGGCCGCCACCGGGCCCTTGTAGGGCACCTGCCCCTCGATGCCCTCGGGGACCAGCTTGTGGGTGTCGCTGACCTCGGCCTGGAAGTAGCGGTCGGCGGAGCCCCGGGCCATCGCGCCGACCGAGCCCATGCCGCGGTAGCTCTTGTAGGAGCGGCCCTGGTAGAGGAACACCTCGCCCGGGGCCTCGTCGGTGCCGGCGAGGAGCGAGCCCAGCATGGCGACCGAGGCGCCGGCCGCGATCGCCTTGGCGAGATCGCCCGAGTACTTGATGCCGCCGTCGGCGATCACCGGCACGTCGGCGTCGTAGGCCGCTTCCACCGCCTCCATCAGGGCGGTGAGCTGGGGCACGCCGACGCCCGCCACGATGCGGGTGGTGCAGATCGAGCCCGGGCCGATGCCGACCTTGATGGCGTCGGCGCCCGCATCGATCAGCGCCTGGGCGCCCTCGCGGGTGGCGACGTTGCCGGCCACCACCTGCACGGCGTTCGAGAGCTGCTTCACCCGGCGCACCGAATCGAGCACCTTGATCGAGTGGCCGTGGGCGGTGTCGACCACGATCACGTCGCAGCCCGCGTCGATCAGGCGCTCGGCCCGCTCGAAGCCGCTGTCGCCGGTCGTCGTCGCAGCCGCCACGCGAAGGCGCCCCTGCTCGTCCTTGACGGCGTTCGGGTAGGTGACCTGCTTCTCGATGTCCTTGACGGTGATCAGGCCGATGCAGCGGTAGTGGTCGTCCACGACCAGAAGCTTCTCGATCCGGAACTGGTGCAGCAGGCGCTTGGCCTCGTCCTGCGTCACGCCCTCCCGCACGGTGATCAGGCGGTCGCGGGTCATCAGCTCGGAGACCGGCTGGCCCGGATTGGTGGCGAAGCGCACGTCGCGGTTCGTCAGGATGCCGACGAGCTTGCCGCGCGAGCCGTTCGGGCCGCGCTCCACCACCGGTATGCCGGAGATGCGGTTCTTCTTCATCACCTCGAAGGCGTCGGCGAGCGTCTCGTCGGGATGGATGGTGATGGGGTTGAGCACCATGCCCGACTCGTACTTCTTCACGAGGCGGACCTGCTCGGCCTGCTCCGGCGGCTCGAGGTTGCGGTGGATCACGCCCATGCCGCCGTTCTGGGCCATGGCGATGGCCATCGGCGCCTCGGTCACGGTGTCCATGGCGGAGGCCAGGATCGGCAGGTGCAGGTGGATCGAGCGCGTCAGCCGGGTGGCAAGGTTGACCTCGGCGGGCATCACGGAGGAGGCCGCGGGACGGAGCAGAACGTCGTCGAAGGTCAGGCCCTCGATGATCGAGGCGGCGCTGATGGGGGCCATGTGCCAACTTCCCTGCAGGGTGCCGGGCCCCCGAACGGGCGCCCCGAGCATGAACGGGTTGGCACGGGCCGTTACCACGCGGAACGCCGCCCCGCCAGGGCGATCCCGCGGCGGCGCAACAGGAAAGCGCGCCGGGGCGCCTTGCGTCGGCCGCATGGCGCCTGCCGGCAGCCGGATGCGGGGCCCGCGCGCCCGTCGCCGACGAGCCCGGCCCAGCGTCGACGCTCCCTCGCGGGAGCGGGGCGGCGGGCATCCGCCAGACGCGCCGTGCCGGCGCTGGGCCGGCATCGGCGCCGCGTCGTCTCAGCGCATCGGGACGCCCGGCCCCTTGTCGGTCCAGTCCGGCGGCAGGCCGATATAGTCGCCGACGATGCCGTCGACGCCGGGCGGGCGGCCGAAGGCCTCGCAATCGGGATCGAGGGGCGCCTCGCCCAGCGTGGTCACGCGGACGCGGTCCCAGGTCGGCAGCGTCAGGGGCGCCCGGAACGGATCCTGGCCGGTGGCGAGCAGGAAGCCGAAATCCTGGCCGAAATCGCCCGCGAGGTCGTAGGCGTCGCTCGCCGGCGAGAAGCGCGGCTGGCTGGTGAAGGAGTTCGCCGCCCCGCCCCACACCATCGCGGCGCGCTGCTCGCGGCGGCTGTCGAGGGCCTCGGCCTCCACCGTCAGGCTGCCGAGGCCGATCGGCACGCGGGGGATCGGCACGCGCCCGATCCCCTCGGCGAAGCCCACGCCGAGCTGCGAGGCGACGGAGACAGCCCCCGAGAGCCCGATGGTCGAGCCGGCGCCCACGAGGTTCGTCGCCTCGACGCGGGTCACCTGGGCGCGCACCGTCAGGTCGGCGGCGCGGGTCGAGACCACGTCGTAGCGCAGGGACAGCTCGTAGCAGAGTGCCCGGTCGGCGTTGTTGGCGATGATGCGCCGCTCGACGTCGTTGAGCGGGGCCGCCCCGGCGACGTTGGCCGGGAAGCGCGTCGGGATGATGCGCACGGTGCGGGTGCGGGCGAGCGCCGCCTCATCGGCGTAGAGCCGCGCCGTGGTCGAGGCCTCGGTGCTGGGCCGCAGCCGGTCGTAGCGCGTGAGCGAACCCATGTCGTTGAGGAGGACGGTGCCGCAGGCGGCGACCGACAGCATCAGGGCGGAGGCCGCGGCGAGGCGCGGCAGCGATCGGGGCTTCTCGGGCCTCGGGATCATCCGGACACTTTCCTGAGGGGCGGCCTTGCCTGGGCGGCGGCCTCGGGTCCCGCCCGCTTCCTGAAAAGCGCGGGACGCCGCTGGATCTGTGGCCGAGCTTAGGCCCGTCGCGGGCCCCCCGGAAGGTCCGCGCGCGCCGATCGTCACGATCGGAAACAATCCGTGGCCGATGCGCCACGGGTCGGTCTGCCGCAGCCCCGGACCGGACTGCATCTTGCGCGCGGGCGGTGCGGATGCGACCGAGCCCCGTCCCGTCGCCCGTTGAGCCCGATGCGCCCCGCCCGGATCGTCCCCCTCGTCGTCGCCACCGCCCTGTTCATGGAGAACACGGACTCGACGGTGATCGCCACCGCCCTGCCGACCATCGCGGCGAGCCTCGGCGAGGATCCGATCGCCCTGAAGCTCGCGCTCACGGCCTACCTCGTCAGCCTCGCGATCTTCATCCCCGTCAGCGGCTGGATGGCCGACCGCTACGGCGCGCGCACCGTGTTCCGGGCGGCGCTCGGGGTGTTCATGCTGGGCTCTCTCGCCTGCGCGGCGGCGAACGGTCTCGCGAGCTTCACCGCCGCCCGCTTCCTGCAGGGCCTCGGCGGTGCCATGATGGTGCCGGTGGGCCGGCTCGTCATCCTGCGCAGCGTGCCGAAATCCGAGCTCGTCACGGCGCTCGCCTATCTGACCATCCCCGCGCTGATCGGGCCGATCCTGGGACCGCCGCTGGGCGGCTTCATCACCACCTGGCTCGACTGGCGCTGGATCTTCTTCATCAATCTGCCGATCGGCTGCGCGGGCATCGCGCTGGCGACCCTCTACTTCGAGAACCTACGCGAGGCCGAGCGCCCGCCGCTCGACCTGTTCGGGTTCCTGCTGCTCGGGCCGGGGCTCGCGGCCCTGATGCTCGGGCTCGCCTCGACCGGGCGCCATCTCCTGCCGGTCTGGATCACCTGGGCCTGTCTCGGCGGCGGCGCCCTGTTGCTCGCCCTCTATTTCCGCCACGCGCGCAGCGTGGCGCACCCGATCCTGCGCCTGGACCTGATGCGCTACCCGACCTTCCGGGCCGCGGTGACGGGCGGCAGCCTGTTCCGCATCGGCACCGGAGCGATCCCGTTCCTGCTGCCGCTGATGCTGCAGGTCGGGTTCGGCCTGGACGCGCTGCATTCGGGGCTGATCACCTTCGCGGCGGCGGCGGGGGCGATGTTCGTGAAGACGGTGGGCCCCCGCATCCTGCGCACCTTCGGCTTCCGGCCCGTGATGGTGGCCAATTCCGTGCTGGCCGCGGCCTTCCTCGCGGTGAACGGGCTCTACACCGCGCAGACGCCGCACTGGCTCATCATCGGCCTGCTGTTCCTCGGCGGCTGCCTGCGCTCGATCCAGTTCACCTGCATCAACGCCATCGCGTATGCCGATCTCGAGGCGCGCGAGATGAGCGCGGGCACGAGCCTCGCGAGCGTCGCCCAGCAGATCTCGCTGAGCCTCGGGGTGACGCTCGGCGCCCTCGCCCTCGAAGGCGCCGCGGCCTGGCACGGCCGGACCGCCATCGCGGCCCAGGATTTCGGGCCGGCCTTCCTGGCGGTCGCGCTGATCTCCGGCGCCTCGGTGCTGGCCTTCCGCCGGCTCAGCCCGGATGCCGGCGCCGAGGTCTCGGGCCGCCGGGTGGTCGAGGCCGCGCCCGCCGGGGCACCGGGGCGGAACTAGCCGCCCGTCCCGCGCGGATGCCGGTCCGGCCCGGGCGGCACCCAGGCCGCTGCTAGGCTTTCACTAGGTCTTGGCCAGGGCTTGGCTAGGCTGCCGCGCGCGCGGGGCGGGCCCGCTTCGGGCCGTTGGCGTTGGCGGGCTTGCGCGGCGCCGCCTTGCCCGTCCCCCTTCCCTCGCCTTTGGCGGCCGGCGCCCCCGCGCGCCAGCCCTGCCAGCTCCAGGCGCCGGGCCCCGCGAGCGCGTAGATCAGGAAGCCGCCGGCAAGCCCCAGATCGGCGAGCAGGAGGGTGCGCTCGGTGATCGCGGCCGGGCCGACGAGGTGCCAGAACGGGTGCAGCACGATCGCCATGCCGGCGGCGAAGCCCGCGAGCGCCAGCCCCGTCAGGCGCGGCAGCACGCCGAGGATCACGGCGAGCGGCCCGAAGACCTGGACCACCACCATCGCTGTCGCCACCGCGTTCGGCGCCGGCACGCCGGAGCCCGCGAGGGTCAGGGCGAAGCCCGAGACGTTGAGCGCCCGGCCGATGCCCGTGGGCAGCAGCGCCGAGGCCAGCAGCAGGCGCGCGGCGAGGCTGACGGCATCGTGGGCTCTGGCGATCATCGGGCGGCTCCGGGCGCGGGTTCGATGCTGGAGCCTGGGATCAGCCGCGTTGAGACCCCGTTAAGGGCGCGCGCCCGTCAACCGGAAACGCCGCCGCGGAACAGGCGCCCGTGCTCGGTCCAGGCCACCACCACGAGAGCGAGGGCGCCGAGCGCCGCGTAGCCGATCCCGATCGGCAGCGTGGTCCCGTCGAAGGACTGGCCGATCAGGTAGCCGCAGAGCGCACCGAGGACCGTGGTGTAGAAGCCGAGGAACGAGGAGGCGGTGCCCGCGATGGCGCCCAGCGGCTCCAGCGCCAGCGCGTTGAAGTTCGGCATGGCGAAGCTGATCAGGAACTGGTTCAGCGCCAGCACCCCGAGGAACAGCCCCAGCGGCGGGCGCCCGCCATAGGCGAGGCCGACGCCCACCTGGGCGAGGCCCACGATCACGAAGGCGACGAGCCCCGCATGCGAGAGCGGGCGCATGCCGAGCCGGCGCACCACCCGGGCGTTGACGAGGGTCGCGGCCCCCATCGCGCCCGCCACGAGCCCGAAGGCCAGCGGGAA
This sequence comes from Methylobacterium sp. HJ2, assembly GCF_056431005.1. Lineage (NCBI taxonomy): Bacteria > Pseudomonadati > Pseudomonadota > Alphaproteobacteria > Hyphomicrobiales > Methylobacteriaceae > Methylobacterium > Methylobacterium sp. HJ2. Next base: position 276,866 of record NZ_JBWJYM010000006.1, on the reverse strand, counting down.
CAGCGTGCCGAGATGGTAGAGGCCGGTGTCGAAGACCTGCTGGGCCGAGCCGACATAGCCCATGATGCAGCCCGTGAGCAGGCCGAGCGCCGTGGCGTAGCCGATGGCGACCCGGCAGCGGAGGGTGGCCATCAGCGCCTCGCCCGTCGCGCGGATCGAGAGCGGCCGGCGGTAGGCGGGGTGCAGCGTCTCGGGCATGCGCAGGCCGAACCAGACGGCGAGCCAGGCCGCGAGCGCCAGCATCGAGACGAACACGTAGACCCAGGACCCGAACGCCAGCATGGCGCCGCCGATGGCGGGGGCGACCATCGGCACGATCAGGAACACCATCATGATGAGCGACATCACGCTCGCCATCTCGCGTCCGGCGAAGCGGTCGCGCACGATCGCGGTCGAGAGCACGCGCCCGCTCGCCGCCCCGATTCCCTGCACGATGCGGGCGGCCAGCAGCCAGCCGAACGAGGGCGCCACCATGGCGAGCCCGCTGCCCGCCACGTAGATCGCGAGGCCGCCGAGCAGGACGGGCCGGCGCCCGAGGGCGTCCGAGATCGGCCCGTAGGCGATCTGCGCCAGCCCGAACCCGATCATGTAGACGTAGACGAGGAGCTGCAGGTGGTTCGCGTCGGCCACGCCGAAGCGCGCCTGGATCGCCGGGAAGGCGGGCAGCAGGTTGTCGATCGAGATCGCGGTCACCGCCATCATCAGGGCGACGATGGCCACGAACTCGGTGAAGCCGGGGCCGACCCAGGCGCCGGGCGCGCGCAGGCGCTCGCCTTCGGGCGGATTCGGCCGGATCGGTGCGGTCACGGAAGCCTCGGGCTGTGTTTGCCGGCCGGGACGGGGATCCGGCGCAGCCCTCCCCTCCTCCGTCAACGCGGCGGCTCTGTGACGCGACCCATGCGACCGCGGCGGGCCAGCCTCGCGCGCCCGGAGGCGGCGATCACCGGCGTGGAACGGAAACGGCCCCGCTTCGTTGGGCGGGCATTCCTCGCAACACCGGAGTTCCCGTGTCCAGCCTCGTCCGTATCCTGCTCGCGATCTTCATCCCGCCGGTCGCGGTCCTGCTGACCACAGGCTTCGGCCTGCAGTTCCTGCTCAATATCGTGCTGTGGATCCTGGGCTGGCTGCCCGGCACCATCCACGCGCTCTGGCTGATGAACCGCGACCGCCCGCTGGTCTGATCCGGACGCCCGCTGGTCTGGTTGGGACGCCCGCTCGGGGCGCCCGTTTCACGGCGCCTTGTCGGCCCGCGCGCCGGGCTTGCGCGCCTCGGCGACCTTGGCGGGCTCCGGCTTCCGCTCGGCACCCGCGGGCTTGGCCGTCCCGGCGGGCTTGGCTGCGTTCGCGGTGTGGGCCGCACCGGTTGTGTGGGCCGCGCTGGCGGTATGGGCCGGGTCGTGGGGCTTGCCCGCCGGCTCGGGCCGGGCTGCCACCTTCGCGGACGGATTGGCCGTGAGGCCGTTCGGCGCGGCAATCGCCTGGTCGGCGGCGGGCGTCTCCGGGGCCGGGCCCGGTTTGCCGACGAGCTTTCCGAACACGGCCCCGAAGGCGGAGGGATCGCCGTCGGCATCCGCCACGGTGACGCGCGCCGGCCGCACGGGCTCGGTCTGGGCCGGCTCGGATCCGACCGCGTCGGGCTTGGCCGCCAGCATCAGCGGCGCCGGCCCGCCGCCCGTGCGGGCGAGTGCTACGGCTGCGGCCTTGCTGGGGATCGGCGCCGCGGCGAGCATCGTCGGGGCGGCCTTGCCCCTGGGGGCGGTCTTGGGCTCGAACGGGATCTCTTCCGGGCCGGCGGCCAGGGTCTCGGGGCGGCTGACCTCGCCCAGGTTGTGCCGGCCGAAATCCTTGGCGCTGTAGGGCAGCTCCTGCTCGGTCGTCCCGAGGCTCGCGAAGGCGGTGGCGTTCGGCGGGCGGAACACCGGGTTCTGGCCGCCGTCCTGGTAGACGACGCGCACGGCCGGCGTGCCCTTGGCCACCAGCTCGGCGATCTGCTGGTCGTCCTGCGCCCGCTTCTCGGCCACGAGCGGATCGACCTTCGGGCTGCACGAGCCCGCCGCGGCGTCCTGGCCGCCGAACACGTACTTGCTGCCGCAGAGCCCGACCTTCGGCTCCTCGCGCAGGGCCTCGAAATAGTCCGAGCCCTCCTTGAGGTTCTTCCAGAACGGCGCGTTCGGGTCGTTGCGGAACTTGGCCATGTTCTGGGCCGTCATCCGGAACGGGTAGGACTGGAACTGGAACGCGCGCTGTCCGCCCGCGAAGGCCTCGCGGGCGATGGCGTAGATCTCCGACATCGAGGCGTCGGTCATGGCGAAGCACCCGGCCGAGGAGCAGGTGCCGTGGACCATGATGTAGTTGCCCGTGCGCCCGTTCGCGCGGTCGAAGGCGTTCGGGTAGCCGGTGTCGAAGGAGAGGTAATAGGCCGAGTTCGGGTTCATCTGGCCCGGCGTGATGGCGTAGAACCCTTCGGGCGCCTGCCGGTCGCCCTGCTTGGTCTTCGGCCCGAGCTGGCCGGACCAGCGGCAGATAGGGAAGGTCTTGAGCAGCGCGTACTGGCCGTTCGCGCCGCGCTTCCAGACCTCCATCTCCGCTTCCTTCTTGTAGGCGCGGACCAGGATCGGGTCGGACTGGCTCATCCCCTTGGTTTGCATCAGGGAGAGCGTCTGGGCGGGAATCGGGGTCAGGTGCCGGGTCGACGCGCCTCCGACGAGGCCGTCCTGACAGGCGCCGAGGCTGAACGTGACCGCGATGAGACAGGCAGCCGCGAACGGGCGCACAGCCATGGGGAACCTCGTCATCGACCATCACCCGCGGGCGTTCGTGCCGACGTCGGGCGTTACTCCCCAAACCACTAGCCGCGTTAAACTTAGCGCGTCGTTACCGCAATGACGCGCAAGACACACCGGCCCGCTTTCACGTCACGCGAGATGTGCGGGATGGCACGCCGCTTCCGCGGCGACGAGATCGAGCAGGAACGCGTCGTCGGCCGGGTCGGCCAGCCGCAGGCCCACCGGCGCCGAGGGCGTCTCCACGGTGAGGCGGCGCAGGTCCGGGCGCGGGTCCTCGGTCCCGGCCAGCCGGCAGGCGGGCGCGCCCGGCAGGATCTGCACGACCGTGAGGTGGTTCCGGGCGGGCGTCCCGGCCAGCACGTCGCAGAGGCTCGCGACGGTCTCGGGCGCGATGTGGAGATGGCTCATCAGCCAGAGCCGGTTGCGGGTCTCGGGCCCGGCAAGCGCCGTGCGCAGGCGGCGGGCGCCGGCGGCGAGGAAATCGTAATCGGCCGCGCTCGCGGCCGGATCGTGGTGGTTGAAGACGCATTCGAGGCCGTAGCGCGCCCGGTACAGGCGGTGGCGCCCGCGCCAGATCCCCGGCCCCTGCCGCTCGGCCTCCGGGATCGATTCCAGTTCCGCCCGGTCGGTCAGCGCCGCGAAATCGTCGGCGAGGCAGTCGCGCACCATCTCGGGCAGGGTGAAGAGCCAGTCGAACGGGCCCGACCACGTGCGCAGCCCGAGGGTCTTGAGGGCGTGCGCCATCTGGCAGTTGCTGCCGAGGGAGACGTGGTTGCGCGGCCCCGGCTCGCGGGCGTCGTGCCGGGGCCGGCCGCCGCGCAAGGCGCGCCGGAAGGCGCCGAGCAGGCCGGGCCCTCCGGCCGGACCCGGCGCGGCCCCGCCCGGGGCTCTCACAGACGGCGGCCGATCTCGAGGAACTTCGCCGCGCGCCGGTCGCGGATCTCGGCGGGTCCGAGGCCCTCGAAGCTCTGGAGCGCACCGTCGAGGGCGTCGCCCGCGGCGCGGATCGCCCCCTCGCGGTCGCGATGCGCCCCGCCGGTCGCCTCCGGCACGATGACGTCGATCACGCCGAGCCGTAGCAGGTCCTGCGCGGTGATCTTCATGGCGGTGGCTGCGTCGTGCGCCCGGCCCTGGTCGCGCCACAGGATCGAGGCCGCGCCCTCGGGCGAGATCACGCCGTAGATCGCGTGCTCCAGCATCAGCACGCGGTTGGCGGTGGCCAGCGCGATGGCGCCGCCCGAGCCGCCCTCGCCGATCACGAGGGCGACGTTGGGCACGCCGAGCCCGAGGCAGGCCTCCGTCGAGCGGGCGATGGCCTCGGCCTGACCGCGCTCCTCCGCGTCGATGCCCGGGAAGGCGCCAGCGGTGTCGACGAAGGCGAGGACGGGCAGGCCGAACCGGTCGGCGAGCTCCATCAGGCGCACCGCCTTGCGGTAGCCCTCCGGCCGGGCCATCCCGAAATTGTGGCGCAGCCGGGTCTCGGTGGTGGCGCCCTTCTCCTGGCCGAGCACGCAGACGGGCCGGCCGCGGAAGCGCCCGAAGCCGCCCAGGATCGCCTCGTCCTCGCCGAAGGTCCGGTCGCCCGCGAGCGGGGTGAAATCCTCGATCAGGCCGGCGCAGTAATCCACGAAGTGCGGGCGCTGCGGGTGGCGGGCGACCTGGGTCTTCTGCCAGGGCGTCAGCGCGGCGTAGATCTCGGCGAGCGCCTGGGCGGCCTTGGCCTCGAGCCGGCCGACCTCGTCGCTGATCGAGACCGCGCCGTCCCGCGCGCCGACCGCCTTAAGTTCCTCGACCTTCGCCTCGAGCTCGGCCACGGGCTTCTCGAAATCGAGGTAGGTGCGCATCACCGCCATGGTTCACAGATGTCCTCGGGGGCGCGGGCGAAGACCGACGCGAGCGGCGGGAGGTGTTGGCGAAGCGCGGAAGCGTGTCAACCGGGCAAGGCGCCGAGCCGGGAGCCGTGCAGGGAGCCGGGCCTGCCGCGCGCCGGGCGCCGGCCATGTTGAGGCCGCGATCCGGCCGCACCCTGCCGCCCCATGAGCCCGCGCATCCCGATTCGCCTCGGCGCCCTCCTCTGCGCCGTCCTCGGCGGCCCCGCCGCCGCCCAGGCGCCCCGGCCGCCGCACCCCCCCGCGCCTCCGCCCGCCGCCGCCGAGATCGAGCGGATGCGGGCGGCCCCGCGGCGCGATTTCTACCTCAAGCCCGAGACCGAGCTGGCCGCCCGTCAGAGCGACGCCAAGATGGAGGGGATCCGACGCCAGATGGACGCGCGCGTCCGGCGCGTCACCCGCAGCATCTGCGCCGGCTGCGAGAGCGGGGCCGCGCCCCGCCGCCGCGGCTCCCGCGCGCCCGCGCCCGCCCCGACCGACCCGGCGCAGGCGCGGATGGATTAGGGCCCCGGCGGCGGGGCTCGCCGTCCGCCGCGCCGGATGCCGGGTCGGGGTGGGTCAGGCCCGTCGCATCGAGGGCGCGGGGCCGTTCGCTGTGGCAACGCCACGCTGCACGCCAGCGCGGCGTGCGGCGGGTCAGACTCGCCCGACCCCGCATTCCGAGGGACCGAGCGCGAGCCGGGGCGTCTCGGCAGGCAATGTTATGGATCGCCACGCGATCGGGAGCGGCCCTAGGCCGCCTCCGCCTCGACGCGGTTCCGGCCGGAGCCCTTGGCCCGGTAGAGGGCGAGGTCGGCCCGCTTCAGCAGGTCGCCCGGCCCGGTATCCTCGGGCTGGCGCACGGCCACGCCGATCGAGACCGTGACGGGGACGCTGCGGGTGGCCCGCTGGATCGGGAAGGGCACCGCCTCGATCCGCGCCCGGATCCGCTCGGCGATGGCCTGCGCCTCGCCCAACCCGGCATCGGGCAGGATGATCACCACCTCCTCGCCGCCGTAGCGGGCGACGATGTCGATGGTGCGGGTCTGCAGGCGCACGCGCTCGGCGAAGGTGCGCAGCACCTCGTCGCCGGCCTCGTGGCCGTAGGTGTCGTTGATCGCCTTGAAGTGATCGATGTCGAGGATGAGCCCGGCCACCGGGCGGTGGCGCAGGGATTCGTCGCCGAACAGGGCGCCGAGATGGTTGTCGAGGTAGCGCCGGTTGTGCAGCCCGGTGAGCCCGTCCGTGACCGCGAGCTGCATCGAGGCCTGCACTGCGCCGCGCAGCACCTCGGAGAAGCGCTTGCGCCGGATCTGCGTGCGCACCCGGGCCAGCAGCTCGTTCCGGTCGACGGGGCGCATCAGGTAGTCGTGCACGCCGAAATCGAGGCCCCGCACGATGCGGGCGCGGTCGTGCGGCTCGGCCAGCATGATCAGCGGCACGTTGCGCGTGCGGTCGAGGGAGCGGAGCTGGCTGCACAGGCGCAGCCCGTCCGAGCCGTCGAGATCGAGGCTCACCAGGACGCAGTCGAACGCGCCCTCGGCGGCGGCCAGCATCGCCGCCTGCGGATCGGCCTCCACGGTCACCGCGTGGTGCTGGCCGAGGGCCGCGCCCATGCGCTCGGCCGCCCCCTTGCGGTCCTCGACGAGGAGCACCTTGGCGTCGAGGCCGGTGGCGGCGGCGGCCAGCGCCAGCGGGTCGCCCATACCGTACTCGCGCGACGCCAGCGCGCGGCTGCGCAGCTCGTCCGTGACCGCCTTGAGGCGCACGAGGCTGCGAACCCGCGTGAACAGCGCGGTGTCGTCGATGGGTTTGGTCAGGAAGTCGTCGGCCCCGGCATCGAGCCCCTTGAGGCGGTCCGAGGGCTGGTCGAGGGCGGTCACCATCACCACCGGCAGGTGGGCGGTGACGGGATTGTCCTTGAGGTAGCGGCAGACCTCGAACCCGTCCATGCCGGGCATCATCACGTCGAGCAGGACGATGTCGCAGAGGCCCTTCTCGCAGATCGCGATGGCGTCGGGGCCGTTCATCGCCGCGACGGTATCGAAATATTCGAGCGCGAGCTTCGTCTCCAGCAACTTGACGTTCGGAAACAGGTCGTCGACGATCAGGACGCGGGCCGACATCGTACCTCGCAGGGCGGTGCGCGACGCCGTCCCGCGAGGGTGCGGGGCCCCGGCGTCAGGGCTTCACGTCAAGATACTGGCGAACCGTTGCCAAAAACTTCGCGACCGAGATGGGCTTGGACAAATAGGCCTCGCAGCCCCCTTCCCGAATCCGTTCCTCGTCGCCCTTCATGGCGAAGGCCGTGATCGCGATCACCGGGATGTGCTTGAGGTCGTCGTCCTCCTTGAGCCACTTCGTCACCTCCAGGCCCGAGACCTCGGGGAGCTGGATGTCCATCAGGATCAGGTCCGGATGGTGGGCGCGGGCGAGCTCGATCGCCTCGATGCCGTGGGCCGTCTTGAGCGTGGCGTAGCCCTGCGCCTCGAGGAGGTCGTTGAAGAGCTTCATATTGAGCTCGTTGTCCTCGACGATCAGCACCGTCTTCTTCATGACGCGTTAATCCCGGTGCGCGCGACGCTCGTCGTTAACGGGGCTTCACCCTGCCTCTGAGCTTTGTAGGCTTTACATGTTGATGAAACGCAAACCCCTTCAAGAGGATGAATCCACCGACGCCCTCGCCCTCGACGTTCTGCTGTGGATGGCCGGCGAGCCCGATCGCCTGATACCCTTCCTGAACGCGACGGGACTTGACCCGGACAACTTGCGCTCGAATGCGCGCGACCCATCCGTCCTGACGGCGGTTCTCGACCATGTGATGGGCGACGAGCCGGTGCTGCTCGCCTGCGCGACGGCCATCGGGGTGTCGCCCGAGCGGATCGCCGCAGCCTGGCGGCGGCGACAGCCGCCGGATTTCGAGGCGCCCTGAGCGCGCCCCACCCGGTCACGGCGCGCAGGGCGCTCCGGCCGCCGTCGCCTTGTCCATCTCGAGCCGGGTCAGGTCGCCCAGAATGGCGAAGTCGCCGTAATCGAGCTTGAGCGCGCCGCTGACGCCGTTGTCGTAGAGGTCGAAGCTCAGGGTGTAGATCGGCGTGCGCTCCCCCTCCCCTTGCGTGAAGTAGCTCAGCGTCACCGGCCAGCGCCGGACCGTCGCGAGCGCACCGTCACGCAGCGGCTTGTCGCGCTCGCTGCCGGCCGCGTTCGCCGGGCCGGTGGCCGGACGGCCGATCACCGCCAGGGTATCGTAGACCTTGCGGCCATCGTCCGAACCGTCGAACACCTTGGCCTGTACGGTGGTCTCTCCCGCCCGCGCCGCCTCGATCAGCCGGCGCATGTGCCGGGTCGGGAACAGCACCGGCCCGGATTCGCCGAACTGGTCGCGCTTGGGCTCCTTGAGCCGCACCTTCAGGGCGGCGGGATCCGCGCTCGCCGTGCCGTCAACGGTCGGGCTCTCGGTGCCGTTGATCGCGCTGGCGGTGCGGAAGCGGAAGTCGTGGCCGTCGCCGCCCTCGAAGGTGGTGTTGCGCAGGTCCGAGGTGCGGCTGCCGCTCTCGCCGGATTCGAGCACCGTCACCTGCCGGGTCTGCATCGTGTAGCCGCGGCAGGCATCGCCCCGGAAGTCGATCACGATCCGACCCCGCGCGCCCTCGACCGCCCGGGTGCCGCCGCTGGAGGCGAGGGAGAGGTCGTAGACGGCGCGATGGTTGGCGAGCACCACCGGCGCGGCCTTGGCGGAAGCCTCCGGCGCTGCGGGCGCGGCGTCCGGCGTCGGCGCGGCCAGGGCCGGTCCGGCGAGGAGGAGCAGCGCGAGGGCGGAACGCAGCCGCATGGGGTTTCCTCTCTTCATGGCCCTGCAGATAGTCGGCGGGCGCCGTTCGGGCAATGATCGCGCCAAGGGGCCGCGGGCCGTCCGTCCGGGCTCAGGGCCCGGCGCTGTCGGACACGAGGTTCACCACCAGGACGCCCGCCACGATGAGGCCGAGCCCGATCAGGGCCGGGGGATCGAGGCGCTGGTCGTACACGACCCAGCCGATGCCCGAGACGAGCACGATCCCGACGCCCGACCAGACGGCGTAGGCGATGCCGACCGGCATGGTCCGGAGCGTCAGCGACAGGCAGTAGAAGGCGAGCCCGTAGCCGACAACGACGATGGCGGAGGGACCGGGCCGGGTGAAGCCCGCCGAGGCCTTGAGGGCCGAGGTGGCGATCACCTCGGCGAGGATCGCGACGGCGAGGCTGAGGTAGCCGGACACCCTCAGCGTAGGGCCGCGGTGGTCGAGAGTTCCGAGAGCCTGTCGCGCACGGCGATGCCCCGGTAGATCACGATGGTGGCGACGAGTCCGCACAACCCGCCGAAGGCCATCCACAGGCCGGGGGCGGCCTTGTTGCCGGTCGCGTCGATCAGCCAGGTCGAGACCAGGGGCGTGAAGCCGCCGAAGAGGGCGGTCGCCAGAGAATAGGCGAGGGAGAAGCCCGCCGTCCGCACGCTCGCCGGGATGATCTCGGTCAGCGCCACCACCATGGCCCCGTTGTAGCTGCCGTACAGGAAGGACAGCCACAGCAGCACCATCAGCATGTTGCCGAAGGACGGGTGGCCGACGAGCCAGGCCAGCGCCGGGTAGGCGGTGAGCAGGGTCAGGGCCGAGAAGGCGATCAGGATCGGGCGGCGCCCGATCCGGTCCGAGAGCGCGCCCATCACCGGCAGCCAGACGAGGTTCGACAGCGCGGTGCAGAAGGTGACGATCAGGCTGTCGGTGTCCGAGAGCTTGAGCACCGCCTTGCCGAAGGTCGGCGTGTAGATGGTGATCGTGTAGAACGAGATCGTCGTCATCGCCACGAACAGCATGCCGAGGCCGACGATCTTCCAGTTCTGCGCCAGCGAGGCGAAGATCTCCCGCGTGCTCGGCCGGACCTTGCGCTGCAGGAAGGCTTCCGTCTCCTGCAGCGAACGGCGGATGTAGAACAGGAACGGCACGATCGCGCAGCCGATGAAGAACGGGATCCGCCAGCCCCAGTCGTTCATGTCGGCGGGCGTCAGGGTGTGGTTCAGCCCGTAGCCGATCAGCGCGGCGAACATCACCGCGACCTGCTGGCTGCCCGATTGCCAGGAGACGTAGAAGCCCTTGTGGCCGGGCGTCGCCATCTCGGCGAGGTAGACCGAGACGCCGCCGAGCTCGACGCCCGCCGAGAAGCCCTGGAGCAGCCGCCCGATCAGGACCAGGGCCGGGGCGAGCAGGCCGATCGTGGCGTAGGACGGCACGAAGGCGATCAGGATGGTGCCGGTCGCCATGATGGTCAGGGTGACGATCAGGCCCTGGCGGCGCCCGATCCGGTCGACATAGGCCCCGAGGATCACCGCTCCCAGCGGGCGCATCAGGAAGCCCGCCCCGAAGGTCGCGAAGGTGAGCATCAGGGAGGCGAAGTCGTTGCCGGTCGGGAAGAACGACTTCGAGATGTACGACGCGTAGAAGCCGAACAGGAAGAAGTCGAACATCTCCAGGAAGTTGCCGCTGGTGACGCGCAGCACGGTCGCCACACGCGAGCCCGTCGCGTCGCTCTCGGAGTATGAGGCCATGTGATGCGTCCCCCGTTCGCCGGTCCGTGTCCGTCCCCGCGCACGAGCCTACAGCATCGTCCAGGATAGACTATCGGGCCGGCGCCGCCGGCCTTACGTTTCGGCCGGAGTTTTCATCCCTGTTCGACCAGGGCCGACAGCGGTTCGGGGCATTCCTCGTTTCGGGCCAGGATATGGACCGGTCCGCCCGCGTGGCGCGCGATGGCGTCGGCCGCGACGTCCGGCGGCGTCGGCGCGTCGGGGCTCTCGCTGACGACGATCGCCCGCAGCGGCACGGCGCGGCGATGCAGCGCCTCGCAGGCGGTGAGCGCGTGGCTGATCGCCCCGAGATAGCTGCCGGAGACGAGGAGGGCCGGCAGGCCGAGGGCCGCCAGCCAGTCGAGCCCCGTCGCCTCGGGGGTGACCGGGCTCATCAGGCCGCCGACGCCCTCGATCAGCAGCACCGCGTCGCCGGACACGACCTCCGGCCGCTCGATCTCGGCCCGGCACCAGGCGACGAGCTCGGCGAGCGCCAGCGCCCGGCCCTCCCGCGCGGCGGCCTGATCGGGGGCGAGGGGAGCTGCGAAACGCCAGGGCGAGCAGGCGGCCACGGCCTCCGGGCTCGGCGCGAGGCCCTGGGCGGCGAGGAGGCGCGCGGTGTCGCTCCCGGCGAAGTCCGGATGATCGAGGGGCGGCACGCCGCTCGCGAGCGGCTTCAGGGTCCGCACCCGCCGCCCCGAGGCGATCAGCCGCCGCGTCAGCGCGGCGGTGACGTAGGTCTTGCCGATCTCCGTGCCGGCGCCGGCGACGAACAGGGCTGGCATGGGCTGCTTCATGGCGATCGTGGTGAGAGGGCGATCCCGCCGCCCGCCCTCGGCTCGGATATTCCCACATCTCGGATGGCACCCGCGGGTTTTCCCTCCCCCTCTGCGGGGGAGGGTGCCGAACGGAGTGAGGCGGGAGAGGGGAACCCGGCTTCAGGACGACGCTCGGCATCGACGTTGCGCGCCGTCCGGAAGCGTCGCCCCCTCACCCGACCCGCTTCGCGGGCCACCCTCTCCCGCAGAGGGGAGAGGGAGTGGTCGAGCGGCGGAACCGCTAAGTCAATCCGGTAGCCCCCGAGGCCGGCCCCTCAGGCCTGGAAGCTGCCGTGGCAGTGCTTGTACTTCTTGCCCGAGCCGCACGGGCAGGGCTCGTTGCGCCCGACCCGGCCCCAGGTGGCGGCATCCTCGGGATCGCGCTCCAGCACCGCGCCGTCCGCCGAGAGCCCCTGCGCGGCGTAGCCGACGGCCGGCCCGCCCCCGCCGGCGCTGCCCGTGCCGCGGCCGGAATAGTCCATCTCGTTCTCGCCGGTGACCGGGTCGAGGTGCTGGGCGAACATCGGCGGCAGGCTCGGGGCCTCGGTCGGGAAGGGCTGCAGGCCGCCCTGATCCGGCTCCTGGAACATGATCTCGACCCGCGAGAGCTGGCTCGTCACCTGCTCGCGCAGCGACGTGACGAGGCCGTTGAAGAGGTCGAAGGCCTCCGACTTGTACTCGTTCAGCGGGTCGCGCTGGGCGAAGCCGCGCCAGCCGATCACCTGCCGCAGGTGGTCGAGGGTGACGAGGTGCTCGCGCCAGAGGTGGTCAAGGGTCTGGAGCAGCACCTGCTTCTCGATATAGGCGCTGATCTCGGCGCCGTTCTTCTCGGCGCGAGCCGCGTAGGCCTCGTCGGCGGCCTTGCGCAGGCGCTCGCGCATCTCTTCGTCGGCGATGCCCTCCTCCTTGGCCCAATCCTCGACCGGCACGTCGAGGTTCAGCACCTCGGAGACGCGCTGGGCGAGGCCCGCCACGTCCCATTGCTCGGCGTAGGCGTTCTCCGGGATGTGGGTCGCCACGAGGTCGTCGATCACGCCGTGGCGCATCTCGTCGACCGTCTCGCGCACGCTCTCCTGGCCCATAAAGTCGCGGCGCTGCTCGAACACGACCTTGCGCTGGTCGTTCATGACGTTGTCGTACTTGAGCACGTTCTTGCGCATGTCGAAGTTGCGCGCCTCGACCTTTTGCTGCGCCTTCTCGATGGCCTTGTTGATCCACGGATGGATGATCGCCTCGCCCTGCTCGAGGCCGAGCTTCTGCAGCATCCCGTCCATGCGGTCGGACCCGAAGATCCGCATCAGGTCGTCCTGCAGCGAGAGGTAGAACTTCGAGCGGCCGGGATCGCCCTGGCGGCCGGAGCGGCCGCGGAGCTGGTTATCGATGCGGCGGGATTCGTGGCGCTCGGTGCCGATGATGTAGAGGCCGCCGGGCAGGTCCTTCTTGCGGCCCGCGGCCGGGTCGGCCGGCTCGCCCGAGGCCAGCACCTTGGCGCGGTTCTCGGCGATCTCGGCCTTGATCGCCGCGATCCTGGCCTCGCGCTCGGGGCCCTCCTCCAGGCCGGCGAGCTCCTTCTCGACGCGCATCTCGACGTTGCCGCCGAGCTTGATGTCGGTGCCGCGGCCGGCCATGTTCGTCGCGATGGTGATGGCGCCCGGCACGCCGGCCTCGGCCACGATATAGGCCTCCTGCTCGTGGAAGCGGGCGTTCAGCACGGCGAAGCGCTTGGTGATCCGGCCCTCGCGGGCGGCGGCGTAGACGTCGGTCAGCGCGTTCGGGTCCGAGTAGTCGAGCAAGGTGTAGCCGTGCTTCGTCAGCATCTCGGCGATGTGCTCGGACTTCTCGATCGAGCCGGTGCCGACCAGGATCGGCTGGTGGCGGGCATGCGCCTTGTCGATCTCGGCGATGATGCCGTCGTACTTCTCGCCCACCGTGCGGTAGACCTCGTCGTCCTCGTCGACGCGCTCGACCTCCTTGTTGGTCGGGATGTCGACCACGTCGAGCTTGTAGATCTCCGCGAACTCGTCGGCCTCGGTCGAGGCCGTGCCGGTCATGCCCGCGAGCTTGCCGTAGAGACGGAAGTAGTTCTGGAAGGTGATCGAGGCGAGCGTCTGGTTCTCGGGCTGGATCGTGACCCGCTCCTTGGCCTCGAGCGCTTGGTGCAGCCCTTCCGAGTAGCGCCGGCCCTGCATCATGCGGCCGGTGAACTCGTCGATGATCACCACCTCGTCGTTGCGGACGATGTAGTCCTTGTCCCGGGTGAACAGGGTGTGGGCCCGGAGCGCCTGGTTCAGGTGGTGGACGAGCGACACGTTGTGCGCGTCGTAGAGGTCGCCCTCCTTGAGCAGACCCGCCTCGCGCATGGCCTCCTCGATGAACTCGTTGCCCTCCTCGGTCAGCGAGACCGTGCGCTGCTTCTCGTCGAGATCGTAGTGGGACTTCTGCAGCCGGGGCATCAGCGCGTCGACGGAGACGTAGAGCTCCGAGCGATCGTCGACGGGGCCGGAGATGATCAACGGCGTGCGCGCCTCGTCGATCAGGATCGAATCGACCTCGTCGACGATGGCGTAGTTGTGCCCCCGCTGACTCAGCTGGGACATCTCGTACTTCATGTTGTCGCGCAGGTAGTCGAAGCCGTACTCGTTGTTGGTGCCGTAGGTGATGTCGCAGGCGTAGCTGGCCTTGCGCTGCTCGTCGTCGAGCCCGTGCACGATGGTGCCGACGGACAGTCCGAGGAAGCGGTAGACCCGGCCCATCCACTCCGCGTCGCGGGAGGCCAGGTAGTCGTTCACCGTGACGACGTGGACGCCCTTGCCCGAGAGCGCGTTCAGGTAGACCGGCAGGGTCGCCACCAGGGTCTTGCCCTCGCCGGTCTTCATCTCGGCGATGGCGCCCTCGTGCAGCACCATGCCGCCGATCAGCTGCACGTCGAAGTGACGCTGCCCGAGCACGCGCTTGGCCGCCTCGCGCACGGTGGCGAAGGCCGGAACCAGGATGTCGTCGAGGCTCTTGCCGGCGGCGATCTCCGCCTTCAGCATCTCGGTGCGGGCGCGCAGCTGCTCGTCCGAGAGGGCCTGGATCTCGGGCTCCAGCGCGTTGATCGCGGCCACGCGCGGGCGGTAGCCCTTGACGCGACGGTCGTTGGACGAGCCGAAAATCTTCTTGGCGAGGCTGCCTAGCATCGTGAACCTGCGGACGCGCGAGCCCGCGGACGGGATGCCGTCGCGGGCCTGCCTTGGGCTGAGTTGGCCGGGCTTATAGAGGTAAACATCGGGGGGCGCATCTAAAAGAGGCGGCTCCGTCCGGCCCGCCCCCGGCGCCCGCCTCCCGTGCCGCCGATCGCGCCGCCCGCTCACGATCCGGTGTCCGGCCCCGGGCGCGGCCACGCTTGCGTTTGCCAGGCCCCCGAGCCACCTGTGACGCCGCCCGCGGCCGATTCAAGCGCTCACGGGCGGCGCCATCGACGCCTGACGGACAGGCGCATCTCCCGAGGATCCCGACGCCATGCCGAAGCCGACCCATCTCTGGCGCGCCAGCGCCCTCGCGCTCGCCCTGACGGTGCCGGGCGTGTGCGCGGCGGAGACCAAGCCCGAGAGCGCCGCCCCGCCGGCGTCCCAGGCTCCGACCCAGGCGCCCGAGGCGCAGGCGGCGCCGATCAAGGACGACACCGTGGTGGCGCGCGTGAACGGCGCCCCGATCACCGGGGGCGACCTCGCGGTGGCGGGCGACGATCCGGCCCTGTCGCTGCCGGGCGTCGACGACGCGGCCAAGCGCGGCCTGCTCGTCGACTACCTGATCGACCTCAAGGTCGGCGCGCAGGCGGCCGAGGCCGCCAAGGTCGCCGACAGCCCCGATTTCAAGCGCAAGCTCGGCTATTTCCGCGACAAGCTCCTGCTCGACGAGTACCTCGAGCGCGAGGCCAAGAAGGCCGCGACCCCGGAGGCCGCCAAGGCGGTCTACGAGCAGAGCGCCAAGCTGATGAAGCCCGAGGAGGAGGTCCACGCCCGGCACATCCTCGTCGACAACGAGGCCGAGGCGAAGAAGATCGCCGCGCGGATCAAGGGCGGCGAGGATTTCGCCAAGGTCGCGGCGGAGACCTCCAAGGATCCGGGCTCGAAGACCGAGGGCGGCGACCTCGGCTGGTTCACCAAGGAGCGGATGGTGAAGGAATTCGCCGACGCCGCCTTCAAGATGCCGGTCGGGCAGGTCTCCGACCCGGTCAAGACCCAGTTCGGCTGGCACGTCATCAAGGTCGAGGAGAAGCGGATGAAGCCGCTGCCGACCTACGACGAGCTGAAGGAGCAGATCGACCAGCACCTGATCCGCAAGGCGCAGCAGGACCTGATCCTGAAGCTCCGCGCGGACGCCAAGATCGAGCGCACCGCCGCGGCGCCGCCCGCGCCCGAGGAGGCACCGGCCAAGAAGCCCTGATCGGCCGGGTGGGGACGGGCCGGGCTCTCGGGCCCGGCCGCTCCCCTCAGTACGGGCGCGACGGGTGCAGGTAGGCGGAATCGGCCGCGCGCGTCACCGGCACGAGACCGGAGGCCTGCAGCTCGTTCTGCCGGCGGAAGGCCAGGACCTCGAGGGCCGCGACCACCAGCCAGGAACAGGCGATGACGATGAAGAAGCCCATCGATGTCCTCCAGGCCGATTCGCACGGCAGAGCCTGATCATAACCGGGACCGCCGCCCCGGCAAGGTGCCTTCCGAGTAACCCGTGCGGGGCCGCTCCTGTCAGAGCCAGCCCTGCAGCTCGCGCCGCACCACGTTCTCGATCACCCGCATGCCGAGATCCGAGTCGTTGAGGCAGGGAATGTAGGCGAAGCGCTCGCCGCCGTTCTCTTCGAAATAGTGGCGGTTCTCGCCGTCGAGTTCCTCCAGCGTCTCGAGGCAGTCGGCGGTGAAGCCCGGCGCCACGATGGCCATGCGCTTGACGCCGGACTTGGCGAGGCTCTGCACCGTCTCGTCGGTGTAGGGCTTCAGCCATTCCTCGTTGCCGAAGCGGGACTGGAAGGTCACCCGCATCCGCTCCGTCGAGAAGCCGAGGGCCTCGCGGATCAGGCGCCCGGTCTTCACGCACTGGCAATGATAGGGATCGCCCTTGAGGAGGTAGCTCTTGGGCACCCCGTGGAACGAGGTGAGGATCACCTCCGGCTCGAAATCGAGCTTGGCCAGACCCTCGCGGATCGATTGGGCCATCGCCTCGATGTAGACCGGGTCGTCGTGATAGGGCGGCGAGACCCGGACGGTGGGCTGCCAGCGCATCTGCATCAGCGCCTTGAAGGCCTGGTCGCAGGCGGTGGCCGAAGTCGCGGCGGCGTATTGGGGATAGAGCGGCACCAGCAGGATGCGGTCGCAGCCCTGGTCGAGCAGGGCCTGGATGCGGAGCGACACCTCGGGCTTGCCGTAGCGCATCGCCCAGTCGACCACCACCGTGTCGCCCATCGCGGCCTGGAGCCGCTCGCACTGGCCTCGGGTGATGGTCTTGAGCGGGCCCTCGTTCAGCGCGTTGTTCCAGACGCTGGCGTAGTCGCGGCCCTTGGGGCCCGGGCGCTTCGTCAGGATGATCAGGTTGAGGAGCGGCCACCAGATCAGGCGCGGCACCTCGATGACCCGGCGGTCGGAGAGGAACTCCTTCAGATAGCGGCGCATCGGCCAGTAGCTCGTGCCCTCGGGCGTGCCGAGGTTCATCAGCAGCACCCCGACGCGGCCCCAGCGCACGGGCGGGTGCTCGGCCGGCAGGGTGCCGGCCGCGACGGGGGCCTGCGGGGCGAGGGGCTGACGGGCCGCCAGGGAGGCGGGTTCGACGCGTTCGTTCATCAACTCAAGGCTTCCGGTGCGGCGGGCGGCCTGCTCAGGCCCCCCGAGGCGGCGAGGGGCGGGCGGGCCGGCGCCGACGCCGCGATTGTCGCGACAGGATTAACGATCTAGAGCACGGAGCCTGATTGCGAAGATCCGACGGACAGAGCGCCATGCCCTCCCCCCGCTACTTCCTCAGGCACTTCGTGCCGTTCACCGGGTATCCCTACACGGGGGCGCCCGCGGCGTGCAATCTGTGCGGCTGCGGCGAGAGCGTCGTGGTGGCCGAGTCCGACCGGCGGCTGAAGACCCTGCGCTCGGTCGCCTGCACCCAGTGCGGGCTGATTCGCACCGATCCGATGCCGACGCCGGACGAGCTCGCCGAGTATTACGCAAGCGCGTACCGGGCCGATTACCAGCTCGCCTTCGCGGGCGGCCCTCCGCGTCACCACCTCAACCGCTCGGCCCGCGAGGCCCGGTTTCGCGCCGATCTCCTCGCACCCAAGCTCGCCCCCGGCGCCCGCGTGCTCGATTTCGGCTCCGGGTCGGGCGAGTTCCTGGCCGCTGCCCGGGCGCGGGGCTGCGAGGCGATCGGGATCGAGCCGGGCCGCGACTACGCGGACTACGCCCGCACGACGCACGGGGTCGAGGTTCTGGACGATGCCGACGACGAGCGCTTCCCGGCGGGCCATTTCGACGTGGTCTCGACCCATCACGTGCTCGAGCACCTGCGCGACCCCGCCGTGGTGATGGAGCGGCTCGCCCGCTGGCTGAAGCCCGACGGGCGGCTCTATGCCGCGGTGCCCAACATGGCCGCCACCGGCAAGCCCCCGCACGAGCGCTTCCACTTCGCCCACGTGCACGGCTACGTCCGCGAGACCTTCGACCTGCTCGCTCGCCGGGCCGGGCTCGTGCCCGACGCCGCCTACCCGCGCGAGGACACGACGGTGGTCTACCGCAAGACCGATGCGCCGGCCGGGCGCCTCGCGGTGCCGGGCCTCGCCGCGCGCCTCGTCGCGGACCTGCGGCCGATGCCGCCCGGCGCCTATCTCGCCTCCGGGGCCTGGATCTGGCCGATGGTCCGCCGCAACGCCAAGGCCGTGCGCGACACCTTCGCGCCTCGATGAGCCGTCACCGGATCGTGGCCGCGCGGGGCTAGGCTGGCCCGCATGGTCAGCCCCAACCGCCGCCAGACCCTCGGACTCGGATTGGCCGCCGGCCTCGGCGCGGGGCTGCCCGCCTCCGCCGCCGAGCCGGGCGCCCCGCTCCCGACCTTCACCCTGCTCCTCGTCAACGACCTCTACCTGATGGGCGAGGTCGACGGGCGCGGCGGCTTCGCGCGGCTCAACGCCATCGTGAAGGCCGAGCGGGCCCGCGGCGTGCCGCTGCTCTACGCCCATGCGGGCGACACGCTCTCGCCCTCGCTGATGTCGGGCTTCGACCGCGGCGCCCACATCATGGCGATGCTGGCGCTCGCGCCCCCGGACGTGTTCGTGCCGGGCAACCACGAATTCGATTTCGGCCCCGCCACCTTCCTGGAGCGCATCCGCGGCGCCCGCTTCCGCACGCTCGCGGCCAATCTCCGCGACGGCGAGGGGCGTGCCCTGCCGGGCGTCGAGGATCGCTTCGTCACCGATCTCGGGGGCGTTCGGGTCGGGCTCGTCGGTATCGCGCTCGAGAGCACGCCCGAGAAGTCGCAGAGCGGCCCGCTGCGCTTCGGCCCGGAGGCCGCCACCCTCGCCGAGCAGGCCCGGCTCCTGCGCGGGGAGGGCGCCGAGATCGTCGTCGCCGTCACCCATACGGGCCGCCCGAGCGACCTCGCCATGCTGGCCGAGGGCCATGCCGACATCCTCCTGTCGGGCCACGACCACGACCTGCTGCTGCGCTACGACGGGCAGCGCCTGCTCTGCGAATCGAGCGTCGACGCGCAGTTCGTCACCGCCATCGACGTGCATTGCACGGTGACCGGAACGGGCGCCGAGCGGCGCCTGCGCTGGCGTCCGAGCTTCCGGATCCACGATTCGGCCGACGCGACGTCCGATCCCGAGACGCTGGCGGCGGTGCGCGTCCTCGAAGCCGAGCTGTCGCGCGAGCTCGACGTGACGCTCGGCACCACCCGCCTCCCCCTCGACAGCCGGATCGCCAGCGTGCGGGCCCGAGAGGCGAGCTTCGGCAACCTCGTGGCCGACGCGATGCGCGCCGCGACCGGCGCCGAGATCGGGCTGATGAACGGCGGCGGCATCCGCGGCAACCGGCTCTATCCGGCGGGCAGCGCGCTGACGCGGCGCGACGTGCTGCAGGAGCTGCCCTTCGGCAACACCGTGGTGCTCGTCGAGATCACCGGCGCCGTGCTGCTCGACCTCCTGGAGAACGGGCTCGCCGATTGGGGCCGCCCGGCCGGGCGCATCGTCCAGGTCTCGGGCCTGCGCGTCGCCTTCGATCCCGCCGCCGCGCCGGGCCGGCGGGTGCGTGCGGTCACGGTCGGCGCGGCGCTCCTCGACCCGGGCCGCCGCTACAGAGTGGCCTCGAACAACTTCCTCTACGAGGGCGGCAACGGCTACGGGGCGCTCCGCGCCGGGCGCACGCTCGTCGGCGCGACCGACGGCCCGTTGCTGGCCAACGCGGTGATGGCCGAGATCCGCCGGACCGCGCCGCTGGCGATCCCCGACGGCGAACGCTTGGTGGCGGAGCGATGACGACAGAGGCGGCGAACCCCGTCGCGGCCGCGCTCGCGGCCTTCCGCGCCTCCGGCTCGCCCTGGACCGCCCTGCCCTTCTTCCGCACCGGCGCGGCCGATGCGGTGGCGGCCCGCGTCGACGCCCGGATCGCGGCGGGCGCGCGTGTGCTGCCCGCGCCCGAGCGGATCTTCTCCGCCCTCGCCCTGACGCCGCCGGATGCCGTGAGGGTGGTGATCCTCGGCCAGGATCCCTACCCGACCCCGGGCGACGCCAACGGCCTTGCCTTCTCGTATGTCGGGCCGCGGCGCCTGCCGGTCTCCCTCAAGGTGATCCTCGCCGAGGTCGAGGGCGTGCGGCCTGGCACGGGCGACCTCACCCCCTGGGCGCGCCAGGGCGTGCTCCTCCTCAACAGCGCGCTCACCGTCGAGGCCGGCAAGGCCGGCGCGCACCTGCGCTACGGCTGGGCCGCGCTCACCGACGAGGCCGTCGCGGCGGTCTCGGCGCGGCCGGAGCCCGCGGCGTTCCTGCTCTGGGGTGCGCAGGCCCGCGCCCGCGCCGCCCTGATCGACGGGAGCCGCCACGCCATCGTCGAGAGCGGACACCCCTCGCCCCTGAACCGCGCCCGGGACTTTCCCGGGTCGCGGCCCTTCGCGCGGGCGAATGCGTGGCTCGAGAGCCGCGGACGCACGCCGATCGACTGGCGGCTCGGCGGCGCCTGAGATCCGGCTCCTGGGTGGGCCTGGCTACTGCGCCGGCTTGGGGGCGGCCGGCTCGGGCGCTGCGGGGGCCGGAGAGGGCGTGGGCGCCGTCGCCGCGGGCGCCTCGGCACCTACCGGCAGCAGCACGTTCTTGGCGACGTTGCCCTCCGGGCCGTACTCGCCCGCCACCGCGATGCAGGCTCTGTCGCGGTTCAGGGCCATCTGGTTCGACATCAGCGCGAACATGGTCTGCACGCGGCTGCCGAAGGGCCCGCGCGGGGCGACGTCCTCGGCCCGGGTGTTCTGCTTGGCGAGCAGCGCCTCGAACTGCACGGTGTCGATCCGGTAGCCGCAGACGTTCGAGGCGGCGAAGATGTAGGCGGCGAATTCGAGCGCCCGCGGGGCCGGGGCATTGCGGATCTGCGCCTGGGCCGGGCCGGCGGCGAGCGCGGCGGCGAGGGCGAGCGGGATAGGGGCACGCATCGTTCGGTTGTCCTCTGGTGTTCCTCGAAGCCGGCGGGTTCTGGCGATCCGCTCGGCGCGCCTCGCCACATAGGTCCTCGCAAAGCCGAGGGCGAGCGGGCGGCGGATCGGCCGCAGGCCCGGGCTCCGGAGGCGACAGGGCGCGTGGCGCGCCGGGCACGGTGCCGGATCAGGCCCTGTACCGGGCGAAGAGCCCGGGGCCGGAACGGCTGGGTCCTCGAGGACGGCAGCCGGGCGCTGGCTCCGGCGCGGCGAGAGCGCCGCCGTCCCGCGCCGACGCGCCCACCGCCCGGCCCGGCCGGCGATGGACCGCGCGGGCCCGTCCGGCGTTTCCAGAATCCCGGGGCGCGCTGCCTTCGCGCTGCCTGAGCATCCCGTTCTCTTGCCCGAGCGTCCTCGGCGCCGGGAACCCGCCGGGGTGGCCCTGGCCCGGCGCGGTCCGGTCGTGCAGAAGCTGACGTGCGCCTTGACACTGTCCAGAGTCCGCTGTCCGTGTTCCTTCTTCAGATCAGAACGCCCGATTCGACAGTTTGGCGTGCATCCACCGCACTGGAGACTGTCGTTTTGGCCGAGGCCACCCAGATCGCCGAGCGGCTGGCGCGAGCCTGCCGCCGGACCGGCGCATCGAGTCGCGCCGCCACGCGGACCTGGGTGGTCGAGGTGATCGGGGATGCCGGCGCGATCTTCCACCGCGCGCCCGTCGCCCCGGTCTGATCGGCAGGATCGGTCGGCCCCCTCGCGGGGCGCGGCCCGTGCAACGAGAGGTCGCCCGATGTCCAGGATCCGCAAGTCCCTCCTCGTCCTCGCCTGCTTCTGCGTGCCGGCCCCGGCCCGCGCCGAGGCGTCTCCGGCGCGCGAGGGGCTGAAGCAGTATTGCAGCGGCGATTACCTGCAGCATTGCAGCGAGCACGCGCCCGGCGGCCCCGAGGTCGAGGCCTGCTTCCGCGCGAAGATCCGGCAGATCTCGCCCGGCTGCGCCGCGGCGATCTCCGCCTACCAGCGCGAGCGGAAGGCGACTGCGCGGGTGACGCAGGTGCGCTGAGGATCCGCGGCCGGACCCCGCTCGGGTCGGCCGGGATCGGCCAAACTCTGTCGGGATCGGGTATGAGGGGCGGTCGGGCGCGTGCCGGGTGAGGGCACGTCCGGCGCCGTCCCCTCCCCGCGATCCGGATCCGCCCGTGACGACATCGGACACAGCCGCACCCACCGCCGCGCAGGCCCTCGTCGCGCAGCTCGCCGTCAACGGCGTGCGCCACGTCTTCACCGTCCCGGGCGAGAGCTTCCTGCCGGTGCTCGACGCCCTGCGCGATTCCGGCATCCGGGTGATCACCTGCCGGCACGAGGGCGCCGCCGCGATGATGGCCGAGGCGGTGGGCAAGATCACCGGCCTGCCCGGCATCTGCCTCGTCACCCGCGGGCCCGGGGCCAGCAACGCCTCGGCGGGCGTGCACGTGGCGCAGCAGGATTCCTCGCCGATGATCCTGTTCGTCGGTCAGATCGAGCGCGGCCAGCGCGACCGCGAGGCCTTCCAGGAGGTCGATTACCGCGCGGCCTTCGGCCCGATCGCCAAGTGGGCGACCGAGATCGAGGATCCGGCCCGCGTCCCCGAATACGTCTCGCGCGCCTTCCACGCCGCCACCGCCGGGCGGCCGGGGCCCGTGGTGATCGCCCTGCCGAAGGACATCCTGCGGCTGCCCTGCCCCGGCCCCCTGGCCGAGCCGGTCCGGCCGGTCGAGGCGGCGCCCGGGTCCGAGGAGATGGCCGCCCTCGCCGGCCTCCTCGCCGGGGCCCGGCGCCCGCTCCTGATTCTCGGCGGCAGCCGCTGGAGCGAGGCCGCCTGTGCCGATCTGCGCCGCTTCGTCGACGCCTACGACCTGCCCGTGTCCACGAGCTTCCGGCGCCTGTCCCTGTTCGATCCGCTCCACCCGGCCTACGCGGGCGACCTCGGGCTCGGGGTGAACCCGGCGCTCGCCGAGCGGGTGCGCGCGGCCGACCTCGTGCTGCTGCTCGGCGGACGCCTCGGCGAGATCCCGAGCCAGGGCTACACCCTCCTCGACATTCCGAGCCCGGCCCAGACCCTCGTCCACGTCCATGCGGGCGCGGAGGAACTCGGCCGGGTCTACCGCCCGCACCTCGCGATCAACGCGAGCCCGGCGCGCGCGGCGGCGGCGCTCGCGCGCCTCCCGCCGCCGGACCGGATTGCCTGGGCGAAGGAGACCCGGGCAGCGCACGCCGCCTACCGGGCCTGGAGCGACGCGGCGACGCCGCAGCCGGGCCCGGTCAATCTCGGAGCCGTGATGATCCACCTGCGCGAGGCGCTGCCCGATGCCGTGATCTGCAACGGAGCGGGCAATTACGCCGCCTGGATCCACCGCTTCTGCCGCTTCCGCGCCCTCAACCGGCACCTCGCGCCGACCTCGGGCTCGATGGGCTACGGCCTGCCCGCCGCGATCGCCATGAAGACGCTGCATCCGGAGCGGACGGTGCTCTGCATCGCGGGCGACGGAGACTTCCTGATGACCGGCCAGGACTTCGCCACCGCCGTGCAGTTCGACCTCTCCGTCGTCTGCATCGTCTGCGACAATGCCAGCTACGGCACCATCCGGATGCACCAGGAGCGCGACTTCCCCGGCCGCGTCTCGGCGACCGACCTGCGCAACCCCGACTTCGCCGCCTATGCCCGCGCCTTCGGGGGCTTCGGCGCCACCGTGGAGCGAGACGCCGATTTTCCCGGCGCCCTGGCCGCGGCGCTCGCCTCCGGCCTGCCCGCGATCCTGCATCTCAAGGTCTCCACCGAGGCGATCAGCCCGGGGCGGACGCTTTCGCAGATCCGCGACGCGGCGCGGGGCTGACGCGGCCCGCGCGTGGGGCGGACGCCCGATCCGCCAAGCCGGGATGCGCAAAAAATTAACCCGGGGCCGCCACGGCTTGCCTCCCGCCTCTCGTGAACCGGGCCCGACGCCGCATGCTCCACCCCGCTCAGGACCGCTCCGCGCCCGGAACCCCGCTGCTACGGCCGGCCGGGGCGGGGCCGCGGCTCGCGGCCGGTCCGATCCGCACCCTGCCCGCGCTGATGGAGGATCTGGCCGCGATCCTCGGCGCGGCCCCGGCCTTGGCCGGACCGGACGGCAACCTGAGCTACGCCGAACTCGGCGCCGCGCTCGCCCGCACCGCCCGCTGGGCCCTGGCCCAGGGCTTCCGCCCCGGCGACACGGTCGCGCTGCTGATGCGCGACGCGCCCACGCGGCACGCCCTCTGGCTCGGCCTCGTCCGGGCGGGCCTGCGCGTCGCGCTGATCGATCCCGCCCTCACCGGCGCCCGGCTCGCCCGCTGCCTCGCCGGCGCCGGGGCGCGCCTGCTGATCGCCGAGCCCGCCTGCGCCGAGGCGCTCGGCGGCCTGGCCGGACTGGTGGCCGAGATGCCGGCCGTCGGCTGGCACGGCGCGGGCGCCGACGTCGCCCGCATCGACCTGGAGATCGCCGAGTACGACGGCGCCCCCCTCGGCTTCCGCTTCGCGCCCGATCCCGCGCCGGACGCGGCCGCCCTCCTCGCCTGCGCGCCCGCCCGCGACGGCGGCACGCTGATCCTGCCCGCGAGCCACGGGGCGCTTCTCGGCTGGGCCCAGGGCTTCTCCGAGGCCGCTGCGGGCCTGCGCCGGCCGGATTGCCCGCCCGCCTTCCGGAGCTTGGCCGAGGCCTGCGGCACCCTGCTGCGCGGCGGCGCCGTCCGCCTCGGCCCGGCCCAGACCTTGTGCTAGAGACCGCCGCCGGCGGCCCGCGCTGCCGCCGCTGCCGCGGAGCCGTCCGATGTCCCCAGCCGCCGAGCCCTCGACTCACCCCGTCGCCGCGGAGCCCGTGCTGCTGCGCGCCGATGCCGAGGGCATCGCGACCCTGACCCTGAACCGCGGGCCTGCCCGCAACGCCCTGTCGCTGGGCCTCATGGCGGCGCTGCAGGACGCGCTCGACGCGATCCGGGCGGACCGGAGCGTGCGCGTCGTGGTGCTGCGCGGCGCAGGTCCCGCCTTCTGCGCCGGGCACGACCTCAAGGAGATGCGGGCCGATCCCGGCCGGGAGGCCGCCGACGTGGTCTTCGCGGCCTGTTCGGCGCTGATGCTCGCGATCACCCGGCTGCCGCAGCCGGTGATCGCCGAGGTCCACGGCATCGCCACCGCGGCGGGGTGCCAGCTCGTCGCCACCTGCGACCTCGCGGTCTGCGCGGAGACCGCCCGCTTCGCGACGCCGGGGGTGAATATCGGCCTGTTCTGCTCGACCCCGATGGTGGCCCTGTCCCGGGCCGTGCCCCGCAAGGCCGCGCTGGAGATGCTGCTCCTCGGCGAGCCGATCGATGCCGCGGAGGCGCTGCGCATCGGCCTCGTCAACCGCGTCGTGCCGGAGGCCGGGCTGTCGGACGCGGTGCGGGCGATGGCCCGCCAGATCGCCGCCAAGGCGCCCCGCGTGCTCGCCATCGGCAAGGAGGCCTTCGCCGCCCAGTCCGAGATGGGGCTCGCCGAGGCCTATGCCTACGCGGCCGGGGTGATGACCCGCAACATGATGATGGCGGACGCCGCCGAGGGCATCGACGCCTTCCTGGGCAAGCGCGCGCCGCACTGGCAGCCCTGAGCCGCGGCGCCGGCGCGGCGCGGGGCCGCCCTACTGGCGCGTCCGGTTGACCAGCGCGAGGAGGGCCCGGGCGACCGGCTCCGTGACGTTGCGCCGGTACTTCCGGTGGACGAGCTGCCCGTTGTGGTAGACGTCGTGCTCGACGTAGAGGCGCTCGCCGTCCCAGCGGACGATGTTGTCGGTCTCCGTCGTCTCCTCGACGCCGAGATCGTCCCGCAGGATCGTGTTCCCGGTGGGCGTCAGCATCCGCAAATCCTCGGTTCCGGCCCCGGCGGCCGCGCCCGGGGAGCATAGGCAAGGCGGCAGGCCCGCGCCAGACGGGACGCGCGCCGGGCCGATGACCGGACGCCGCGATTGTCGCGCCCCTACTGCACCGTGACCTGATCCTTGATCCGGTCGTAGGTCGCGCGGCTGAGCACCCGCTTCGAGATCAGCTGGTCGACGGAGGTGTAGGGCCGGCGCTGGATGATGGCGCGCCCGATGCTGCCGCCGCCCTTGAGGCCGTTGAGCTGGGCGAGTGTCGCCGTGTTGAGGTCGACCAGCGCGACGGCCCTGGGACCGGCGGCGTCGAGGGCGCGGTCGGCCGCATCCTCGGGTGCGGGGGCCGGCGGCGGATCCTGCGGCGGGGGCGCGGGAGCCGGGACGGGCGTCGCTGCGGGCGCGGGCCCTTCGGTGAGCGCGGGTGCGGCGGCGGAGGGGGGCGCGACCGCGGGCGGAGGCGTCGCGGAGAGCGGCGGGGACGCGGGCTGCGGCGCGCGCGGCGCCTCGGGTTCCGCCGGCGCCGCGCGCTTGGCCGCAGGCGGCGCCGCGACGACGGGCACATCGCCCGCCGGAAGCGGCGCGGAGCGCGGCCACAGGAGCTGGATCAGCGCGGCGATGATCCCGGCCGCGACGAGGAGCCCGGACACCCGCAACAAGGCCGAGCCGCTCAGCATTCGATCCTCCCCCAAGAGCAGATGTCTCTCATCCTACCGCCCAGAGAGGCAATATTCGGGCGTGTCGCGACAATGCCGGTCCGTGAGAATGGGCGGGATAACCGCCGCGTGGCCTCCCGACACGGCCGCGCATCGGCGCCGGGGTCGCGCTTGGATGGCGCGCGGAGGATCGACGCGCGGGCTCCCACCCGGCATACCGGCCGCGATGGCCCGCCTCGGCACCGCTCTCCTCGACACCGCCCGCCTCGATGCCCTCCTGCGCGAGCGGGTCGGCGCGCTGCGCCACCTGCCGACGCTGTTCCGGCACGTGCGCGCGGCGAGCCCGGGGCTGTTCGCGGCCAATGCCGGCCTGCGGCTCGTCGGCGCCTGCCTGCCCCTGGCGATGCTCTACCTCGCCAAGCTCATCCTCGACGCGATCGTGGCGGCCCATGCCCGGCCCCCGCCCTCCGGGGCCGCCGCGTGGCTCGCCGACCCGGAGCTGCGGCGCCTCGCCCTCCTGGTGGCCGCCGAACTCAGCCTCGCCCTCCTGTCGGACGCGGTCTCCCGCCTCGTGAATCTCGTCGAGAGCCTGATCGGGGACGCCTACGGCAACGCCGCCTCGCTGCGCCTGATGAACCACGCCGCGCGCCTCGACCTCGCCCAGTTCGAGGACAGCGCCCAGCAGGACCGCCTCGAGCGCGCGCGCCGGCAGGTCACGGGCCGGACCAGCCTGATCGCCCAGGTCTTCGGGCAGGGACAGGGCCTCGTCACCCTCGCCTCCCTGGCGCTCGGGGTCGCGGCCTTCGCGCCCTGGCTGATCCTGCTGATCGCCCTCGCCCTCGTGCCGGCCTTCCTGGCCGAGTGGCACTTCACCCGGGCCGGCTACCGGCTGGCCTGGAAGCGCACGCCGGAGCGGCGGCGGATCGACTACCTGCGCTATCTCGGCGCCAGCGTCGAGGCGGCCAAGGAGATGAAGCTCTTCGGCCTGCACGGCTACGTCGCCGACCTCTATGCCGGACTCGCCGACAGGCTGGTCGCTGAGAACCGCGCGCTCGCCCTGCGCCGCGCCGGCTGGGGCTGGGCCTTCGCGGCGCTCGGCACCCTGGCCTACTACGCGGCCTACGCGGTGATCGTCTGGCGCACGGTGGGCGGCGCCTTCACGGTGGGGGACCTCGCCTTCCTGGCCGGCTCGTTCCAGCGCCTGCGCGGCCAGATCGAGGGGCTCCTGCTGGGCTTCACCCAGATCTCCGGACAGGCGCAGTATCTCGACGACCTGTTCTCCTTCTTCGCGATCGAGCCCCTGATCCGCTCGGCCCCCGACCCCGCGCCCCTGCCCGCCTCGGGACCGGGCGAGCTCGTCTTCGAGGATGTCGGCTTCCGCTATCCCGGCGCGGAGGGCTTCGCCCTGCGCGGCCTGAGCTTCAGGATCCGCCCCGGCGAGACCGTCGCCCTGGTCGGCGAGAACGGCGCGGGCAAGACCACCATCGTCAAGCTGATGACCCGCCTGTACGATCCGACCGAGGGGCGCGTGCTCCTCGACGGCCTGCCGCTCGCCGCCTACGACCTCGACGCGCTGCGGGCGCGCATCGGCGTGATCTTCCAGGATTTCGTGCGCTTCGACCTGACGGCCGGCGAGAACGTCGCGGTCGGCCGGATCGCCGCGCGCGACGATCCCGCCCGCATCGCCGCGGCGGCGCGGCGCGGCCGGGCCGATGCCCTGATCGCCGGCCTGCCGCAGGGCTACGACCAGCCCCTCGGCAAGCGCTTCGAGGGCGGGATCGACCTCTCCGGCGGGCAGTGGCAGGCGATCGCGCTGAGCCGCGCCTACATGCGCGAGGCCGAGATCCTGATCCTCGACGAGCCGACCGCCGCCCTCGACGCGCGGGCCGAATACGCGGTCTTCGCGCGCTTCCGCGATCTCAGCGCCGGCCGCACCGCCGTGCTGATCTCGCACCGCTTCTCCACCGTCCGCATGGCCGACCGCATCCTGGTGCTGGAGGAGGGCCGCGTGCTGGAGGAAGGCGGTCACGCCGACCTCCTGGCGCGGGGCGGGCGCTACGCCGAGCTGTTCGAGCTGCAGGCGGCGGGATACCGCTAGGCGGCGCTCACGCCGATCGTGGCGATCGGCGCCGCGATGTCTCGTCCGTGACCGGCGCCTCCCTGGACGCTGCGGCCCGCAGCCGCTAGCTCTTGCGGCGCCCGTGCCCCGTGCGGGACCTCGCGATCCGATCCGTCCCCCGGAGCCTCCGTTGAGTCAGACCGAAGCCCGTGCGGAGGATGCCTCCGGCCATGGCGACCGGGGGCGGCTGCGTCCCGCCCTGCTGCTCGGCGCGCTCGGCGTCGTCTACGGCGACATCGGCACCAGCCCGCTCTACGCCTTCAAGGAGGCGGTGCGCGCGGCGAGCGGCGGCGGTGGTGGTGCCCAGCCCGCCGCCGTGATCGGCGCCGTCTCGCTGATCCTGTGGTCGCTGATCCTGATCGTCTCGCTCAAATACGCGGTGCTGATCCTGCGCGCCGACAACCGCGGCGAGGGCGGCATCGTGGCGATGCTGGCGCTGCTCGGCGCCCGCCACGCCCGCCCGGGCACGTGGCAGGCCCTCCTCCTCGTGGTCGGCCTGATCGGCGCCGCGCTCCTCTACGGCGACGGGGCGATCACGCCCGCGATCTCGGTGCTCTCGGCGGTGGAGGGCCTGAAGGTCGACGCGCCCGCGCTCGGCCGCTTCGTGGTGCCGATCACCCTCGTCATCCTGGTCGGGCTGTTCCTGGTCCAGAGCAAGGGCGTCGCCTTCATCGGACGGCTGTTCGGGCCCGTCATGCTGCTCTGGTTCGCCGTGCTCACCGTGATGGGGATCGGCGGCATCCTCGACCGGCCCGAGATCCTCGCCGCCCTGAACCCGCTCCGGGCGGTGGAGTTCCTCTACGGCGCCGGCTGGCACGTCAGCTTCGCGATGCTCGGCGCGGCCTTCCTGGCGGTCACCGGCGGCGAGGCGATGTATGCCGACCTCGGGCATTTCGGCGCCAAGCCGATCCGGGTCGCGTGGTTCGCCCTCGTCCTGCCGGCGCTGGTGGTGAACTATTTCGGCCAGGGCGCGGTGCTGCTGGCCGAGCCCGACGCCATCGAGAACCCGTTCTACCGCCTCTCGCCCGACTGGGCGCATTTCCCCCTGATCGGGCTGGCGACGCTCGCCACCGTGATCGCCTCGCAGGCGATCATCTCGGGGGTGTTCTCGCTGACCCAGCAGGCGATCCAGCTCGGCTTCCTGCCCACGATGCGCATCGTCCAGACCGCGAGCGACGAGCGCGGCCAGATCTACGTGCCGGCGGTGAACTGGCTGCTCGCCGCCGCGACGCTGACCGCGGTGGTGGTGTTCGGCTCCTCCGACGCGCTCGCCGGCGCCTACGGCATCGCCGTCTCGCTCCTGATGGCGATCACCACGCTGCTCGCCGCCCTGATCGCCCTGAAATGGGGCTACAATCCCTTCGCGGTCGCGGCGGTGAACGGCTTCTTCCTGGCGATCGACCTCGTCTTCCTCGGCGCCAACAGCGTGAAGCTCGTCGAGGGCGGCTGGTTTCCCCTGGTGCTCGCAGGCCTCGTGGCCCTGATGATGCTGACCTGGCGCAAGGGCAACCAGCTCGTGGAGACCGCGCGCACCGGCATGCGCCAGCCCGAGGACGTGTTCCTGGCGGGCCTGCAGCACCGCGACCTCGTGCGGGTGCGCGGCACCGGCGCCTTCCTGTCCTCGGCGACGCACGGCATTCCCCTGCACCTCTCCCGCTTCGTCGAGCGCAGCCACGCCCTGCCCCAGCGCGTGCTGATCATCTGCGCCCAGTACGAGGAGACGCCGACCGTGGCGGAATCCGAGCGCGGCCACGTCTCGATCCTGGCGCCCGACTTCTACCGGGTGACCCTGCGCTACGGCTTCATGGAGGACGCCTCGATCCCCGACGGCCTGCGCTGCGCCGTGGAGCACCGGCACCTGCCGGCCCACGTGCTCGACGACCTCACCGTGTTCGTCGGGCACGAGACCGTGATCCCGAAGAGCGACAAACGCGGCATGGCGCCCTGGCGCGAGAACCTCTACGCCTTCATGCAGCGCAACGCCGAGCGCACCGGCGCCTTCTTCTGCGTGCCGACCCGGCAGGTGGTCGAGGTCGGCACCGAGATCGAGATCTGAGCGGCCGGCGCCCCCCGCAGGGGCGCCCTACGCCGCCTGGATCGCGAGGCGGCCGTTCGCCTCGGCGAGGGTTTTGCCGAGCAGCCGCATCAGCGCGTAGACCGCGTCGACATGCGGGGTCGGGGTGCCGGTGATGCGGCCGAGCTCGATCACCGAGCCGACCAGCGCCTCGAGCTCGATCCCCCGGCCCGCCTCCACGTCCTGCAGCATCGAGGTCTTGTGCGCGCCGACTCTCTCGGCGCCGGCGATGCGCCGGTCGATATCGACCCGGAAGCTGACGCCGAGCGCGTTGGCGATCGCCTGCGCCTCCTCCATCATGGCCCGGGCGAGGGAGCGGGTCTCGGGGAACCGGCAGATGTCCACGAGCGTCGCGTGGGTCAGCGCCGAGATCGGATTGAAGCTGAGGTTGCCCCAGAGCTTGAGCCAGATCTCCGAGCGGATGTCGCCGGTCACCGGCGCCTTGAAGCCCGCCGCGGTGAGCGTGTCCGAGAGGGCCTTGACCCGGGGGCTCGCGGAGCCGTCCGGCTCGCCCAGGGTGTAGCGGTTGCCCTCCACGACCCGGACCACGCCGGGCGCCTCGAGGATCGCGGCCGGATAGACCACCGAGCCGATCACCCGGGCGGCGTCGAGATGGCGCGCGATCTGCCCGCCCGGATCCGAGTTCTCGACCTGCCGCCCCGCATGCGGCCCGTCGTGGCCGCGCAGGAAGTACCACCACGGGATGCCGTTCTGCAGGGTGACGACCGCCGTGTCGGGCCCGATCAGGTGGCCGAGATCGGCCGCGATCGGGCCGACCTGATGCGCCTTCACGGTGAGCAGCACGTAATCGTGAGGCCCGGCCTCCCGCATCGAGTCCGTGGTCCGCACCTCCCGGGCGTGGATCTCGGAGCCGTCCTCCTCGATCAGCCGCAAGCCGCCGGACCGGATCGCCGCGAGATTCGCGCCGCGCGCGATGAAGGTGACCCGCTCGCCCGCGGTCGCGAGCTTGACGCCGAGTTGCCCGCCGATGGCGCCCGCGCCGACGATCGCGATGCTCATGGGTCCGTTCCCCGTGGTGGTTCGCGGCGCGCCCGGCCGCGCGGGCCGGTCTCCGGCCGGAGGCTGGCATACGGTATGCCGAGAATACTGCCCGACGTTAGGGACGGCGTCGTCTGTAAAGATTTCGCGACCCCGGCAAAAAATCTTCACCGGCGCCGATGGCACGCCGGGCCGGGTCGGACCCAGCCGCCCGCCCCGAGCCTGACGGGACCCGGACCCTGAACGAGCCGTGATCGAGCGTGATGGAACCTTGGCGGCGACGCCGTGTTCGGACCACCCAGACGGGGCGGCCCCGACCCGGCGACGTGGCCGGGCCGGCCGCCCGAACCGAATGGAGACCACGATGAGCAGCACCACGGACAAGCTGAAGGGCCTGGCCAACGAGGCGGTCGGCAACGTCAAGCAGGGCGTCGGCAGCCTGACGGGCAACGAGAAGCTTCAGGCCGAGGGCAAGGCGCAGGAGCTGAAGGGCGACGCGCAGAAGACCGTGGGCGACGTCAAGGACGGCGTGAAGAACGCCGCGCAGCAGGCGGCGGACGCGGTCAAGCGCACCTGAGGCGCGCCATCGGCGCCGGGCGGCAATCCGGCGCCGCATCCCATCAGCCATCGGGGCCGGCGCTGCCGGCCCTCCTCGTTTCGGGGCACCATCCGGCCGAGCCCGGCCGCCCCACCGCAAGGATCGCAACCATGAACAGGGACCATCTCGAGGGCGGCCTCCGCAACCTGCGCGGTCGCGCGAAATCGGCGGTCGGTGCCATCGGCGGCCGTCCGCGTCCCCAGGTCGAGGGCGCCGTCGATCAGGTCGCCGGTGCCGCCCAACACGCCTATGGCCGCGCCCGCGACGCCGCCGACGATCTCGCCCGCGACGGCCGCCGCCTGGCCGACGAGGCGGGCGAGCGCGGGCGCGCGCTCTACGATCAGGTCGGCGACCGCAGCCGCTACGTGCGCAGCCGGGCCGAGCATCACGGCCGCGCCCTGGCCGCCCGCGCCGACGACAACCGCGCCGCCACGCTGGCCCTCGTCGCCGCGGTCGCCTTCGGCGTCGGCTGGCTGACCCGCGGCCGGGACTGAGCGGGCCCGCGTCGCTGCCGGCCCGGTCCGGCAGCGACGTATAAAGACATCTTTATGTCTTGATTGCTTCGTATCCGACGACCTGCTACAGGCTCGGCGGACCGAGCCCGGGCGGGAGCGCCCGAGCGTGACACGGAGCAGGAGGCCTCATGGCTAAGGACTACATCGTCAAGGACATCGGGCTGGCCGATTACGGCCGCAAGGAGATCTCGATCGCCGAGACCGAGATGCCGGGCCTGATGGCCGTCCGCGAGGAGTACGGCGCGCGCCAGCCCCTCAAGGGCGCCAAGATCGCCGGCTCGCTGCACATGACGATCCAGACCGCGGTGCTGATCGAGACGCTCAAGGCTCTCGGCGCCGACATCCGCTGGGTGTCCTGCAACATCTACTCGACCCAGGACCACGCCGCCGCCGCGATCGCCGCCGCCGGCATCCCGGTCTTCGCCGTGAAGGGCGAGACTCTGGAGGAGTACTGGGACTACACCTCGAAGCTGTTCGACTGGCATGGCGGCGGCGTGCCGAACATGATCCTCGACGACGGCGGCGACGCCACGATGTTCGTCCACCTCGGCCTGCGCGCCGAGAACGGCGACACCGCCTTCCTCGACAAGCCGGAATCCGAGGAGGAGGAGATCTTCTTCGCGCTGCTGAAGAAGAAGCTCGCCGAGAAGCCGAAGGGCTGGTTCGCCGGCCTCGCCGACGCGATCAAGGGCGTCTCCGAGGAGACCACCACGGGCGTGCACCGCCTCTACAACCTCGCCAAGGAGGGCAAGCTGCTCTTCCCGGCGATCAACGTGAACGACTCGGTGACGAAGTCGAAGTTCGACAACCTCTACGGCTGCAAGGAGTCGCTCGTCGACGGCATCCGCCGCGGCACCGACGTGATGATGGCCGGCAAGGTCGCGATGGTCGCGGGCTTCGGCGACGTGGGCAAGGGCTCGGCCGCCTCCCTGCGCAACGCCGGCTGCCGCGTCATGATCTCGGAGATCGACCCAATCTGCGCGCTCCAGGCCGCGATGGAGGGCTACGAGGTCGTCACGATGGAGGACGCCGCCCCGCGCGCCGACATCTTCGTGACCGCCACGGGCAACAAGGACATCATCACCCTCGACCACATGCGGGCGATGAAGGACCGGGCCATCGTCTGCAACATCGGCCACTTCGACAACGAGATCCAGGTCGCGGGTCTCAAGAACCTGAAGTGGAACAACATCAAGCCGCAGGTCGACGAGATCGAGTTCGCCGACGGCCACCGCATCATCCTCCTGTCGGAGGGCCGCCTGGTGAACCTCGGCAACGCCACGGGCCACCCGTCCTTCGTGATGTCGGCCTCGTTCACCAACCAGACGCTCGCCCAGATCGAGCTCTGGACCAACCCGGGCAAGTACGAGCGTCAGGTCTACACCCTGCCCAAGAGCCTGGACGAGAAGGTCGCGGCCCTGCACCTGGAGAAGATCGGCGTGAAGCTCTCCAAGCTCCGCCCCGATCAGGCAGCCTATATCGGCGTCAGCGAGAGCGGCCCGTTCAAGCCCGACCACTACCGTTACTGATCCGATCCTCCCCGGCTCGGGGAAGATCTGCACCGCTTGGAGCCCGGCCCGAAAGGCCGGGCTCTTTGTTTTTGGCCTGAGCTTGCGGGGCGCCTGTCAAGAGGCTGCGTGGTTAACGCAGTGTGTCTTCTGTGTGTCGGATCGCGGCGGCGTGCGTCCGCGGGCCGTCCGCCCGCGCGAAAGGCCCTTCCGACGGGATTTCTCCGCGCTGTAGAGTGGGGTCCGAATCTGAAGGTGAGATGACGCGCAGCGGTCCGAGAGGGCGCCACGCGGGCATGGCGCGTCGCGCGCCGTGGCGCCCCGTGCGCCGGCCTCATCGACGGTGTGTGGGATGAGGCGGGTCATGGGTCTCGAACGAGCGGCGCGCCCGGCGGCGTGCGCCGGCGTGCTGGCTGTGGACGCCCTCGGCGGCGGAACGGCGGCCTGGGGGGCGGGCGCGGATGCCGCAGCCCTGCACATGCACGGCGTCGCCAGCGTCTCGGTGCTGGGCGGCCTCATCGCCTTCGCGACGATCCTGTCCCTGCTGCACCTGCGCGAGCGCGCCCGCTGGACACGGCGCGAGCGCGAGCAGGCCGCGGCCCTCGACGCCCTGCGCGGCGCCCACGACCGGGCCGAGATGCTGCTGGCCGCCGAGCGGCAGATCATCGTCACCTGGGACGCCCGCGGCGAGCCGGTGATCGAGGGGGATGCGGGCATCGCCTTCGACGGGCGCCCGGTCTCCGGCGCGGCCCGCCGGATCCTGGCCTTCGGCTCCTGGCTCGTGGAGGCCGACGCCGCCGCGATCGAGGCGGCGGTGGAGGGGCTGCGCGCCCGCGGCACCAGCTTCCGCATGCGGCTGCGCAGCCAGGCCGGCCGCAGCCTGGAGGCCCAGGGGCAGGCGGTCGCCGGGCGGGCCCTGCTGCGGCTGCGCGAGACCAGCGAGGAGCGCCGGGAGATCGCGGAGCTGCGCGAGACCCTCGACGAGGCGCGCAAGGGCCTCGCGGCGCTGTCCGGCCTCCTCGACGCCATCCCGCAGCCGGTCTGGCGCCGCAACCGCGAGGGCGGCCTCGCCTGGGTCAACCTCGCCTACGCCGCCGCCGTCGAGGCGCCCTCCCGCGAGGAGGCCCTGCAGGACGGCGTGGAGCTGCTCGACCGGCCGGCCCGCGAGATGGTGGGGCGCGAGGACGGCGCCCGGCGCGGCACCCCCCAGGCCGTGCCGCGCCTCTCCGCCGTGGTCGCCGGCAGCCGGCGCATGCTGGACGTGTTCGAGACCCGCCTCGACAGCGGGCGCGTCGGCATCGCGGTGGACGTCTCGGAGCTGGAGAGCGTGCGCGCCGACCTCCAGCGCCAGATGAATGCCAACGTCCGCACCCTCGACCAGCTGCCGACCGCGGTGGCGATGTTCGACGACCGCCAGCGCCTGATCTTCCACAACGCCGCCTATCGCCAGCTCTGGGACCTCGACGCGGCCTTCCTGGAGAGCCGCCCCCTCGACGGCGAGATCCTCGACCACCTGCGCGGCCAGCGGAAGCTGGAGGAGCACGCCGATTTCCGGGCCTGGAAGCAGAACGTGCTCGCCGCCTACCGGGCGGTGGAGGCCAACGAGACCTGGTGGTACCTGCCGGACGGCCGCACGCTGCGCGTCGTCGCCGATCCCAACCCCCAGGGCGGGCTGACCTACCTGTTCGACGACGTCTCCGACCGGATGGCGCTCGAATCCCGCTACAACGCCCTGATGCGCGTCCAGGCCGAAACGCTCGACACGCTGAAGGAGCCGGTGGCGGTGTTCGGCGCGGACGGGCGCCTGACCTTCGCCAACCGCGCCTTCGCGGGCGTCTGGCGCCTCGACCCGGCCCTGCTGGAGCAGCGCCCCCGCATCGAGGCGGTGGTCGAGGCCTGCCGCGCCATCGCGCCGGCGGAGGAGCCCTGGCTCGACATCCGCGACCGGGTCGTGGGCCTCGACGCCCGCGAGAGCCTGTCCTGCCGGCTGGAGGTGGTGGACGGCACCGTGCTCGACTGCACCGCACAGCCGCTCCCCGACGGCGCCACCCTGCTGACCCTGATCGACGTGACCGCGAGCGTGAACGTCGAGCGCGCGCTCACCGAGAAGAACGACGCCCTCGAGAAGGCGGCGCAGCTGCGCGACAGCTTCGTCCACCACGTCTCCTACGAGCTGCGCTCGCCGCTCACCAACATCATCGGCTTCACCCAGCTCCTCGGCGACGAGTCGGTCGGCGCGCTCAACGGGCGCCAGCGCGAGTATTCCGACCACATCATGCGCTCCTCGGGGGCGCTGCTCGTCATCATCAACGACATCCTCGACCTCGCCTCGATCGATGCCGGATCGCTCGAGCTGCAGCGCGAGTCGGTCGACGTCCGCACCACGATCGAGGCCGCCATGCGGGGCATCGAGGATCGGCTGGCCGAATCCCGCCTCACCATCGCGCTCGACGTGCCGGGCGACATCGGCAGCATCCACGCCGACGCCAAGCGGGTCCGGCAGATCCTGTTCAACCTGCTCTCGAACGCCGTCGGCTTCTCGCATGCGGGCGCCCGCATCGAGGTGCGGGCGCGGCGCACGGCCTCCGACCTCGTGCTGAGCGTGCGCGACCACGGCGTCGGCATGCCGGCCGAGGTCGCCGCCCTGGTCTTCGACCGCTTCGAGAGCCGGACCCTCGGCACGCGCCACCGGGGCGTCGGCCTCGGGCTCTCGATCGTGCGCTCCTTCGTGGAGCTGCACGGCGGCCGGGTCGCGTTGGAGACGAGCCCGGGCACGGGCACCTGCGTCACCTGCAGCTTCCCGCTGGTCGACGCCGAGTCGCAGGTCGAGGCCGCGGAGTAGCGGCGGCCCCGGCTCGGATCGTGCTACGGTGCCGGACCTCAGCCGCACCCGAGGGCCGACCCGGATGACGCGCCCCGCCCTGCCCCGCTTCTGCGCCCCCTACGCCGCCGACGACGCGGGGATCGCCGCCCGGCTGATCGCGGCGGCCCACCGACCGCCCGCGGACGAGGCCCGGATCGACGTGCTCGCCACCGAGCTCGTGGGGGCCGTGCGCCGCCGCGGCGGCCTCGGCACCGTCGAGGCGCTGCTGCAGGAATACGCCCTGTCGAGCCGCGAGGGCCTCGCCCTGATGGTGCTGGCCGAGGCGCTGCTGCGGGTGCCCGACGCCGCGACCCAGGACCGGCTGATCGCCGACACCCTCGGCGCCGGCGACTTCGCCCACCACGCCGCCCGCTCGGACGGGACGCTCGCCCAGGCGACCACCTGGGCCCTCGGGCTCGGCGCCCGGCTCGTCACTCCGGGCGAGAACCCGGAGCTGATCCTCGGCGGCCTCGTGCGCCGCCTCGGCCGCCCGGCGGTGCGGGCCGCGGCGCTGCAGGCGATGCGATTGATGGGCGGCCAGTTCGTCCTCGCCGAGGAGATCGGCACCGCCCTGAGGCGCGCGGGCGAGCCGGGCCGGCGGCGCTACCGCTACTCCTTCGACATGCTGGGCGAGGGCGCCCGCACCGCCGCCGACGCGGCATCCTACCGCGACGCCTACGCCGCCGCGATCGCCCGGATCGGCCGCGAGGCCGGCAACCGGCCGCTGCCCGACCGGCCGGGCATCTCGGTGAAGCTCTCGGCCCTCCCTACCCGCTACGAGCCGCGCCAGCGCGACCGGGTGATGGCCGAGCTGGTGCCCACCCTCCTCGACCTCGCCCGGGCGGCCCGCGCGCACGACCTGAACCTCACCGTCGATGCCGAGGAGGCCGCGCGCCTCGAACTCTCCCTCGCGGTGATCGGCGCCGTGCTGCCCGACCCCTCGCTCCGGGGCTGGGACGGCTTCGGCCTCGCGGTCCAGGCCTACGGCAAGCGCTGCGGCGCGGTGATCGCCCATGTCTCCGACCTCGCCGAGGCTCTGGACCGGCGCCTGATGGTCCGCCTCGTCAAGGGCGCCTACTGGGACACCGAGGTGAAGCTCGCCCAGGTCGAGGGCCTGTCGGACTATCCCGTCTTCACCCGCAAGCCCGTGACCGACTTGAGCTACCTCGCGGCCGCCCGGCAGATGCTGCGGGCGCCCCAGCTCTACCCGCAATTCGCCACCCACAACGCGCTCACCATCGCCACCCTCGCGGTGGAGGCCGGGGATGGGCCGTTCGAGTTCCAGCGCCTGCACGGCATGGGCGAGGCGCTCTACGGCCACCTGCTGGAGATCCGGCCCGAGACCGCCTGCCGGGTCTACGCCCCCGTCGGCGGCCATCGCGAGCTCCTGGCCTATCTCGTGCGCCGGCTCCTGGAGAACGGGGCGAATTCCTCCTTCGTCGCCCGCGCTGCCGATCCCGCCGTGCCGGTGGCGAGCCTGCTCGCGCGGCCCCAGGCCCTGATCGAGACGCCGGCCCGGGCCCGTCATCCGCGCATTCCGCTGCCGCGCGACCTGTTCGGCTCCGAGCGCGCCAACAGCCCCGGCACCGCCTTCGGGGACGCGGCCGCCCTCGACGCGCTCCGGGCCGAG
The DNA here is from genome assembly GCF_056431005.1 of Methylobacterium sp. HJ2. NCBI lineage: Bacteria > Pseudomonadati > Pseudomonadota > Alphaproteobacteria > Hyphomicrobiales > Methylobacteriaceae > Methylobacterium > Methylobacterium sp. HJ2. The sequence continues at coordinate 238,305 of NZ_JBWJYM010000006.1, read as the reverse complement.
ATCGCGGCCGAGAGCGCGGCGTCGGCCCGCCCGGCCGAGGCCGCGGTGTCGGCCGAGGGCGATCCCCGCCCCGGGCCGCCGCGTCCGGTCCTGAGCCCGATCGACGGCGCGTCCGTCGGCACCGTGGCGGAGGCCGATTCCGACGCGGCCGACGCCGCGATGGCGGCGGTCGCCGCGGGCTTCCCGGCCTGGGCCGCGACCCCGGCGGACGCCCGCGCCGCCTGCCTGGAGCGCGCCGCCGACGCGCTGGAGGCCGCGCGCGGGCGCTTCCTCCATCTGCTCCAGGCCGAGGCCGGCAAGACCCTGGACGACGCCCTCGGCGAATGGCGCGAGGCGATCGACTTCCTGCGCTACTACGCGGCGCAGGGCCGCGCCCTGTTCGGCGTCGAGCGCGACCTGCCGGGGCCGGCCGGCGAGTCCAACCGGCTGGCCCTGCGCGGGCGCGGCGCGATGCTCGCGGTCTCGCCCTGGAACTTCCCGCTGGCGATCTTCCTGGGCCAGGTCTCGGCCTGCCTGATGGCCGGCAACGGCGTCGCCGCCAAGCCCGCCCCCCAGACGCCGCTGGTGGCGGCCGAGGCCGTGCGGCTCCTGCACGCCGCCGGCGTGCCGAGGGATGCCCTGGCGCTGGTGCCGGGCGGCCCCGAGATCGGCGCCCGCCTCGTCGCGCACCCGGCGCTCGCGGGCGTCGTCTTCACCGGTTCGACCGGGACCGCGCAGGCGATCAATCGGGCGCTCGCCGCCCGCCCCGGCCCGATCCTGCCCCTGGTGGCCGAGACGGGGGGCATCAACGCGATGATCGTGGACGCCACCGCGCTGCCCGAGCAGGTCGCCGACGACGTGATCACCTCGGCCTTCCGCTCGGCCGGCCAGCGTTGCTCGGCGCTGCGCCTGCTCTGCCTCCAGGCCGACGTCGCCGACCGGATGATCGCCATGATCGTGGGCGCCGCCCGCGAGCTGCGGGTCGGCGACCCGCGCGACCTCGCGGTCGATCTCGGCCCGGTCATCGACGCCGCCGCCAGGGACCGGCTCGACCGGGCGATCGCCGCCCGCGCGCGGGACGCCCGCACGCTCTACGCCGCGACGGCCCCCCAAGGCCTCTACGTCGCCCCGCACGTCTTCGAGATCGCGGATGTCGGCGCCCTCGGCGAGGAGGTGTTCGGGCCGGTGCTGCACGTGGTCCGCTACGGCGCCGACGGCCTCGGCGCGGTGCTGGCGGGCCTTCGCGCCGGCGGATACGGCCTGACGCTCGGCATCCACTCGCGCATCGAGGCGACGGTCGCGCGGATCCGGACGGCCCTGCCCCACGGCAACGTCTACGTGAACCGCAACATGATCGGCGCGGTGGTGGGGGTTCAGCCCTTCGGCGGCACCGGCCTGTCGGGCACCGGCCCCAAGGCCGGCGGGCCGCATTACCTTGCCCGGCTCGCCACCGAGCAGACCGTCACGGTCAACACCGCGGCGGCTGGCGGCAATATCGGGCTCGTCAGCCTGGAGGGCTGATGGTTTCCCGCGTGTAACTCCGGTTGACGGGGCGGCGGCGGCCCGTCAGCACCGTCCGCGATGTCAACGCTCGCGACTTCCGGCTGGGTCGTCTTCCGCAACGGCGATTTCCGCCTGTTCGGCACAGCCCGCTTCCTCACCGGCCTCGCCTACCAGATGCAGGCCGTGGCGATCGGCTGGTTCGTCTACGCCCTGACGCACTCGGCCCTCGCCCTCGGCTTCGTCGGGCTCGCGGGCTTCCTGCCCGCGATGCTCGCTGCCCTGGTGACGGGCCACGTCGCCGACACCTACGACCGGCGCCTCGTGGCGGCGATCAGCTTCGGGGTGCAGGCGCTCGCGAGCTTCGGGCTCCTCGCCTACGCGTTCAGCGGGCTGGCGGCGGTCTGGCCGGTCTACGCCCTCGTGGTGCTGGTGGGCACCGCCCGCGCCTTCGCCAACCCGGCGCTCCAGGCCCTGCTGCCGACTCTGGTGCCGCGCGACCTGTTCGGCAGCGCGATCGCCTGGAACGCCTCGCTCTGGCAGAGCTCCTCGGTGCTGGGGCCGGCCGTCGGCGGCCTGCTCTACGCCGCCGGCCCCGCCGTGGTCTTCGGCGCGGCCGGCGCGAGCTTCGCGCTGGCGAGCCTGATGGTCGGCGCGATCCGCTTCCGCCCGGCCCCCGTCTCCGAGCGCCCGCCCGTGACCTGGGCGACGCTCTCGGCCGGGATCGGCTACATCCGCTCGCAGCCCGTGGTGCTCGGCGCGATCAGCCTCGACCTCTTCGCCGTGCTGTTCGGCGGCGCCACCGCCCTGCTGCCGATCTTCGCGGCCGAGGTGCTGCATGTCGGCCCCCTCGGCCTCGGGGCGCTGCGCAGCATGCCGGCCGCGGGCGCGGTCGCCACCGCCATCCTGCTCGCCTACCGGCCCCTGCGCCGGCACGCGGGCGCCCGGATGCTGCGCGCGGTCGCGGTCTTCGGCCTCGCCATCGTGGTGTTCGGCCTCTCGACCTCGCTGCCGCTCTCGATGGCCTGCCTGTTCGTGACGGGCGCTGCCGACATGATCAGCGTCTACGTGCGCCAGACCTTCGTGCAGGGCGAGACTCCCGACGCCATGCGGGGCCGCGTCTCGGCGGTGAACACCGTCTTCATCGGCGCCTCGAACGAACTCGGCGAGTTCGAATCCGGCCTCCTCGCCGCCGCCTTCGGCGCGGTTCCCGCCGTGATCGCGGGCGGCGCGGTCACGGTGCTGATCGCCGTGCTGTGGGGCCGGCTGTTCCCGGCGCTCCGCGCGCGGGACCACCTGCTGAAGCCCGAGTGAGGCCGAATTATCCATTCTCGGCCGCTTTTGCGGTCTTGTATGGATAAACGTTTTGGTATCAGGGCTTTGTGCCCAAGCTCGGCGGCAATCCGACGCCGCCGGGCCGGGGGATGGGCCGTCCTGGTGACAGGGAGTGTCGTCCCTGGAGACAAGGCCGCCGACGCTCGCTAGAGTTCTGCGACGAGGGCAGGGCATCATGGCGGACATCAAGGTCGTTGCCGGCACGTGCGGCAAGGGGCGCGGCACCTACGAGGTCGGCCTATTCACCACGCCGGACGGGCGCGAGCGACCGGTCGAGACGCTTCAGAGTATCGAGGCGCATGGCGACATCGCAGGAGCCCGCAATTGGGGCGGCTCGGTCCTCGACGGCCTGAAGGGCAGCCTCGCACTCGCCTCCCAGATCGACCTGACCGGAACGGCCCTGCTCGCGGCCTCCGCACTCGCGCCGCTGGCCGCGGACGCGCCGCGGACCCAGGTGCTGCTCGAGATCGCCTTCGCCGACGGGGCGGCCATGATCGCGTTGGCCGATCCCAACCTCGCCGCCCTGGTCATGAACGATCGCGAGGTCCTGCGGCGCGGCCGGCTGCGCTTCAGCGAGCAGGCCGTTCACGGCGCCGCGGCTGAGGAGGGGCTCCTATCGAACGCCACCGGCGCCGTGCAGGCCGCGGCCGGTGCAGTGACCGCCTCGGTCGGCGCCGCCCTGGGCTTCATGCGCCGCCGCGTCGGCCTGGAGCAGGGCTGAGCCAGCACGTTTCGGCGACAGGTCACGGGCGGATCCGCACAGACCCTGCGGCGCCTCCGTGACCCGCGGCGACGCCGGTATGCCTTGTCAGGCCGGTTCCTCGCCGATCGGGGATCACGCCTTGCCGTTCAGCGACATGGCGGGAACGCTGATCGGCCGAGCCTCCGGGAGCCCAACTGGTAGGGCCGGGCGCCGGCCCGCCCCTCACCGCCCCGCGAGCAGCGGCGACCAGGTCGGGTCGGAGGCGTAGGAGGGGGTGGGGACCGGCTGCTCGACCCGGCCGGTGATGTCGACCATGTAGAGCTTGCCCCCGCCCTGCCCGCCCGGATCGCGGAAGAACAGCACGTACTGGCCGTTCGGCGCGAAGGTCGGGCCCTCGTTGTGGAAGCCCTCGGTGAGCACGCGCTCGCCCGTGCCGTCGGGCTTCATCACGCAGATGGCGAAGCCGCCCTTGCGCTGGCGCGTGAAGGCGATGAGGTCGCCCCGCGGCGACCAGGCCGGCTGCGAGGCCGAGCCCTCGCCGAAGGAGATGCGGTGCGGGTTCGAGCCGTCCGCGCCCATGACGTAGACCTGCTGCGAGCCGCCGCGATCGGATTCGAACACGATCTGCGAGCCGTCCGGCGAGTAGGTCGGCGAGGTGTCGATCGCCATGCCGCTGGTGATGGGCTTCTGCGCCTTCGAGGCGAGGTCCATCGTCACGATGTCGGCGTTGCCGCCCTGCTGCACGCTCATCACGAGGCGGCGCCCGTCGGGCGAGAAGCGCGGGCTGGCGCTCATCGAATCGGCCGCGCCGAAGGCCTGCCGGCTGCCGGTCTCCAGGTTGATCACCTGGACGCGGGGCTGGTGCCCGCTCTGCTGGGCCATGAAGGCGATGTCCTGGGTCGCGGGCGAGTAGCGCGGGGCCACGATGGCGTTCTCGCCCGTGGTGATGGCGCGCACGTTGGCGCCGTCCTGGTCCATCACCATCAGGCGCTTGCGGCGGTTCTCCTTCGGGCCGGACTCGTCCACGAAGGCGATGCGGCTGTCGAACCACGGCCCGAGGCCGGTGATCTTGGTGTAGACCGAATCCGAGATCAGGTGGCCGGTGCGCCGCGCGTTGGCCGGATCGGTGGCGTATTGCTGGCCGGTCATCTGCTGGCCCGCGGTCACGTCCCAGAGCCGGTACTCGACCTTGAGCCGCCCGCCCGCGTCGCGCGAGACGCGGCCGGTGACGAGGCCCTGCACGCCCGCGGCGCGCCACTTGTCGAAGCCCGGCGCCGCGTCGAACTGGGGCGTTTCCGGGAAGCGCGCCTTGTCGAGCGGCGTGAAATAGCCCGAGCGGCGCAGGTTGTTCGTGACGACGCCGGACACCAGCCCGCCGAGGCTCGGGTCGCCGGAGAAGTCCGCGACCGCGATCGGCATCGGCTGGAAGGCGCCGCCGCCGATGCGCAGCTGCAGCTGCGCCTGCGCCGGCGCGCCGAGCAGCACCAGGGCGAGGCAGGCCAGGAGCGCGGCCAGCGGCGCGGGGAAGGGCGCCGTGCGGCGCCGCGGGAACGGGCTGTGGGGCATGGGCGTGATCCGTCCGGGTCGTGGGAGCGGGGTGCGCGGGGTCGAGTCGCTCGGGTCAGGTCGCCGAGAACTCGAACTCCGCGTTGATGGCTTTCCAGTCGTCGTAATAGGGCGCGTACTGGGCCGGGATCCGGTAGGGCGCGCAGCGCCGGACCGCCCGGAGCGCGGCCTGGGCGATCGACTGATCGACCGCGCTGGCGCCGCCGCGCATGATCCGCGGCTCGGTGCCGAGCGAGCCGTCGGGCTTGAGCCGGATGTCGAGCATCGGCAGTACCACGCCCTGCGCGGCGCCGGGCGGCGCCGAGTAGCAGCGCTGGATCTGGTCCGTCAGCATGCCCACCAGGGCGTCCCGCATCGAGGGCGACAGGCGCTGGCCCGTCGCGGTCGCCGCGCCCAGCGAGGCCACGCGCTGCACCTCGCGGCCGGTCGATCCGGTGGTCTGCGACGGCGATCTCGCGTTGAGCAGGGACTTGATGTCGCCCGCGTTGAACTTGTCGGCCAGCGCGGCCTGACGGCGCGCCTTGGCCTCGGCATCCGCCTTCGCCTTCGCGTCGGCCACCGCCTTGGCGTCCGCCTTGGCCTTCGCGTCGGCCTTGGCCTTGGCCTCCGCCTTGGCGGTCTCGGCCCGGGCCTTGGCGGCCTCCGCCTTCTCGCGCTCGGCCTCGGCCTTCGCCTCGGCGAGTTCCTTGCGGCGCTCCGCTTCCTTGCGCTCGGCTTCCGCCTCGGCCTTGGCTTCGGCCTCCGCCTTGGCCTTCGCGGCGGCCTCCGCCTTGGCCTTGGCGGCTTTGGCGGCGGCCTCGGCCTTCGCCTTGGCGGCCTCCGCCCTGGCCTCGGCCTCCTCGCGCTCGACCAGCTTGGCGAGTTCCTCGCGCTTCTCCGCCTCGGCCTTGGCGGCCTCCGCCTTGGCCTCCGCCTTGGCCTTCGCCTCGGCCTTGGCGGCGGCTGCCGCCTTCTCCGCGGCCTTCGCAGCCTTGGCGGCCTCCGCCTTCTCGGCGGCGGCCTTCTCCGCGGCAGCCTTTTCGGCGGCCTTTTCGGCGGCTTTCGCCTCGGCCTCGGCCTTCGCCTCGGCGGGATCCGGCTCGGCCATGCGCAGCGGCATCGCCTCGGCATCCGCGACCTTCACGTCGGCGGTGCGGGTCGGCGCGCTCGGGGCGTCCACCTTGGCGTTCTCGGGCTCGCGCTCCTCGACCGTCTCGGCCTTGCGCTCGGCCCGGGTGCCCGCGTTCGGCACCGGCTTCTCGGCGTTGCGCTCGCCCTTGGTCATCTCGGAGAACTGGTTCTCGGTGATGACCTCGACCGGCACGCCCTCCTGGGCCTCCGGCAGCACGGGCGCCGAGATGCCGATGATCGCGGCGGCGAGCAGCATGATATGCGTGCCGGCCGAGATCCAGACCCCCGGTTCCTTGCGGTCGATGGAGAATGCCACGGAGCGCGACCCGCTATCTCTGCTCGGGCTCGGTGACGAGGGCGACCTTGCGGAAGCCGCCGCCGGTGACGATGGCCATCACTTGCGCGACCCGGCCGTAATCGACCCGCTTGTCGCCGCGCACGAAGACCCGCTCCTCGAAGCCGGATTTGGCCGTCTCGGTGAGCTTGGGGATGATGGTGTCGTCGGTGAGTTCGTCCTCGCCGAGGAAGACCTGGCCCGTCTGCCGGATCGACAGGGTGACGGGCTTGGTGTCGGAGTTGAGCGGGGAGGCCTTCGACTGCGGCAGGTCGAGGGGCACGCCCACCGTCATCATCGGCGCCGCCACCATGAAGATGATGAGCAGCACCAGCACGACGTCGATGAACGGCGTCATGTTGATCTCGTTGATGGCGCCGCCGCTGCGCCGACCCCGCCGCCGGCGCTTGCCGCCCTTCGCACCCGCCGCCATGGCCATCTGGAATTCTCCTGGATCAGGCGGCGAGCGACAGGCGCTCGTCGATCTGGCGGGACAGGATGGCCGAGAACTCGTCGGCGAAGCCCTCGAGCCGCGACTGGGACTTCGACACCGAGGCCTGGAGCTTGTTGTAGGCGAGGACGGCGGGGATCGCCGCGAACAGGCCGATCGCGGTGGCGAACAAGGCCTCGGCGATGCCGGGCGCGACCACCGCGAGGGAGGTGTTCTTCGAGGCGGCGATCGAGGTGAAGGCCGTCATGATGCCCCAGACCGTGCCGAACAGGCCGATATAGGGGCCGGCCGAGCCGATGGAGGCGAGGAACAGCAGGCGCGATTCCAGGCGCTCGACCTCGCGCTGGATCGTGACGTCGAGGGTCTTGTCGATGCGCTGGCTGAGCGACTGGATCTGGCGGCCGGAGCCCTCGAAGGAGCGCTTCCACTCCCGCATCGCGGCGACGAACACGGCGGCGAGCCCGGTGGCCGGCCGGTCGTTGAACGAGCGGAACAGCTCCTCCAGGGAGCGGCCCGACCAGAACGCGTCCTCGAAGGCGTCCATCTCCTCCTTGGTGCGGCGGAACAGCAGCGTCTTGTCGACGATGATCGCCCAGCACCAGACCGAGGCGCTGAGCAGCCCGACCATCACGATCTTCACGACGAAATGCGCCTGCAGGAACAGGCCGAGCAGGCTCATGTCGGCGACGGGCGCCTGGACCGCCTGCATGGCATCGGCTGGATTCATGGACTCAGATCCTCGAAGTCCCGCAAGCCCGCGGCGGGGCGAGGCGCACGCTCGCGCGGGTCGAATCGTCGAACGATTTCAACGGTCAATCGCCGTTGAATCTGTCGAAAGTAAGGGCCGCTCTTCGCGCCTGCACCATTCGCCGCGACGCACCCAGTTAAGGGCCCGGCAGGGTTAAGGCGGGGTTAAGGGTTCGGGACCGCCCGCGGGGCCAGGGCGCGGCGCAGGGAATCCGGCAGGCGGATGGCGCGTCCGCCGCGCACGCAGGCGACCACGACCTCGGCCCGCACCAGCACCTCCTCCCCGCGCATCACCGCCTGGGTCAGGTGCATCGAGGCGCCGCGCAAGTCGCGCGTCCCGGTGACGATCGTCAGCGCGTCGTCCATCCGGGCGGGCTTGAGATAGTCGATCTCCATGCGCCGCACCACGAAGACGAGGCCGTCGGCGTCGCGATGCAGGTCCGACTGGTCACCCGCGAGGCCGCGCAGCAGCTCGGTGCGTCCCCGCTCCATGAAGCGCAGGTAGCTCGCGTGATAGACGAAGCCCGAGAAGTCGGTGTCCTCGTAATAGACCCGCACGGGCAGCGCGTGCGCGGTCTCGAAGCTGGTGTCGGTCATCGCAATCCGGGTCTTGGTCCGCCCACGCGTCCCGGGGCTACAGAGGGCGCTCCCGGCCCGCAAGGGCATCCCCGGGGCGGACGCCCCCGCGAGGGCGCCCGCGATGCGTCCCGAACGCGGATCGGGCCGCCCCGGCATCCCGGGGCGGCCCTCACCGTCTCATCCGTTCCTGTCGTCCGTCGGACGATCAGCCGCCGATGCGGTTGGCCAGGACCGCCGAGTGGGCGTGCTCGTCGGCGATGAAGGGCAGCGCCTCGTTGGCGAACTGGCGACCGGCGGCGCTGTCGCCGCTGCGGGCGTAGGCGTCGTAGAGGGCGAGCGTGCGGGCGTCGGAGCGGGCCTGCTCGCGCACGAAGGTGCGGTCGAAGTCGCGGGCGGTCGGGGCGGACTTCAGGCGCTCCAGGCGGGCCTGACCGTTCGGGCCGAGGGCGACGCGGCGGCCGGGCTCGGTCGGGCTGTTGTCGACGATGCCGACGCCGCCGAGCACGCCGCCGACGATGCCGGTGCCGATGTTGGCCGCGATCGTCACCGGAGCGAGCACGAGGCCGACCGGGTTGTCGAGGCGGGTCTCGATGCCCTGGCGATCCGACACCACGGTGCCGCCGCGGGTGAGCGAGGTGCCCTCGGGCAGCAGCGCCTTGGTGGTGGCCTCACGCTCGACCAGCACGCGGTTGGCGTAGTTGCGCACGCGCGGGTTGCGGGAGCGCTCCAGGGCGATGCGGCTCGCCTCGATGCTGGCGGCGTCCGAACGCAGGGCCTCGGCGCGGAAAGCCGGGGTCTCGGTCGCAGCGGCCCCGATCGGAGCGTCGGCCTGCGGCGCGATACGCAGCGGCAGGATGTCCTGGGCGAGAGCCGGGGTGACGAGGACAGCGACGGACAGGCCGAGGGCGGCCAGAACAGTCGTCTTCATGAGGTATTTTCCTTGGAAACGCGTGACGTGAACGATGCGGTGCCGGAGCTCCCCGGGGGAGCTGGCTCGGGCCGTCAACTTGTGCAGTGCGGGGGTGTTCCGCTCGCGCACGCGTCCGTGATCGGAAAACGGAACGGCGTCAGGCCTTTTCGCGCCACGGCCCAGCGGCATTGAAAACCATAATCTCTTCAAAGTCTTGCCGGAGATCGATCATCATCCATGGCAAGTGCGGTCCGAGGCGGAACACCCTCCGGGCGCCCGCTCCACCCGAGTTGTGGACGACCGAGACATGCGCTGTACGCAGATCTAGGCGGGTCCTGGGTCGGCCGCCGAGATCTCCACCACGACAATCTCGGGTGGTGCTCCGAGGCGGATCGGCGCGATGCTCATGCCGAGGCCGCCCGACACCACGAGGTCGGTCTGTTCGCGCACATGGCCGTAGGCGAAGCGCTCGCCGTAGCGCGACGGCACGACGAGCGGGTGGCCGAACAGCCGGACCTGCCCGCCATGCGTGTGTCCGGACAGGGTCAGGGCGATGCGGGCGGGCACCTGCGGAAAGATGTCGGGCTCGTGGGCGAGGAGGATGGCGGGGGCCTCGGCCGGGATCTTCGCCAGGGTCGCGCCGAGGTCGTCGACGCCGCGTCGGCGGTCGCCGCGCTCGGAGCGGCCCGGCAGCAGCGCGATCTGGTCGCCGAGGCCTGCGAGCCAGATCGCCGATCCGCCGACGGCGAGCGGCAGGGCGTCGTTCTCCAGAACCCGGATTCCAGCCCCCTCCAGGGCGGTGCCGGCGACGGTGGGTCCGTGCCCGCGCCGCTGCGCCGCTTTGTCCTCCCACCAATCGTGGTTGCCGAGGATCGCGTAGGTCCCGAGCGGCGCCCTGAGCCCGCCGAGGACGGGCGCCCAGGCCGCGGCCTCGACCGCCCCGGTGACGAGGCGCATGCCCGCGACGTAGTCGCCGAGCAGCACGATCAGGTCGCCGCCGAGCCCGTTGGCCACTGCGACGATCTCGGCGATCCGGGCGAGCGGCATCCAGGGCTCGCAGGCATGGAGGTCGGCGAGCGCCACGATGCGCAGCCGCGCGCCCGCCGGCCAGGGCGCCGCGGTGCGGATCGCGTAGCGGGTGACGACGAGGCGCTGCGGCTCGACGCCGACCGCGTAAGCCCCCGTCCCGGTCGCCGCGAGCCCGGCCGCCCCGAGCCCGAGCACGACCATACGGCGCGTGACCCGGACGAGGCCGGGCGGCCGCTCACGCATCGTCGGCATCGGGCGGGAACAGGGCCGCCTGCGCGCCCGGATCCCTGCGCGGCACGGCGATTCCGAGGTGCCGGAAGGCGTGGGCGGTGAGGACGCGCCCGCGCGGGGTGCGCTGGAGGAAGCCCTGCTGGATCAGATAGGGCTCGATGATGTCCTCGATGGCGTCGCGCGGCTCGGACAGGGCGGCGGCCAGCGTCTCGACGCCCACCGGCCCGCCCCCGAAGCTCGTGGCGATCAGCCCGAGATACTTGCGGTCCATCTGGTCGAGCCCGACCGGGTCCACGTCGAGCAGGCCCAGCGCCCGGTCGGCCAGCGCCCGCGTCACCACCGGCGCCTCGGCCACCACCGCGAAGTCGCGCACCCGCCGCAGCAGCCGGCCGGCGATGCGCGGCGTGCCGCGCGCGCGCCGGGCGATCTCGTCGGCGCCCTCCGCCGACATGCCCAGCCCCAGCACCCGCGCCCCGCGCTCGACGATGAGCCGCAGCTCGTCGATGTCGTAGAAGGCCAGCCGGATCGGGATGCCGAAGCGGTCGCGCAGCGGCGTGGTGAGCAGGCCCGCGCGGGTGGTGGCACCCACCAGGGTGAAGCGGGGCAGCTCGATCTTGACCGAGCGGGCGGCCGGGCCCTCGCCGATGATGAGGTCGAGCTGGTAATCCTCCATGGCCGGGTAGAGGATCTCCTCCACCGCCGGGTTGAGGCGGTGGATCTCGTCGATGAAGAGCACGTCGCGCTCTTCGAGGTTGGTGAGCTGGGCGGCCAGATCGCCGGCCTTGGCGATGACCGGCCCGGAGGTGGAGCGGAAGTTCACGCCGAGCTCGCGCGCCACGATCTGGGCCAGCGTGGTCTTGCCCAGCCCCGGCGGCCCGACGAACAGCACGTGGTCGAGCGCCTGACCGGTCTTGCGCGCCGCCCCGATGAAAATCTGCAGGTTGGCCCGCGCCGCCTTCTGCCCCACGAACTCCGACAGGCTCAGCGGCCGGATGCTCTGATCCGCGTCGTCCGGGCGCCGCTCGGGCGCCAGGACCGGGTTGGCCGGGGCTTTGGGTGTCTTCATGGTCCCCCGCGCTTGCGGCAGGTCCAGCCCGAGCGCAAGGCCCGAATGCAAGCCGGGGCCGGCCGACCCTATTGCAGGACCAGCGGGATCGCCTCGACGCTGAAATCCGAGACGCCGCGGGCGGCGAGCGAGGCGCGCAGGGCCGCCCCGGCGGGGGCGCCGCCGGTGAAGGCCGCCAGAACCGGCGCCGGATGGCCGTCCCGCCCGCGCGGGGCCGGCCCGATCAGCTGGGTGACGCGGCGGGCGATGGCGGGCGCCGGGTCGATCCACGCCACGGACCAGGGCGCGAGGCGCTCGAAGCGGGGCAGCAGCAGCGGGTAATGCGTGCAGGCGAGGCAGACCACGTCGGTGCGCCGGCCGTCGTCGCTCGTGACGAAGCAGGGCGCGATCTCGGCGGCGAGGCTCGCATCCGGCACCGGGTCGCCGGCGAGCTCGGCCTCGGCGAAGCCCGCGAGGTTCGGCGAGCCGACGAGGGCCACGCGGCAGGTCTCGGCGTAGGTCGCGATGAGGTCGCGGGTATAGGAGCGGGCCACGGTGCCGGGCGTGGCGAGCAGCGCGATCTGGCGCGAGCGGCTCGCCTCGGCGGCGGGCTTGATCGGCGGCACCACGCCGACGAAGGGGGTGGGGAAGCGCTGGCGCAGGGCCGGCAGCACCAGGGTCGAGGCGGTGTTGCAGGCGATCACCACGAGATCCGGGCGGTGCGCGGCGATGAGCTGGCCCATCACCGCGAGCACGCGGGCGACCAGCGTCGCCTCACCGAGCCGCCCGTACGGGAAGGCGGCGTCGTCGGCGGCGTAGACGTAGCGGGCGTCGGGCCGCGCGCGCCGCACCTGCTCCAGCACGGTCAGGCCGCCGAGCCCGGAATCGAAGACGAGGATCGTGGGCTCGGTCGGCGCCCGCAGCGCGCTGACGGACAGGCTCGCACCGGCCATGAGATCGATCCGCATTGGTCCGCCAGGCCCTCTCGCGCGTGAACCGGTCGCTCGGACCGGTACTCTCGGACGGCAGGGTTAAGGCCATCTCACTGAGGCCGGAAAAAGGCTCCGGATCGTCCGCGCGGTGCCGGATCGCACGCCGGCGGCCCGCGCCGCCCGTCGGCGGCGGCGGGACGGCGCGACAGAATTGCCGCGCTGCCGTTGTCCGCCCGGCCGCAGGCCATATCTCCCCGCGACCGCTATCCGCGCAGCAGGATCGTTGTCCGGACGGCCGTGAAGAGAGGAGGATCGTATGGCAGCGACAGCCGCGACCCGCGAATCCGCGCCGAGAGACATCTCGAGAGACGCCGCTCGCCCGGCCTTCCCGCCGCCGCCCGTCGGCGCCCGTCCGGTCGACCGGGCGGCCTGGATCGCCGCCTACCGCCACGTCCGTGCCGAGACCGAGCGCCGCGCCGCGCCGCTCTCGCCCGAGGACCAACAGATCCAGTCGATGGCGGACGCGAGCCCGACGAAATGGCACCGGGCGCACACGACGTGGTTCTTCGAGCAGTTCCTGCTGCGCGAGCACCTACCCGGCTACGCCATCCACGACGAGCGCTGGCACTACCTCTTCAATTCCTACTACGTCGCCGCCGGCCCGCGGCAGCCGCGCATCGCCCGCGGCCTGATCACCCGGCCGGATGCCGAGGCGGTCGCCGCCTACCGCCGCCACGTCGACGCGGCCGTCGAGGCCCTGCTCGGCCAGGCCGCCCCGGCCGCGCTCGAGGCCGTTCTGCCGATCCTGGAGATCGGGCTCTACCACGAGCAGCAGCACCAGGAGCTCCTGCTCACCGACATCCTGCACGCCTTCGCGCAGAACCCGCTCGGCGCGGTCTACGACGCGGCGTGGCGCTTTCCCCGGCCGACGGCCCGCGGCGGCAGCGTGGACCTGCCCCGCGGCATCGTCGAGATCGGGCATGCGGGCGAGGGCTTCTCCTTCGACAACGAGCATCCCCGCCACGAGAGCCTGATCCTGCCCTGCACGGTCGAGCGGGCGCTCGTCACCAACGGGCAATGGCTCGCCTTCATGCGCGACGGCGGCTACGCCCGCGCCGATCTCTGGCTCTCGGACGGCTTCATCGCCGCGCAGACCGAGGGCTGGGAGGCGCCGGGCTACTGGCGGCGGGAGGAGGACGGCGGCTGGAGCACGATGACGCTCGGCGGGCGCCGCTCGATCGAGCCGGACCTGCCCGTCACCCATATCAGCTACTACGAGGCTGACGCCTATGCCCGCTGGGCCGGGCGCGACCTGCCGACCGAGGCCGAGTGGGAGGTCGCCGCCCGCGATCACGGCCTCGACGACGCCTTCGGCCTCGTCTGGCAATGGACCCGCAGCGCCTACGCCGCCTATCCGGGCTACCGGCCGCTGCCGGGGGCGCTCGGCGAGTACAACGGCAAGTTCATGGCGAGCCAGTACGTGCTGCGCGGCTCCTCCGTGGCGACGCCGGACGGCCACGCCCGCCTGCCCTACCGCAACTTCTTCTATCCCCATCAGCGCTGGCAGTTCACCGGCCTGCGCCTGGCCAAGAGTAACGCGTGAGCCGCACCCCGTTCGGAGTACCCTGCCCGTGACCGTCAAGCCCGTCTTCGCGAACGCGACGCCCGTCGCCCAGGCCCCGGAACCCGCCGCCTTCCTGGACGACGTCGTCGCGGGGTTCTCGCGGGGGCGCAAGTCGCTGCCGGCGAAGTACTTCTACGACGCCGCCGGCTCCGACCTGTTCGAGGCGATCACCGTCCTGCCGGAATACTACCCGACCCGGACCGAGCTCGGCATCCTCGACGCCAGCGGCGCCGAGATCGCCGCCGCCCTGCCCCGGGGCGCCGCGCTGGTGGAGTTCGGCAGCGGCTCGACCGTGAAGGTACGCCGCCTGCTGCGCCACCTGCCCGACCTCGCCGCCTACGTGCCCGTCGACGTCTCGGGCGAGTTCCTGGCCGACCAGGCCGAGGGCCTGCGCGCCGATTTCCCGGCGCTCCGGGTCGCCGCGGTGGCGGCCGACTTCACCCGGCCGTTCTCGCTTCCGACCGAACTCGGCGCCGCGGCGCGCGCCGGGTTCTTCCCCGGCTCGACCATCGGCAATTTCGAGCCGCCCGAGGCCGCGCGCCTGCTCCGGCAGTTCGGCGCGATCCTGGGCGAGGACGCGGTGCTGGTCGTCGGCGTCGATCTCGTGAAGGATGCGGGCGTGCTGGAGGCGGCCTACGACGACGCCGCCGGCGTCACCGCCGCCTTCAACCGCAACGTGCTGACCCGCATCAACCGCGAACTCGGCGCCGATATCGACGTCGCGGCCTTCGCCCATCGCGCCCTGTTCAACCGCACGGCCTCGCGGATCGAGATGCACCTCGTCAGCCTGCGCGCGCAGACCGTCTCCGTCGACGGACGCCATTTCGACTTCGCGGCGGGCGAGTCGATCCACACCGAGAACAGCTACAAGTACACGGTGCCGGGCTTCCAGGCGCTGGCCGCCGAGGCCGGCTGGTCGGCGCTCTCCGTCTGGACCGATCCGGGCGCCCTGTTCTCGGTCCACGCGCTGCGGCGCGGGTGAGGGGCGTTCCCCTCACTTCCGGCGCCCGCCTCACGTGCCGCTGCGCTTCTCCATCATCGCCTTGACCTGCATCAGCTGGTCCCAGACCTGACCGGGCGACGTGCCGAGGAATTCGAGGCCCGCCGTTACGCTCCAGTAGATCCCGACGCAGATCAGGGGCACCAACACCCAGGCCAGCAACTCCTCGCCCCGCCGACGGCGCAGGCGTCTGCGGCGGCGCTGCTCGCGCGCCGTGAGCTTCTGCGGCGGCGGAGCGTAGGCGGTCGGCGCGAGGGGGCCCTCCTGCAGGTCGTCGGTCATGGAGCCCCCTTCCCTCGCGGCGGCGCCGTGGCGCCGCCGCGCTCATACCCTCGCAACGATCCGGGCGGAACCCCGTGCCGGCCGGTCAGGCGCGGACCAGCGGAACCTTCGGCACGGTGCGCACGCCGCGCCCGCCCGAGCCGCCGCCGCCCTTGTCGTCCTTCGGGGGCTTCTTCCGGCTGGCGGTGCGCGGCTTCGCGCGCTTCTTGCGCGCCGCGTTGGTGACGTCCTTCTCGGGCTTCGGAGTCACCGGGCCCGCCGGGAACTCGAAGCCGAGGCTGTCCTTCACGCCGGCCTTGGCCTCCGCATCCTCCGGCTTCCTGACCACGACCTTCACGGCGCCGCCTTCCTTGAGGCGCCCGAACAGCACCTCGTCGGCGAGCGGGGTCTTGATGGTCGACTGGATCAGCCGTGCCATCGGGCGGGCGCCCATAGCATCGTCGTAGCCGTGCTCGACCAGCCAGTCGCGAGCCTCGTCCGAGAGCTCGATCGTGACGTTGCGGTCGGCGAGCTGCGCCTCGAGCTGGAGCACGAACTTGTCGACGACCTTGGCGACGACCTCCTTCGGCAGGTGGCCGAACGAGATGATCGCGTCGAGGCGGTTGCGGAATTCCGGCGCGAACAGCCGGTTGATCGCCTCCACGTCGTCGCCCGAGCGCTTGGCCTGGGTGAAGCCGTAGGCGGACTTGGCGAGATCCGAGGCGCCCGCATTCGTCGTCATGATGATGATGACGTTGCGGAAATCGACCTGCTTGCCGTTGTGGTCGGTTAGCTTGCCGTGGTCCATCACCTGCAGGAGGATGTTGAACAGATCCGGATGCGCCTTCTCGATCTCGTCGAGGAGGAGCACGCAGTGCGGGTGCTGGTCGATGCCGTCGGTGAGCAGGCCGCCCTGGTCGAAGCCGACATAGCCCGGAGGCGCACCGATGAGGCGCGAGACCGTGTGCCGCTCCATGTATTCCGACATGTCGAAGCGCAGCATCTCGACGCCGAGGGAGGCGGCGAGCTGCTTGGCCGCCTCGGTCTTGCCGACGCCGGTCGGGCCCGCGAACAGGTAGGAGCCGATCGGCTTGTCGGGGTCGCGCAGGCCCGCGCGGGCGAGCTTGATCGCCGAGGTCAGCGCCTCGATGGCGTTGGGCTGGCCGTAGACCACGCGCTTGAGGTTCTCGGTCAGGTGCTGGAGCACCACCGCGTCGTCCTTCGACACGGTCTTGGGCGGGATGCGGGCCATCGTGGCGATGGTGGCCTCGATCTCTTTGATCCCGATGACGCGCTTGCGCCGCGCCTCGGGCACAAGCATCTGCGAGGCGCCCGTCTCGTCGATCACGTCGATCGCCTTGTCGGGCAGCTTGCGGTCGTTGATGTAGCGCGCCGACAGCTCGACCGCAGCCTTCACGGCCTCGGTGGTGAACTTGAGTTTGTGGAACTCCTCGAAATACGGGCGCAGGCCCTTCACGATCTCGATGGTATCGGGGATCGAGGGCTCGTTGACATCGATCTTCTGGAATCGCCGCACCAGGGCGCGGTCCTTCTCGAAGTACTGGCGGTACTCCTTGTAGGTGGTCGAGCCGATGCAGCGGAGCGAGCCGGAGGCCAGGGCCGGCTTGAGGAGGTTCGAGGCGTCCATCGCACCGCCCGAGGTCGCGCCGGCGCCGATCACCGTGTGGATCTCGTCGATGAACATGATGGCGTTGGGATGCGCCTCGATCTCCTTCATCACCTGCTTGAGGCGCTCCTCGAAGTCGCCGCGGTAGCGCGTGCCGGCGAGCAGCGTGCCCATGTCGAGGGAAAACACGGTCGCCTCGGCCAGAACCTCCGGCACCTCATGCTGGATGATCTTGCGGGCGAGCCCTTCGGCGATCGCGGTCTTGCCGACGCCGGGGTCACCGACGAGCAGTGGATTGTTCTTCTGCCGGCGGCACAGCACCTGGATCGTGCGCTGCACCTCGGCCTCGCGGCCGATCAGCGGGTCGATCTTGCCGTCGCGGGCCTTCTTGTTGAGGTTGACGCAATAGGCGTCGAGGGCGTCGCCCTTCTTCTTGGTGCGGCCGTCGCCGTCGTCGCTCGGACGCTCGGAGGCGCCCTCCTCCTCGGCCCCGCGCACGGGCTTGGCCTCCGAGGCGCCGGGGCGCTTGGCGATGCCGTGGCTGATGTAGTTGACCGCGTCGTAGCGGGTCATGTCCTGCTCCTGCAGGAAGTAGGCGGCGTGGCTCTCGCGCTCGGCGAAGATCGCCACCAGCACGTTGGCCCCCGTCACCTCCTCGCGGCCGGACGATTGCACGTGGATCACCGCGCGCTGGATCACGCGCTGGAAGCCCGCCGTGGGCTTGGCGTCCTGGCGCCCGTCGCCCTTCAGGTTGGCGAGTTCGGTGTCGACGTACTCGACGAGGCTGCGCTTGAGCGTGTCGATCTCGACGTTGCAGGCCCGCATGACGGCCGCCGCGTCCTGGTCGTCGACCAGCGCGAGCAGCAGGTGCTCCAGCGTCGCATATTCGTGGCGGCGCTCTCCGGCCAGCGCCAGGGCGCGGTGGAGGGCTTGTTCTAGGCTGCGTGAGAAGCTGGGCAAAGCTGGCCTCTGAGTGGGGTGCCTATTTCTTTTCCATAACGCACTGGAGAGGATGTTGGTGTTTGCGCGCAAAGTCCATGACCTGCGTCACCTTGGTCTCGGCGACCTCGTAGGTGAACACCCCGCACTCCCCGACGCCGTTCTGATGCACGTGCATCATGATCTGGTAGGCGTCGTCGTGCGTCTTATTGAAGAATCGCTCGACCACCAGCACCACGAACTCCATCGGCGTGTAGTCGTCGTTGAGGAGCAGGACGCGGTAGAGGCTCGGCCGCTTGGTGCGCGTCCGGGTGCGGGTGATGATCGCCGTGTTCGAGCGGTCGTCTCCCCCGGATCCGCCCGGGCCGGCGGCCGTCGCCGAGAAGCGTGTCGAGGCAGCCGGAACGCCGGCGGGCGCGCGAGCGGTGCCCCGCATCGGGACCTGAATCATCTCTGTCGAACCGAACCCTGTGCGGTTGCGGATATCCGCCCTGTCGAGGTGCGCGGGGCCACGGATGTCCTCGCGCCTCCACAATCTACAGATCGATAGGCGACTTCGCCAGTCGCCTGCGCGAAACTGTCCGGGGGCGGGGCCCGGGATCGGGCGGGATCAGGGCGCCTTGACGCGCCCGCCCGCGGGGGCGAGGCCCATGAGGTCGCGCAGCATCTGCCCGTAGAGATCGCCGAGGGCCGGCGCCTGGCTCGCCCAGCGCGTCCCGGCCCCGCGCAGGTAGTCCGCCTGGATCGCCAGCGCCGCTCCGGGGCTCCGGGCCGTCGCGAGCCCGCGAGCGGCCTCGAGGGCGGCCTCTCGGCCCTGGCGCAGCACGTCGTACCACTCGATGCCGATCGCCTGGGCGGTCCGCGTCGCCGCGGAAGCGCGGCTCAGGGGATTTCCGATCGGGCCCGAGGCCGGGGTCGGGAACAGGGACGCGAAGGGGGAAATCGTCTGCACCGCGGATGCCTCCTGGCCGGGCGCCCGGCGGCGCGGGAGCGCCGCCCGGAGCGGGGCCAGTGTTGTGCGGCGCATCATCCGGGTCAAGGCACGGCGGGGCCGGTGCCGCGAAAGCGCCGCGTTCCATTAACCGCGGCGTAACCGCGGCTGCCTAATCTTTCGGAGATGCAGCGGGGCCACGCGGCACTTGGCGACGGCCCCCTGAATGGTGCGATGCAAACCGGCCGTTGCCGGTCTGTCGAGGGCGATCACCTGCGATGCGTAGCGTAACCAGCCGCTCCCGGACGGTCCCCGCCCTGGCCGCGACTCTCGCGGCCGCGGCCGTGCTCTCGGCGCTGGCCTCCCCCGCCGAGGCGCGCCGCCGGAGCCACCACCACGTCCGCGCCGGCGGCGGCTACAACCCGCCCTACGCCGCGATGGTGGTCGACGTGAAGACCGGCCGCACCCTGCACGCGGTGAACGAGGACGCGCTGCGCCACCCCGCCTCGATCACCAAGGTGATGACCCTCTACATGCTCTTCGAGCAGATGGAGAAGGGCCGCTTCGCCCTCGATTCCGAGCTGACGATCTCGGCGCACGCCGCCGCGCAGGCCCCCTCGAAGCTCGGCCTGCGCCCCGGCTCCTCGATCACCGTCGAGGACGCCATCAAGGCGATCGTCACCAAGTCGGCCAACGACGTGGCCTGCGCCATCGGCGAGAACATCGCGGGCTCCGAGGAGCGCTTCGCCCAGGCGATGACCGCCAAGGCCCACGCCCTCGGCATGAGCCGCACCACCTACGTCAACGCCTCGGGCCTGCCCGATGCCGACCAGATCACCACGGCCCGCGACCTCACGGTGCTGGCCCGCGCGATCCAGGACCGCTTCCCGCGCTACTACCGCTACTTCCAGACCCGCTCCTTCGCCTTCCGCGGCCGGGTCATCGGCAACCACAACCACCTGCTCGGCAACGTCGAGGGCGTGGACGGCATCAAGACCGGCTACACCCGCGATTCCGGCTTCAACCTGATGACGGCGGCCAAGTCCGACGACCGCCAGATCGTGGCGATCGTGCTCGGCGGCAAGTCGGGCGCGAGCCGCGACCGGATCATGGCCGACCTCGTCCGCGCCAGCCTGCCCCGCGCCTATGCGGGCGCCCGGCAGGCGGCGCCGATCGTCGAGGTGGCCGAGCGCGCCCGCCCGGCGGTGGTGGCCGATTCGGTCTCGCGCACCCGCACGCAGCTCGCCTCGGCCGAGGACGACGAGGTCGAGACCACGAACTCCACCGACGCGGGCCAGCCCCTCGACATCGCGCCGCACCGCTCGACGGCGACCCCCGGCTCCGGGCGCGCCCTGCCCCGCAACGCCCAGGCCTATGCGGGCTCCGCCGGGCAGGCGCCCTTCCCGGGAGCGGGCAGATCCGAATCCGGCAAGTCCGAGGCGCGCCTCGCCTCGATCGACGCGCCGCCGGCCCGCGCGGAGGCCCCGAAGGCCCTGGCCAACGGCCCCCGCGTGACGCCGACCGCCTGGGTGATCCAGCTCGGCGCGATGGACGACGAGGGCAAGGCCAAGTCGATGCTGGCCGAGGCGCGCGCCAAGGTCGGCGGCTCCCTGTCCAAGGCCGCCCCCTACACCGTGAAGGTCGAGCACGGCGGCGCCACGCTCTACCGCGCCCGCTTCTCGGGCTTCACCGAGCAGGATTCCGCGCAGGACGCCTGCTCGGCCCTGAAGCGCAACGGCTTCAGCTGCTTCGCCACGCGGAGCTGAGGTGCCGGGGGCGCCGGCCCCCACCCGCCACCGTACGCGGCCCCACCGGGCCGCCTCGACGCCGCGGCCCTCGCCGCGGCGCGTGCCGCCGGCTGGCCGTTCGCCCGCCGGGACCCGTCCCATCTGGCCATCGCGCGTGGAGTCTCAGCGATGTCGGTTCAGCAACCTGTCGCGGGCCGCGTTGATGCGGGCCGCCCGTTCCGAGCTCCCGCCCTGGTCGGGATGGGCGCTCTTCATGAGGCCGCGATGCGCCGTGCGGACCTCCTCAGCGGACGCCCCGCGCTGAAGCCCCAGGATCTGGTACGCCTCGTCCTGCGTCATCGCCCCTGGCTTCGGCGGACGGCCCGGCCCCGGGTCTCGATCAGCCTCAGCGTCTACACGCCAGCCGGGACGCCGGCGGTCCAGATACGCCTCTAACAGGCGCAGGCCCTCCGGATCCTGCGCGGCGCAGAGCCCGACCAGCGCCCGGAGCGCGTCGGGCCGCAGCGCCTCCAGCGGCGCGCCGGCCCAGGGCCCGGCCGCGACCCGCCCGCCCGTCGGCGCGCCGTCGGGCCCGAGATCGATCTCGATCAGCCGCGAGCGGGCCTGGCCCGGGACGGCGGCCCGCCCGGCGGTGACCCGGCGCCAGAGCGCGCCGAGCGGGTGGCCGGCGGCGAGGCGGCGCCCCTGCGCGCCGAGGCGCCGGCCCACGCCCTGCGCGCCCTCGAGCAGCCAGACGCCGCCGAGGCCGAGGACCAGCGCGAGGCCGAGCTGCCCGCGCAGGAGCATCAGGGCCGCGAGGCCGATCAGCAGCCAGGGCCCGGCGCGCCGCGCGAGCCGGCCGGCGAGGCGCGCGTCGAGCCGCCCCCCGTTCCGGGAGAGCCACCACAGGCCGAGGCAGGCGGCGAGGCCGAGGAGCAGGCCCATCCGTCAGGGACGCGCGCCGTACTCGGCGCCGACGCGGCCGCCGAGCTTCAGCCGCACCCCGTTGCCGAGATCGCGGAAGCCGTCGCCCGTCGCCCGCGCCCGCGCCTCGCGCGGGCCGCAGCCCGGCTGCGGCGGCAGGCGCACGCCCTCGGGCGCGTCCTCCGGGCAGAGCTGGGGGCGCGCCGGCCTCTCGGCGGCGGCGGCGGGCAGCGCCAGCAGGAGGGACGCGAGGAGAGGCACGAACGGGGTCACTGGCGGTTCTCCGCGACGTCGGCGGTGATGACCCGCACCGTCCGGGTGCGTCCGCCGCGCGCCACCGTCAAGTCCACGGCCTGCCCGACGCCCGCGGCCTCCAGCGCGGCGGTGAGGTCGGCGAGGCGGTGGACCGGCCGGTCGCCGACCCCCACCACCACGTCGCCGAGGCTGCCGCTCTGCGGATCGACGCCGCGCAGCCCCGCCGCGGCCGCGGGCGAGCCGCGCAGCACCCGCAGCACCACGACGCCGTCGATGCCGAGCCGGGCCGCGGTCGCCTCCTGGCCGGCGATGATGCCGATGCCGGGATTGCGCACCCGGCCGTTGCGGATGAGATCGGGCACGACCCGGTTCACCACGTCGACCGGCACCGCGAAGCCGATGCCGGCGCTCGCCCCCGACGGCGAGAAGATCGCGGTGTTGACGCCGATCAGCCGCCCGGCGGAATCGAGCAGCGGGCCGCCGGAATTGCCCGGGTTGATCGCCGCGTCGGTCTGGATCACGCCTGCGAGCTCGCGACCCTCGGCGGTGGGCAGGCGGCGCTGCAGAGCGCTGATCACCCCGGTGGTCAGGGTGTGGTCGAGGCCGAACGGGTTGCCGATGGCGAAGGCCGATTGCCCGACCTTGAGGTCGGCGGAGGTGCCGATGGCGAGCGGCGGCGGCATCCGGGCGACGCGGCCGAGCTGGAGCACGGCGAGATCGTAGGCGGGGGCGGTGCCGACCAGGGTCGCGCCCACCACCTCGCCGGAGGAGAGCCGCACGGCGATCGAGCCGCCCGATTGCGTGGCCGCCTGCACGACGTGGTTGTTGGTGACGACGTGGCCGGCCGCGTCCCAGACGAAGCCGGTTCCGGTCTGGGTCCCGCCCTCCCGGCCCCCGCCTTCCTGGCCCAGCTCGTCCTCCTCGTCGAGGCTCAGGAGGCCCTGGCTGCGCGCCGCCGCCTGGGCGAAGACGTGCACCACCGAGGGGCTCGCCCGCTCGAACAGGGCGACCGTGGAGGATTCGGCGGGCGCGAGCTCGCCCCGCGCGGTCACGGCCCGTGGCGTCTCGGCGGAGAACAGCAGCGCCGTCAGGTAGGGCTGGGCCACGAACAGGCCGAGCAGCACAAGCGCCGCCGCCAGGGCGATGCGCACGAAGCGGTCCGGCACGGTCTCAGGAACTCCCTCGGGTGTGGATATGGCGCACCACCGCCGCCGGATCGCGCTGCGGCGCGCACCCCGGTCGAAGCCTTAACTGGTCGTTCAGGCAGGACCCTTCAACACGGGAGGCCGGCCGGAAACGGGCGTGCGGCAGCGCACGGCCTTTTCGGGCGAAAAGACGATAACGGATTGGTCATCACTGGCTGGGACAATCTTCGCACGTGAAAGATGCCGGTATCTTCAAGTGGAGCTGCGGCATCGGCGCAGGAATATGGCGGCCGCAAGGCTGTTGCATTGCGTCGGTATCGTGGCCACATCGGTAGTCGGTTTGCGAAAAAGATCGCAATGCTGCCCCGAAGATGCTGGCATTGACGACGACATCTGCATGGCGCTCCCGCCCTGGGCTTTCGTACCGGCGGGGCAGGCGCCTGGACGGACGAAACAGGTTCGGAAGGAACAGAGCATCATGGAAACCGAAGCTCTCGAACGGCCCGCCGATCTCACGATCTGGCGCACGGTCCCGGCGAGCTCACCGCTGGCCCAGCCGGAGCGGTTCGGCACCCTGCGCGAGGCGATCGCCGCTGCCGCCGGGGCGCTGACCGACCCGGCCAAGCAGCCCTGGATCATCACCGAGGAGGGCGAGATCCTCTCCCCGAACTGGATCCGCACCTACCTAAACTGAGACGGCCGCGCCGCGTCGCGCGGCGCGCCGCCCCGGGACCGCCCGCGCGGGGGTAGGACCGACGCGCGGGGATCGCGCGGACGAAGCCGCGAGCGGATCGCGACGCCGAGGCGCGGGCGGGTCGAGCGCCCTCGCCTCGGCTCGACCCCTTACTTCGCCTTGGCGGCGATGCCCTTCAGGCCGGCGTCGTAGACGCCCGCGATGGCGTCCTTCGCCTTGTCGTCGGGCGCGCCCTTCGCCTTGAAGCTCCCGGTCCACGTCACCTTGGAGCCGGCGCCGTCCTTCTCGACCATGATCGTCGACTTGTAATCCTCCACCGGCAGCGGTCCCGAGAGGATCGTGTAGGTGTAGCTCATTTTCTTGTCGTCGCGGGCCTGCTCCTGCTCGACGATCGTGCCGCCGCCCTTCAGCGAGAGGGTGCGCTCTTCCTTGCCGCCGGCCTTCGACAGCGCGCACTTCTCGATGACGGGGTGCCAGTCGCCGATGCCGCAGAACCCGCCGATCGTCTTCCACACCGCGTCCGGAGAGGCGGCGACCGTGGCGGTCTTCGTCACCTCCAGGGCCAGGGCAGGCGTAACCGCGACCGTGGCGAGCGCCACCGCCGGAATGAAGATCTTGAGCATCTCGCGTTTCCTCGGACTAGATTCTTGAGCGCGTCCAGGCGCGCCGAGGAACAAGATAGTGCGCAACCGAAGCCTGGCTATACCACTTACGGATGTAGAGCCGGCATAATCCACATCCGTCCGGGGCCGCCGCGATGGCGGGCGGCGCTCCGGGTACGGCGCGCGGCGCGATCTCGCCCACGCCCCTGCCCTATGCCATGCCCCGCGCCCGGCCCCTCAGCCCCAGGCCCGGGGCGGCGCAGGCGAACAATCCCCGAGGATCCCGGCTCAGCCCTGGAGGGCCGCGTCGAGATCCTCGATCAGGTCGGCCGGGTCCTCGAGCCCGATCGAGAGCCGCACCACCTCCGGCCCGGCGCCGGCCGCGCTCTTCTGCGCGTCGGTGAGCTGGCGGTGGGTGGTCGAGGCCGGGTGAATGATCAGCGAGCGGGTGTCGCCGATATTGGCGAGGTGCGAGAACAGCTCGAGGCTCGAGACGAGGCGCACCCCCGCCTCGTAGCCGCCCTTCAGGCCGAAGGTGAACACCGCCCCCGCCCCCTTCGGCGTGTAACGCTGGGCGAGCTGGTGGTAGCGGTCGCTCTCGAGGCCCGGATAGCTCACCCAGGACACCGCCGGGTGCCCGGCCAGGTGGGTCGCCACGCGCAGCGCGTTGTCCGAATGGCGCTGCATCCGCAGCGGCAGGGTCTCGATGCCGTTGAGGATCAGGAAGGCGTTGAAGGGCGAGAGCGCCGGCCCGAGATCGCGCAGGCCCAGCACCCGCACGGCGATGGCGAAGCCGAAATTGCCGAAGGTCTCGGACAGCACCATGCCGGAATATTCCGGCCGCGGCTGGCTCAGCATCGGGTAGCGCGCGTCGCCCGCCCAGTTGAAGCTGCCGCCGTCGACGATGAGGCCGCCGATCGAGTTGCCGTGTCCGCCGAGGAACTTGGTGGCCGAGTGCACCACGATGTCGGCGCCGTGCTCGAAGGGCCGGATCAGGTACGGCGTCGCCATCGTGTTGTCGACGATGAGCGGGATGTTGTGGCGGCGGGCGATCTCCGAGAGCGCGGCGATGTCGGTGATGACGCCGCCCGGATTGGCGATCGACTCGCAGAAGATCGCCTTGGTGCGGGGCGTGATCGCGGCCTCGAACGAGGCCGGGTCGTCGGTGTCGGCCCAGCGCACCTCCCAGCCGAAGTTCTTGTAGGAATGGTTGAACTGGTTGATCGAGCCGCCGTAGAGCTTGTTGGCGGCCACGAACTCGTCGCCCGGCTGCATCAGGGCGTGCATGGTCAGGAACTCGGCGGCGTGGCCCGAGGCCACCGCCACCGCCGCCGTGCCCCCCTCGAGGGCGGCGATGCGCTCCTCCAGCACCGCGTTCGTCGGGTTGGTGATGCGGGTGTAGATGTTGCCGAAGGCCTGCAGCCCGAACAGCGAGGCGGCGTGGTCCACGTCGTCGAAGACGAAGCTCGTGGTCTGGTAGATCGGCGTCGCCCGCGCGCCCGTGGTCGGGTCCGGGGTCGCGCCGGCGTGGATCGCCAGGGTGTTGAAGCCGGGCTGCCGGTCGCTCATCGCTGTCTCCTGGGGCCGTGAACCGTCGTCCCGCCGTGTACGCCCGGGCGGGAGGGCGGTGCAAGGACGGGATGGGCGCAGCGGGGCCGCGCCAGGAACCGGGGACGGGACCGGGGCCCCCGCACCGGCGGCGCGGCAAACGGTGGCGCCGGTCTGTCGCGCCTGCGCAGGGCAGACCCGCCGCGCACGTGTTGCGTTGCACGCAGGCCGCTCCTATCGCTGCCGCGACTCACGCGGGACTTCGCCAGGACGGTGCCACGACGGCGCGACGACGGCCCGCGATCCCGACCGGAAAGCCCGCCATGACGCCCTCGACCGCGCGCGACACCCTGCCCGAGAAGCTCTCCCTGCCCAAGGACCGGATCCGGGTCCTGCTGCTCGAGGGCATCAACGACAGCGCGGTCGCGCTGATGCAGGGGGCGGGCTACACCAACCTCGTGCGGCTGCCCAAGGCGCTGGACCGCGAGGCCCTGCACGAGGCGCTCAAGGGCACCCACATCGTGGGCATCCGCTCGCGCACCCAGCTCGACGAGGCGGCCTTCGCGGCGGCCGACCGGCTGCTCGCCGTGGGCTGCTTCTCGGTCGGCACCAACCAGGTCGATCTCGAGGCCGCGCGCCACCGCGGCATCCCGGTCTTCAACGCGCCCTTCTCCAACACCCGCTCGGTGGCCGAGCTGGTGATCGGCGAGATCGTGATGCTGCTGCGCAAGATCGTGCCGCGCTCGGTCGGCGCACATGCGGGCGCCTGGGACAAGTCGGCGGCGGGCTCCGTCGAGGTGCGCGGCAAGACGCTCGGCATCGTCGGCTACGGCAACATCGGCACGCAGCTCTCCACGCTCGCCGAGGCGATGGGGATGCGGGTGATCTTCTACGACCACAGCGACAAGCTGCGCCACGGCAACACCGAGCCGGTCGAGAGCCTCGCGGCGCTGCTGGGCCAGAGCGACGTGGTCTCGCTCCACGTGCCCGAGACCGAGGCCACCGCCAACATGATCGGCGCGGCCGAGATCGCCCAGATGAAGCCCGGCGCGTTCCTGATCAACAACGCCCGCGGCACCGTGGTCGATCTCGACGCGCTGGCCGCGGCGCTCCGCGACGGCCACCTGCGCGGCGCGGCCGTCGACGTCTTCCCGAAGGAGCCCGGCTCCAACAGCGAACGCTTCGTCTCCCCGCTCCAGGGCATCCCGAACGTGATCCTGACGCCCCATATCGGCGGCTCGACCGAGGAGGCGCAGGAGCGCATCGGCTCCGAGGTGGCGCGCAAGCTGGTGGATTACTCCGATATCGGCTCGACCATCGGCGCGGTGAACTTCCCGCAGGTGCAGCTGCCGGCCCGCCCCACGGGCACCCGCTTCATCCACGTCCAGCGCAACCTGCCGGGCATGCTGGGGCGCCTCAACGAGGTGTTCGCGCGCTCCGGCGTCAACATCGCCGCGCAATTCTACCAGACCGACGGCGAGGTCGGCTACGTGGTGCTGGAGACCGACGCCTGCAGCGCCGACGCGGAGGTGTTGCTGGAGGAGATCCGCCAGATCGAGGGCACGATCCGGGCGCGTCTGCTCTACGAGCGGCGGTAGCGGATAGGCCGCGGCTCCGCGGGCGCCGGCCTGCTCGGCCGCGGGTCGCCGCCCCATCCCCCGCCCGATCCCCCCTGCCCGATCACCCCTGCCGGCTGGCCGCCCGGCGGGGCCGACCCTAAAAAAGTCCCGATGCTCGTGCTGTCCGGGCCCAAGCCTCCCGCCCGAACGGATCGACCCGCTTCATGCTGAAGACCGCCTTCGTTGCCGCGCGCGACCGCCAGAGGCTGTCGGAGATCGCCACGATCCTGATCGGCTTCGGCGTCAACCGCGTCGTGGACCGGCTGGGCCTGCGCTACCTGCCGCTGCTGCCGCGCCGCAAGCCCCGGGTCGACGTCACCCGCCTGTCCGAGCCCGAGCGCCTGCGCCGCGCCATCGAGGCGCTCGGGCCGACCTTCATCAAGTTCGGGCAGGTGCTGGCGAGCCGGCCGGATCTCCTGTCGCCGACTTGGACGGACGAGCTGCAGAAGCTGCACAGCCAGGTCTCGCCGGTGTCCTGGGATGTGATCCGGCCCCAGCTCGAGGAGGATCTCGGCGCCTCCCCGCTGGAGATCTTCGCGGAGTTCGACATCCAGCCGATCGCCTCCGCCTCGATCGCCCAGGTCTACCGGGCCCGCCTGCACTCGGGCGAGGACGTGATCGTCAAGGTGCTGCGCCCGGGCCTGCGC
Source organism: Methylobacterium sp. HJ2 (assembly GCF_056431005.1). Lineage (NCBI taxonomy): Bacteria > Pseudomonadati > Pseudomonadota > Alphaproteobacteria > Hyphomicrobiales > Methylobacteriaceae > Methylobacterium > Methylobacterium sp. HJ2. The sequence continues at coordinate 210,311 of NZ_JBWJYM010000006.1, read as the reverse complement.
AAGATCATCGAGGCCGACCTGCGGCTGATGGCCCACGGCGCCCGCATCGTCGAGGCGGAATGGCCCGACATGGCCCGCTACCAGCCGCGCGAGCAGATGCGCCACCTCGCCGAGGGCCTCAACGGCGAGCTCGACCTCCTGAACGAGGCCCGCAACTGCGAGCTGCTCGCCCAGATCTTCGAGGGCCGCGACGACATCGTGTTCCCGAAGATCCACTGGGAATGGTGCTCCGAGCGGGTGCTGGTCCAGGAGTTCATCGTCGGCATCCCGCCCAACGACGAGGCGCGCTTGGCGGCGGCCGGCATCGACAAGAAGCTGCTCGCCCAGAAGGGCACCGACGCCTTCCTGCGCATGGCGCTGATCGAGGGCGTGTTCCACGCCGATCCCCACCCGGGCAACATGCTGGCGATGGCGGGCAACCGCATCGGCTTCATCGATTTCGGCATCATCGGCCGGCTCTCGCAGCGCCGGCGCAACCAGCTCCTCGTGCTGATCGGCGCCATGCTGAAGCAGGACGCCGACGGGCTGATGGCCGTGCTCCTCGACTGGACCGGGACCAGCAACCCCGACATGACCAAGCTCCAGATGTCGGCGCAATCCTTCGTCGAGAGCCATTCCTCCATCCCGCTCAACCTCGGGCTGGTGCTCACCGACTTCATGACCATGGCCCGCGAGAACGACCTCGCGATGCCCACCGACCTCGCGATCCTGTTCAAGGGCCTCGTCACCGCCGACGGGGTGATGCGTCATCTCGACCCGAATTTCGACCTGTTCGCCGCCGCCGGCCCGACCGTGCGGGCGAGCATGCAGACCCAGTTCTCCCTCTCGGGCCTCAAGACCAAGGCCGAGGCGCTGGGCGTCGGCCTCTACGGGGCGGCCTCCGAGCTGCCGACCCTGATCCACCTGATGCTGGTGCGGCTGAAGCAGGGCCGCGTCACCGTGGAGATCGAGGTGAAGGGCCTCGACAAGGTCACCCGCGGGATCGAGCGGGCGGCCGCCCGCGTCGCCGTCGCGCTGGTGGTGGCGGCCTTCGCCACCCAGCTCGCGCCGCGGCTGATCGACCTCGGCACCCCGGTCTTCGTCACGATCGGGCTGATCGTTTTCATCCTGGGCGTCGGCTGGCTCGTCCTGCTCGGGCGTAACAAATGACAGACCTGTGTCGCACCGCACAAGTCGATGGCCGTGAAGATTCAATGTCCGGTCCGGTTCTATCCTTGTGTCAAGGGTCGAATGTGGTAGCCTGAACTCACTTCCCGAGTCGCAGGAACGTGGGCGGGACGTCGGCAGAAGCGGCACAAGCCGCCGGCTGCGTCCCGGTGCGGACATCCAAGTCCCCTTCGTCATGCGCTCGGCGGGTCGGGCGTCGGTGCGCCCGCGCGGGATGGGCCGCGCGGACCGTCACGGTGGCGCTGCTGGGGCGGCGATGCATACGCACACGATCACGGTGCCGGAGGACGAGGTCGGGCGGCGCGTCGCCTCCCTCGAGGCCGAGAACAAGCTCCTGAGATCCCTGCTGCTGCAGGCCAGCCGCCAGACCGACGCGGAGCTGGTGCGCAGCCAGCGCCTCGGCCGGATGGTCGCCTCCGAGCGCTGCGCCAGCCGCGCCGAGGCCGCGCGGGTCCGGGCCGAGGCCGAGGCCGTCGACGCGCGCTACCGCCGAGACCTCGCCGAGCGCTCGGCCCGCCTCGCCGATGCCGAGGAGCTGAACGCCTGCCTGCGCGCCAGCGAGGAGCTCAACCGCCGCATCCTGTGGGCGTCGCCCGACTGCATCGCCGTGCTCGACCGGGACGGGCACGTCATCACGGCGAGCGAGAACGCGCCCGCGATCCTCGGCACGCCCAACTACGCCGCGCTGATCGGGCGCCCCTGGCCGACGTTCTGGCTGGAGCCCGAAGTGATCTCGGCGGCCGTCGCCGCGGCCGGCGCCGGCCGGGCGAGCCGGTTCCAGGCGGCCTTCGCGCGGGCCGGGGACGCGACGTGGTGGGATGTCGCGGTCACGCCGATCAACGGGCCCGACGGCCGGCCCGAGCGCATCCTGGCGGTGTCGCGCGACATCACCGAGCTGAAGCAGAACGAGGATCGCCAGAGCCTGCTGATGCAGGAGCTCTCGCACCGGGTGAAGAACACCCTGGCGATGGTCCAGGCGATCAGCGCCCAGACCCTGCGCAACGCCGTCTCGCTCGAGGCGGCGGGCGAGGCGCTCGGAGCGCGGCTGCTCGCGCTCGCCCAGGCGCACGACGTGCTGCTCCAGGGCGCGTGGTCGAGCGCCTCGCTCTCGGGCCTCGTCGAGGCCGCGGTGGCGCTGCACGGCGGCGGCGAGCCGGGGCGCTTCCGGGTGCGCGGGCCCGAGGTGATGCTGGCCGCCCGGGCCGGGCTGACCCTGGCGCTGGTGCTGCACGAGCTCGGCACCAACGCGGCGAAGTACGGCGCCCTCTCGGTGCCCGATGGCCGGGTGACGATCGCCTGGAGCGTGGCGGAGGCGGCCGGCGGGCCGGCGTTCCGCTTGCGCTGGAGCGAGCGCGGCGGGCCGCCCGTCGCCCCGCCGACGCGGACGGGCTTCGGCTCCCGCCTGATCCAGCGCAGCCTCGCCCACAGCTTCGGCGGCCAGGTCCGGCTCGCCTATCGGGCGGGCGGGGTCGTGCTCGACCTGGAGACGCCGCTCGCCGGGCTCACCGCCGGCTGAGACCCCGCGCCCGGACCCGCGCCTTGACGCCGCCGAGCCCGGAGACTAGGCCCCCGGGCTCCGGTTCGAGAGAGCGCCCGCGAAGCCTGATGACCGTAAGCCCTCCTGAGCAACCCGTCGTTCTCCTCGTGGAAGATGACGGTCTCCTGCTGATGGAGGCCTCCGACACGCTCGCCGAGGCGGGCTTCACGGTCCTCGAAGCGTCGCACGCCGACAAGGCCCTCAAGGTCCTGGAGAACCGCCACGACGTCGAGGTCCTGATGACCGACGTCGATATGCCTCAGGGCTCCATGGACGGCTTCGCCCTGGCCCGGCTCGTGGCCCATCGCTGGCCGTCCATCCCGGTTCTGGTGGTCTCCGGCATGGGAACGCCCGGCCCGCACGACATGCCGGACGGCGCCCGCTTCATCCCGAAGCCCTACGAGCCGACCACGCTGGTCAGGACGCTCCGCGCCTTCATCCGCCGCGCGGCCTGAACCGGGCGCCGGGCACCGTCCCGCCGCCGGGTCTTGCACCGCGGCACGCAAAGTGAGAGCCGTGGCCGAACATCCGATGTGAACCGGCGACCGCGGGCGCCGGGACGAGGTTTCGACATGGCCGACGACAGGACCCCTCGCTTCGCCACGCAGGCGATCCACGCGGGCGCCGCCCCGGATCCGGCGACGGGCGCGCGGGTGCAGCCGATCTACTTCACCAACGGCTTCGTCTTCGACTCGACCGAGCAGGCCGCCGACATCTTCGCGATGCGGCGCACCGGCTTCTCCTACTCGCGCGGCTCCAATCCGACGGTCGCCGCCCTCGAGCGCCGCGTCGCGGCGCTCGAGGGCGCGAAGGCGGCGATCGCGGTCTCGTCGGGCCAGTCCGCCGTGCTCCTCGTCCTGATGACGCTGATGAAGAGCGGCGAATCCTACGTCGCCTCGCCGCGCCTGTTCGGAGGCTCCCTCGGCCTGATGCGCCGCCTCGACGGGCGCTACGACCTGCAGCCGCAATTCGCCCGCGGGCTGGCGCCGGAGGATTTCGAGGCGGCGATCACGCCGCGGACACGGGCGATCGTCTGCGAGTCCATCGTCAATCCCTGCGCGACCGTGATGGACCTCGCGGGCATCGCCGCGGTCGCCGAGCGCCACGGCCTGCCGCTCGTCGTCGACAACACGCTGGCGTCCCCGGCCCTGATCCGGCCGATCGAGCATGGGGCCGACATCGTGGTCCACTCGACCTCGAAGTTCCTCGGCGGCTCGGGCCAGACCATCGGGGGCATGATCTGCGACGCGGGGCGCTTCGACTGGAACCGGCCCGGGCGCTACAACCTCATCAACGAGCCCTGGTCCGACTACGACGGCCTCGTGGTGCGCGAGCGTTTCCCCGACATGCCCTTCGGCGTGGCCTGTCGCCTGTTCGGGCTGCGCGATCTCGGCCCCGGCCTGTCGCCGATGAACGCCTTCCTGACGCTGACGGGCATCGAGACCCTGCCGCTGCGCATGGAGCGGCACTGCGCCAATGCGCGCGTCGTCGCGGCCTACCTCAAGGATCATCCGAAGGTCGCCTGGGTGAGCTACCCGGGCCTGCCCGGACAGCCCGGCGAGGCGCTGGCCAAGCGCTACGTGCCCCAGGGGCCCGGCTCGATCTTCACCTTCGCGCTCAAGGGCGGGGAGCCCGCGGCCCTGCGGTTCATCACCGGGCTGGACCTGATCTCCCACCTCGTGAACATCGGCGAGATCAAGTCCCTGGCGATCCATCCGGCCTCGACGACGCACCGGCAGCTCCGGCCCGAGGAGCGGGCCGCCGCCTGCGTCGGACCCGAGGCCGTGCGTCTCTCGATCGGCCTGGAGACGGTCGAGGACCTGATCGCGGACATCGCCCAGGCGCTGGACAAGCTCGATTAGGACGCCCGCCTCCGGCCCCGTGGCGGCTCCGAAGGGGCTGCGGCGGGGGGAGGCGGACGCGAGCGTGCCCCCGCGCAGGGGCGCGCCTGCGCAAGAGCGTGCCTTCTGAGCGGGCGAAGCCCGGACCCGCGGGCGGGCATCCCGGGCTCCGGGCCCGCCATCACACGGTCATCGGGACCATCCAGAATGGGGCCGCGCCGATGACGGCGCCGTGCGGCCCTCGCGCGCCGGCGTCCGGCATGCGAGATGCATGCCCGCTCCGGAATCGTCCGACACTCGCATCCCCGGCCGAGACGCGCGATCGGTCGCGTCGCCCGCCATCCCGCCCGCACCAAGCCGACGACTCCGATCGCCACCGCACCCGGCCGATCCGACCCCGGTTTCGCGCCCTCTCGTGCTCCGTCAGAAAGACCCCATGCGCATTCACGTCGGCTGCGAAATGACCTACGACTTTCCGCAGCCCACCCCCCTGATCGCCCTGCTGAACGTTCACGCCTCGCGCGTGTCGGATCTCGAGCGGCCCGACCATCTCGTCACCGTCCCGGCCGTTCCCCTCGAGGGCTACCGGGACAGCTTCGGCAACTGGTGCAACCGCATGGTCGCGCCGCAGGGACGCTTCACCCTGCGCACCGATACGATCGTGCGGGATGCCGGGCCCTGGGACCCGGTGGCGGCCGACGCCCAGGAATGGAGCGTCGAAACCCTCCCGTCCGAGGCGCTGCTCTATCTCCTGGGGAGCCGCTACTGCGAGACGGACCGTCTGTCCCAGACCGCGTGGGATCTCTTCGGCAACCTCGATTCGGGCTGGGCCCGCGTCCAGGCGGTCTGCGACTACGTCCACAACCGGATCAGCTTCGGCTACCATCATTCCCGGCCGACCCGGACGGCGCTGGAGGCGTTCGAGGAGCAGCGCGGCGTCTGCCGCGACTACGCGCATCTGGCGATCGCCTTCTGCCGCTGCCTCAACATCCCGGCCCGCTACTGCACCGGCTACGTGAGCGACATCGGCCTGCCGCAGCCGCACGCGCCCGGCGACTTCGCGGCCTGGATGCAGGTCTATCTCGGCGACCGCTGGCACACCTTCGACCCGCGCAACAACAGCCCGCGCGTCGGCCGGATCCTGATCGCCTACGGGCGCGACGCGGCCGACGTCCCGCTGACGCTGACCTTCGGGCCGAACACCCTCGTGGATTTCCGCGTGACGACCGACAAGGTGTCCGACTGACCCCACGGCCCGACGCCGCGACGGCCGGGCCCGCGGGTGAGCCCGGTCGTTGCGGCGATCCGCGTCCTGCCCGTGCCCGGGCGAGACCGGGCTACGCCATGCCGAGGGCCTGCATGTAGAGCTCGAGGATCGCCTCTTCCTCCTGGCGCTCGCTGTGGTCCTTCTTGCGGATGCGGATGATCTGCCGGACGGCCTTGGAGTCGAAGCCGCGGCCCTTCAGTTCCGCGAAGACCTCCTTGATGTCCCCGGCGATGCCCGCCTTCTCCTCTTCCAGGCGCTCGATCCGCTCGATGAACTGACGGAGTTCGTCCGCGGCGACGCCCTCGGAGGAGGAGACGTCGCCGGCCTTCGGCATCGCGTGCGCGTTCATGGAAATCCTCGTCGCCTTCTCGGTCACGCCTCGGCGCCGCGCGGCCCCGGAGCCGCGCACCCTCGCCCTCGTGGTAGCCGAACGACGTTACCGGAAGCTTTCCCGGCCCGGCGCGCGGGCCGCTCAGGCGCCGTGCGCGCCGGGGGGCGCCTGCTGCGCGAAGGCCGCCTGCTGCCCCGGGCTCGCCTCGGTCTGGTGCTGCGCCTTCCAGGTCTCGTAGGGCATGCCGTAGATCTGCTCGCGGCTCTCGTCCTTGCTCATCGGCAGTCCGCGCGCGTCCGCCGCGTCCTTGAGCCAGTTCGACAGACAGTTGCGGCAGAAACCCGCCAGGTTCATCAGGTCGATGTTCTGCACGTCCGTGCGCGCGCGCAGATGCGCGACGAGGCGCCGGAACGCCGCGGCCTCCAGCTCGGTCCGGGTCTGCGGGTCGATCTCGGTCATGGGGCCCTGCCTGTGGGATGGGTGCGCCCGACTGAGGTCGGTGCCCGCGCGGCCCGCGTCAAGCGCCGCGGGCCGCGGGCAGCAGGGGCGCCAGGATGCGGGCGAAGCGCTCCGCCCAGTCCGCCTGTCCCTCCTTCCCGGCGATGAGGTCCTGGCGGATCTCCACGAGGGCGTTGGCGAGCCCCCGCGCCGTGGCGTGGCGATCGATGGTGTCGCCCGGCAGGCCGCCGCCGTAGGGCTCGTTGTCCCCCACCGTCAGGCCGGCCGGGTCGGCCTGGAGCGCGGTGATCAGCGGGCGGCTCAGGCGCTCGTCGCGATCGTACAGGATGCCGACCTGCCAGGGCCGGGCGATGCCGCGCCAATAGGGCGTGAAGCTGTGCATGGTCAGGAGCATGGGCGCGACGCCCGCGGCCTCGGCCGCCGCCACCGCCGCGTCGATGGCGTGGTCGAAGGGCGCGTAGAACCGGGCGATGCGCGCCTGCTTGCCGGCCGCGTCGATGCGGGCGTTGCCCGGCACCACGGCGCCGTCCGAGAGGCGCATCACCAGCGTCGGGTCGGCGCGCCCGCGGTTCGGGTCGATGATCAGCCGCGAGAAATGCGTCAGGATCGCCGGGGCGCCGAGCAGGTCCGCGAGCCGGCGCGTCACCCCCGCGGCGCCGATGTCGTAGGCGATATGGCGCCCGAATTCCGCCTCGGGCAGGCCGAGGGCGATGTCGTCCGGAACGTGGTTCGAGGCGTGATCGCAGACGAGGATCAGCCCGCAGCCGGGATCGCCGGGGCGGAGCTCCACGGGGTGCGGGGCGGGATCCGCGCCGGAGGCCGGGAGGTCGGGACGGGCGGGTGCGGTCACGGGGCCGGTCGGTTCCTTGAGGGCCGCCCTCGGGCGGATCGGCCCGGGGCGCAGGGGGGGCGAGACGGGCGAAAGCTGGGCCTTGCCGTCCGGGCGCGGCTCGGGCAAGCACGTATCAAGGATCGTGCGCTCACGGCAAGAAACGGGCCCGTCGCCGCGAGAAGGCGAGGAATGCACGAGAGGACACGTCCCCGCGAGGAGCCCCGAGGATCCCCATGACCGCCGCCATCGATCCCTCCCTCCGCGACGCCCGCGCCCTGCTCGCCCGCCTCCTCGACGCGGGCATCGCCGCGGCCCATCCGGAGAAGTGCCTGCGCCAGCACCTGCCGCTCCCGGCGCCCGGCCGGCTGATCATCCTCGGCGCGGGCAAGGCCGGCGGCAGCATGGCGGCGGTGGCGAGCCGGTTCTACCGCGAGGAGCACGGGGTGCCGGAGGCGCGCATCCTCGGCCTCGCGGTGGCGCGCCACGGCTACGGGCAGGAGGCGCCCGGCATCCGCATGGTCGAGGCCGGCCATCCGGTGCCGGACGAGGCCGGCATCGCCGCGACCCGCGAGGCGCTGCGCATTGCCACCGAGGCCGGCCCCGAGGACGAGGTGCTCGTCCTGCTCTCGGGCGGCGGCTCGGCCAACTGGATCGCGCCGGCCGGCGACCTCACGCTGGTCGAGAAGCAGTCGATCACCCGCGCGCTGCTGCGCTCGGGCGCGCCGATCGGCGAGATCAACACCGTGCGCAAGCACCTCTCGCGCATCAAGGGCGGGCGCCTCGCCCTCGCGGCCCGCAACGCCCGCTCGATCCTGACGCTCGCGATCTCCGACGTGCCCTTCGACGACCCGGCGGTGATCGCCTCGGGGCCGACGGTGCCCGATCCCTCGACGCTCGCCCAGGCCCGCGCCATCTGCGAGCGCCGCGGCATCCCGCTGCCCGAGGCGGCCCGCCGCCTGCTGGACGACCCGAACAACGAGACCCCGAAGGCCGGCGATCCGGCCTTCGCCCGGGCCGAGTACCGCATCATCGCCCGGCCGATCGACGCGCTGGAGGCCGCCGCCGCCGCCGCGCGCGAGGCCGGCTACGAGCCGGTGATGCTCGGCGCCGATCTCGAGGGCGAGGCCCGCGAGGTCGCGGCCGAGCACGCCGCCCTGGCCAAGCAGGCCCGGTCCGAGGGGCGCAAGGTGGCGCTGATCTCGGGGGGCGAGCTCACCGTGACCATCCGGGGCGAGGGCCACGGCGGGCCGAACCAGGAATACGCCCTGGCGCTCGCCATCGCCCTCGACGGCGCGCCCGGCATCCGCGGCATCGCCGCCGACACCGACGGCACCGATGGCGGTCGCGGCGAGGCGACCGACCCGGCCGGCGGCCTCGCGGACGAGACCACCCTGGCGCGGGCGCGCGCGGCCGGCCTCGATCCGGCCGCGATGCTCGCCGACAACGACTCGACCCGCTTCTTCGAGACCATCGGCGACCTCGTCCGGCCAGGCCCCACGCGCACCAATGTCAACGATTGCCGCATCATCCTCGTCGATTGATCCGCGCGGAATGCGGCGCGGCGCCCTCGCCGGGCTGATCCTCGCGGGCGCGCTCCTCGCCGCCGCGCCCGCGCGGGCGGACCTGCGCCTGTGCAACCTCACGCCCAGCAAGGTCGGCATCGCGCTGGGCTACCGTGACCCGCAGGGCTGGGTCACGGAGGGCTGGTGGGATCTCGCTCCCAAGGGCTGCGAGACCCTGCTGCGCGGGGCGCTCGCGGCCCGGTTCTACTACGTCTTCGCGGTGGACTACACGCGCGGCGGCGAATGGAGCGGGCGCTCGCTGATGTGCACCCGCGACGCCGAGTTCACCATCCGGGGCGTCGAGGATTGCCTGGCTCGGGGCTACGACCGCAACGGCTTCTTCGAGGTCGATACGGGCGAGCAGAAGAGCTGGACGATCCAGCTCACCGACCCGAACCAGCCGGTGGCGCCCCAGCCCTGACGGAGCGGCCGGGACCGGCCCGGGCGACGATCCCGGGACCGCGGGGCGTTTTGCGCTCCCGCGCGCGGCACGGCTTGATTTTTCCGCTCCGATCCCACTCAAAGGTCGCATGAGCGAGACCCACGCCCCCCTGTCGCCCGAGGCCGCGTCGTTCCCGGCCGCGTCGTCCCACCCGGTCGGTGCGATCCGGCACGATTGGAGCGTCGCGGAGATCCGGGCGATCCACGATCTGCCGCTGCTCGATCTCGTGCACCGCGCGGGCGTCGTGCACCGGATGCACAACGACCCGGCCGACATCCAGCGCGCCGCGCTGCTCTCGATCAAGACCGGCGGCTGCCCCGAGGATTGCGCCTATTGCCCGCAATCGGCCCATCACAAGGGCACCGGGATGGCGCGCGAGCGCCTGATGCCGGTCGAGGCGGTGCTCAGGGAGGCCGCCGCCGCCAAGGCCAACGGCGCGCACCGCTTCTGCATGGGCGCCGCGTGGCGCCAGCCGAAGGATGGGCCGGATTTCGACGCGGTGCTCGCCATGGTGCGCGGCGTGCGCGGAATGGGGATGGAGGCCTGCGTCACCCTCGGCATGCTGAGCGCCGACCAGGCGCGGCGCCTCGCCGAGGCGGGGCTCACCTCCTACAACCACAATCTCGACACCGGGCCGGATTTCTACGGCGACATCATCTCGACGCGCACCTACGACGAGCGCCTGCGCACGCTGGAGAACGTGCGCGAGGCCGGGATCGGCGTCTGCTGCGGCGGCATCGTCGGGATGGGCGAGGGGGTCACCGACCGGGCGGCGATGCTGCAGGTGCTGGCCAACCACGCGCCGCATCCCGAGAGCGTGCCGATCAACGCCCTCGTCGCCGTGCCCGGCACGCCGCTCGAGGACCGCCCCGCCGTCGACCCGCTCGAACTCGTGCGGATGTGCGCCACCGCCCGCATCGTGATGCCCCGGGCCCGCGTCCGGCTCAGCGCCGGCCGCAAGAGCCTGACCCGCGAGGCGCAGATCCTCTGCTTCCTGGCCGGCGCCAACTCGATCTTCTACGGCGAGCGCCTGCTCACCACCGCCAACAACGAGGCCGACGACGACGCCGCGCTCCTGCGCGACATCGGCATCCGGGTGGCCGAGCCGGTCCTGGCCGCCGCGGAATAGGGCGCGGAGCCGATCCCGGCACGCCGCCCGGACCGGCCGTCGCGGCAGCCCTGCCCCGGAGCCCGTCCCGGGATCCTTGGATCGGGGGACGCGCGCGTTTCCCGAGCCGCAGGGGTCCATCCTCGAAGGGGCGGCCGGTTCGGCCAGGAAACGCACCCCGCCGAGAGTCTTGAGCCGTGCCGCGCTGCGATCGGGAGCGGCCCTAGCCGATCGGGCAATCCGTCGCCTCCGGAAGGGTGATCCGGAAGCAGGCGCCCCGCGTCCCCGCATCGAGGCTGAGCGAGCCGCCGTTCAGGCGCACGAGCTCCGAGGCGACGGCGAGGCCGAGGCCGGTGCCGCCCGCCCGGGTCGAGCCCTTGAACGGGGCGAAGAGATGGGCGCGGGCCTTGTCCGAGAGGCCGGGGCCGTTGTCGGCGACCAGGATCGTCACGCCGTCCGGTCCGCCCTGCCCGTCGCGGCGGGCGCTGACCCGCACTTCCGGGCTCGCGACGCCGCCGGATTCCAGCGCCTGCACCGCGTTGCGCACGAGGTTGGCCAGCGCCCGCAGCAATTGCTCGGGATCGACATGGGCCTCGAGATCCTGATCCGCCTCCACCCGGATCGAGACGCGGCCGTCGGCCGCCAGGGATGCGAGGTCCCGCAGCTCCGCGAGCAAGGGGACCAGGGCGACCCGGCGCCGGGCCGGCGGCGGCTCGCTGGCGCGCCCGTAGGCGAGCGTGGCCTCGCAGAAGCGGATCGCCCGGTCGAGGGTGGCGACGAGGCGCGGGGCCACCCGCTGCACCGTCGGGTCGGCGGTGCCCTCCAGGCGGTCGCCGAGGAGCTGCGCGCCGGTCAGCATGTTGCGCAATTCGTGATTGATCTTGCTCACCGAGAGGCCGAGCTCGGCCAGGCGCTGCTTCTCGCGGAGCTGATCGGCCAGCGCGCGGGCCATGCGGGCGAGGGCCGTCTCGGCCAGCCCGATCTCGTCCGTGCGCCGGGACGGCCCGATGATCCGGTCGACGCCCTCGGGGTCGTCCGCGAAGGCCGTGATGGTCCGGGCGAGCTGGCGCATCGGCCGCACGATGACGAAGCGCAGCACCACGAAGACGAGCCCGGCCGCTGCCGCCGCCACGATGAGCGACGAGAAGAGGAGCCGCAGCGCGAAATCCACCATGGCCGCGCGCAACGGCGCCTCGTCGATCAGGATCTCGACGAGATCGAAGCCGTCGCGTCCGTGGCCGACCACCCGGATCGGCGCGTCCGCCGGGGCGACGAGGGTGCGCCACGCGCCCCACGCCGCCTCCCAGATCGTGACGTGGCGCAGATCCACCATGTCGGCGACACGCTCGGGGACGGGATCGATCGAGAGCAGGCGCCGGGTCTCGCCCCCCCGCACCGCGATCGCCCGCGCGCCGACGCCCACCAGCAGGTGGCGCGCGAGGTCGTCCGGCACCGGCTGGCCCTGGCTCGCGTCGAGCACCAACGCGGCGATCTGCGCCGCCGCGATCCGGTCGGAGAGCCACGACAGGCGGTAATTGGTGACCGCCGGCACGTAGATCAGCACCTCGGCCAGGGCCACGAAGGCGACCGTGACGAGGAACAGCCGCGTCGAGAGGCCGAGATGCCGGGCGAGGCCCGGACGCACGGTCGCGGCGGCGGTATCGGCCGGTCCCGCCAGTCCCTCGTCCGTTCCCGCACGCACACTCATCGGGGCCTTGCATCGGGCCTTGCATCGGGCCTCGGCTGACGCGGGTACGGCCCGCGCTGCATCGCGTTCCCGGGCTCGCCCGGGCGCGGCTCCCGCTGTCCTAGCCTGAGCACGCGGCATCCGTCGAGACCCGACACTTCCACGGGCCGGAATTGGCAAGGATGGATAGAGACGCGGCAGGCAGATGGTCAATAACTGGAAGTTGTATTTCCTATCCCGTATCCGGCCTGCAAATCTGTCCGCCGCGAGATCTGGCGTCGCGCCTGTACGGGCGGGGCAGGATGCCGGCGTGTTTCCGCCTCTCCAGCCCCGGACCCGCGGGCCGGCGGGGCCGAAGGGGTGCTATACTGTCCCCGAGGCGTCTTGTACTTTAGTATAACGCGCCCCCTGCCCCGTCGGCCGCGGTTCAGGCGCGCGCGGAGCGGCGCGCGAAGACCCGCTTCAGGAGCACCGAGAGCAGCGCGAAGGCCGCCAGGGCGCCGAGGCCGAGCACCATCTTGGGCGTCACCAGGGCGCGCAGCGTCAGCACCTCGCCGCAGCCGATCTCCGACGCGGCCTGGCAGGCGGCCTTGGCGGCCTCGTGGGCGGCGACCACGTCCTCGATGCCCGCACCCGTCGCCGCGTACACGAAGGCGCCCGGCAACAGGCCGAGCGCGGTGGCGCCCACGAAGGTGCGCAGCGGCACGCCGAAGGCCGCGGGCGCGAGGTTCGTCATCCAGAACGGGAACAGCGGCAGCAGGCGCAGGAAGGCGATGTACCCGAAGGCATCGCGCCGGAAGCCCTCGGCGAAGGCCTGGAGCCGCGGGCCGGCCGCGCGCGTCAGGAGGTCGGCGCCCGGCCCCCGGCCGATCGAGAACACGATGGCCGCCCCCGTGGTCGCGGCGGCGACCGCGACGAGGCCGCCGGTGACGATCCCGAACAGGAAGCCGCAGATCATGGTCAGCATCAGGGTCGCCGGCACGGAGACGACGACGGCCCCGACATAGACGAGATAGGCCGCCATCAGGGCCCGACCGGGTCCGGCCGCGACGAAGCCGTGCAGCCAGGCCCGCGACGCGAGCAGGACGTCGAGGCTGACGAGATGGGCCGCGCCCGAGACCAGGACGGCGAGCGACACGCCGACCAGCAGCACGAGGGGCAGAAAGCGCAGCGCACGCCGCAGGCGGCCCTGCCGCGCGGCCGGCTCGGATCCGCCCGGGCCGTGGTCCGGCGGCGGCACCGGCCCGCTCACGCGGGCGTCCGCCTTGACACGGACCCGCTCACGCAGGGTTCCCCTTCGGCATGGGCCCGCTCACGCGGGCTTGCGCATGCGCAGGATCTTGAAGAAGCCGCCCGGGAAGGTCGGGGCGACGCCCAGGAAGGTGACGCCGTTGGCCCGCGCCCAGGCCTCGATCCGGGTCGCCTTGAAATCCGACGACCAGCCGATCTTGGTACAGAGCGGCGCCACGATCTCCTCGACCCGGGCGACCGGCCCCTCCGTCTGGCCGAAATGGTTGGCCAGCACGATCTCGCCGCCGGGCCGCACCACCCGCAGGAACTCCGAGAGCGCGGCTTCCGGGTCGGGCACCAGGGTGATCAGGAACTGCGCCACCACCGCGTCGAAGCTCGCATCGGCGTAGCCGAGATGGCAGACGTCCATCACCTGCAGGCCGCGCACATGGGCGAGCCCGCGCCGCCGCACCTTGCCGCGGGCGCGCCGCAGCATGTCCTCCGACAGGTCGACGCCGCAGACGAAGCTGCCCGCCGGGTAGTAGCCGAGCGAGAGGCCGGTGCCGACGCCGGCCTCGAGGATGCGCGGGCCGCAGGCGGCGGCGGCCCGGACGGCGGCGCGCGCGGCCGGCTCCGTCAGCTTGTCGTAGATCACGTCGTAGACGGGCGCCCAGCGGGCATAGGCCTTGCGCATCAGGGCCGTGCTGGGGCCCGCTGCCTGCGGCTCACTCAACATCGTCGGGAATCGTCCTGTTGGGCCCGGATCACGCGGCCCGGGCGGGGCGCGCCGACAACGCGTCGACGCGGGCGATGGTGCCGCCGCCGAGCACCCGCGCCCGCGGGCCCTCGTCGGCGTAGATGACGCAGGCCTGGCCGGGCGAGACCCCGTCCTCGGGCGTGGCGAGCTCGATCTCGGGCCGGCCGGCCCGGTAATGCAGCAGCGCCGGGCGCGGCTCGCGGGTGGAGCGCACCCGCACCGCGACGGGCAGGCCCTCGGGCGCCGTGTCGGGGAGGCTCTCGACCGGGTCGGAGCCGAGCCAGTTCAGGTCGGTGAGGCGGATGCGGCCGGTGGCGAGGGCGCTGCGCGGCCCCACCACCACCCGGGCCGAGTCGGGCTCGAGCCGGACCACGTAGAGCGGCTCGCCGACCGCGAGCTTCAGGCCCCGGCGCTGGCCGACGGTGTAGTGGATGATGCCCTCGTGGCGCCCCAGCACCCGTCCGTCGAGGTCGACCACCTCGCCGGGGCGGGCCGCGTCCGGCCGCAGGCGGGCGATCACGTCGCTGTAGCGGCCCTGCGGCACGAAGCAGATGTCCTGGCTGTCGGGCTTCTCGGCGATCGCGAGGCCGAGGTCGCGCGCCAGACGCCGGGTCTCGTCCTTCCCCAGCTCCCCCAGCGGGAAACGCAGGTAGTCGAGCTGCGCCGGCGTGGTCGCGTAGAGGAAGTAGCTCTGGTCGCGGGCCGGATCGAGGGCGCGGTAGAGGCCGCGCCGCGTCGGATCCTCGGGCAGGGGCCGGCTCGCCACGTAGTGGCCGGTGGCGAGGGCGTCGGCGTCGAGGTCGCGGGCGAGGCCCAGCAGGTCGCGGAACTTGATCGAGCGGTTGCACTCGACGCAGGGGATCGGGGTCTCGCCCGCGAGGTAGCTCTCGGCGAAGCGGTCGATCACCGCGTCGCGGAAGCGGTCCTCGTAGTCGAGGACGTAGTGCGGGATGCCGAGATGGGCCGCCGCCGCGCGGGCGTCGTGGATGTCCTGGCCGGCGCAGCAGGCGCCCTTGCGATGGGTCGCCTGCCCGTGATCGTAGAGCTGGAGCGTGACGCCGACGACGTCGTAGCCCTCCCGCGCCAGCAGGCCCGCGACCACGGAGGAATCGACGCCGCCCGACATGGCGACGACGACGCGGGTCTCGCGCGGCGGCTTGGGCAGGCCCAGGGAATTGGGCAGGCCGAGGGAGTGGGCGGGCGCGTGCGTGTCGAGGGAATTCATGGCCGGATCCGGCGGCCGCCGGGTTCGGGTCGGGCCACCCGGGGCATTCTATAGCGATTGGCGCCCGCACTTTCCAGGGTTCGAGCCCGATCCGCTCCGGCTCCGGCCGATCCCGGGCGGCGCGACCCGGCAAAACCTGCCGCCCCGCCGCGGCAAGGCTTTCCGGCGCCCGCCTGCCGGCCTCCGCTGGATCCGGGATTGTCGCGCCAGATCAGACGCTTAGGCGATCGGATTGCGTGGCTCGGCCCTTGCTCGGTTCGCCCCGATGGAGCGCGCACGCATGGAACTCGCCTCGAAGGACCGGACCGAAGCCGCGGCGAGCCCCGCCCGGCTCGCGGCCAGGAACCCGGTTCTCCCCGGCGCCAGCGGCTTCGGCAGCCTGCTGAGCGCGGTCCGTAGCGCGGATGCGCGGCCCGTCGCGGCCGGACAAACATCTGCCGGGCGCGCGCAGGATTCCACGGGCGCCTCCCGCGAGGCCGCCTCGGCGCAGGCGGCGCGGGACGAGGCGACGGCCGATCGGGCCGCGGCGGCCCGCAGAGCCGCGTCGACGCCGCAGCGGCCCGATCCGTCGCACGGATCCGCCCGGCCGTCCCGACCCGGCCAGCCGCAGGGTCCTGCCGCTGCCAAGTCCACTGCCAAATCCGCTGCCGGATCCGCCGCGGCCGACGCTCCCGCCCCGGCTGCCGCGCCGCGCCCGGCCGAGGGCGGCCGAGCCGCCGCGCTCGCGGACGGCGTGGCCGGGCGCACGGATGCCGCGGGCCTGACGGCCCTGGCGGCGGCGGCCGGCGACGAGGCCCGGCCCCAGGAGGACGCGTCCCAGAAGGCCGGGTCTCAGGAGCCGGACGAGCCCGCGGCGACCGACCCGTCCGCCGCAATCGTGCCGACGATCCTCGCCGCCCTCGTCGCGCCGACGCATGCCGGCCCGGCCCCCGACGCGCCGCCGGATGCCGGTCCGTCCCCGGATCCCGAGCAGGCCCTGGGCGCGGGCCCGAATCCGGGCGCCAAGCCGGCCCAGGCGGCCACCGCGCAACCGGCCGCTATCCGGGGACCGGGAGGGATCTCCGCCGCGGCCGCAGGCGCCGCTCCGGGCGTTCAAGCGAGCGCGGCCGGGAGCACCGGCACCACGGCCGCCCCGGGCGGCACGGAGGCGGCGGCTTCGCCCGGCCCGGCCGAGAGCTTCGCCGCGCTGCTCCGGGACAAGGGCCGCGCCTCCGACGGCGGCGATCCCGGCGCCGTTCCGGTCGCGGACGGCGCGCCGGCCGCCCTGCCCGATCCGCTCCAGGCACTCGCCCCGCCGACCGATCCGGCCGGCGCCAAGGCGGCCGCCGCGACGCAATCCCCCGGCCCCGCCCAATCCGCCGGACCGGCCCACGCGGCGGCCGGGGCGGCACCGCCCCCGCCCCCGGTGCCGCTCGGGCAGGTTCCGATGACCATCGGGCTGCGCTCGCTCGCGGGATCGAGCCAGTTCGAGATCCGGCTCGATCCGGGCGAGCTCGGCCGCATCGACGTGAAGCTCGAGATCGACAAGGCCCGCGGCACGGTGACGACGCATCTGGTGGTCGACCGGCCCGACACCCTGGCGATGCTGCAGCGCGACGCGGGCAGCCTGCAGCAGGCCCTGACCCAGGCGGGTCTCGATCCGTCCGAGAGCGGGATCAACCTGTCGCTGCGCGGGGATGGCGGCGGCGGCGCGAGCCAGGACCCGTCCGGGCGCGGCGGGCAGCCGCGCGGGAGCGCCGCCTGGGCGCACGATCAGGCCGAGTCCGCGGAGGCCGCGCCCCTGCGCAGCCTGCGCGGGTACGGCGGCCTCGATATCCGGATCTGAGGCGATGCGGACGGAGCGCCGGAGATCGATTCAGGATCGGCCTCGGCCCGCCGGGTTTCGATCCGGTGCGGCGCCGGATTTCCGTCGCCCTCGCTTCGGAATCGGCGGATCGGGGGGAGTTATGGATGCCCGACGAAAAAACATTTTGCGACAATGTGATAGCCGCGGAGCCTCAGATCCCGGATTAACCCGATCCGCCTGAAGCCCTGCACGAAGTCTTCCCCGCAACACCCTGCCAGTCCGAACAATCCGGCGCCTTGTGGGCGCCACAGGAGACACCGCCATGACATCGGGCATCGCGAGCCTCGCCAGCACGGCGGGCAGCACCAGCTCCAGCAGCGCGGCCTCCGGCACGGAGATCGCGGGCAACTTCCAGCAGTTCCTGACCCTGCTGACGACCCAGCTGAAGAACCAGAATCCCCTCGATCCGATGGACACCAACCAGTTCACCCAGCAGCTGGTCCAGTTCGCCTCGGTCGAGCAGCAGCTCAAGACCAACGACCGGCTCGACAGCATCCTGACGAGCTCCAAGGCGGCGAGCTCCTCCACCGCGACGAGCTTCATCGGCAAGGCGATCACCGCGGACGGCGCGAGCGCCGACCTCACCGCGGGCGGCACGGCGACCTGGAGCCTCAACGCGACCCGTGCCGCGCCCAAGGCGATGGTCACGATCCTGAACGCGGCCGGCACCGTCGTCGGCACCCAGACCACCGCGCTGACGGCCGGCAACCAGAACTTCAGCTGGAACGGCAAGACCTCCGCCGGCCTGTCGGCGCCCGCCGGGACCTACACGCTGAAGATCGCCGCGCAGGACGCCACCGGTGCCAGCGTCTCCGTGGATACCAGCGTGTCCGGCACGGTCGACGAGGTCGATCTCAGCGGGAGCGCCCCCGTTCTGCTGATCGGAAGCCAGCGCGTGCCCCTGGCGAGCGTGCAGACGATCGGGTTGTCCACAGCGTCGAACTAGGCCGCGGGCCCTCTCTGGACCCAAAAAGACGTGCGCAGCCAGGATGTTGGGGCGACGCGGCGGGAGATTCTATGAACAGGGCCGGCGAGAGCGAATCAAATCCGATCTGCCCGCTTCAACATCTTTTAAGCGGGCGCAACTACCTTTCGAACTCGACAGGTCAGTCGAGTGTAGAGCGTATCATGACCGAACCGCACCGCCCGAGAGTGAAGTACGTGATCGGGCCCGACGGCAGCCCCCTGACCATCGCGGATCTCCCGCCCCCGTCGACCCGCCGATGGGTCATCCGCCGCAAGGCCGAGGTGGTGGCCGCGGTCCGCGGCGGGCTGCTGAGCCTGGAGGAGGCGTGCAAGCGCTACACCCTCACCACCGAGGAATTCCTGAGCTGGCAGTTCTCCATCGACCAGCACGGGCTCGCCGGCCTGCGCACGACGCGCATCCAGCACTACCGGCACTGACCGGGCGATGAACGGAGCCGGGGCCGTTGCGATCCGCCGCGCCTCGCAGCCTCTCGAAGACGGCCGACGCCGCGCCCCGCCCGGAGCGCGGCGTTTCGCGTGGCGGGGCCGGCGGTCGGGGCCGCATTAACTCCCCGCTAACCACGCACCCGGCAAAACTTGCCGGGCGACCCGATGGCCGGGTCCGCTGTGCAGTGGGCGCGTTCGCGTGAAGCCGGTCCTCGATCTCGTCCAGAAGCTCGGACCGGCGCGGCTTGCCGCGATGGCCGCGGTGACTCTGACGCTGATCGGCTTCTTCGCCTTCATCATCATGCGGGTGTCGCGGCCCGACATGGGCGTGCTCTTCGCCGACCTGTCGATGCAGGATTCGGCCGCCGTGATCCGCGACCTCGACGCGCGCGGCATCCGCTACGAGACCAAGGGCGATGCCGGCCAGACCGTGATGGCGCCCCGCGCCGACCTCGCCCGCCTGCGCATGGACCTCGCCGGCAAGGGCCTGCCGAGCCAGGCCGGCGTCGGCTACGAGATCTTCGACAAGGGCGACGCGTTCTCCTCCACCAACTTCGTCCAGAACGTGAACCACCTGCGGGCCCTCGAGGGCGAGCTCGCCCGCTCGATCCGGGCGATCGGCCGGGTCCAGGCGGCCCGCGTCCACCTCGTCATGCCGGAGCGCCGCCTGTTCGAGCGCGACCGCGAAGCCCCCTCCGCGGCGATCGTGCTGAAGCTGATGGGCGACCTCGACCCGAGCCAGGTCCGGGCGATCCGGCACCTCGCGGCCTCCTCCGTCGAGGGGCTGAAGCCGGAGCGTGTCTCGATCGTGGACGAGCGCGGGCGCCTGCTCGCCGACGGGGCCCGGGGCGGCGAGGGCGAGCCGGGCACGGAGTTCGACGATCGCCAGGTCGGGACGGAGCGCCGCCTGCGCCAGCAGATCGAGGAGATCGTCGCCGGCATCGTCGGCCAGGGCCGCGCCCGGGTCCAGGTCTCGGCCCAGCTCGACACCAACCGGATCGAGAGCCGCTCCGAGACCTTCGATCCCGAGAGCCGGGTGGTGCGCTCGAACCAGACCCGCACCGAATCCTCGCTGACCGGCGGCGCCGAGGGCGCGGTCAGCGTCGGCACCGAGCTTCCGGGCGCCAACCAGGAGGGCAAGGCCCCCCCGCAGAAGGACCAGACCAACAAGAACGAGGAGACCACGAACTACGAGATCTCGCGCGTCACCAAGACCGAGGTCGTCGAGGGCGGGCGGATCAAGCGGCTCTCGGTCGCCGTCCTGGTCGACGGCACCTACGCGGCCGGCCCCGACGGGAAGCCGGTCTACAGCCCGCGGCCGGCGGTCGAGATCGAGCGGATCTCCGCGCTGGTGCGCAGCGCCGTCGGCTTCGACAAGGGGCGGGGCGACCAGATCGAGGTGGTCAACCTGCGCTTCGCCGAGGCGCCCGCGGCGCCCGAATTCGCCGAGCCCGGCCTGATCCAGTCGCTGCTGGCGCCGACGAAGGAGGACGTGCTGCGCCTCGTCGAGCTCGCCGTGCTGGCGCTGCTCACCCTGGTTGTGCTGCTCGCCGTGGTGCGCCCGCTCCTGCGTCGGGTGCTCGAGGCGGACGCCCCGCCGGAATCGGCCGCGGTGGCGGACGGCGCGACGGCGGTGGCGGGCCCGGGCGGGACGGTGCTCACCATCAGCACCGACAACCCGGCGGCGCGGCTGATGGAATTCGCCAAGATCAACGGCCAGGTGCAGGCCGAGACGGTGCAGCGGGTGGTCGACATGGTGCGGGCGAGCCCGAGCGAGACCGCCGAGGTGCTGCGCAACTGGATCCAGGAAGGCTGAGGAGGAGCGGGGACGATGGCGGCGGGAGCCTCACAGGTGGCTTTGGGCGGGGGACTGGCGGGGTTGAGCAGCGCGCTGCAGGGCGCGAGCGGCAGCGCCTTCGCGTCGATGCCGGGCGTCCAGCGCGCCGCGGCCCTGCTGCTGCTGCTCGGCGAGACCGAAGGCGCGCCGATCTGGCAGCTCCTGGAGGAGGAGGAGGTCAAGAAGGTCAGCCACGCGATGGTGCAGCTCGGCTCGCTCGAGGCCGAGACCGTCGAGAAGCTGATCATCGACTTCGTCTCGCGCCTCTCCAACAGCGGCGGCATCAGCTCGAACTACGAGCGCACCGAATCGCTCCTCCTCAAGATCTTTCCGACCGAGCAGGTGTCGGCGATCATGGCTGAGATCAAGGGCGCCTCGGGCAAGCGCGTCTGGGCCTCGATCGCCCAGGTGGATCCCGAGATCCTCGCCGCCTTCCTGCGCAACGAGTACCCGCAGACGGTGGCGGTGGTGCTCTCCAAGGTGCGCTCGGACTACGCCGCCAAGGTGCTCACCATCCTGCCCGAGGAATTCGCCATCGACGTGCTCAGCCGGATGCTGCGCATGGAGACGGTGCAGAAGGAGGCCCTGCGCCACATCGAGGAGACGCTGCGCGTCGAGTTCGTCTCGACCATCGCCCAGACGTCGCGCCGCGACGCCCACGAGATGATGGCCGACGTGTTCAACGCCTTCGACCGCCAGACGGAAGGGCGCTTCCTCGCCGCCCTCGACCAGGCCAACCGCGGCTCGGCCAAGCGCATCCGCGAGCTGATGTTCACCTTCGAGGATCTGCTGAAGCTCGATCCGGGCAGCGTCCAGACCCTGATGCGCCGGGTCGACAACGAGACGCTGTGCCGGGCGCTGAAGGGCGCCAACGAGCGGGTGCGGGCCTTCTTCATGGCGCAGATGTCGACGCGCGCGGCCAAGAACCTCAACGACGAGATGACCTCGCTCGGGCCGATCCGCCTGAAGGAGGTCGACGAGGCCCAGGCCAAGATGACCGAGACCGCCAAGGACCTCGCCGAGAAGGGCGAGATCATGATCGCCAAGAACAGCGCCGAGGAGGAGCTGGTCTATTGAGCGCCAAGCCCTTCCTGTTCGAGACCGATTTCCGCGCGCCGAAATCCAACCCGGCGGCCCAGCGGGCGGCCGAGGAGGCCGCGCGCGCCGAGGCCGCCGCGCTGGCCCGCGGCCTGGAGGCGGGCCGCGCCGAGGGGCGGGCCCAGGCCGAGGCGCAGCTCCAGGCGCGGCTCGCCGACGCCATGACCCGGCTCAGCCTCTCGGTCGCCGGCCTGATGGCCCAGGCCGACGCCCGCGACGCCGAGCGCGAGGCCCAGGCCGTCGAGGTCGCGGTGCTGATCGCCCGGCGCATCGCGGGCGAGGCCCTCGACGCCGGGCCCCTCGCGGTGATCGGCGAGGCCGCCCGCAGCGCCCTGCAGCACCTGCGCGGGGTGCCCCACCTCGCGGTGCGGGTGCAGGACGGCCTCGTCGAGGAGACCGAGGCCCTGATGCGCCGACTCGCCCGCGAGCGCGGCTACGAGGGCCGCCTCGTCGTCCTCGGCGATCCCGACCTCGCCCCGGGCGACGCCCGCATCGAGTGGGCCGACGGTGGCGTCGTGCGCGAGCGCGCCCGCATCGAGGCCGCCGTGCTGGCGAGCCTCGGCCTCGACCATCCCGAACCCGCGAGTCCCTGATGTCCGACGATTTCAGCCTGCCCCAGCTCGGCGAGCACGATCCCGGCTTCGAGGCCGCCTCGATCCGCGACGCGCCGACGACGCCCAAGACCGCCGCCGACCTCGAGCAGCTCTTCGACGTGCCGGTGATGGTCTCGGCGGTGCTCGGCGCCGCCCGCATGCCGATCGGCGACCTCCTGCGCCTCGGGCCCGGCACGGTGCTCGAGCTCGACCGCAAGGTCGGCGAGGCGATCGACATCTTCGTCAACAACCGCCTCGTCGCCCGCGGCGAGGTGGTGCTCGTCGACGAGCGCCTCGGCGTCACCATGACCGAGATCGTCAAGAGCGAGCACTGAGCGGGGCGACCCGCTCACGATGAGGACCAGCCCGCGCGTCCCGCGCGGATGACCGACCCGCGCGCGCCCCGCGCGGATGACCGGCCCGCGCGGGCCCCGAAGGCAACGGAGTGCCCACGATGCGGCTCTTGATGATCGGACGGCTGAACGGGGAGCTGATCACGGCCTCGAAGATCGCGATGAGCCGCGGCGCGGCGGTGACCCAGGCGGACGGCGTGCCGCAGGGCCTCTCCGTGCTGCGCGCGCGGGGCGCCGACCTCATCATGATCGATGTCGCCCTCGACATCCGCTCCCTCGTCTCCGCCCTGGCCGAGGAGCGGATCCGCACCCCCGTGGTCGCCTGCGGCGTCGCCGCCGACGCCCGCAGCGCGGTGGCGGCGATCCAGGCGGGGGCCAAGGAGTACATCCCCCTCCCCCCCGACCCGGACCTGATCGCCGCGGTGCTGGAGGCGGTGGCGGCCGACGGGCGCGCCTTCGTCTGGCGCGACCCGGCGATGGAGCGGGTGGTGCGCCTCGCCGAGCAGGTCGCCCGCTCGGAGGCCTCGATCCTGATCACGGGCGAGAGCGGCACCGGCAAGGAGGTGCTCGCCCGCCACGTCCACGCCAAGTCGAACCGGACGCACAAGCCCTTCGTCTCGGTCAATTGCGCGGCGATCCCCGAGGCGCTGCTCGAATCCGAGCTGTTCGGCCACGAGAAGGGCGCCTTCACCGGGGCGGTGGCGCGCCGGATCGGCCGGTTCGAGGAGGCGAGCGGCGGGACGCTGCTGCTCGACGAGATCTCAGAGATGGACGTGCGGCTCCAGTCGAAGCTGCTGCGCGCCCTGCAGGAGCGGGTGATCGACCGGGTCGGCGGCACCGCGCCGGTCAAGGTCGACATCCGGGTGCTCGCCACCTCGAACCGCAACCTCGCCGAGGAGGTCCGCAAGGGCACCTTCCGCGAGGACCTGTTCTACCGCCTCAACGTGGTCCACCTGCGCCTGCCGGCCCTGCGCGAGCGCCCCGCCGACATCCTGGAGCTCGCCGGCCACTTCGCCCGCAAATACGCCGAGGTGAACGGCGTGCCGGTGCGCCCGCTCGGGGCCGAGGCGCGCGCGCTCGTCCTGAAGAATCCCTGGCGCGGCAACGTCCGCGAACTCGAGAACACCCTGCACCGGGCGGTGCTGCTGGCGAGCGGCCCCGAGATCGGCGCCGAGGCGATCATGACGCCGGAGGGCGACGCGATCGCGCCGACCGAGAGCCCGGCGACGCGGGCCGCGCAGGTGGCCGAGGCCGCGACCCGGGGCCTGGTCGGGCGGACCGTGGCGGAGGTCGAGCGCGACCTCATCCTCGACACCCTCGACCATTGCCTCGGCAACCGGACCCACGCGGCCCGGATCCTCGGCATCTCGATCCGGACGCTGCGCAACAAGCTCAACGAGTATGTGGATGCGGGGCTGGAGGTGGCCGAGCCGGGCAGCGCCCGCGCCCTGGCGGCCTACGGCTGATCCGGGATCTGCGGACCCGGTCTCAGGAGGCCGCGGCCATCTCCGCCGGGACGGCCGCGCGCCCGGCCGCCTTCGCCGCCAGGGCGGCGCGGATCATGGCCACGACGTCGCCGAAGGTGATCTCGCCCATCGGGCCGGAATTGGCGTTGAACTGCACCTCGACGCCGAAATGGTCCTCGATCTCGAAGACCAGCTCCACGAGATCGAACGAGTCGATCTGCGCCTCGTCCATGGTGGTGGCCGCGCTCCAGCCCGAGCCCTCGACCCTGAGGTTCTTGCGCAGGATGCCGAGCAGTCCCGCCTCGACCGCATCCCCCTGCGCATCCCCCTGGGCGTCGTCCGTCATCGCCTGCATCATCATGATCTCTCTCCCGAGCCGTCGGGAGAACAGTGCCGATTTTGGACTTCGGCGGGAAGATCTGTTATCGGCTCGCTAACTGTTTTCCGGGCGCAGGGTAAATAAGGATCCGGGCCGCATCGTTAACAGGTTAAGACCGGATCGCGACCTGTCCGCCGCGGCGCGGCCCGTCGGCGCGACGGCCCTCCTCCGCGCCGCCTCGCGGGGGCATGGCCGGTGAAACCGGGTCCCGGGCCCCACCCAGCCTGAGCGCGGGAGGGCCGCTCGCGGGGGCAACCGGGCCGCGCCTCGCGCCCCCTTTCGGGCCTGCCGGCCGGCGTCGGGGCCTCCCGCCGCCAGACGCACGTGCCCGACCCGTCGAGAGCGCATGGGCAGGAACGCCGCTGCGGCCCTGCGAGCGCGGGCGTCCCTGCGCGCCGTCCCGACCCGACGCTCAGGCGGCGTCGGAGGCCTCGCGGTGACGCGCATGGCGCCTGATGACCTGGGGCGGCTGGCCGAATGCCCGAAGGAACGCCCGCCTCATCCGCTCACGGTCGACGAAGCCCGTCTCCCGGGCGACGGTGTCCAACGCATGCCGGCCATCTTCCAGCATCGTCCGGGCAGCGTCCAACCGGAGGTTCTCGACGGCCTTCGCGGGGGATTGGCCGGTCTCCTCGCGGAAGACGCGGCTGAATTGCCGCGGGCTCAGACGGGCGGCTTCCGCGAGCTCCTCGACGGAGAGGGCGTTCCTCAGATGGCTCCGGGCGTAGGCCAGAACCTTCTGCACCCGGTCGGATCGCGGCTGAAGCTCGAGCAAGGCGGAGAATTGCGACTGGCCGCCCGTCCGGCGATGATAGACGACGAGCTTCCGGGCGATGCCCTTCGCCATCTCGGGCCCGAGATCGTCCTCGACCAGCGCGAGCGCCAGATCGATTCCGGCCGTCATCCCGGCCGACGTCCAGACGTTGCCGTCCGCGATGAAGATGCGGTCGTCGTCCACCTGGACCGAGGGATGGAGCCGCTGAAGCTGGCGCGCGTGGGCCCAGTGGGTGGCAGCCCTCCTGCCGTCGAGCAGACCGGCCTCGGCCAGGAGAAACGCCCCCGTGCAGGTCGCGGCGACCCGCCGTGCCGAGCCGGCCGCCGCGCGCACCTGCGCGACGAGGCCGGGGGCCGATGGACCGACCGTCAGCGATCCCACGACGATGAGCGTGTCGGGGCGCCGGCCGGCGAAGGGGGCCGTCTCGATGGTCATCCCGATGGAGGTCGTGATCGCACCGCCGTGCTCGGACAGGAACGACACGCCGTAGAAGGCGTGGCCGACCTCCGCGTTGGCGAGTTCGAAGACCGTCAGGGGCGCCAGGTTCATGATCTGGAAGCCGGGGAAGAGAACGACACCGATGCTCGGCACGGCAGACCCCTGCGGCGGATGTCCGAATAAGGTGGATCTTCGACATATGGGATACGGCATTGGGCGTCTAGGTTCCAGAACGACAGGGGTGGGCAGGTCCTCCAGCCGCCCCGTCCCTCAGGACCCTCGCCGCCATGAATGCTCGCGCCATCGCCTCAGCCGACCCGGACGCCGAGCGCTACACGCGCTGCTGGCTGCCCGAAGCCGACATCGCCTTCACGGCCCTGCAGGACGGGACCCGCATTCGGTACCTCCGCGCGGGCACGGGACCGGACCTCGTGCTGACCCACACCGTGCGCACGCAACTCGATCTGTTCCAGCGCGTGATCCCGCTGCTGGCGCCGCATTTCACCGTCTACGCGCTCGACCTTCCGGGTTTCGGATGGTCGGACCTGAGGCCGGAGCGTCCGAAGGACGAACCCACCCTCCGGGCCGCGTTGAGAGCGTTCATCGCCGATCTCGGGCTCGAGCGGCCGATCCTCGCGGGCGAGTCCATCGGCGCGACGCTGTCGCTGTCGCTCGCCGCGGAACTCGGCGACCGGATCGCGCGGGTCTTCGCCTTCAACACCTACGATTACCTGCCGGGCCTGGAGCGGTCGAACCTCCTGGCCTCCCTCATCATCAAGAGCGTGCGGGCACCGGTCGTCGGCCCCGTCTTCGCGGCGCTGGAGAACCGGGCCATCACCGGCGGCATCATGAGCGGGGGCTTCCACGACCCGCGCCGCCTGCCCGCCGACCTCCTGGACGAATATGCCCGGGTCGGCGGCCGCCCCGGCTACAGCGTGGCCGCGAGACGCCTCCTGAAGGCCCTTCCGAGCTTCGTCGCGGCCCGCCCCCGCTACCGCTCGATCACCGCGCCCGTCACGCTCGTCTGGGGCGACGAGGACTGGTCGACGGCTCGGGATCGCACCGGCGTCGAGAGCGCCGTGCCGTCGCCGACGGTGATCACCCTCGCGAAGACCGGGCATTTCAGCGCGCTTGAGCGCCCGCAGAACTGGGCCGACATCATCGTCTCCGGGGCCAAGGCCTGAGGGTCGATGACCGAGAAAGGCCTGAGCGTCGATGACCGAGATATGACCGATATTTCCAAAGTCGCGCCCGTCCCCCGATCCGCGCGGTCATCGGATCCGGCGCCGTCGCGGCGACATCCCGACGCGGCGAGCGCTCCGGCGCCGCGTTTCGAAGCCTCGCGCGGGCGGCCGTGTGCCGAACCGCTCCCGAACGAGGCGCCGACCCGTCGAGCGCCCGACGTTCCGTCCCGCCGCGCCCTGATGGTCGGCAGCGGAGCCCTCATGCTTGCCGGCCCCGGCGCCCACGGCGCTGAGCCTTCCCCCGGAGGAGCGGACAGCGCGATGAAGAACCCCGCAATATCGGTCGTCCGCGTCACGATCGAGCACGTCACGATCCGGTCCGCCAAGCCGTTCGAGGCGGTGCGGGCGGCCCTGGAGGCCGCGCTGCCCCCACTCGACGGTGCCTATGTTCAGCGTCTGGCCGCCGGGCAGGTGGATGCGGCCCGCGATCTCCTGGAGATGCAGGCGCCCCTCTCGATTTTCGGCACGCGAAACCACGGCCAGTTGCTGCAGATCGCCGGACTGCAGCGCCGGGCGATCCAGTACGATATCGGCAACCCGCTCACCGCCTCGCGGATGACGCGCCATCGCCTGTCGGCCGCGCTCTACGCTCCGATCCGGGTGCTCCTCAGCGAGGACCGGGACGGACGGGTGGCCTTCGAGTACGACCGTCCGACGACCAGTTTCGGCCAATTCGGCGATCCGGAGGTCGATGCGGTGGCGGGCGAACTGGACAGCCGCTTGCGGGCCGTGCTGGTGACCGCATCAACCTGAGATGCGAGGCGCGGGTCGGGCGAAGCGGCGATTCCTTTGTCCGACCGTCGCGGGGGATCGCCTCCGGACCTCCGACGGTCCCCGTCCGCCGCCGCGATCCTTCGCGAGGGGGCGCCGCCCCGGGCCGGATCCGGCTCAGCCCCGACCGCGGCCCTGGGTGCTCTCGCTATAGGCCTTGGCCTGGGCGACGAGCGCCTCGTCGAGCTTGCGCATCGCCTCCGTGCGCGCCACGTCCGCCTCGACGTCCCGGATGGTCTCCTCGACGAGATGGTTCTGCAGGGCGAGCCGGGTATCGGCCGCTGACAGCCCCTCGCGCTCCTGAAGGCGTCGCACCGCCTCCCGCACGATCTCGTAGACCGCCTCCCGCTCCGGGCGCGTCATCGTCGGCTTCACCGCCTGCGCGACGAGCTCCGAGAAATCCGCCATGGCCAATCGTCGTCGTCCCGCTCCCCGTCCGGCGGCCCGCCGGATCCCGCTGCGCGGGACCATGCCCCGGGCCCGTCCCGCTCGGCAAGCTCTGTTCCGGCCTGCCGCGCCGGGACCGCCCCGGGCGTTCCTAGAGCCGCTGGTCCCGGACGGCGCTCGTCAGCAGCGTCGCGGAGCTCCAGAGCAGCAGCAGGGCGAAGAAGGCGACGAACAGCGCGTGGCCGCGCTGGGGATAGAGCGTGTCCGTGGGCAGGGCCGGCGGCACGAAGATCGACAGGAAGATGTGCTGCTTGCCGGACGCGATCCGGGCCCGGTCGAGCAGGTTCGTGGCCGATTCGTTGAGCTTCTCCGCGATGGTCCGCTCGACGATCAGGCCCTCGTACTCGAGCAGCGCGTTGGCCATGGTCGGCGAGCCGTTGCCGTTCATGCCCTCCCGGGTGAGCTGGTCCCGCAGCAGCTGGATCTGCTGGTCGACCGCCCCCACGGTGGCGACCAGCACCTGGATCGAGCGCGCCTTCTCGTCGAGGTTCGAGGCGCGCAGCACCCGGAGATCGTTCTCGGCCTTGATCTTGTCCTTCTGCAGGTCGAGCAGCTGCTTCATCGTCCCTTCGGCCGACTTGATCGGGTCGATGATGCCCCAGCGGTTGCGGTAGCTCTGCAGGCCCAGATGCGCGTTGCGCAGGCGCTCCTGCGCGACCTTGGCGTCGGCCTGGGCCTGGATCAGCATGTCGGCCTGGGCCCGCTGCGAGATCGAGTTGATCAGCGCCTCGGCGCGCGACACCAGCTCCCCGGTGATGGTCAGGGCGTCCTGCGGCGTGAAGGCCCGCACGGAGAGCTGGATCACCCCCGAGATGGCGTCGACATGCGCGTTGACGTGCTTGCGCCAGTAGACGACCAGATCCTCCATCGGCGACGACGTGTTGTAGCGGGACCAGAAGTCCGCCTCGGAGCGCGAGAACAGCTTCGAGATCGAGACGCTCTTCTCCATGGCCTCGACCATGGTCCGGCTGAGGATATAGTCGCGGACGATGTAGCTGTCCTGGCTGTTGTGCTTCTGGATCAGGCCGGAATACTCGCCGAGCTGGATGCTTTCCATCGGCTCGACGTTGCCGCGCACGGTGAACTGCGCCTCGGCGATGTACTCGTTCGCGGCGAAGACGAACAGGTACACGCCGATCACCGCCGTCGGCAGCAGGACGAACAGCCCGAAGCGCCAGAGCAGGTAATGGACGAGGTTCGTCGGCTTCGCGCTCGCCGGCCGGAGCCCCGGCAGCCGCGTCCAGGCGGTGCGGGCGCGCTGGATCAGGGCGCCGCGCCGGTCGGACGGAACCGGCTCGATCGTCTCGGCGCCGCGGCGCAGATCCGTCAGCGAGCGCTGCGCGAACTCGACGATGCCGCGGACGCGCTCGCTCTGCTTGACCTCATCGACGCTCATGCGTGTGGTGTGTCCCGGATGCGCCCTGCGATGCGTCTTGGATGCCGCCTCGGCCGTCCGGTCCCCCGAAGCCGAGGGCCCGGCGCGGTCCCGGAGTCCCGGGTTTTTCGGCCCTTTTTAAGGCATCGGCGGGTTTCGCCCTGTGCGCCGCACCACCGCGCGCCGCAAGCCTGCGCCCCTCTGGCGCCCCCTCCGGCCCCGAGGCCGCGTCCCCGTGGCCGTTGCGCCGCAGCGTAGGACGGCTGTACGTCCGCCCGATGACTGCGCCCGCCCGATCCCGGTCGGCGCGAGCGGGGACGGCAGGCGTGACGGTGGCCCAGGTGAAGGCCCAGATGAAGGCTCAAGCGACGGCAGGCCCGGTGCCGGCGGTGCGGACCGCCAAGGCGAAGTTCGCCGAGGTCGTGCTGGTGTGCCGCAAATGCGCCAAGCGCCAGAACCTGTCGCGGCGCGAGGCCCGTGCGCTCGCCAAAGCCCTGCACCGCTCGCTCGCCGGGCCGGACGCGCGGAAGCCGCGCATCGTCGAGACCGGATGCCTCGGCCCCTGCCCCAAGCGCGCGCTCGCCGTGGCGACGGGCGCGAGCGTGGCGGCCGGCCGGATCTGGCTCCTCGACCCGGCCGCGCCCCCGGTCCCCGATTTCGGCCCCAATGCGGCGTTACCGGCCGGGGCGGGGGAGTCGCCGGTGCCGGACCGTGCGCGCTGAGCCCTCGCCGGAGCCCGTCCCGTGACCCTGCGCGACAGCCGCCCCTGCCGGAAGCCCGAGCGACCGTGAGCGCCGCCGCGCCCCGCGGGCTGGGCCGGGCGCTGCTGCGCCGGCTGCCGCTCATCGGCACCGGCATCGGCCTGGCCCTCGCCGCCTGGCTCGTGGCCACCAACGACCTCGCCGCCGTCGCCGCCGCCTTCGGACGCATCGGCGTGCCGGGGCTCGCCGGCATCGTCCTCGTCCGCTCCGGGGTGATCCTCCTGTGCGGCCTCGCCTGGGCCCGCATCCTCGACGGGCTGACGCCGGTGCGCGAGGGGCCGTTCCTGATCCTGCGCTACGTGCGCGAGAGCATCAACATGCTGCTGCCCGTCGCCTCGATCGGCGGCGAGGTGCTGGGCGGGCGGCTGCTGACCTACTGGGGCGTGGCGGGCGCGCTGGCCGGCGCCTCGATCCTGGCCGACATGCTGATCCAGGTGGGCACCCAGGCCGTGTTCGCCGGGCTCGGCGCGGGCCTGCTGATGCGGGTGGAGGGGCAGGCCGCGGCCGAGCTCGCCCGCTGGGTCCTGCGGGCCCTCGTCGTGGCCGGGCTGCTGCTCGGGGCCTTCTTCGCCCTCCAGCGCACCGGCGCGGCCCGGGTGATCGAGGACCGGGTCGCGGGCCTCGGCCGCCGCTTCGTGCGCGAGACCGAGCCGCGCCGGGCCGATTCGATGCGGGTGCAGGACGCCCTCGACGCGGTCTGGCACCGCGGGCGCGCCGGCCGGCTGGCGCAGTCGGTCGGGCTCCATTTCCTGGCCTGGACGCTCGGGGCCCTGGAGATCTGGATCGCGCTCGCCTGCATCGGCGTCGAGGCCGGCCTCGCCGAGGTCCTGGTGATCGAATCGCTGAGCCAGGCCGTCAAGTCCGTGGCCTTCGCCGTGCCGAGCGGGCTCGGCGTGCAGGAGGGCGGATTCGTCGTGGTCTGCGCCCTGTTCGGCATCGACGCGGGCACGGCGCTCGCGCTCTCGCTCGCCAAGCGCGTGCCCGACGTGGTGCTCGGCCTGCCGGGCCTCTTGGTCTGGCAGAACCTCGAAGCCCGGCGCGCCACGGTGCGCCCGCCGGCCGCCTCGTGAGGGCGGCCCGATGAGAGACCAGACCGTGTTCCGCACCCTCCGCACCGCCGGCGCCCTCGTCCTGCTGTCCGGGCTGCTCGGCGCGATGCCGGCCGCGGCCCAGAGCGTCACCGTCGATCTCGGCACCGGCGGCGTCACCGAGCGGGCGCTCCAGCTCGTGGCGCTGCTCACGGTGCTGGCGCTCGCGCCCTCGGTGCTGGTGATGGCCACCGCCTTCACCAGGATCGTGGTGGTGCTCTCCCTGCTGCGCTCGGCGCTGGGCACCCAGACCGCACCGCCGACCGCCGTGATCATCAGCCTCGCGCTCTTCCTCACCGCCTTCGTGATGGCCCCCACGGGCCGCGAGGCCTACCGGGCCGGGATCGAGCCGCTGATCGCCGGCCAGATCAGCCAGGGCCAGGCCTTCGAGCGGGCCTCGGCGCCGTTCAAGACCTTCATGCTGCGGAACGTGCGCGAGAAGGACCTCAAGCTGTTCCTCGACATGGCCAAGGTGCCGGCGCCCGCGGGGCCGGAGGCGGTGGGCCTGGAGATCGTCACCCCGGCCTTCATGATCTCCGAGCTCCGGCGCGCCTTCGAGATCGGCTTCCTGCTGTTCATCCCGTTCCTGATCATCGACCTCGTCGTCGCCTCGGTGCTGATGGCGGTGGGCATGATGATGGTGCCGCCGGCCTCGGTGGCCCTGCCCTTCAAGCTGATCTTCTTCGTGCTGGTCGACGGCTGGACCCTCGTCGCCGGCTCGCTGGTGCAGAGCTACGGCAGCTGACGGGGCGCGGACGGACCCGTTGCGAAATCCGCCTCCCCTCCCCGATCCGATGGTGTAAGACGGCGCCATGACAGCGCATTCCTCTCGCGACGCGCGCGGCCGCCCGCGCGTCGCCGTCACCGGCATCGGCCTCGTCACCTCCCTGGGCCAGGGCCAGGACGAGACCTGGGCGGCGCTGACCGCCGGGCGCTCGGGCATCCACGCCATCGCGCGCTTCCCGACGGACGGCCTGCGCACCCGCATCGCCGGCACCGTCGACTTCCTCGACACCGAGCCCCTCTGCGCGCCCGCGCTCTCCGAGCGCTTCGCGGCGCGCGCCGCCGAGGAGGCCGTGGCCCAGGCCCGGATCGGCCGGGCCGGCGACTTCCCCGGCGCCCTGTTCATCGCCGTGCCGCCGGTCGAGATGGAATGGCCGCAGCGCCGGGCGCTCGCCGAGGCCTCGGGCGAGAACGGCCCGGTGAGCTATGCCGGCCTGCAGAAGGCCGCCGCGACCCGCGCCTTCGACGCGTGGCACGACCTCTTCATCTTCGGCACCGTGGCCGAGCGCATCGCCGAGCGCTTCGGCACCCGCGGCTCGCCGATCTCGCTCTCCACCGCCTGCTCGTCGGGCGCCACCGCGATCCAGCTCGGCGTCGAGGCGATCCGCCGCGGCGAGATGAGCGCGGCGCTCTGCATCGGCACCGACGGCTCGGTGAACCCGGAATCGCTGATCCGGTTCTCCCTGCTCTCCGCCCTCTCCACCCGGAACGACCCGCCCGAGGCCGCCTCGAAGCCCTTCTCGAAGGACCGCGACGGCTTCGTCATGGGCGAGGGCGCCGCCGCCCTCGTGCTGGAGGACGCCGAGGCGGCCCGCGCGCGGGGCGCCACCATCCTGGGCTACGTGCTGGGCTGCGGCGAGAAGGGCGACGGCTTCCATCGCACCCGCTCCAGCCCGGACGGCGCGCCGATCGTCGCGGCCATCCGGGCGAGCCTGGAGGATGCCGGGCTCGGGCCCCATGACATCGACACCGTGAACGCGCACGGCACCTCGACCCCCGAGAACGACAAGATGGAGGCGCTCGGCCTCGCCGCGGTGTTCGGGGACGCGATCGGGGCCATCCCGGTCACCTCGAACAAGTCGATGATCGGCCACACCCTGACGGCGGCGGGCGCGATCGAGGCGGCGGTCTCGCTCCTCACCATCCGGCACGGCCGCATCCCGCCGACCATCAACTACGCGGTGCCCGATCCCAGCCTCCCCCTCGACGTGGTGGCGACCGCCCGGGACGCGGCGGTGACGCGGGTGCTCTCGAACTCCTTCGGCTTCGGCGGGCAGAACACCTGCCTCGTGCTCGGCGCGGAGCCGGCGTGAGCGCCGCCACCGCATCCCGGCGCGTCCTCGTCACCGGCGGGGCGGCGGGCCTCGGGGCCGCGCTGGTCCGGGCGCTCGCCGCGGCCGGATACGGCGTGGACTTCACCTACCGCGCCTCCGGCACGGAGGCCGAGGCGCTGCTCGCGGAGCTGCGCGCCGGCCATCCGGACGGCGCCTTCGCCGCCCATGCCCTCGACCTCGCCGACCGGGCCGCGCTGGAGGCCTTCTGCGCGGAGGCGGAGGAGCGCGGCTATTACGGCCTCGTCCACAACGCGGGCCAGCCCTGCGACGCCCTCGCGCTCATGCTCGACCAGGACCGCCTCGAGGCGGCGATGCAGGTCAATTTCTACTCGCTGACCCGGCTGGTGAAGGCGCTCGCCCGCGGCATGGTGCGGGCCCGGGCCGGGCGCGTGGTGGCGATCGGCTCGGTGGCCGCGCTGCGGGCCAATGCCGGCAACGCCGCCTACGCCGCCACCAAGGGCGCCCTCATCGCCTATTGCCGGACGCTCGCGATCGAGTCGGCCAAGCGCGGCGTCACCGTCAACGTGATCGCGCCGGGCTTCGTCGACACCCGGATGATGGCCCCCTACGCCGCCCACCGGGCCGGGATGGAGCGCCAGATCCCGGCCGGGCGCTTCGCCGACCCGGCCGAGGTCGCGGCGCTGGCCCGCTTCCTGATGGAGGATGCGGCCGGCTACATCACCGGCGCCGTCCTGCCGGTGGATGGCGGGCTCACCGCCATGATGGGCGTGCACCGGGCCTGATGTCCGGCCGCCTCGCCCTCCTCCTCGGCCTGCTCGCCCTCGCGGGGCCGGCCGCCGCCGAGCCGCAGACCTACCGCGTCGACGGCCTGCCGCGCGGCGAGAGCCTCAGCATCCGGGTCGAGCCCGACCCCGCCGCCGAGGCGGTGGGCGAGATCCGCGACCGCGCCCTCGTCTTCGGCTGCACCAACGACACCCCGAGCCGCACCACCTGGTGCCGGGTCAAGGCGGGCGGCGTCCTCGGCTGGGCCCGGCGGCGCTATCTCGCGCCGGAGTGATCCGGCTTTCTCCAGGGACGCGGGGCCGGCTCGCCCGGACCGCGCGGCACTCGCGCGACGCCCGGATTCGCCATCCCCGGACCCGCCATCGCGACGGGATCGTCCGGGTCCGGGCGGATACGGGATCCGCGGCGCCCCTGCGCGCGATCGGCCCCAACGGAGCGCGTCGGACCCCAGCTTGATGCGGCGCGGGGCGCTGCGTAGGTATCGTGTCCGGAGGCTGGCGCATGGCGACGATGATCATTCGGGACGACATCCTGCGGGCGCGCCACATCGAGGGCGATCCCGATCTCGCGCGAAGCATCCGCGCCCTGCCCGCGGACGGGACCATCGTCCTGCGCGTGGAGGGACGCCGGGTGCGCTTCCGCAAGGGTCCCGAGACGGACGGCGTCAGGCCCGACGGCGAGGGCGATGCGCTGTGGCGGGAGCTTCAGTCCAAGCGCGGCGCGATGATCACGGTCGAGCCGGATGCGCCCCGGGCCGACCCCTACCTCCTGTCGCTCACCGCGACCCTGACGGAGTGGAACAGCCCCGAGGACGCGGCGGCCTATGACGGGCTTTGAGCGCTTCGATGTCCTGACGGCCCTCTTCCCCTTCATCGATCTGCCGGTCCGCAAGCCGAGACCCGTCCTCGTGCTCTCGGCGCGGAGCTTCAATGCGCTCAACGGCCACGTTGTCGCCGTGATGATCACTACGGGTGCGGACAGCCACTGGCCGAGCGACTACGTCATCCGCGATCTGGACGCTGCCGGCCTGCGGCACCGCTCGATCGTGCGCTGGAAGCTCTTCACCCTGGCGAACGCCCAGATCGGCCGGCGGATCGGCGGCCTGTCGGACCGGGATCGTGCCGGCATCGTCGGCCGACTCGACCCCGTCCTGTGCAGGCCCGACGACGCTCCGGCCGGCTGACATCCGTCGGCGGCACGCTCCGCACCGGGCCCGGGCTCGACAGGCGGGATCGGCGCGGCCGGCCAGGACCTATTGCCATCGTGGCCGCTCTGCGGTCGGAGGGACATGCTGATGCGAGCCCTGCAACTCTTCGGCGACCGCGACCTGCGCCTGACCGAGGTCGAGGCCCCGCCCCCGCCGGAGCCCGGCGAGGTGCGGGTGCGGGTGCGCGCGGTCGGCCTCAACTTCATCGACGTCTGGGGCTTCCGCGGCATGGCCTTCGCCAAGCGCCGGCTGCCGCTCACCGTCGGGGCCGAGGCCGCGGGCGAGATCGCCGCGGTCGGCGCGGGCGTGACGGGCCTGCGCGAGGGCGACCCGGTCGCCCTCTACGGCGCGCAGACCTGCGGCCGGTGCCGGGCCTGCCGCGAGGGCCGCGACAACCTCTGCGAGGAGGTCGCGGGCGTGATGGGCTTCCACATCGACGGCTTCGCCCGCGAGTTCGTGACCATGCCGGCCCGGCTCGTCGTGAAGGTGCCGCCGGGCGTGTCCTTCGAGGACGCCGCCTGCGCCGGCATCGCCTTCGGCACCGTGCAGCACATGCTGTTCGACAACGCCAAGCTCGAGCCCGGCGAGAGCATCCTGATCCATGCGGGCGGCTCCGGGATCGGGACCGGCGCCATCCGGATGGCCAAGGCCATCGGCTGCACCGTCTTCACCACGGTCGGCGACGACGAGAAGGGCGCCAAGGCCGCCGAGCTCGGGGCCGACCACGTCGTCAACTACCGCACCGAGCGCTTCGAGGGCGAGGTGCGCCGCCTGACCAAGCGCAAGGGCGTCGACGTGGTGTTCGAGCATGTCGGCCCCGACACCTGGAACGGCTCGCTGCTCTGCCTCAAGCGCGGCGGCCGGCTCGTCACCTGCGGCTCGACCTCGGGCGTCTCCACCACCATGAACCTGATGCAGCTGTTCCAGCAGCAATACCGCATCACCGGATCCTTCGGCTGCCGGCTCGCCAACATCCGCGAGTCCCTCGACAAGATGGCGGACGGCATCCGGCCGGTGATCGACACGGTCTACCCGCTCGGCGACTTCGCGGCGGGCCTCGAGCGTCTCGAATCCCGCAAGGTGTTCGGGAAGATCCTCGTCAGCCTGTGATCCTTTCCGAGTTCACGGAAAACTGATCTAAGCCTCGGCGCGGGGGGGCATCCCGCTGCCCGGAGTCACCGTTTGCTGCGTCTCGCCCTGGTCCTCAAACGGTCGCTGCCCCGGCTCGCCGGCTACGCCATGCTGCCCCTGATCGGGGCGCTGTTCTGGATCGCCCGCCTGCTCGGGCCGGACCGGGCGAGCGCGCTGGGCGGCGCCCTGGTGCGGCGCATCGGCCCGTTCCTGCCGGCCCACCGCACCATGACGGCGAACCTGCGGGCGGCCTATCCGGGCCTGTCCGAGGCCGAGCGCGGGACGATCGCGCGGGAGGCCTGGGACAATCTCGGTCGCACGGGGGCGGAATACGCCCATCTGGACAGCCTGTTCGACTACGATCCCGACGACCCGTCGACCCAGCGCATGGACGTGGTCGGCCTGGAGCATTTCTACGCCCTGCGCGACGACGGCAAGCCGGGGCTGATCTTCTCGGCCCATCTCGGCAACTGGGAATTGCCGGCGATCGTGGCGGCGAAGTTCGACCTCGAGGCCACCGCCGTGTTCCGGGCCCCCAACAACCCGGCTGCGGCGCGCCTCGTCCAGGCGGTGCGGCAGAAGACGATGGGGGGCTTGGCCGCCTCCGGGCCCGGCGCCGCCTTCGCCATGCAGGGCGTGGTGGAGCGTGGCGGCCATCTCGGACAGCTGATCGACCAGCACTTCACCCGCGGCGTGGTGGTCTCGTTCTTCGGGCAGCCCTGCCTCGCCAACCCGCTGCTGGCCAAACTCGCCCGCCACTACGATTGTCCCGTCCACGGCGCCCGGGTCGTCCGGCTCGGCGGCGGGCGCTTCCGCCTGGAGCTGACCCCGCCCCTGGACCTGCCGCGGGACGCCTCGGGCGCCATCGCGGTCGCGGGCGCCATGCAGGCGATGACGGCGGTGGTCGAGGGATGGATCCGCGAGACGCCCGGCCAATGGCTGTGGATGCACCGGCGCTGGCGCCCCAACATGCTTCCCGCGCCGCGCACGGCGCGGTCGAATCCCGCATCGGTGCTACCACAGGTAGAAACATCTCAAGCCAACGTGATTTCCCATGCGGAGGATTCACGCGCTGTGATGCGATGATGCGAACGGCTTCCCGCGACGTCACCCGGATCGGCGCATTCCGCCGGATCGTCGCGATCCGCCGGAGTGCGGCCGCGATCGTCGCGGCGGGGGCCTGCGCCGCGCCGGGCCCCGCGGCGGCCGAGCCCCTCAAGGCGGTGGTCGAGCTGTTCACCAGCCAGGGCTGCGCCGTCTGCCGCTCGGCGGACCCGGTGATCGGGGAACTGGCGGGGCGACCCGGCATCCTCGCCCTGACGCTGCCGGTGACCTACTGGGACTATCTCGGCTGGAAGGACACCCTGGCCCAGGGGCCCTTCAGCGAGCGCCAGCACGCCTATGCGGGCCGGCACGGGGTGCGGCAGGTGTTCACGCCCCAGGTCGTGGTGAACGGGACCGCCTCGGCGATCGCCTCCGACCGGGCGGGCCTGGAGCGCATCCTGCGGGAGGTCGGCGGCCAGGGCGGCCTGTCGGTGCCGGTGCAGGGCGAGGTACGGGGCGACCGCATCGTCGTCGACGTCGGCGCGGGCGCCACCCAGAAGGGCGACGTCTGGCTGATCCCGGTCCTGCGCCACCGGCGCGTGACGATCGAGCGCGGCGAGAGCCGGGGCCGGGTGGTGATCTACGTCAACGTCGCGCGGGCCATGCAGCGGCTCGGCCCCTGGACCGGCCAGCCCGTCCATTTCGAGGTGCCGCGCGCCGCGGCCGCGGTGGCGGACGCGGATTCCTGGGTCGTGGTGCTGCAGGGCGCCCGCGACGGGGCGCCCGGCCATATCTGGGGCGCCGCCAAGGGGCCCGGCCTCTAGAGAGCGCGCCCTACGGGTCGAGGCCCTCGGCGATCCGGCGCGCCCGGCGCAGCCGCTCGACGCGCGCCACCGAGAAGACCGAGGCCTCGTAGAGCAGCAGCATCGGGATCGCCAGGGAGAGCTGGGAGATCACGTCGGGCGGCGTCAGCACGGCGGCGGCGACGAAGACCAGCACGATGGCGTAGCGCCGCTTCTCGCGCAGGAAGGCCGCGTCGATCACGCCGATCTGGCCGAGCAGGGTCAGGATCACCGGCAGCTGGAAGGCGATGCCGAAGGCGAAGATCAGCGTCATGATCAGCGAGAGGTACTCGTCGACCTTCGGCAGCAGCGCGATCGTCGGCTCGCCCGCGACGCCCACCTGCTGCAGCGAGACCGAGAACCGGATCAGCAGCGGCATCGCCAGGAAGAACACCACCAGCGCGCCGAGCAGGAAGAAGATCGGCGTGGCCACGAGGTAGGGCAGGAAGGCCTTGCGCTCGTTGCGATAGAGGCCCGGCGCCACGAAGGCGTAGATCTGCGTCGCGATCACCGGGAAGGCCAGGAACGCCGCAC
Source organism: Methylobacterium sp. HJ2 (assembly GCF_056431005.1). NCBI lineage: Bacteria > Pseudomonadati > Pseudomonadota > Alphaproteobacteria > Hyphomicrobiales > Methylobacteriaceae > Methylobacterium > Methylobacterium sp. HJ2. The sequence continues at coordinate 171,363 of NZ_JBWJYM010000006.1, read as the reverse complement.
CGAAGACGCTGAGCTTGATGTTGGTGAAGACCTGCTCGAGGAAGTGCGTCGCGATCAGCTTCGCGTTCTCGACGCCCACCACCGAGACGTAGGGGTGCACGAGGATGTTGTAGATCTCGCGCGAGAAGAAGAAGCACGCGAAGAACATCACCACGAAGGCGATCAGCGACTTGATCAGCCGCGCGCGCAGCTCGATCAGGTGCTCGAGCAGCGGGGCCCGCGAGGCCTCGATCTCGGCTTCATCCGCTTGGTCGATCATCGGCCGGCCGTGCCGTTCTGGGGTTCGGCCGCGGGGCGGGGCGGCTCCGGGGTGCCGTAGGGATCGTCGGCCGAGCCCGGCACGGGCAGCGGCGCCTCGGCCCGCGGCATCGCCTCGGCCGGTGCGGCGGGCGGGCGGGGCACGTCGTAGAGGCCCAGCTGGGCGCCGCCCTCGGCTTCCGCGGCCTTGAGCTGGGCGGTGGCGTCGGCGAGGGCGTCCGGGCTCGGCTTGGGCGCGCGCGCCTCGACGGCGCCCTTCAGCTCGTCGCGAATGGTCTGGACCGGGTTGAAGCCGCCGCCGGCCGATCGCACCGTGTCGCGGATGCCGTCGACCTCGCGGCGGACCTCGTCGAGCTCGGCCTCGCGGATCGCCTCGTTGAACTGCATCTGGAACTCGCCGGCCATGCGGCGCAGCTTGCCCGTGATCTGGCCGACGGTGCGCAGCGCCTTCGGCAGATCCTTCGGCCCGATGACGATGAGGGCGACGCCGCCGATCAGCATCACCTCGCCCCAACTCATGTCCAACATGACGCCGACGGTCCCGCTGCTCGGGCACCCCGGATCCCGGCGTGCCCCGACAGGGGCTTACACCAGACCGCGCCCGATGAAAGCCCGGAGGGGCTGACCGGAGCCGCCCGCGATCGCCGCGCGACCGGTTCCAGGTCCGTGATGTGCCGTGCCGCGCGTCGCCGAAGCGGCATCCGCTGCGGCGGACGGCCCGCTAGACGGGCTTGCGCTCGCCGGCCGGCAGGTGGCTCGCCGGCACGGCGGTGCCCGGGCTGGTCTCGGCCGTGTGCGGGATGGTGCGGACCGGCTCGCTCGGCGCCATCGGGGTCGTCGGCTGGGCCGGCGTCTCGTCCTCGGCCATGCCCTTCTTGAAGGCCTTGATGCCCTTGGCCACGTCGCCCATCAGGTCCGAGACCTTGCCGCGTCCGAACAGCAGCATCACGATGACGGCGACGACGACCCAGTGCCAGATACTCATGCTGCCCATGGCAACCTCCTGCGCCGCGCGGTCCGCGGTCCGCCCTCGGGGCGACCCGCAGGGCCGTGCGCGGCGGCTTCCTGTCCGCGCTCGAATTTCCGGCCGAACCTAGGGACCGCGCCGCGCGAACACAAGGCAGGGCGACCGCGTGAAGCGGGAGGACGGGCGGGCCCCGCGCGCGGCCGGGAACGCAGGACCGCTCAGGCCGCGACCGACAGGGCGGCGGCGAAGCGCGCCCGGGCCTCGCCGAGATCGAGCCCGTCGCGGTCCTGGGCGAGGCGCGCCAGGGCCGCCTCGGCCCGACGCGCGGCCGCGCCCGCGAGCCACGGCGCCGCCTCGGCGACCGCCCGCATCTCGTCCATCGCGCCGTTGCAATGCAGCCCCACGTCGATGCCGGCCGCGAAGGCGGCCTCGGCCCGGTCGCGGAACGGGCCCTGGAGCGCGTTCATCGAGAGGTCGTCGGTCATCAGCAGGCCGTCGAAGCCGATCGCCCCGCGGATCGCCGTCTCGATCACCGCGCGCGACTGCGTGGCGGGGCGCTCCGGGTCGATCGCCCGGAACACCACGTGGGCGCTCATCGCCATCGGCAGGTCGGCGAGCGCCCGGAACGGCGCGAAATCCTGGGCCCGCAGGGTCTCCAGGTCGGTCTCGACCACGGGGAGGCCGTGATGGCTGTCGCAGCCGGCGCGGCCGTGGCCGGGGATGTGCTTCATCACCGGCAGGACGCCGCCCGCCATCAGGCCCTCGGCCACGGCCCGCCCGATCTCGGCGACGGCGGCCGGGCTGGTGCCGTAGGCGCGGTCCCCGATGATCCCGTCGGCGCCCGCCACCGGCACGTCGAGGACCGGCGCGCAATCGACGTTGATGCCGACCTCGGCGAGGTCGTGGGCCATCAGCCGGGCGCCGAGCCGGGCGATCGCGGCGGCCGCCCCCTCGAGCCGGGCGTAGCGCCCGCCCGCCGGATAGGCCGGCCAGTGCGGCGGGCCCATGCGCTGGACGCGCCCGCCCTCCTGGTCGATCAGGATCGGCGCCTCCGCCCGGCCCACCGCTTCCCGCAGGGCGGCGGTGAGGGCGCGCACCTCGTCGGGCGTGCCGATGTTGCGCTTGAACAGGATGAAGCCCCAGGGCCGCACGTCCCGGAAGAAGGCGGCCTCCTCCGCGGCAAGGGTCCGGCCGGCGCAGCCGAGGATCAGGGCACGGGAGGACATCAGGGGCGGCTCGCGCGGGGCTCGGGTTGCGAATCGGGTGGTCTAGGATCGGGCCGGGAAGACCCGCGCGGCAAGGCGAAACCGCGGCGGCGGCGTGGCCCGGCCGAACGATTCGGCCGGTGTTGCGCCGGCGCCGCCGGATGGGGCGCCACTCGACGAAGCGCCGGATCACGCCTCGCCGGGCGGGGCGCCTGGGGACAACGCGCCGCCGTCCGGCCCGGACAGGCCGGCGGCACTGCTAGCGGCGGGACCGTCGGGAGATCAGTTCTTGGCGACGAAGCACTGGCCGCCCGCGCCCTGCACGCCGCTGCACAGGCTCGCCGCCTCGGCCTTGGCCAGCGGCCCAATGCGGACGCGATAGAGCGTCTTGCCGTTGACCTCGGCCTGACGGATCAGCTCCGGCTTGCCGGCGAGCTGGCTGTACTTCGCCTGCATCTCGCGCAGGGCCGCCTGGGCGTCGCGGGCGCTGCTGCGCACGCCGAGCTGCACCGAGAAGCCGCCGACCGGGGCGTTGCTCACGACGGGATCGGCACTCGCGGCCGTGGTGGTGGGCTCGGCCGGGAGGCCCGCGTCGGGACCCACCGAGGCGACGCGCTGCGGCGCCTTCCGCGCGGGCGGGGCCGGCGGGGCGGCCTGGGCCTGGCTCTGAGCTTGAGCCGGAACCTGGGCCTGGGCCGGCGGAGCGGCGGCGGTCGGCATCGGGAATTGCGGGGTCGCCGAGGCCTGGCGGACGGGCCGGGCGCGGGGGGCCGGATCCTCCGGCAGGGTCATGGTCGGGATCGGGGAGACCGGCGGGGCGGCCTCGGCCTGCGCCTCGCGCTGGGGCGCGGGCGGCGGCGTGTCCGGCTTCACCGCCACGGTGCGGACCCGGCGCGGCTCGCCGAAGGCGTCGAGGGGCGCGTTGCCGGGCGTCACGGCGCCGGCCTGCGACGAGCGGGCGGCCTGCGCGATGTCGATCGGCTGCTCCTCGCGGTTGACGATCCGGATCTGGCTGTCCTTCGCCTTGGGCTCGTAGATCTGCCGGTTCTGGTCCGGGATCTCCACGCCGTCGGCGACCTTCGGGGCGACCTTGAGGGGGGAGCTGTCGGCCTGGATCACCGGGACGCCGCCGGTTCCGCCGGACTGGCGCAGGCCCTTGTAGGTCAGGGCGCCGGTGATCGAGACCGCCACCACGGCGATGCCGGCACCGACCGCGACGAGGCGGCGCCGGGGCTGGACGCGCTTCAGCGCGCGCTCCGGGTAGAGCCCCGCCTCGGCCGCCCCGTCCTGCGGGGGCTGGCCCTCGAACCCGGCGGGCTGCTGCTCCACCGAGGCGAGATACTGGTTGAACGCGTCGGCGGGCGTGGCGCGCGGCGCGGCCTCGGGGGCGAAGCTCGGCTCGGTCCGTCCCTGCCAGTCCTGGTGCGGGGCCGGCTGATGGGCGGGTTGGTGGGCGGGCTGCTGCGCCTGGGCGTAGGCGCCCTGGGCGTCCTGGCCCGCGCGCCGCTCGTCCCGGGCGGCGAGCAGCGCCCGGAAGGGGTCGTCCTGCCCGACGATGCGGGCGAGCTCGGCCAGGGGGTCGCCCTTGCCGGGCTGGCCGTCCTGCCGCTGGGACGGATGCGGATGCAATTCGCGCGAGAAGGCCTCGAGGTCGACGGGTGCGCGCGAAGCATTCGTCATGGCAGCATCCTCAATTCAACGCGTGCGGCGGGCCCTCACCGCATCTCGTCCGGCGCGGTGACGCCCAGCACGGCGAGACCCGAGGCGAGCGTGCCCCGCAGAGCCTCGACGAGAGCCAGCCTCGCCGCCGTTGACTCTCTGTCGGTTGCATTAACAAACCGTAATTGCGGCAAGTCTTTGCCCTTATTCCAGAAACTATGAAGCGAACTGGCGATTTCATAGAGATGGAAGGCGATGCGGTGCGGCTCGTGCGCCGCGGCCGCGGCCTCCAGCACCCGCGGGTACTGCGCCACGAGGCGCATCATCTCGATCTCGCCCGGATCGGTGAGGCGGGCGAGATCCGCGCCGGCGAGGCCGGCGGCATCGGCGAAATCCGTGTCCGGGAAGGCCTCGCGGGCCTGCCGCTGCACCGAGCGGGCCCGCGCATGGGCGTATTGCACGTAGAAGACCGGGTTGTCCTTCGATTGCTCGACCACCTTGGCGAGGTCGAAATCGAGGGTGGCGTCGTTCTTCCGGTAGAGCATCATGAAGCGGATCGCGTCGCGCCCGACCTCGTCGATGACGTCGCGCAGCGTCACGAACTCGCCCGCCCGCTTGCTCATCTTGACGGGCTCGCCCGCGCGCAGGAGCCGCACCAGCTGGCAGAGCTTGACGTCGAGCGTGGCCTCGCCCCCCGTCACCGCCGCGACGGCCGCCTGCATGCGCTTGACGTAGCCGCCGTGGTCGGCGCCGAGCACGTCGATGAGGGCGCGGGCACCGCGCAGGTACTTGTCGCGGTGATAGGCGATGTCCGAGGCGAAGTAGGTGTAGCTGCCGTCCGATTTCAGCAGCGGCCGGTCGGTGTCGTCGCCGAAATCCCGGGTGCGGAACAGGGTCTGCTCCCGGTCCTCCCAATCCTCCGGCGGCTGGCCCTTGGGCGGGGGCAGGCGCCCCTCGTAGACGAGGCCGCGCCCGCGCAGCTCGTCCAGCAGCGCGCCCACGGCCCCGCTCTCCTGCAGCGCCCGCTCGGAGAAGAACACGTCGTGCCGGATGCCGATCGCCGCGAGGTCGGCGCGGATCATGTCCATCATCGCCGCCAGGGCGAAATCGCGCACGATCGGCAGCCACTCGGCCTCGGGCATCTCGGCGAGCGCCGCGCCGTGCCGCTCGGCCAGCGCCTGCCCCACCGGGACGAGGTAGTCGCCCGGATAGAGCCCCTCGGGGATCGCCGCCGCGCCGCGGCCGAGCGCCTGCAGGTAGCGCAGATGCGCCGAGCGGGCGAGGACGGTGACCTGCGCCCCCGCGTCGTTGATGTAGTACTCGCGCGTCACCGGCCGGCCCGCGGCGACCAGGAGGTTGGCCAGCGCGTCGCCGAAGACCGCGCCGCGCCCGTGCCCGACATGCATCGGCCCGGTGGGGTTGGCCGAGACGTACTCGATGTTGACGGGCCCGCCCGGCATCGTCGCCCGGCCGAAGCCCGCCGGGTCCGTGAGCGCGCTGCGCACGACGTCGTGGAAGATGCCGGGCGCCAGCCGCAGGTTGATGAAGCCGGGGCCCGCGACGCCGGCCTCGACCACCCGGGGATCCGCGCGCAGCTCGGCCGCCAGCGCCTCGCCCAGCGCCTTCGGGTTGGTGCGGGCCTCCTTGGCGAGCACCAGGGCGGCGTTGGTGGCGAGGTCGCCGTGGCTCGGGTCGCGCGGCGGCTCGACCACGACGCGGCCGAGATCGAGACCCGCGGGCAGGGTTCCGGAGCGGGTCAGGGCTTCGAGGGCCTCGCGCACCCGGGCCTCGAACAGGGCGAATATGTTCATGGTCGCGTCTTGGATCCGTCGCCCGGCCCGCCGGACCCGGCGGCCGGAGCCTCTCGCAGCGGGCCATAGCAAGGGGGGGGCGGCAAGTCACGGATCGCCCGTCCGCGGATGGCCCGCCCGGATCGCCCGCGCAGGACGGCGCGGCGGGATCCGGGCCTCGGCCCGGATCTCGGCCCGGACCTTGGCCTGGGGTGGACCTTTGCCTGGGCCTTGGTCCTGGCCTGGACCTGCGCTCCGGCCGGGGCGGCGCGAGATCTGTCGTTATCCCCGCGAAAACGCCCGCGCGGCGGCCTTTACGTAGATCTCCGGCTTGAACCGATACCGCCAAGTTTGCGTTCACCTGTCGGACGCGCCTCCCGCGCGCTGGAGATCTCCGATGAAGAGCCTTGTTCTGGCCGGCGCCGCGCTCGCCGCCCTGGTGATGATCCCCGCGGGCGCCGAGGCGCGGCCCTTCGGCTACGGTGGTGGCCATGGCGGCGGCTACGGCGGACACCGCGCCTTCGGCGGCGGGGGCGGCTTCGGCTACCGCAACGCGGGCCTGGGCTATCGCGGCGGCTACGGCGCCGCCGGGTACGGCTATCGCGCCGGCGGCTACGGCTACCGGGGCGGCTATTACGGCGGTCGCGGCTACGGACGGGGCCTCGGCCTCGGCCTGGCCGGAGCGGGCATCGGCCTCGGCGTCGGCCTCGCCGCCGGCGCGGTCTCGGGCGGATACGGCTACGGTTACGGCAGCGCCTACGGCACCGGCTACGGCTATCCGGGCTACAGCTATCCCGCGGGCTACGGCTACGGCGGCGGCTATGCCCCGGCCGCCTACGGCTACGGCTATGGCGGCTACGCCCCGGCCGGCTACGGCAGCTACGGCGCGGACTGCTACGGCTACTGAGGCCTCACGGTCGGTCGGGCGCGCCTCCCGCCCGACCGGACCTGCGTCCTGCCTTGCATCCCAACCTGCGTCCGGTCCGGACCCTCGGCGCGCGGGGCCGGACGCCGCTCCGGGCGCGGGCGCCCGCGCCCGCCGCGTCGGCGGACGGCGCGCTCCCTACGGCTCGGCCAGCGGCAGGCCCCGGCTCGGGGGCGACCAGTGCAGGTCGGGCGTCGCGGCGTGGAGGCGCCTGTGCGCCAGCACCGCGTAGGTGTCGGTCATGCCCGCGATGTAATCGGCGATGCGGCGGGCGATGCGGCTCTCGGAGGCGTCCTCGAGGCCGCCGCTCCATTCCTCGGGCATCCGGGCCGGGTCCGCCGAGAAGGCGGCGAACAGCTCGACCACGATCGCGTTGGCGCGCTCGCGCACGGCCATAACCTCGGGATGGCGGTACATCCGCGCGTAGAGGAAGCGCTTGATCGCCGCGTCCGCCTCCGCGATCCCCTCCGAGAAGGCGATCACCGGCGCGCCCGCGTCGCGGATGTCGTCGACCGAGGCCGGATCCAGCCGCGCGAGCCGGCGCTGTCCCTCGCCGATCAGGTCCTCGACGAAGCGGGTGATCACCCGGCGCGCCAGCTCGTGGATGCGGCGCGAGCTCTCCAGACCCGGATGCAGCGCCTCGATCTCGTCGAGGAGGGCCGCCAGGAACGGTACCTCGGCGAGGTCGGCGAGGTCGAACAGGCCGGCCCGCAGGCCGTCGTCGAGATCGTGCGCGTCGTAGGCGATGTCGTCGGCCAAAGCCGCCACCTGCGCCTCGGGCCCGGCGTGGCGGGCGAGGTCGAGCGGGTTCAGCGCGTCGTATTCGAGGATGGCGGCCGGGATGCCGGCGCGGCGGTAGCGCGGCGTCGGACGTCCGGCCGCGTCGAGGAGCGGGCCGTTGTGCTTGACGAGGCCCTCCAGGGTCTCCCAGGCGAGGTTGAGCCCGTCGAACCCGGCGTAGCGCCGCTCCAGCCGCGTGACGATGCGCAGGGCCTGGGCGTTGTGGTCGAAGCCGCCATGGGCCGCCATGCAGGCGTCGAGGGCATCCTCGCCGGTATGCCCGAAGCAGGTGTGTCCGAGGTCGTGGGACAGCGCCAGCGCCTCCGCGAGATCCTCGTCGAGGCCGAGGGAGCGGGCGAGCGCGCGGGCCACTTGTGCCACTTCCAGGCTGTGCGTCAGCCGCGTACGGTAATGATCGCCCTCATGGTGCACGAAGACCTGGGTCTTGTGTTTCAGCCGCCGAAACGCCGCCGAATGCACGATCCGGTCGCGGTCGCGCTGAAAGTCGCTGCGCGTTGGCGAGGAGGGCTCGGGAATCAGGCGGCCGCGGGTGCGCGCCGGATCCGTGGCGTAGGGCGCGCGCCAGCGCTCTCCGAGCCCCACACGGACCCTACTTTCTTCGATCGAGCCTTGCTCGCCCGCCTGGTCTCGCCCACCCATGTCGCCCGCGGCTTCCCTCCCCGCGTTGCGGCGCGGGCCCGTCACCCATATCTTGGGGGTCTTGAGGCGTCCGGCAATCGCTGGGGGCCCAGTTCACACAGCCCATCGGTTCGTTTCCACCCATGGCCGATATCACCCTCACCTCCCGCGCCGCCCGGCGCATTAACGAAATCATGGGCAGCGAGCCCCCGGGCTCGCTGCTTCGCATCAGCGTGAACGGCGGCGGCTGCTCGGGCTTCTCCTACGCCTTCGACATCGCCCGCGACCGCGCCGACCAAGACGTTGCGATCGAGCGGGATGGCGCCACAGTGATTGTCGATCCAATCTCTCTCGAATACATGTCTGGTGCAACGATCGATTTCGTCAACGACTTAATTGGTCAGTCCTTCAAAATCGAGAACCCGCAGGCTACAGCCTCTTGCGGCTGCGGGACCTCCTTCTCGATCTGATATGCCTGAAGTACGAGCCCGGTCGCAGGCATTGAAATCCGTTGCGCCGAGACGACAGGTCGGCCACCTCCGCGCAGACGGCCGCCCGGCGTGATTGCCTGCGCCGCCGAGTTGCGGCACGGATGGGATTGGGGGCTGAAGCACGCCCGCGTCCCTCTCCCTTCTGCGCCGTCGCTGATCCGGACACGACCATGAGCCACATGACGGGCCGCGCCCGCCTCGCGCGGGCGGCCCTTGCTCCGGCGCTCGCCTTCGCTTTGGGCCTGCCCCTCACTGCCGTGCCAAAGCCCGCTGCGGCGCAGGAGGCGGCATCGGCGGTGCAGGACGTGACGCTCACGGATGTGACGCTGCCGCTCGGCACGACTGTGATGCGCGCGCCGCGGATCACGGTCAGCGGCACGCGGCTCTCCCGGGACGAACTGACTGCGTTGCTGCGGGCCGATTCCCCCGAGCCCTGGCCGACCCGCCTCGCCCGACTCGAGGCTGCGAGCATCACGGCGCCGGTGCTCGTCTCTGAGCATATGGGTCCAGGTGCCGCTCGACAGACGGTGACCTATCGGGAAGTGAGCATGCGCGACGTGCGCGGTGGTCGTATCGCCGAGCTGACCTCGGCGGGCGCCGCGCTCACCGTCACGGACGGGACGGAAACGGGCTCGGGCACCTACGGCCGCATCCAAGCGACCGACCTCGATCTCGCCGCCCTTACCCGCCTCTACAGCTTGGCTGGCGACGGCAAGGGCGCAGTGCAGCGGGTCTACGCGACGCTGCAGATCGCCGACGTGATCTACACCGACCGCTCGGGCACCACGGTGAAACTCGGTCGCCTTGAGGGCCGCGACCTCGGCGGGCGCCAGATCCCCGGTGGCTGGAGCGGCGCGCTCGACGCACTCAACGCCGGCACCGACGCTCTCGCTGCCGAGGCCGACCTCGCCCCAGCCGAGCGCGCCAAGCTCGCGGGCGCCGCTGCCGACCTGATCGAAGCGGCCTCCCTCGGCTCGCTTGAGGCGCGGAACCTCTCGCTCAGCGAGACGGAAGCCGATGGGCCGCTACTGATCGAGGTGGCCCGCATCGCGACCGCGGCGGCGCCTGAGGCCGGGCTGATCCTAGAAGGTCTCGCCTACAGCCAGGGACAGAGTCGGGCCCGCCTCGGGCACCTCGCACTCACCGGCCTCTCGCTGGGCCCGACGATTGCGACGCTGCGCCGCCTCGCAAAGGCCGACGCGGCCGAAGGGGATCTGCGTCGCCTCGCTCCCACCATCGGAGCTCTGACCCTCCAGGCGCTCACTTTCGATTTGCCGGTCGGCAAGGCCTCCGAAGTGCCCAGGGGCTCCGAGGCTCACAGCGGCCCAGATATGGGTAAGGTCCCGGATGGGCCGAAGCCGCCGTCAGCCGGCGACCCGATGGTCGCTCCCAGGATCACCGCCCGACCGGCGACTCCTAATCCCGAGGTTCCAGTCCCCGCTGCGACTGTGTCGGCGATGCACGTAGCGCTGCGCGATGCCGCCCTCAGCTTCGGGCCGCTCCAGGACGGCGTCCCGACCGCAAGCCGCCTCAGCCTGTCGGGCTTGGTGCTGCCGGGTGCCGCCGTGGCGGGCGCGCCTGTCCTCGGCGCTCTGCCGGGCTACGGCTACGCCGACCTCGACCTCAATCTCGTTGCTGACTTGGCCTGGGACACGGGCAAGCGCGAGGTGGCTCTGCGCGAGGTCTCGGTCTCGGGGCGGGACATGGGCACCCTGCGGCTCGCGGGCACAGTGGGCGGTATCGGCCCTGAGGTCTTCGATGCCCGCCTGCCGGCCTCGCAGCTCCTGATGTTCACGGCTACCGCCAAGGCCCTCGACGTAACCGTGGAGAATACCGGCCTGTTCGAGCGCTTCATCGCTGCGCAGGCGAAGGCACTGAGTCTCAAGCCGGAGGAACTGCGCCAGGAATATGTTGCCGCGAGCCAGTTCGGCGTACCGGTGATCCTCGGCAACTCTGAGGGCGCCAAGGCGATTGGGACGGCGATGAGCTTGTTCGTGCAGAAGCCTGGCCGCCTGACGATCCGTGCGAAGGCGCGCAACGAGTCCGGGCTTGGCTTCTCCGACTTCGCCCTTGCCCGCGCACCGGCAGCCCTACTCGACAAGCTCGACGTCGAGGCCACGGCCGACTGACATCCACGGCCTTGAAGGGCGATTTTCCGGGATTCGGCTCTTAGGCAAAGGCGACTGCACGTCGCCCGTGGGCGGACACCAGCGTCCGTGAGTCGGCACAGGCCGCCGATATGGGAATCGTCAGGCGGCGACGATGCCCGGATGAGCCTCCGACAGCCGGGTCCGGACTGCCTCGAGATAGCCTCGGTCGCGCGCCGGCCGCGGCCGATCAAGGATGATCTCGGCCACGAGACTCGCCGGGCGCGGTGAGAGCAGCAGGAGCCGGTCGGCAACCGCGATCGCCTCGGCAACGTTGTGGGTGACCATCAGAACGCTCATGCCGAGCCGGTCGACCGTGTCGACCACGAGGCCGCGCAGCGACGCCGCTGCCGCGTCGTCGAGGGACACGAAGGGTTCGTCGAGGACGAGGAGGCGGGGGGCATTGGCCAGCGCCCGGGCGAGGGCGACCCGGCGCTGCATGCCGAGCGACAATGCGCCGGGGAAGCGCCCGCGCCAGGGCTCCAGGCCAAGATGGCCGAACAGCGCGTCGAGATCCTGCCCGCGCTGGGCACGCGGCATCGCGAGGCGCACGTTTTGCTCGACGCTGCGCCACGGCAGCAGCCGAGGCTCTTGGAAAACCATGCCGGGTCCGGCTCCCGGGCCGCGGGGATCGGGCACGACGCTGCCCGCGTAGTCGGCGTCGAGACCGAGCAGGATACGCAACGTCGTGGATTTGCCGGCACCTGACGGTCCGATCAGGCAGACGATCTCGCCTGGAGCGACCGTGAAGGCGAGATCGCGCACCGCCTCGACCGGCTCGGACCCGCCAGTCTGGTAAACCTTGCGGGCGATCGCCACGCGTAGCACCGGCTCGTTTGCCGCGCCGCCGACCGGCTCTGCGGCCATCAGCGCCACCTCCGGACGTGGGCTTGGAGCCGTTGCAGCACAAGGATGTCGATGGCGATCATCACGCTCATGAAGACGACGCTATAGCCGACAATCGCCGCGACGTTGGTGCTCTGGACGAAGTAAAAGTTGATCGCGAAGCCGACGCCATCCGGGCGCCCGAGCAATTCGATCACCAGAACGATTTTCCAGGCGAGCGAGAGTCCGGAGCGGGCGGCGGCCACCACGTAGGGCTGGAGTTGCGGCACCAGCACGTGGATGATCCAAGTGCGGCGGTCGAACCGGTAGGTCCGGGCCATCTCCTCCAAGTTCGGGTCGATCTCGCGGGCGCCCTCGCGGAGGATCACCGCTACGTTGGGCAGTTTGTTGAGCACTACCGCAAGGATCGCCGCGCTCTCGTTGAGTCCGACCCAGACATAGGCCAGCACGGTGATGACGAGCGCTGGGGTGTTGAGGAGCGCCAACAGCGGCGTATCGAGGGCGAGGTTGAGAGCCTTCGACCGCCCCAGCGCGACCCCCAGCAGTACGCCGAGCACCATCGCCAGCAAAAACGAGATCCCGACCCGCGCCAGCGTGATCCCGATGTTGTGGGCGAGATCGCCGCGCGCCGCCTCCTGCAGAATGAATTGCCCAACCGCGAGGGGGGCGGGCAACAGCCGTGACCCGGCGGCATCGGCCGCCGCCTGCCATGCGGCGAGCAGCACCGCCATCGAGGCCGCGCGCGCCAGGATCCGCCGGCCTGAACGCCCCGCGCTGGCCGTGCTCACCCGTTCTGGGCCCCGTCGAAGTAGAGGTTCGGCGGCAGGGCGGTCCCGGCGCCGACGAGCCGCTCGCCGCCGAGCTTCTGCATGACCGCGAACAGGCGCTCACCGTCGCCGCGCTCCGCCGCGATGCTCCGGCGCGGAATGCCCGCCAGGAAGTCGCGCTTGAGTGCCTCGAAGGTCGGCTCGTCCTCCGCGGTCATCAGCGGGCGCACCACGTCCCAGGCGGTGGAGTCGGAGGCCAGCATTTCCTTGGCGGCGCGAGAGGCACGGGCGAAACCCGTCACCGCCTCGGGTTTCGTGTCGACGGTCGCTCCGTCGACGAGGTAGCCGATCAGTGCCACCGAGCCGGTCGCTCCGAAGGCCCGCATGATGTCGTCCGCTCCGATCAGGCGACGGAACCCCCGCGCCTCGAGGCGAGCACAGTAGGTCCAGTAGGTCAGCGCCGCGTCGAGGGCGCCTTGCTCCAGCTTGAGCGTGATCAGCGGCGGCGCGCCGTAGGCGAGTTCGGCCTTGGTCTCCAAGTCGAGGTCGGCGGCGTCGCGGGCCTGCGCCTTCAGCAGCAGCCAGTTCTTGTCGAGCGGGCCCCCGGCCACGCCGAGCCGCTTGCCCGCAAGGTCCTTGAGGCCGCGGATGGGGCTGTCGCCGGGCACCATGACGGCGCCCTCCGTGGTCGAGTAGGGGATGAAGCGGACCTTCCGGCCCTCGTTGCCGAGTCGGGCCGCCCAGAGCAGGTCGCCCACGATGGCGTCGACCTGGCTGCCCATGAAGGCGATGCGCGCTGCGTCGTTGCCCGCCAGCTTGACCACCTCCAGGTTGAAGCCGTTCGCCGCGTCGAGGCCGCGCGCCTTGATCACCGCGGCCTCCCAGGCGACGGTACCGAAAGGAAGGCTGCCGAGGCGGAACACGGGTGTGTTGGCGCGCGCTGGCATGGCCAGGGCGGCCAGCGCCGCGGCGGCGACCAATTCGCGCCGTGACAGCATTGGCTCCCTCTCCCTGGTTCGGTCGTGCTTCTGGGGCTTCGGCGCGGCATGCAGCGTGGCCGCAGCGGGTGGCAGAAGCCATTGCCAAAAGGTCATAGGGCGTCGCCCCTGCGGCGTCCACAGGTGCGGTCGCCGATGCCGCGGAGCCTTGCGTCGCGCTCCTGGCAGGGGCACCCTCCGGTCCGGTTCTGAATCAGGGAAGGCGGATCATGGCCGAGCGGCGCGAAGGAGCCTTGGACGAGGCGGCGATCGAGGCGCGGCTGAAGGCCGAGCTGCCCCAATGGCGCTACGAGGACGGCTGGATCCGCCGCACTTACAAGACCGCGGGCTGGAAAAGCACCCTGATGGTGATCAACACGGTCGGCCACCTCGCCGAGGCGGCGTGGCACCATCCCGATCTCACGGCCTCTTACGCTTGGGTTGAGGTGCGCCTGATGAACCACGCGGCCAAGGGGATCACGGATAAGGATTTCGCGCTGGCCCGCAAGATCGAGGAAGTGGTGGCTTGGCAGCCGGGCAGCGAGGGCGGCCCCCTCGAAGGCACGCCGACCGATCCGCGCTTCGCCTACATCAAGTACGACAAATAGTAAGCGCGGATCCTCACAGGTTCCTCACGCGCCTGCCGCCCGGCACCTCTCGAACCCTCATAGGATAACGCCGATCTAGGGCGCGCGGCCCGTCGAGGCCGCGGCAAGCCCTCGCTCGATCCATGATTGTCAGCTCACCTCCCCTGCCCCGCCGGACCGATCCGGATCCGGCCGTCGGTCCGGCCCGGTTCCTCGTCGGCCAGGACGCACACGGCCACTGGCTCGCCATCGGTATCGACGGTCTCGCCGGCGGCATCTTTCGCAGTCGAGGCGATGCGGAGCACTACGCCGCGGGCGAGACCGGACGACGCCTGGGCGCAGTCGTGCACGCCGCTGGGTTCCTTCGGCTTGTGCCGTGAGACGGCGCTTCAGCCGTCCGACTTAACCCGGCGGCACTCGGTCTTGAGATAGGCAGTCTTGCCGATCTCCTCGCGCAGGTCCGTGCGGGCAATGATCTCCTGCCAGCCGTTGGTGCAGCCGAGCTCGTTCGACACCCGAACCTTGCGCACCTCGAGCGCCTGCGCGTCCGTGCAGGCGTCCTGTGCGAGGGCATTGGCGCAGACGAGGACCACGGCGATGAAGCTATTCATGGTGACGTGCCCCCTGCGCCGCGTGCGTCCGGCTCGGCTGCGGCTCCTTCGGGCGAGATAGGGTTTTCCTCGCGTCTGCCCATCCGGCGCCAGGCAGCGCGCCTATTTCTTCGGCTCGGATTTTTTCGGCTCGGAGCCGAGGTAGACGTATTCCGGTGCGGCGCGGAGCTGGTCCTTGTCGGTCTCGATCACGGCGTCGAGGGCGCCGCCGTCCTTGCGGGCGAGCTTCAGCGTCTCGGGGGCGACCGCGACGTATTTCGCGTTCAGCCCGAGGAAGCCGCCGACGCTGACGACGTAGGCCTTGATCGCCCGCTTGTCGTCGAACACCACGTCGGCGACCGAGCCGATGGTATCGTTTGCCCCGTTGTGGATGCTCGTGCCGATCAGCTTCGAGGCGACGATGTCTTCTGGGGCCTGGGCGACGAAGCGCGCCTTCAGTTCATCGTTCAGCGTCGCGGGCTGGCCGGGTGAGGCCCCGGGAGACTGGGCCGGAGCCGGCGCGGCGCTGAGTACGAGGGCGGCAAGAAGCATCGGGCGCAGGATCATCGAATGCAGTCCTCGGGAAGGGCTAGGGGACGGTCTCGGCGACGGGCTTGGGTCAGGTTCCGGATTGGTGTGATAGGCGGCCTGTCGCGGCACGAGCCGCGGATCAGGAGCCCGGTCGGCGCTTCCGGTTCGCCGTCCGATGTCGAGACCACGCTCAGAGCGGGACGCGGTCGCGCCTTCCCACGGTGCCGTGACGTCCAGGTGACGACGCCGAGCGGCGCCGTCAGAGCTTGCTGATGAGGAGGCCGAGACCGAAGCCCACTAGACCGGCCGCGAGCAGGGAGGCATGCGGCCACCGGACGGATTGCTCGTGCCCCTCCCAGAGGGTGCGGCGGCCCTGCTCGTAGGCGTCGCCGACCTGATCGGCGGCTTCGTCCGCGGCGTGCCGTACGGCGTCCCGGGCTTGGACGTAGAGGCTCTCCGCCGAGCCCTGCGCTTCCCGGACGCGGCCCTCCATCCGATCCTGCGCCGAGCCTGCGAGGTCGCTCGCGGTGCCCTGCAGCCGCCCGCCGAAGTCCCGGGCGGCATCCCTGATTCGATCCCTGTCCGTCATCATATCGCTCCTATCGCGGTCCCGGCGGTGTCTCCGGTCCGCGGGTCCGATGGACGCTGCCCGCGGGATCCGATGGAGGCCTGGGCACACCGTCAGTGCCCGGTAACGTTCGAATCGGGAAATGGCCCCGGCCCGGCGGCCATCAATGATGTGGGTATACCGGTGCCCCCGTATTCGCGGTGCCCGATCGAGCGGACGAGCGCGGCTTAACCGAATCTGAACGGATCGGTTCAGGACCGGTTAGGTCCGCCTGCCTAGAAGCCCCGTCGCTCCACGGTGCACCAAGAGGGTCCCGGGACCCCTATGCGACAGCATCCGGACGCCGGCCTGCGGCTTTGTGGATGGACATCTACGAAAACGTGAACACGGCATTGGGAATAACCGGCACGGCGCGGGAACCAAGACAGGGAATCCGGCTTGCCGCGGCGCAGCATTGCTATTCCTCGGAACCCGTCATGCGATCTGCAGACGAACTCTTGGCTGGGAGGTCGCCGTGACCGTTGACGTGCGTAGAGAGGAGACCACGGCGAGCCGGCGCCAGCCCTCCCGTGCGGCCTTGCGCGGCCTGGACGCCCTGAACTTCACCCTCGCCGACGTGCGCGACGGACTTGGGCCCTATCTGGCGATCTACCTGCTGGCGGTGCGCGGCCCCGACCAGGGCTGGAACGAGGCGACCATCGGCCTCGTCATGACCATTGCGGGCGTGGCCGGCCTGATCGCCCAGACCCCGATCGGTGCGCTCATCGACCGGACGCGCCGCAAGCGCGCCATCGTCATCGCGGCGGCGCTCGCGGTCACGCTGAGCTGCCTCGTTCTGCCGTGGATCTCGAATTTCTACGTGGTGGCCGGCACCCAGGCGATCGCACATGTGGCGGGCGCCGTGTTCGCACCGGCGCTGACCGGCATCACTCTCGGCCTCGTCGGGCCGAAGCTGTTCTCCCGGCGTATCGGCCGCAACGAGGGCTTCAACCATGCCGGGAACGCAGTCTCGGCCATGCTGGCGGGCGGCCTCGCCTACGTCTTCGGTCCGATCGTCGTGTTCTGGCTGATGGGCGCGCTCGCGGCCCTCAGCGTTTGGGCGATGCTGCTCGTCCCGGGCGACGAGATCGACGACGACCTCGCGCGCGGCCTCGATCTCGCGCCCGAGGAGAATCGCGACCAGCCGTCCGGCCTCGGGCTCCTGTTGCGCAACAGACACCTGATGCTGTTCGCCGTTCTCTGCGCCGCCTTCCACCTCGCCAACGCCGCCATGCTGCCCTCGGTCGGGCAATTGCTGACGAAGGTGGTGGGCAAGGACTACGCGACCTCGCTGATCGCGGTCTGCATCGTCGCAGCCCAATGCGTGATGGTGCCGATGGCCATGCTCGTCGGCGCCAAGGCCGACAGCTTCGGGCGCAAGCCGATCTTCCTCACAGCCTTCGCGGTGCTGGCCCTGCGCGGCGTGCTCTATACGGTCTCCGACAACCCCTACTACCTCGTGGCGGTGCAGTGCCTCGATGGCATCGGCGCCGGCATCTTCGGGGCGCTGTTTCCGATCGTGGTCGCCGACCTGACCCGCGGCACCGGGCGCTTCAACGTCGCCCAGGGCGCCGTGGCGACCGCCCAGGGGCTCGGCGCCTCGTTCAGCGCGGCGCTCGCTGGCCTGATCATCGTCGGCGCCGGGTACACGACGGCCTTCCTGGTGCTCGCTGCGATCGCCGCCGGGGGCTTTGTCCTCTACCTCGCGCTCATGCCCGAGACCTACGGCTACGAACCACCCCGCTCCGCCGCGACGCCCGAGGGCCCAGCGGCCCCGCTGGCCGTGCCGGCTGCGTGAGGGGGAGACGATGAGCGCCCGCGACGACATCCTCTGCTTCGCCCATATCGGCGATCTGCACCTCACCGGGGCCGACCAGGACAACGCCCGCGACCTGCGGGCGATCGTCGACCAACTCGTGCAGATGGAAGGGCTCGACTTCGTCTACCTGCCCGGCGACAACGCCGATAACGGCACGGCCGCGCAATACGCCCTCGCCCGGGCGGAAATCGACCGCCTGCGCCTGCCCGTCCACGCCATCTCGGGCGACCACGACATGGAGGGCGGCAGCCTCGACGCCTTCTACGCCGGACTCGGGGCGCCGGCCCTGCCCTACGGGGTGGAGGTTTCGGGCACCCGCTGTCTCTTCCTGGACATGTGCGGTCCCGGCGCAGGCGGGCTCGATTTCCGCCTCGGATCCCAGCAGGTCGCGTGGCTGGAGCGGCAACTCGACGGCGCGGAGGCGGAGGGCCGGGACTGCGCCGTCTTCATGCACAGCTACCCCGCCGATCTCACGGATGCTGGAGAGGCGGCGCGCGTGGCCGAACTCATCCATCGTGGCCCGGTACGCCTCGTGGAGATGGGCCACACCCATTACAACGAAGTCGCCAACGACGGACGGACGATCTACGCCGCGACCCGCTCGACCGGGCAGATCGAGGAGGGGCCGGTCGGCTATGCGGTCGCAGCCGTCGACCGCGGCGTCGTGAGTTGGCGCTTCAAGGAGCTTGCCGCGCCCTGGCCCTTCGTGATGATCACCGCACCCGCGGATCGGCGCCTCGCCCACAGCGACGATCACGTGGTTGCAGGCGCGACCGAGATCCGTGCGGTCGTGCTCGGCTCCGCCCCCGTGGCGGTCTGCGAGTACAGCCTCGACGGCGGCCCCTGGCGCCCGATGCGGCGCGTCGAGGGCGACCGCCGCTTCTCGGCTCGCCTCGACTGGCCGGCCGGGAGCCGGCGCCTCGTGGTCCGCGCCCAGGACACGGCGGGCAGCGCCTGCCAGGACGCGGTCGAGCCGGCGATCGGGCGCGACACCCTTCCGGTCTCGAAAGGCATCGGCAGCGATGCCGACGCCGTCGGCGCCTGGCCCGAGAAGGGATTGCTCGGGACGCAGCTTGGCCCGAACCGCAACGGCCGGCACTGGTGAGGCGCAACCCGCGCCGCCGTTCCCGGCCTCCGTTCCATTCCCGACCGCAGACCTGAGGAAACCCACCGCGATGGGCGCGCTGACGCTGACCCCGAACCTCGTGACCTGGGGCATCGCCGCGCTGGCGACGCTCGGAGTGATCACCCGGCCGTTCTCCTGGCCCGAGGCGGTCTGGGCCGTAGCGGGCGCGGCCGCCCTCGTGCTCTTCGGCCTGCTCCCGGCGGGCGCGGCCTGGGCCGGCATACTCAAGGGCACCGACGTCTACCTGTTCCTCGTCGGCATGATGCTGATGTCCGAGATCGCCCGGAAGGAGGGCCTGTTCGACTGGCTCGCCAGCATCGCCGTGCGGGCCGCCAGGGGCTCGGCGACGCGGCTGTTCGCGCTGATCTACGCCGTCGGCACCGTGGTGACCGTATTCCTCTCCAACGACGCCTGCGCGGTGGTGCTGACGCCCGCGGTCTACGCCGCCACCAAGGCCGCGAAGGTCGAGAATCCCCTGCCCTACCTGTTCATCTGCGCCTTCATCGCCAACGCGGCGAGCTTCGTCCTGCCGATCTCGAACCCGGCGAACCTCGTGGTCTTCGCCGATCAGATGCCGCCGCTCGCCCAGTGGCTCGCCCGCTTCGCCCTGCCCTCGATCCTGGCGATCCTGGCGACCTACGCGGTGCTGCGGCTGACACAGGCGCCGACGCTGCGCGCGCAGGAGGTCGCCACCGACGTCGAGGCGGTACCCCTCTCCCGTACGGGCCTCGTCGCCGGCCTGGGCATCGTCGCGACCGGCGGCGTGCTGATCGCAGCCTCCTCCTACGGGCTCGATCTCGGCCTGCCGACCTTCGTGGCCGGGGCTCTCACAACCGCCGTCGTGTTGCTGATGAAGCGCGGCGGACTCGTGGAGGTGGCCAAGGACGTGTCCTGGGCTGTGCTGCCGCTCGTGGCGGGGCTCTTCGTGTTGGTCGAGGCCCTGGAGGCCACGGGCGTGCTGGGCCAGATCGCCGGCCTCCTGAAGCGAGCGGCCGAGACCGCGCCGACCGAGACCGCCTGGGGCGCCGGCACGCTGGTCGCAGTGCTGTGCAACCTCGTCAACAACCTGCCGGCTGGCCTCATCGCCGGAGCCGCGGTGCAGACCGCCCACGTGTCCGATCCAATCGCCGGCGCGGTTCTGATCGGCGTCGATCTCGGACCGAACCTCTCGGTCACCGGCTCGCTCGCCACCATCCTGTGGCTCACCGCGATCCGGCGCGAGGGCGAGGATGTCGGCTTCTGGCGCTTTCTCAAACTCGGCCTGCTGGTGACGCCTCCCGCGCTGCTCCTAGCGCTCGCCGGCCTGCTTCTCGTCTGAGCCGACCCCTCCCGCCGCTCAAGGATCCGCCGGTGAACGCAGCGCTTCTCTACCCCTTCATCCTCGTCGCTGGGGCGCTGCAGGCGCTCGGCAACTCCATGAACGCGCAGCTGCGCGGGCGTCTCGTGAACCCGTGGCTCGCCGCGAGCGTCTCGTTCGCGCCCATCGTCTTCGTATTCGCGACGCTGTTCCTGATGATGCCGACTCCCCTGCCGAGCCTGGAGACGCTCGGACGGATGCCCTGGTACGCACCGCTCGGCGGTGTCGCCGGCGCCGTTGCGGTGTTCGGCGGCCTCGCCTTCGTGGACAAGGTCGGCGCGGGCCCCTTCAACGGCCTGACCATCACGGGCAACATCCTGACCTCGCTCGCGCTCGACGCCTTCGGGCTGTTCGGATTGCAGGGCGCCGGCTTCAAGCCGATGCCCTGGCTCGGCGGCCTGCTGATGGTCGGCGGCATCGTGCTGATCGCCCGCGCCAGCGGCCGGTCCGACAACGAGGCGGACGGAGATCATGGCTTGGGCGGCAAGCTGCTCTACCCCTTCATTCTCGGGGCGGGCGCCCTCCAGGCCATCGGCGTCGTCTGGAATGCCCAGCTGCGCGGCGCGCTCGTCAATCCCTGGCTCGCGGCCACGGTTTCGTTCCTGCCGGTCGTCTTCGTGTTCGTGCTGGTCTTCCTGCTGCGGCCGAAGCCGCTGCCGACCCGCGCGGACGTAGCGGGCGTGCGCTGGTGGATGCCGCTCGCCGGGATCGCCGGCGCGGTGGCGGTCTTCGGCGGCCTCCTCTTCGTCGATACGGTGGGTGCGGGCGCCTTCAATGGCCTCCTCATCACCGCCAACCTCCTCACCTCCATCGCCCTGGACCATTTTGGCTGGCTCGGCATGCGCCAGGTGAAGGCCGGGAAGGAGCGGCTCGGGGGAGCGGCGCTGATGGCGGCGGGCATCATTCTGATCTCGGTATTCTAGGGTTCGGCGCGCCCGGCAGCGGGCGACGACAGGACCGGGTGCCCCGGCTGAGGGGGCCCACCGTGACAGACCGTATGTCCGCGGACGCACGATCCGCTCCCCATCGCCGGCCATGTGCTGCGCCGTCAGCACAGGCCGGAGCGGCCGGGCGGTCGGCGAGGGCGCGGTCCCGAGCGATCTGTGCGGTTGACCAGCCGCGTCCTCGGCTAAAACCTCGCCAGCGCCCGAACCCTTCCCCTTGGATGGCGCGTCTGCGGTGGTCCGTGAGATGCATCTCGACGGTTGTGCCGGCGACGGTCCCCGCGTGGGCCGCAAGGGCGGTCCACGGCCCGCAGGCTTGACAGTCGCCGTCAATTGGCACTGAGAAGCGCGAACGGTCCCGTGCGGGGGGGGCGGAGCGGATGGTCGGCAGGAAGGGCGCGAAATCGCCATGGTCGCACCCTCTCACGGTTCCTCCGGGTGGTCAGGATGCCCCAGCAACGCCGGACGTCCGATCCGCTCAGACACCGGAGCTGCGCCGAGCGGCGCGACAGACCATAACGGTTGGCTTTACAGGAGTTCGTCGCCTGGATCTGATTTTCACTTCAGAAATTGTCTCTCAGCATCAGAGAGTGAGTGGAGCGCAATATTGGTGATGCGCAGGAAGAGTTGTTTCGGATGATTTTTTGTAGATTTCTCTTCGGTCAGATGTAAAATTTTGAAGATGTTATTTATTTGCCCTTATGATCCGACTGCAAGGATTGGAATATGATTCGGAAGATAATATCGCGGCGCGTCGGATTCGGAAAATTTCCAAATCGAGACCTCGCTGGTCATAGCTTGCGCCCGGGCGGCAGCATTGCTGGCCGGATTGACGAGATCGTCAACGGACATATCCGGGGATGGATCTACGACGCGGCCATGCCGAATCGGTCGCTCGCGCTTAAAGTTCACCTCGATGGAACGGAGGTTCACGAAATCCTAGCCAACGGCTACAGGGAAGACATCGAGATCCTGGCGCGAAATGGCGGTCTCAACGGTTTCGACATTGATCTCAGAGAGCATTTCAAACGGAATCGGGCAGCAACCAAACTCGAAATTTACGTGGCGACTGATCGCAAGTATCGTATTGGACCGATCATTGTCATGCCCAATGTGGTCTCGTCATCCGGGAGAGGCGCGGGCGGTTTGGATCTGAGCGCCTCGTCCATCGATGAAAAGCTGCAGCATATCTTCGATCACGTGACCGCGACCTTCGAGGATACGCGGCGGCGCATCGACCGGTTGCAACGCGCAACCGACCAGATACGGATGAACGGCCTATCCGGCGGCGCATCTCCAGCCATGTCCCCCGGATCGGCCGCCCTATCGCTGGCTCACAGCACGATCTCCGGGATTGGTGCCTTCCAGGCGGATGCGCTCGACGAAACGCGCGAGCAGAGCATCATGGCCTACCGGATCGAGTCGCAGCTTCTGACCCGCAACCTGTCCGCCTGACAACGTCCCTGCGCCCATCGTTGCATTTCGAGGAACTCGAAGCGTGCATCGAAGCGATCGAGGTCATCGAGCATGAAAATCGTCATTGATCTGCAATGCTGTCAGACGGCGGCGCAGAGCCGCGGGATGGGACGTTACTCTGCCGCCCTGACGAAGGAGATCGTCCGGCTCGGGACGCGGCACGATTTCCTGTTCCTGTTGAACTACAACTATCTTGCTGGATCTAACGACATTGTCGAGCAGTTGCGCGAACTCGGACGTATGGGCGAGGTCGTCTACTACGACTACCCGGACGTACAACGCGAGTGGAACGAGCGCACGGTCCGTGAGGACGTAGCGAGCCTGCTGCGCAACAATCGGGTCGAGACACTCAGCCCCGACCTATACCACATCTCCAGCTTGTTTGAAGGCGAGAGCGTATTCGGGCGAGCGGCATCCTTCACGATACTGCCGAAGAAGCCAGTGCTCACCTCGGCGACACTATACGATTTCATTCCCTACCTGTATCCGTCGCAATACCTCACCCATCCGCAATACATCCTATGGTATCGGCGCACGCTTGCCGTGGCGCGCGAACTCGATATCGGCTTGGCGATCTCGGAGACGACCAAGGCCGATGCGGAACGGCTGCTTCAGGCGCCGCACCAGACGATCGCGAACATCTTCGGCAGCGTCGACGATCGGTTTCGGGTGCTCCCCGAGGCAGAGCGCCGCCGGACCGCCATCTGGGCGCGCCTCAAGCTCGACCGGCCGTTCATCCTCTACGTGGGCGGTCCGGATCCCCGGAAGAACCTGGACGGCACGCTGCGCGCCTTCGCGCTGCTGCGTGAGCAGCGCGAGGCCCCCTGCAAGCTCGTCCTGGTCTTCGACGCCACCGAGAGCGAGGTGGCTGCGCTGCATGTGCGCGCGCGCCAGCTCGGCATCCAGCAGGACGTCGTCGTGTCGGGTTTCGTCTCGGACGACGAACTGGTCGAGCTCTACAACGGCTGCGCGCTCTTCATCTTCCCCTCGCTCTACGAGGGCCTCGGCCTGCCCGTGATCGAGGCGATGCGCTGCGGCGCGCCGGTCCTCGCGGGCGACAACTCGAGCTTGGCCGAGATCGTCGATGAGCCGGCCTACCGTTTCGATGCCGAGGCGCCGAACGAAATGGCCGAACGGATCGGAGGCGTGCTGGCCTCCCCGGAGACGCGCGCCGCCATGCGCGCCTACGCGGCCGAGCGGGCCCGACGGTTCACTTGGGAGAACGCGGCGCGCGTAGCGCTCGACACCTGGGAGGAGGCGTATGCGCGCCGGAATCGTGCGGAGGCGGCCAAGCCGCTCGCCGGCACGCGGACGCAGGGTCGGCCGCGGGTCGCGATGTTCACGCCGCTGCCCGACGCGCAGACGGGAATCGCCGATTACAGCGCCGATTTCATACCGGAGATGAGCCGCCACGCGGAGCTGCACGTGTTCGTGGAAGACGTCGCTGCGGTGACGTTCCGCCACGCCGGATGCCAGATCATGCATCATCAGGCGATGGCCGCGCGGGCGGACGACTACGACGTCATCATCTACCAGCTCGGGAACTCGCCGTTCCACCACTACATGCTGCCCTATATCCAACGCTTCCCAGGCGTGGTCGTGCTCCATGATGCCTATCTCGGGCACCTCTCGCACGATCCGGGATCACCCGCGCCGTTCGTCCGCCAAGTGATCGGCGATCAGGGCGGTCCGGCCCGGGCGATCGTCCGGTCCAGCGCCGGCGTGGCCGAGGCTGCCCGCAGACTCATCGCCGACCTGACCTGCAGCCCCACCCACGTCCATCGCAGCATCGGGGTGATCGTCCATTCCCACTTCGCGCGCAGCCTCCTCGCCGACGATTGCCGCCTGCCGATCAGCGGGGAGATCGCGGTCCTTCCGCAATACGTGGCGCCCATCCCGGCGGAACGGCGGCACGATCCGGCCGCACGCCGCCGCCTCGGCCTGCCCGAGGACAAGGTCGTGCTGGCGAGTTTCGGCCACGTGGCGCCGACCAAAGGCGTGCTGGAGCTGATCGCCGGCTTCCGGGCCTCGGAGGCCGGGCGCTCGGGCCGGGCGGTCCTGGTCCTCGTCGGTCAGGTCGAGGGTGGGCCGGGAGCGCCGACGGAGTTCGCGAAGGCCGTCCTGGCCGAGGCGGACGACGCCATCATCATCACCGACCAAGTCGATCAGGAGACCTACGAGCGCTACCTGAGCGTGATCGATTTCGGGGTCCAGCTCCGCACGATCAGCCGGGGCGAGACCTCCCGCGCCATGCTGTCGATGGTGGTGAACGGGATTCCGTTCATCCACAATCGGCTCGGCTCATCGGCGGAGTTGCCCGAGGACGTGGCTTTGGGGCTCGATTCGGTCGATCCGGCCGCCCTGGCGGAGGCGATCGACCGCCTCGCCGGTGGCCCCGCCCTGCGCGCGACGATGGCGGAGGCGGCCCGATCCTACGCGCAGGAGTGCTTGAGCGGCGAGGTCGTCGCCCCACTCTTTCTGCGGACGGCCCTGCGCATGGCCGCGCGGGCCAGCGCGACGCATCCGAGCGTCCTCGCCACCGAGGTCGCGCGCGCGATCGGAACCGAGCGCCTCGATCCCGGCTTCCCGCGGGACGTCGCCGCCGCGTTCGTCCACCAAGAGCAGGCGGAGGCGCTTCCGCGTCTTCTGATCGACGTGACGCATATCCGCGAGAACGACCTGCGCACCGGCGTGCAGCGCGTCGTCCGCGAGTTCACCCACGCCGCCTACGTGAGCGGCGACCGCACCTGCCTGCCGCAGACCTTCGCCTTTACCGAGCGCGAGCTGATCTTCGCCGACGACTATGCCCAGAGCAGCGGTGCCCGGAGCACGGTGGAGGCGGGCACGGGCCAGCAGGGTCCGCTCGCGCTGCGCCCGTTCGACCGGATGCTGCTGGCGGACGGAAGCTGGCATCTCAGCGCCTGGATGCGGGAGCCCTTGAAGCGTCTCGAAGCGCTCGGAGGTTCGGCCTTCGCGCTGATCCACGACATCCTGCCGCTGCAGAGGCCCGACCTGTTCCACGACCATGTCGCGCGTGCCGTGACCGACTGGCTGCTGTTGATGGCATCAAGCTGCGACGGACTCATCTGCACCTCGCGGACGGCGTCCGACGACCTCGTCGCCTACCTGACCGATCAGGGCGTCGCGGTGAGGCCGGGATTGCGGATCGGCTGGGCGCATCTGGGCTCCGATCCGCTCGGCGCGCCGACGGACGTTCGGGCGGACCCGCTGAAGCGTCTCGGTCTCCCGGAGAACGCGCCCGTCTACCTCGTGGTCGGCACGATCGAGCCGCGCAAGGGGCACGGCGATGTCCTCGACGCCTTCGACAGGATCTGGGCGGCCGACCTCGACGCGACCCTGGTCTTCGTGGGCAAGCGCGGCTGGAGCATCGACGACCTGGCCGCCCGCATGGACGCCCATCCCGAGAAGGGCCGTCGGTTCCTGGAACTCGGCTTCGTCGAGGACGATGTGCTCCGGGCGCTCTACGGACGATCGCGCGCCGCGATCATCGGCTCGATCGCCGAGGGGTTCGGTCTGCCGATCTTCGAGGCTGCCCATGCCGGCACTCCGCTGATCCTCAGCGATCTGCCGGTCTTTCGCGAGCTCGGGGGCGAGCATGCCCGCTACTTCCGCCGGGGTTCGGCGGACGACCTGTTCGAAACCCTGCGCGCCTCGATCGAGTCCCCGTCGTTCCTCCGCGACTCGGGCGCGATCGATCCGCCGAGCTGGCAGGCCTGCTTCGCGCGGGTCGAGCGCTTCATGAACGGCCACGACACCTATTATCGGTTCTGAACGCCCGGTGCCGCGCGCCGGCGCCGCGGCGGCGATTTGAGCCGCCCTGCGATGTGGGCGTATGGGGTCGGCTCGAGGATCGCCGCAGGCAAGCGGGACGAGGAGCCGGCCATGACCATGTCCAGCACGCACATGTCGAACCCCGTCACGATCGCCGTGGCGATCACCGGCTCGGTCCCGCGCAAGCGCGACAATCCCGCCGTTCCGGTCACGGTCGCCGAGCAGATCGAGTCGACGCACCAAGCCTTCGAGGCCGGCGCCAGCCTCGTGCACATCCATGTGCGCAACGACGACGAGACGCCCTCCTCCGACCCGGACCGGTTCGCGGCCGTGCAGGAGGGCGTGCGCCGGCACTGCCCCGACATGATCGTCCAGTTCTCCACCGGCGGTCGCGGGCGCGACCCCGCCGCTCGCGGCCTCTCGCTGAAGCATCGCCCCGACATGGCCTCGCTCTCGACGGGCTCGGTGAATTTCCCGACCATCGTCTACGAGAACCATGCCACCCTGGTCGCCGATCTCGCGACCCAGATGCAGGCGTTCGGAATTCGGCCCGAAATCGAAATCTTCGACCTCTCGCACCTGCATGGTGCCAGGCGCTTGGTCGAGGCCGGGCTGATGGACGCCCGCCCGCACGTCCAGTTCGTGATGGGCGTTCAGAACGCGCTTCCGGCCGAGGAGCACTTGCTCGATATTCTGCTCTCCGAGTTGCGCCGGGTGCTGCCGCAAGCGACGTGGACCGCCGCCGGGATCGGTCGCAACCAAGCCCGCGTGATGGACTGGGCTCTGGCACGCGGTGCAGACGCGGTCCGAACGGGGCTGGAGGACAACATCCGCATCACCAGGGATCGGCTGGCCGCAAGCAATGCCGAACTCGTCGGCTTGGCCGCCGAGGCGGTCACGCGTCACGGTCGCCGCGTCGCGACCCCGGCTGAATCGCGCATGCGGCTCGGGCTCACCGTTTAGGGGTTTCTCGCAACACGTCCGTTCGCCAGGATCCTACCCGCTGCCCGCGCAGGCACAGCGGCAGGTCTGTGAGCGACACGAAGTCACGCGCGGGGCGCGCACGCCTCCGACCGAAGGAGCCAGCCGCCGTCTCGATCAAGGGAAAGCGGCGCGTCCGACCGTAGGCGGCGTTGCGCGGCGAGATCGCAAGTCGTGCAATTGACGACGGCTACCGCTGCGCCGTCAGGTCTGAGCCGACGAGGGCCGGCCTTTGGCAACACCTCGTCGGTAGGATTTCTACTTGAAGATGTTTATACCAAAATATAGCAAGTCTCGGTTGTAATTGTGTCGCTCTAACACTCGGAGCGGCTGGCCGGACGATTGGTCGACACCTCGCATCGACGGGCTCGCCTGCAGCTTGGCATTCAGGGTGCAAGTCCTTCCGTGTTCATACGAAATTGCCGTTCCGCCGAACGCTGCGCGAATTCTGGACGGGACTGCTTGATCGATCACGTTCACGTCAGTGATGTGGATATACCAGTTCGCTGAACGGGAAATCCGGAACCTCACCGAAGCAGGGCAGTTGAGGGCGCACGGTCGGCTTGAACGATCGGACCAGCGGTGATCTCCAGCAAGGGGCCACCGCTACTATCCAGACTAGCGTCTGATGGTGGCTCAAGCTTGGACGATCGAGCCGTTCGGCGAGATATGTGATCGTGTAAGATCAGAGAAATAGTAATCGAATACTGTTGCAGGTCTTGGCTCAGTGCCTATCTGGTAGGCCTATCTGTCGCTCTCACGGGAACACCAATGCGGTGCCTGGCCACGCATGTGGCCGGATGTCTGCCGTCGAGGTGGCGCCGTAGGCCCCCTGTTCACGGGCGACACCTCGACGGAGGAGGATGACGAGGATGATCGACACGGATCGGATCGCGGGTGCCGCGCGCCACATCGGCGGCCGGGTACAGGGCGCGGCGGAATCCTCCTACCGGGGCGCCAAGGAAGCGACGCGCGAGGCGGGCACCCGGGCTTCCGTTTCCGCCGGTGCGGCAGCAAATCGGGCCGGTAAGGTCTACGACCGGGCCGCCGATTCCGCCGGCGACGCCTACGACCGTGCATCGGGCGTGGCCGAGGATCTCTACGAAATCGGCCATCGATCCTTGCGCCGTGGCGGCGCGGCGGTGGACGCGCAGGTCAGGGAATACCCCCTCGGCGCCCTGCTGCTGGCCGGGCTCACGGGCTACGGCCTCGCCCTTCTCGTTCACGCCCGGCGCTGAGCCGCGCGGATCTCGTCCGCGTCGATATCGACGCGGATGCCTGCACCGACCACGACCAACCGGAGTACCAGAGTGGCTACCTCGTCCAGCATCCCGCCCGCGTCCCTTGCCGCGCCCGACACCCGCACAGTCCTTCTGCACCACGTGTCGTGGGGTGCCATCCTGGCCGGGTCGGTCACCGCGCTGGTGACGCAGGTGATCCTCAACATGGTCGGTGTCGGCATCGGCCTGTCCAGCGTCGGCACGACCGCCGCCGACAACCCGGCGGCCACGACCCTCTCGCTGGGCGCCGGCCTCTGGTTCGTCGGCTCGGGCATCCTCGCCGCGCTGGCGGGCGGGTTCCTGGCCGGCCGGCTCTCGGGCAAGCCCGTCACCGCCGGCCTGCACGGCCTCGTCTCCTGGGCGGTCACGACGCTCGTGGTGCTCTACCTGATCACCTCGGCGGCCGGCGGCCTGATCGGCGGCGCCTTCTCGGGCGTGACCAGCACGCTGGGCGGGGCCGGCTCGCTCGTGGGCGGCACGGTGCAGACCGCGACGCAGGCGGCGGCCCCCTCGCTCTCCAAGATCGCCAACCCGCTCGACGGCATCGAGCAGACGGTGCGCCAGCAGGCTGCCGGTCAGGACCCGCAGGCGGCCAAGGACGCGGCGGTGGCCGCCATCCGGGCGCTGTTCACGGGGGATCCGGCGCAGAAGGCCCAGGCCGAGGGCCGCGCCGCGGAGGCGCTCGCCAAGGCGCAGGGCATCCCGGTCGATCAGGCCCGGACGCAGATCCAAACCTACGAGAAGCAGTACGATCAGGCCGTCGCCACGGCCAAGCAGAAGGCCGAGGCGGCGGCGAGCGCCGCGAAGTCGGCGGCCACCCAGGGCGCTTTCTACGGGGCGCTCGCCCTAATCCTGGGCGCGCTCGCCGGCTTCCTCGGCGGTCGCTTCGGTGCGCCCAAGCCCGTCTCCCTGGTCGACCAGTACGGCGCCCGACGCGCCTGAACCGCTTCGGCTCCCGAGAACGGGAGCCGTCGCCGGGCCGGCCGCAACCGCCGGCCCCTAACATCCCAACCCCGGTTCCACCCTGAAACCAAGGAGCATCTTGCGATGAGCAGCACCACGGACAAGCTGAAGGGCCTGGCCAACGAGGCGGTCGGCAACGTCAAGCAGGGCGTCGGCAACGTGACGGGCAACGACAAGCTCGTGGCCGAGGGCAAGGCGCAGGAGCTGAAGGGCGAAGCGCAGAAGACCGTGGGCGACGTCAAGGACGGCGCCAAGAACCTCGCCGACAAGGTCACCGGCAAGCATTGAGGCGTTCGGGCGGAGCAGCGACGGCTGCTCCGCCCCCTTACGCCGCCATCGGACCCGCGAAGCGCGTTTGCGAGATCGTGGGACAGGATCCGCAGGGCGCGGCCGGACACGAGGTCGGCCTGGAAGCCGCCCGGGTCTCATCCGTCACCGTCCGGCCGAGCGTCCCGTGCCGATGTCGACCTAGAGTTCGACGAGCCGACTGCCCCCGACGATCGGGGTGCCGTCCGGCCTCATCGGGCGCAGGCCCGTCCAGAGCCCGTGCCGCCGCGGACATCCCGGCCTTCGGGAGACAGATCCCCGAGCGCGCAATCCAGCGTGGCGTCCCGCTTCCGGCGGAGCGCTTGGCTGAACCCCGCGAGCTCGGCCGTGCCGCCGGCCCGGATGCGGGTGTCGCGCCGAGGGATTTCGGCCTTCGAGGCTTCATCCATGGCCGTGGAGACCGGGGCCGCACCTGGGTCGGTCGCAGGGGCGGCGTCAGTGCGTCGCCCTTAACCCGGTACACCGGCAGGTCGATGCCGAGCGGGCGCAGCAGCGCCGGCGTGTCGCTTCCCGTCGCGGTGACGTGGGCGTCCGACGTCAGGGCCTCGCCGGAACCCGTGACGATCTCGGAGACGCCCTCCCCGTTACGGCGAATGCGGCACATCCGAGTGGCGGAGTGGAAGGTCACCCCGAGCCCCTCGCGTCCCCCGACTCTGCGCCCGGCAGCCGCAGCCCGTCTACGAACCGGGGTTTAGTTCGTGCGGATCGCCGTAAGCGATCCGGGTGATTACGGGCGCCGGTACAAGGAGGTGCTGTCGCGCCTGCCCGGCGTCGCACGCCTGCAATCGAGCTTCGCCATCTGCACGGTGATATCGCCTCCGGCGGGATCCTGACGACTGCCTTTCGGTAGCGAACATCCAAGTGTTGATCAGCGTTCTCTGGCCGCGCGAATGGGCGCTCGGCATGATAATGCTGCCCTCAGTTGTGCAATAGCTCGGCTCCTCATGCCGCGTAGTCGGCGCGGGTCTGAGGCACGTGGACGAAGAGACCAGCAGGAGGCGCATGACGCGCGACGCCGATCGGAAACCCGCCGACCGCAAGGCCATCGAGCCGAACGGCGTCGAGGCGCGCCGCGCGGCCATCGTCGCGAGCGTACGCCAGCGCGGCTTCGTCACCATCGAGGCCCTGGCCGCACAATTCGGCGTCACCGTGCAGACGATCCGGCGCGATCTCAACGAGCTCAGCACCGAGGGCCGGCTGGAGCGCTACCGCGGCGGGGGCGGCCTGCCCTCAAGCGTCGAGAACATCGACTACGCCGACCGCCGCGTCACGCTGCTGGCCGAGAAGACCCGGATCGGCCGTCTCGCGGCGAGCCGGATCCCATCGCATTGCTCGGTCTTCATCAACATCGGCACCACGCCCGAGGCGGTGGCGCGCGAACTCATGCGCCACGACGACCTCAGTATCATAACCAACAATCTCAACGTGGCCATCGGCCTCGCGGAATCCACCGAGTTCCGCATCGTCGTGGCCGGGGGCACCGTGCGCAACCGCGACGGCGCGGTGCTCGGGCAACTCACCTGCGACACGCTGAGCCAGTTCCGCGTCGACGTCGCGGTGATCGGGGTCAGCGGCATCGACGCGGACGGGGCGCTGCTCGACTACGATTACGAAGAGGTCCGGGCGACCCAGACCATCCTGGCGCATGCCCGAAAAACCTTCCTGGTCGCCGATCACACCAAATTCACCCGGCGGCCGATGGTGCAAGTGGGGCGTCTCGAGCAGATCGATACCTTCTTCACGGACCGCGCCCCGCCGCCCGAGATCCGTGCCCTGCTGGAACGGCACGGCGTCGATCTCGTCGTGGCGCCCGAGGATTGTTCGTAGCGGAAGATTAAATTTTCGCTTGCGAAAATGATCGCGGGGCGCAATATCCTTCCAACCGGCGATTCGACCGGAGCGGGAGGCGAACCATGACGACCGCAGCGACTGCGCGTGCGCCCGGCGCACCCTACGACCTGCTCGTGATCGGCGGCGGCATCAACGGCACCGGCATCGCGCGGGACGCCGCGGGACGCGGTCTCTCGGTCCTGCTGTGCGAGCGCGGCGATCTGGCCGAATTCACGTCCTCGTCCAGCACGAAGCTGATCCACGGCGGATTGCGCTACCTCGAATACTATGAGTTCCGCCTTGTCCGGGAGGCCCTGGCCGAGCGCGAGCGCCTGTTGCGGCTCGCCCCCCACATCATCTGGCCGCTGCGCTTCGTCCTGCCCCACGACAAGGGCCTGCGCCCGGCCTGGATGCTGCGCATCGGGCTGTTCCTGTATGACCATCTGGCGCGGCTGCGAACCCTGCCGGGCTCGAAGATGGTTCGTTTGCGAAAATCGCCCGTCGGAGCACCGCTGCAGGATCGCCTGACCACTGGCTTCGTCTATTCGGATTGCTGGGTCGAGGACAGTCGCCTCGTCGTGCTGAACGCCATGGACGCCCGCGCCCGCGGCGCCGAGATCCGCACCCGCACCGGCGTCGACTCCGCCCGCCGGGTGGACGGCGGCTGGACCGCCAGCCTGCGCGACGCGGAGACCGGCCGGACCGAGACTGTGCGGGCCAAGGCCGTGATCAACGCCGCCGGACCCTGGGTCAGCGAGACCCTCGGGGGCACGCTCGGCATCAACAGCCGGGCGGCGGTGCGCCTGATCAAAGGCAGCCATATCGTGGTGCGTCGGCTCTACGAGGGCGATCAGGCCTACATCCTGCAGCAGCCCGACAAGCGCATCATCTTCGCGATTCCCTACGAGCGCGACTTCACCCTGATCGGCACCACCGACGTCCCCTACGAGGACGAGCCCGG
This sequence comes from Methylobacterium sp. HJ2, assembly GCF_056431005.1. Classification (NCBI taxonomy): domain Bacteria; kingdom Pseudomonadati; phylum Pseudomonadota; class Alphaproteobacteria; order Hyphomicrobiales; family Methylobacteriaceae; genus Methylobacterium; species Methylobacterium sp. HJ2. The sequence goes on along the minus strand of NZ_JBWJYM010000006.1, from coordinate 138,741 downwards.
CCCGGTGCGGATCTCGGAGGACGAGACTCGCTACCTCTGCGACTGCATCAACCGCTCCTTCGCCAAGGCGATCACGCCGGTCGACGTGGTCTGGAGCTATTCGGGCGTGCGCCCGCTCTACGACGACGCGGCGGCCAACGCCTCGGCGGTGACGCGCGACTACGTGCTCGACCTCGACGGCGCGGCGGGGCGGCCCCCGGCCCTCTCGGTCTTCGGTGGCAAGATCACCACCTACCGGCGCCTCGCCGAGCACGCCATCGAGAAGATCGCCCCGTTCTTCCCCGGTCTGAAGCCCGCCTGGACGGCCGAGGCGACGTTGCCCGGCGGCGCGATGCCGGAGGCGGATTTCGAGGCCTTCCTGGCCGAGCTCACCCGCGAGGCGCCGTTCCTGCCCGCCGAGACCGCCCGTCGCCTCGCCCGCGCCTACGGCACCGAGGCCCGCGCGATCCTGGCGGGGGCGCGCAGCCTCGCCGATCTCGGCGAGGCGTTCGACGGCGGGCTCTCCGCGGCGGAGGTCGACTATCTCGTGCGCGCCGAATGGGCCCGCACCGCCGACGACATCCTGTGGCGCCGCTCGAAGCTCGGCCTGCGCAGCGCACCCGAAAGCGTCGCCCGGCTCGAGGGTTATCTCGGGGCCAAGGCCCAAGCGGCCTGAGCGTCCAAGAGGCCCAAGCGGCCTGAGCGTCCAAGAGGCTCAGGCGGCCTAAGCGTCCAGAAGCCCGAGCGGCTTGCGCGTCCAAGGGGCCCGAGCAGCCCGAACGAAGATCCGGCGCCGGCAGGAAGACCGGCCCGAACCCGACGACAGATCCCAGGGAGGGAGAACGAGATGAACCGTTACGTCGGCGCCATCGACCAGGGCACCACCAGCAGCCGCTTCATCGTGTTCGATCGCGAGGGGCGCATCATCGTCTGCAAGCAGCGCGAGCATGCGCAGATCTATCCGCGCCCCGGCCAGGTGGAGCATGATCCGCTGGAGATCTGGCGGAACACGCAAGCGGTGATGCGGGACGCCCTCGCAGAGGCCGGGCTCGACCCGACGAGCCTCCTCTCGATCGGCATCACCAACCAGCGCGAGACCACGCTGATCTGGGACCGGCGCACGGGCGAGCCGCTGCACAACGCCCTCGTCTGGCAGGACACCCGCAACGACCGGCTGGTCACCGAATTCGCCCGCGACGGCGGCCGGGACCGTTTCCGGGCGCTGACCGGCCTGCCGTTGGCGAGCTACTTCTCGGGGCTGAAGCTGCGCTGGCTCCTCGACCACGTCGAGGGCGCCCGGGAGCGGGCGGAAGCGGGCGACGTGCTGTTCGGCAACATCGACACCTGGCTCGTCTGGAACCTCACCGGAGGCCCGGACGGCGGCCTGCACCTCACCGACGTGACCAACGCCAGCCGCACCCAGCTCATGGCTCTCGACACCCTGGCCTGGGATGACGGCATGCTGTCGGCCTTCGGAATCCCGCGGGCGATGCTGCCCGAGATCGTCTCCTCGTCCCAGGTCTACGGCGAGACGCGGGTGCCCTTCGCGGGCGTGCCGATCGCCGGCATCCTCGGCGACCAGCAGGCGGCCCTGTTCGGCCAGACCTGCTTCCAGCCCGGCGAGGCCAAGAACACCTACGGCACCGGCTGCTTCGCGCTGATGAACACCGGCGAGACGCCGGTGCCCTCGACCTGCGGCCTCGTCACGACGCTGGGCTACAAGCTCGACGGCAAGCCGGCGGTCTATGCGCTGGAGGGCTCCATCGCCATCACGGGCGCCCTCGTGCAGTGGCTGCGCGACAACCTGCACATGATCAAGGACAGCGCCGAGGTCGAGCGCTTGGCGACCACCGTCGAGGACAACGGCGGCGTCTACTTCGTGCCCGCCTTCTCCGGCCTCTACGCGCCGCACTGGAACGAGGGCGCGCGCGGGCTGATCATCGGGCTGACCCGCTACGCCAATCGCGGCCATATCGCCCGGGCCTGCCTGGAGGCCACGGCTTTCCAGACCCGTGAGGTGCTGGAGGCGATGGCGACGGATTCGGGGATCCCGGTGCGGGAGCTGCGCTCCGACGGCGGCATGGTCGCCAACGTCACGCTGATGCAGTTCCAGGCCGACATTCTCGACGTGCCGGTGGTGCGCCCGAAGGTGGCCGAGACGACGGCGCTCGGTGCGGCCTACGCCGCGGGCCTCGCCACGGGCTACTGGCAGAGCACCGACGACCTCGTGCGCAACTGGGGCGTCGACCGGCGCTGGACCCCCGACATGGATGCGACGCGGCGCCAGCGCATCTACGCCGCCTGGGGCCGGGCGGTGAAGCGCGCCTTCGACTGGGACGAGCAGGACGATTGAGGGCGCATCGCCGCCGGCGAGGCCGGTGGCCGAGGAAGACCCGAGAGCCGGCCCGGACTCGGCCGAGGGCCGCTGGCCGACGCAGGGCCGGATCGGACCCGACGACACGCCATCACCAAGCGGGGGAGGACAAGCCATGACGTCGCCGTTCCTGGGCGAATTGCTGGGCACGATGGTGCTGATCATCCTCGGAAACGGGGTGGTCGCGGGCGCGCTGCTGCGCGGCTCGAAGGCGGAGGGTGCGGGCTGGATCGCGATCACGGCGGGCTGGGCCTTCGCGGTGCTGGCCGGCATCTTCGTGGCGACCGCCGCCGGCAGCCCCGATGCGCACATCAACCCGGCGGTGACGCTGGCGGGCGCCATCGTCTCGGGGAACGCGAGCAAGCTCGCCGTCTACGTGCCCGCACAGATGATCGGCGCCTTCCTCGGCGCCACGGTGGTCTGGCTGCACTACCTGCCGCATTGGGACGCCACCGCCGACCAGGGGCTGAAGCGCGCCTGCTTCTGCACCGATCCGGCGATCCGGCGCGCGCCGGCCAATTGGATGAGCGAGATCATCGGCACCTTCGTGCTGATCCTGATCATCAGCGCCTTGGTCTCCAAGGCGGTGGGCGCCACCGGCAACATCCCGACCGGGCTGACGCCCTACCTCGTCGGCATGGTGGTCTGGGGCATCGGCCTCTCGCTCGGGGGTACCACCGGCTACGCCATCAATCCCGCCCGCGATCTCGGGCCCCGCATCGCCCATGCCGTGCTGCCGATCGCCGGCAAGGGCCACTCGGACTGGGGCTACGCGCTGGTCCCGGTGGCCGGTCCCGTCATCGGCGCCGTGATCGCCGCGCTCGCCGTGCGTGCGCTCGGAATCTGAGCGGCCCCCGCTCGGCCATTCTGCCCTGCCGCCGCCACGCTCGTGTGGGAGCCGGCGCCGATGACGCCGCCTCCCGCTCCCGCAACGCCCCGGCCGACCCGCGATCCCGCGGGATCGGCGGCATGGCGCGGCTTCGGTCTCGCCTTCGGTCTCGCGGGGCTCGTCCTCGGCCTCGGCGCGATCGCCTTCGTGGGGCTGATGGATCCCTACGGCCTGCGGGTCCGGCCCGGACGGGCGCCGACGATCCTCGATCGCAACCAGCGCTTCATGTACCCGCAGATCGCCCGGAGCGGCGCCTACGACGCGGCCGTGTTCGGCACATCGACGGCGCGGCTCCTCGATCCGCAGGCGCTCGACCAAGCCTTCGGCGCGCATTTCGCCAACCTCGCGATCAACGCGGCGACACCGGACGAGCAGATGAGCCTCGCCGGGCTGTTCCTCCGGCATACCCAACCTCGCGCGCTGCTGCTCGGCCTCGACGCCACCTGGTGCGCCGCCGCGCCACGGACACGCACCGAGCATCCCTTCCCCGACTGGCTCTACGCGCCCGGCACGCACTGGGCGGCCCTCCGGCAGGTGAACTGGCAGGGCCTGATGATCGCCGGACGGGTGATGCTGCACGCGCTCCGCCTCGCGCCCGCACGCATCCGCGGCGACGGCTACGCGGTGTTCACGCCGCCCGAGGCCACCTACGACCTGGAGCGGGCCCGCGCGCATATCCGGGCCGGCACCTCGACGGAGGCGACTGGGGCCGAGGCCGGGGCGGGGCCGGGCGAACCGGATGCGATGCCGGCTCTCGATCGCCTCGACGCCCTGCTCGAAGCCCTTCCCTCCGAGACCCGTCGGATCGTCGCCTTCATGCCGGTCCACGCCGCCGCGCAGGGGCGGCCCGGCACGCCGCAGGGGCGGCGCGAGGCGGCCTGCAAGGACCGCGTCGCCGCCATCGCCGCCCGACGGGGGGCGCTCGCCGTCGATTTCCGCATCCCCTCGCCGGTCACCACGCAGGATGCGAATTACTGGGACGCCCTGCACTACCGGTTGCCCATAGCCGGGCGCATCGTCGCCGGGCTCAAGGCGGCGGCCGAGACCGGCGCCGACGCGCCGGACGGGTTCTACCGCGTGCTCGCCCGCCCTTGAGCGGATCGTGAATCTCAGCCGGCGGCCTTCTGCGCCGCCTCGGCCCGGGCCCAGCCCTCCCGCGTCTCCCCGGCGAAGTCGGCGAGGCGTCCGTCGCGGATCGCCGCGCGCATGCCGGCCATCAGGTCCTGGTAATAGGCGAGGTTGTTCCAGGTCAGCAGCATCATGCCGAGGATCTCGTCGGAGCGGACGAGGTGGTGCAGGTAGGCGCGGGAATAGTCGCGCGCCGCCGGGCAAGCGGAGGCCTCGTCGAGGGGCCGCGTGTCCTCGGCGTGGCGGGCGTTGCGCAGGTTGACCCGGCCGTGGCGGGTATAGGCGAGGCCGTGGCGGCCGGCCCGCGTCGGCATCACGCAGTCGAACATGTCCACGCCCCGCTCGACCGAGCGCAGCAGGTCGTCGGGCGTGCCGACGCCCATCAGGTAGCGCGGCTTGGCGGCCGGCAGGTGCGGCTCCACCGTCTCGATCATGGCGAGCATCACGGCCTGCGGCTCGCCCACCGCGAGGCCGCCGATGGCGTAGCCCTTGAGATCGAGGTCGGCCAGCGCCCGCGCGCTCTCGATCCGGAGGCCGGGCACATCGCCGCCCTGCACGATGCCGAACATCGCCTTGCCGGGCTGCTCGCCGAAAGCGACACGGCAGCGCTCGGCCCAGCGCAGAGACAGGCGCATGGCCTTGTCGATCGCCTCCGGCTCGGCCGGCAGGCGCACGCACTCGTCGAGCTGCATCTGGATGTCGGAGCCGAGCAGGCCCTGGATCTCGATGGAGCGCTCCGGGCTCATCCGGTGGGCCGTGCCGTCGATATGCGAGCGGAAGGTGACGCCGTCCTCGTCCAGTTTCCGCAGCGCGGAGAGCGACATCACCTGGAAGCCGCCGGAATCGGTGAGGATCGGCCCGTCCCAGCCCATGAAGCGGTGGAGCCCGCCGAGCCGGGCCATGCGCTCGGCGCCGGGGCGCAGCATCAGGTGGTAGGTGTTGCCGAGCACCACGTCGGCGCCGAGGTCGCGCACCTGGCTCGCGTACATCGCCTTGACCGTGCCGGCGGTGCCGACCGGCATGAAGGCTGGCGTGCGGATCACGCCGCGCGGCAGGCTGATCGCGCCGGTGCGGGCCTGCCCGTCCGTGGCGTGGACGCGGAACCCAAAATCGGCGGTGGGCCCTGCGGCTGGGATGTCGGCTGAGGCTGTCATCGGGTCTCGTGTCCGTGCGGCTCGGCCCGGAACAGCAGGCTGGAATCGCCGTAGGAGTAGAAGCGGTAGCCCGACGCGATGGCGTGGGCGTAGGCCGCCCGCATGGTGTCGAGCCCGGAGAAGGCCGCCACCAGCATGAACAGGGTCGAACGCGGCAGGTGGAAGTTCGTCATCAGGGCGTCCACCGCCCGGAAGCGGTAGCCTGGCGTGATGAAGATCTCGGTCGGACCGGCGAAGGGATGGAGTCGCCCGTCCGCGTCCGCGGCGCTTTCCAGGAGCCGCAGCGCCGTGGTGCCCACCGCCACGATCCGCCCGCCCGCCTCCCGCGCCGCGTTCAGGGCCTCGGCCGTCGCGGGCTCGAGGCGCCCGATCTCGGCGTGCATGTGGTGGTCGCGCGTGTCCTCTGCCTTGACGGGCAGGAAGGTGCCGGCCCCGACATGCAGCGTGACGCGGTGACGGCCGATCCCGCGGGCGTCGAGGGCGTCGAGAAGGTCCTGCGTCACGTGCAGACCCGCCGTCGGGGCGGCGACGGCGCCGGGTTCGTCGGCGTAGATCGTCTGGTAGTCGGCGGCGTCCTGCGCGTCGACCGGGCGCTTGCCGGCGATGTAGGGCGGCAGCGGCAGCGAGCCGAGGGCGGCGATGCGCGCGTCGAGGTCGGGCCCGGCGAGGTCGAAGGCCAGCACGATCTCGCCGCCCTCCCCCTTGGCGGTCACGGTGGCGTCGAGCCGGTCGAGGTCGCAGGCGCTCCCCTCGGCGGCGGTGCCGAAGCGGATCCGGTCGCCCATTGCGATGCGCTTGCCCGGCCGGGCGAAGGCGCGCCAGCGTTCGGGCGACTCCCGGAGATGCAGCATCGCCTCCACCCGCTGGCCCGGCGCGCCGGGACGCAGGCGCAGCCCGTGCAGGCGGGCCGGGATCACCCGGGTGTCGTTGAAGACGACGGCGTCGCCCGGTCGAAGCAGCCCCGGCAGGTCGGCCACCCTGTGATCCGCCAGGGGCTCGCCCGGGCGCACCGCGAGCAGACGGCCGGAGCCGCGGGGCTCGGCCGGGCGCAGCGCGATGCTGCCCTCTGGCAGCTCGAAATCGAACAGGTCCACACGCATCGCCCGCCACCTGCACGGATTGGCCGCGCGAATCAATTTGCAAGGTGCCCGGCACCCGCGCACCGCGGAACCGACGGGCGCGCGCTCCGGTTCACGCTTGGCCGCCGCATCGCCTTGCGAATCGCCTTCGGAGCCCTCCATGCCCTGGTACGCGTTGCGTCCCCGCGATCCCGCCGATCCCCGCTGGCCGGTACCGGGCGAGCCCGAGCGGATTCTCAAGGCCGCCGACGCGGACGAGGCACGGGCGAAGTTCCTGCAGGCCTTCCCGAGCGAGCCCTTCGGTACGCCGGCCTCGCCGGTGCCCGATGCGGGCGCGGGCAGCTTTCGGGGCGATCCCGACGCGCTCCTGGTCGCCGAGACGGGCGAGCCGTCCGCGCCCCGGTCCTGAGGGCCGCCGCGATGGCGACGCCCTACAGCCGGCCGGTCCGGGTGACGCTGGACGGCCAACTCGTGACCTATTGGGACCGCGAGGCCGCCCGCCTCGAGGCCCTCGCCGCCGCGGCACGTTTCGGCTGGCAGCGGCGACGCCTCGTCCGCAAGGCCGTGGAGGCCCGCGCCAAGGCCGCACGCAGCCGTCAGCGCGAGGCGGATCGGGGCGTCCCAGCGGGGTCGGACGATAGCCTCGGCTAAGACCTTTGCCGTGGCCTTGTGCCGCCCGCTCCCGTAAGCGCCCCGGACAGATCGACGGGGCACGAGAGACATGGACCGCACGCAGAAGGCCGCGCTGGCCAGCGCCGGGGTCGGGCTCGCCGTCACGGGGCTGAAATTCTTCGCCTTCGCGCTCACCGGCAGCCTCGCGCTCTACTCGGACGCGCTGGAGAGCATCATCAACGTGGTGGCCGCGATGGGGGCCTTCGTGGCCCTGCGGGTCGCCGGCCGGCCGGCCGACGAGGACCATCCCTACGGCCACCACAAGGCGGAGTTCTTCTCCGCGGTGATCGAGGGCGTGCTGATCGTGATCGCCGCCCTGCTGATCCTGCGCGAGGCCTATCTCGGGATCCTGGCACCCAAGGGCCTCGACGCGCCGGCCCTCGGTCTCGCCGTCAACGCCCTCGCCACGGTGGTGAACGCGGTCTGGGCCGTCGCGCTCATGCGCTGGGGCCGGGCGTGGCGCTCGCCCGCGCTGATCGCGGACGCGCGCCACGTCTTCGCGGACGTGTTCACCTCGGCCGGCGTCCTCGTCGGCGTAGGAGCTGTCCTGGTCACCGGCTACCCGGTGCTCGACCCGGTGGTGGCCGGCCTCGTCGCCCTGAACATCCTGTGGTCCGGCTGGCGCATGGTGCGCGAATCGGTCGACGGGTTGATGGACCGCGCGGCGCCGGGCGAGATGGTCGGGCAGATCCGCACCCTGATCTCCCGGCACGGGGCCGGTGCGCTGGAGGCCCATGACGTGCGCACCCGCTCGGCGGGCCAAGCCACCTTCATCGACTTCCACCTCGTTGTGCCGGGCGAGATGACGGTGCGCGAATCGCACGCGATCTGCGACCGGCTCGAATCGGCGCTCGAGAGCGATATCCCGGGCGCCGTGGTGACGATCCACGTGGAGCCGGGCGAGGAGGCCAAGGGCCGTGGTCTGCCGGTAATCTGAAAACCGCTCCGGCCGGCGCCAAAGCCCGCGCGGCGCCCGCGGCTAGCCGGGGCCGAACCGCGCCAAGGTCACGGCTGTCTCGCCGTAGCTGCGCCGCTCCAGTTCGACGAAGCCGGCAGGCGGGCTGAAGCCGGCGCTCTCTGCTTCCTCGACGACCACCAGGGCGCCGGTGGCCAACCAGCCGCCCGCCGCCGCGCTGGCGAGCGCCGCCGGGGCGAGGTCGCGTCCGTAGGGGGGATCGCAGAAGACCAGCCCGTAGGGTGCGCCGGGACCGACGGGCCCGAGCCGGGTGGCGTCGCGCCGGAACAGGCGGGTGGTGCCCTCCGCCCCGAACGCCTCGATATTCGCCCGGATCACCGCGCGCGCCTCGGCGCCCTCGTCGACGAGCAGGGCGTAGGCTGCTCCCCGTGACAGGGCCTCGAAGCTCAGCGCCCCCGTGCCGGCGAACAGGTCAAGCACCCGCGCGCCGGGCACCGGATCGTCGTAGGCGTGGGCGAGAACGTTGAACAGCGCCTCGCGCAGCCGGTCCGAGGTCGGCCGGATCGCGTCGCTGCGGGGCGTGCCGAGGCGTCGGCCGCGCCAGTCGCCCCCGACGATCCTCACCTCGGCCCGCGCCCGCCCGGCCGGCCGCCACCGCCGGGCCTGCCACCGGATCTGCCTCCGGGCTTGCCGCCACCAGGTGCGCCGCCCTTGAATCCGCCCGGGCGTCCGCCGGAGCGGGCCGGAGGCCCGTCGCCGCGCCCGCCCGGCCGGCCGCCGGCCCCGCCCTTGGACTCGGACGCCGCGCCGGCCTTGAAGCCGCCCCTGCCCGCCGGCCGAGCGTCACGGCCGCCGCCCTCCGACCGCTCGCCGTCGCGGCGACCGCCGGGCTTGGCGCCGAACGGCTTCGCCCCGAAGGATCTGCCTCCGGCAGGCCGGTCGCCGAAGGGCTTGCCGCCGAAGGGCTTGCCGCCCGGCTTGGCCGCGCTGCCCGCCCCGTCGCCGAAATCACGCCCGCCCGAACGCGCCCCGCGCTCCGGGCGCTCCCGCCGGTCAGGACGCTCGCCGCGCTCTTGCCGCGTCTCGTCGCGCGGCCCGCGGGCGGGGCGCTGCCGCTCGGTCGCGCGCGCGGCACCGAAGCCGTCGCCCGAATCACGGCGCGGCCGGGCATCGGCGCGGGACGGCGTGCCCTCCCCGCCCCGGGCGTAGCGGCCGCGCGGCTTGGGCGCCTCGGGCGCCGGCTCGGCCGGGCTCGGTGCCAGCCGCTCGACGACCACCCGGCGCTCACCGGTGCGAATGGCGCCGACGCGCTCGCGGCCGCGGGCGGCTGCAGCCTCGCGCTCGATCTTCGGATCCGCGCCGCGGCGCGGCGGTGGGCGGCCGTGGCGCGGCGGCTCGGCATCCTCCGCCCGCCAGACCGAGCGGCGGGGACCCGCGCCCATCCCGCCGGTCGGGACCCGCGCGGGGGCGGCCGGCCGTGCCGGACCGCCCGCGCGGGAGGGGCCTCGTCCGCCCTCGCGCGCGCCGTCCCGCGCCGGCCTGCTCCGCTCGGTGCGGGACTCGCCCGAGGCCTGAGCCTCCGCCTTCTTGGGCGAGCCGAACGGCGCGATCGGCTCGCGCACCGGGCTCTCGAAATCGACGCCCGCCTGCTCGGCCAGCGACTTGCCGAGCTGCTCCTTCAGCACCTTGGTGCGGATCTCCTCGACGAGGCCCGATTCGAGGTCGCCGAGCTGGAACGGACCGAAGGAGAGCCGGATCAGTCGGTTCACCGAGAGACCGAGATGCTCGAGGATGCGCTTGACCTCGCGGTTCTTCCCCTCGCGCAGCCCGAGCGTCAGCCAGAGGTTGTCGCCCTGCACACGGTCGAGGGTCGCCTCGATCGGTCCGTACTCCATGCCGTCGATGGTCACGCCCTTGCGCAGGCGGTCGAGCTGAGCCTGATCGGTGTCGCCGTGCGCCCGGACCCGGTAGCGGCGCAGCCAGCCGGTATCCGGGTGGGCGATCACCTTGGCCAGGCCGCCGTCGTTGGTGAGCAGCAGCAGGCCCTCGGTGTTGATGTCGAGCCGGCCGATCGCCACCACGCGCGGCAGATCCTCGGGCAGGGCCTCGAACACGGTCGGGCGCCCTTCGGGATCGCGCGCCGTGGTCACGAGGCCCCGCGGCTTGTGGAAGACCCAGAGCCGGGTGCGCTCGCGCGTCGGCAGCGGCTCGCCGTCTACCGTGATGCGATCGGCATCCGTCACGTTGATCGCGGGGGAGTCGAGCACCGTCCCGTTGAGGGTGACACGACCCTCGGCGATCAGCGCCTCCGCGTCGCGCCGCGAGGCGATCCCGGCCCGGGCGATCGCCTTGGCGATCCGCTCGCCGTCCGGCGTTGGTGCGGGCTCGTCCCGGGCTGCGGGCTCGGGCGCGAACGGGGCCGGACGGGCGTCCGCGGAGGTCGCCTCCTGAGAGGCCGCCACGGGGTCGGCCTGCACAGGGACGGAGTCGATGGACTCCGTCGGAGCGGGCTTGGCCTCCGCAGGCTCGCCGGCCTCAGGCTCCACGCCGACAGGCTCTGCCGCCGCGGGTTTCGCCTTCGCTTTGGCCCTCACAGGCTTGGCCTTCGCGGGCTCGGCCTCTGCCGGTTCGGCCGCCTCGGTCTCGAGACCACCCTCCGTCCCGGCCGCCGGTGCCTTGCGCCGGCGCAGGGGCGCCTCGCCCGACGCGGCGCGCCGCTCGCGGCCGGTCGTGCGCTTGGCGGCCTTGGCCCCGCCGCGCGGCTCGGTCGGCCGCTCGGTATTGGCGTCGGTGGAGGGTGTCCAGGGCTCGGCCGGCCCGGAAGCCCGGCCGGTCGGGCCATCATTGCTCGGAATGTCGCTCATGGGCCAAGCCCATAACAGAGCCGATCCCGCCACGCGAGGCGTCTGGCGCGGTCAGGGCCGCGTGCCGAGGAGCGCCGCGCCGAAGCCGAGGAAGATCGTACCGGTCGCCCGGTCGAGGAGGCGCTGCGCCCCCGGCCGCGTCAGCGTGCGGGCCAGCCGTCGGCCGCCCAGTCCGTAGACCGCGTACCAGAACGCCTCCGCCGCCGCGAAGGTGGCGATCAGCACCGCGAATTGCGGTCCTTGCGACCGCGCGGGATCGATGAATTGCGGCAGGAAGGCCGCTGTGAAGAGCAGGAGCTTCGGATTGCTGAGGCCGATCAGCAGGCCGCCGCCAAAGAGCCCGGCGGGCGTGGGCCTGCGCGCGAGCCCGGTCTCCGGGTCGATCCCGGCGTCGCCGCCGCGCCACGCGCGAATTCCGAGCCAGACCAGATAGGCGACGCCCGCATAGCGCAGAGCCTCGAACAGGCCGGGCGAGGCCGCGAGCACGGCGCTGAGCCCCAGGCTCGCGGCGAGCAGCACGAGGATCACCGCCGACAGGCAGCCTGCCATCGCGAACAGGCTGGCGCGCAGGCCGAAGTGCAGGCTGCGCGTCAGAACGTGCAGCATGTTGGGGCCGGGCGTCGCGCTGAGAAGGAACACCGCGCCGAGGAACAGGCACCACGTCTCGAAGGTCATGCCCGGTTCCTAACCCGGACGGCCGCGCGATGCACCGGTCCCCAAACGCGACGAGGCGGCCCAGGGGGCCGCCTCGCGCTACGCAGAACAGTTCGTGCCGAAGGTGTCGGCCGGAAACCCGGCCGCCTCGCCTACACTCTCGGCGCGCGGCCCCGCATCACGCCGAACACGGCCGAGATGAGGAACAGGGCGATCGCGACGAAGAAGACGATCTTGGCAGCTTCCATCGCGGTACCGGCGATCCCGCCGAACCCGAGGAGCGCCGCGACCAGCGCGACGACGAGGAAGGTGACGGCCCAGCCGATCATGGGAAACCTCCGGAAAACAGGGGATGCGAGGGTGCCCGGCGCACCGGCGCATGATGGGCGCCGGCCAACTCCGCCGCGGCGGTGTGGGCCCGGGATCGACCCGGGCCCGAATTCTCAGAGCTTGGTGCCGACGGTGTCGTTGACCGCCTGCTTGGCGTTGCCGACGCCGCGCTGGGCCTCGCCCTTGGTCTCCTGGGCCTTACCCTCGGCCTTCATCTTCTCGTTGTCGGTCATGTTGCCGATGCCCTGCTTGGCATTGCCGACGGCCTCGTTGACCGCGCCCTTGATCTTGTCGCCGGTGCTGCTCATGGCTGTCTCCTCAGTGTCTCTGTGCGGCCTGCGCCGCGTCGGCAGAAGAACGGCGGCGCGAGGCGGAATGTTCCATCGATTAACATTGCCCCTCTTGCCGCCGTGCCGTGCCGCTGCTCGCGGCCAAGCTCGTGCCTGCCCGTGCCAAGGAACGTCGCGGTGACGAAACCGATCCCCGGCGGCGATCCGTTCGATCTCGCCTTCGCGGCGGCCCGCCGGGCGGCGGATGCGGGCGAGGTGCCGGTCGGCGCCGTGGTCGTGCGCGACGGCACGGTGCTCGCCGTCGCGCATAACCGCCCCCGCGCGCTCCACGACCCGACCGCCCATGCGGAGATCCTGGCGATCCGGGACGCCTGCGCGGCCCTCGGGGACGAGCGCCTGCCGGGCTGCGACCTCTACGTGACGCTGGAGCCGTGCCCGATGTGCGCGGGCGCGATCGGCTTCGCGCGCATCCGCCGCCTGTATTTCGGCGCCTCCGACCCGAAGGGGGGCGGGGTCGAGCACGGGGCCCGCGTCTTCAGCCAGCCGACCTGCCACCACGCACCGGAGGTCTACGGGGGATTTCGCGAGCGCGAGGCGGCCGACATCCTGCGCGCCTTCTTCTCCCGACGGCGAGACTGAGGGGGCGCGGAGGGGGTCTGCGCTCGACAATCGCCGTCGCCGCGTCACCTGACGGGGATCCCACGCGTCCGGGAGGCACCCGCCCATGATTCCCACCTATCGTCGTGCCCTCATCGTCGGGGCGGGCCCCGGCCTCAGCGCCGCCCTCGCCCGCCAACTCGCCGCCGACGGCCTGAGGATCGGGCTCGCGGCGCGGAACACGGCCAAGCTCGCCGATCTCGCGCGGGAGACGGGTGCCGCGCTCCACGCCTGCGATGCGGGCGACCCGGCAGACGTCGAGGCGCTGTTCTCCGCGATGGAGGCTGGCCTCGGCGGCGCTCCGGACGTGGTGGTCTACAACGCGAGCGGGCGCCTGCGCGGACCGGTCTGCGACCTGGATCCCGCCGCGGTCGCCGACGCGTTGCGCGTCTCGGCCTTCGGCGGGTTCCTGGTGGCCCAGGCGGCGGCGCGCCGTATGCTGCCGGCCGGCCACGGGGCGATCCTGTTCACCGGCGCCTCGGCGAGCCTCAAGGGCTTCGCCGGATCGAGCCCCTTCGCCATGGGCAAGTTCGCCCTGCGCGGCCTGAGCCAGAGCCTCGCCCGCGAATTGCAGCCCCGGGGCATCCACGTCGCCCATGTCGTGATCGACGGCGCGATCCGGAATCCCGCCCGCGCCGGCGAGGCGCCGGACGCCCCCGACAGCCACCTCGATCCGGAGGCCATTGCCCGCGCCTACCGGGCTCTCCTGGCGCAGGACCGCAGCGCCTGGACCTCCGAGATCGATCTGCGACCCTGGCTGGAGACGTTCTGAATCTGCGGATGATCCAGAAACGCGGCGCGTGCGTTATGTGACGGTTGCGTGACGGACATCCCGGGCTTCGGCAGTCGCGGGTCTTGTGGGCGAGGTCGACGAGGATGCTGCACTGGTTCCGGGCCCTGATGCCGCGGGAGGACCGCTTCTTCGACCTGTTCGCCCGCCATGCGGCGACCCTCGTCGCGGGGGCGGAGGCGCTCCAGGCCCTGCTCCAGGGCGGGGAGGCGGTGCCGGAGCACGGGCGCACCATCATGGAGCGCGAGCACGAGGCCGACCGCATCACCGCCGAGGTGTTGGCGGCCGTCCGGCGCAGCTTCATCACCCCGTTCGACCGGGGCGACATCAAGGACCTGATCCAGTCGATGGACGATGCCATCGACCAGATGCAGAAGACGGTGAAACTGATCGAACTCTATGAGCTGCGCAGCTTCGATCCGCTGATGCGGGCGATGGGCGACACCGTCGTGGAGGCGGCCCGGCTCACCGCCGAGGCGGTACCGCTGCTCAACGCCATCGGAACCCACGCGGCGCGGCTCGGAACGCTCACCGAGCAGGTCACCCGCGTCGAGAGCCGGTCGGACGATCTCCACGACGAGGGCGTCAAGGCGCTCTACCAGGCGCACGGGCACACGGAGCCGATGCGCTACCTCATCGGCCGCGAGATCTACAGCAGCCTCGAGAGCGTGGTGGATCGCTTCGAGGACGTGGCCAACGAGATCAACGGCATCGTGATCGAGAACGTCTGATGGCGCTCCCCTCCGATTCGCCCGGGCGGGCCCGCGCATGACGGTCCTCGCCCTACCCTATCTCGTGGGCCTCGTTGCGGTCGCGCTGGTCTTCGATTTCCTGAACGGGCTGCACGACGCGGCCAACTCCATCGCCACCATCGTCTCGACCCGCGTCCTGCGCCCGCGCTACGCGGTGCTCTGGGCGGCCTTCTTCAACTTCATCGCGTTCCTGTTCTTCGGCCTTCACGTGGCCCAGACCCTCGGCACCGGCATCGTCGATGCCAGCATCGTCGATGCGCGGGTGATCTTCGCCGCCCTGATCGGCGCGATCGCCTGGAACGTCGCGACCTGGGTGCTCGGGATCCCGTCGAGCTCGTCGCACGCCCTCGTCGGCGGCCTCGTGGGCGCCGGGGCCACCAAGGCGGGTCTGCACGCGGTGGTCTGGGGCGGGCTCGGCAAGACGATCGCGGCGATCGTTCTCTCTCCCCTCGTCGGCTTCCTGCTCGCGCTCGTCCTCGTGCTGATCGTGTCCTGGGGCTTCGTGCGGGCGACGCCCTTCGGGGTCGACCGCGTCTTCCGGGTGCTGCAGTTCGGGTCCGCCTCGCTCTACTCCCTCGGCCATGGCGGGAACGACGCGCAGAAGACCATGGGGATCATCGCGGTGCTGCTCTACACGCAGGGATTGACCGGCCCCGAGTTCCACGTGCCGCTCTGGGTCGTGCTGTCCTGCCAGGCCGCGATGGCGCTGGGGACCCTGCTCGGCGGCTGGCGGATCGTGCACACGATGGGCTCGCGCATCACCCGCCTCAACCCGATGCAGGGCTTCTGCGCCGAGACCGGGGGCGCGCTGACGCTGTTCGCCGCCACCTTCCTGGGAATACCCGTCTCCACCACCCACACCATCACCGGGGCGATCGTCGGGGTCGGAGCCGCGCGCCGGACCTCGGCGGTCCGCTGGGGCGTGGCCGGCAACATCGTGGTCGCCTGGGTGCTGACGATGCCCGCCGCCGCCGCGATCGCCGCCGGAACCTACGTCCTCGCCGGTCTCGCGGGCTGAGGAGGGCGGCCGGGCCCCGTCACCGCGCCCGGCCCGTCGGGACCGGGCGGGTTCTCATCGCGGGCTGCCCGGCAGGGCGGTCCGCTGCCCGATCCGCGCCGCGGATTTCACGAGGGTGAGCACCTCGCGGCGCATCTCCTCGTCCTGGATCGCCTCGTAGGCCTGGAGCAGGGCGATCGCGCCGCTCTCCTGCAAGACGCCGAGCCCGCCGCGATCCTGCTGCTCTAGTTCGGCCTCGTCGGCGAAGAAGACGGAGACCGGAACGCCCAAGCGGTCCGCGATGGCACGGAGCCGACCGGCACCGATCCGGTTCTTGCCGGTCTCGTATTTCTGGACCTGCTGGAAGCTGATGCCGAGCGCTTCGGCCAGCATCGTCTGGCTCATGCCGCTGGCCGAGCGGAGGAGGGCAATACGATTGCCGATGCTGTGGTCGGTCTCGGTGGTCTGCTTCGGCTTCGCGGCGGGTTCGGACACGTGTCGCATGGGCGCGGGTCGACCTGGGGTCTGGAGGGCTGGGAACGAAGGGCAGCCGGTCGGCGCGCAGCCGGACCGAGGAGCTGCGGCTAGTGTATCAGGCATGCCACCCTAAAGTGAACAGAAAGTGTTCTTTCCTATAGGATGCCTCTCGTCAAGGCTGTAAATACCAATCTGAGGTTATTTATCCAGTATGCTAGCTGCAGGTCCGACAGGACAATCGCTGCGCGGCCCGTTCCAGCCCGAGCCTGATCCTTGAGCGCCCGCACAGCCTCGCCAGGCGTGCCGCTCCTTGCGTGGCCGAGGGCCCCCGCGCGAGGTCCGACCGGCGGTTTTCACGCTCAGCAGATCGCTCGCAAGGCCGAGAATCCATAACCTAGTTTAGTTTTTGCGCGGTCTTCGACTTTTGGGGGGGGCGTCGCAGGCCCCGGACGCCGCGCCCCGACAATCCGTCTCGCGGCGTTCCGTCGTGGCGGTGCACGGCGCCTCAGCGCCGTCCGAACAGGCGCTCGATGTCGTGCAATGCCAGGGTCACGGAGGTCGGGCGCCCGTGGTTGCACTGGCCGGCCCGCTCCGTCGCCTCCATCTCGCGCAGCAGCGCGTTCATCTCCTCCGGGCGCAGGCGCCGTCCGGCCCGGATCGAGCCGTGGCAGCTCATGCGGGACAGGATCGCGTCGAGGCGGCGCCCGAGCGGGCCGCCCTCGGCGGCCGCGTCCCCGCCCTCTTCCAGCCCGCTCGCGGTCAACGCATCGAGGATGTCCGCCAGGAGTTCGCGTGCCGAGGCGCCCCGCAGGGCCGCCGGCACCTCGCGCACCAGCACGGCGCCCGGACCGAAGGCCTCGATCGCGAGGCCGAGCCGGTCGAGCTCCGGGGCTGCCGCGACGAGTCGCGCGGCCTCGTCCTGGGCCATCTCGACGACGTCGGGAATCAGCAGCCCCTGCCGGGCGATGCCGCCGGCCTCCCGCTCGCGCTTCAGCCGCTCGTAGACCAAGCGCTCGTGGGCCGCGTGCTGGTCCACGATGACGATGCCGTCGCGGGTCTGGGCGACGATGTAGGTATCGTGCAGTTGCGCCCGCGCCGCACCGAGGGGGAAGTCGAGGGCCGCCTCCGGCACGGCGGGGCCGGCGAAGGCATCGGCCTGCGGAGGGGCATAGGCCTGTGCGTCGCCGTCCGGCTCGAGCGCAGCCTGCCCGGATTCGGCAAAGCCCCCCGGGTAAGCGTGACGGGCCTGCGCCGCCGCGTGGCCGGCGGATCCGTCCCGATCGCCCGCGGGCGCGCCGAACCCTGCGGATGCGTCGAACCCCGCGGGCGCGCCGAAGGAGGGGGCGGAGGGCGGCAGGACCGGGCGCGTCGGGCGGAACAGGCTCGGGGCGACGGCGCCGCTGTAGCGCCGAAAGGCGGAGGCGCTCCCCGCCCCCGCGCCCCGGGAGATCTCGTCCGCGAGGGTGGCGGGCGCGCTCGAGGCCTGGAGCGCCGCCAAAGCGCGGGCGCCGCCGGTCGTGGCCGTACGGGCCCCGCCCCGGCGCAGGGCGTCGTGGATCGCGCTCACCACCAGGGCCCGCACCAGGCCGGGATCGCGGAAGCGCACCTCCGTCTTGGCCGGATGCACGTTGACGTCAACGAGAGCCGGGTCGCAGGCGATGAACAGGCCGAGCACCGGGTGCCGGTCGGAGGCGAGGGTGTCGGCGTAGGCGCCCCTCACGGCCCCGAGGAGCAGCCGGTCGCGCACGGGCCTGCCGTTCACCGTGAGGTGGATGTGGCTCGCGGCCCCGCGGTTGAAGGTCGGGAGGCCGACATGTCCGGCGATGGAGAAGCCCTCGCGGACGAGCTCGACCGGCAGGGCGTTCGGCGCGAAATCGGCGCCGAGCACGCCCGCGAGGCGGCGCAGGCCGGCAACGGCACCCGGCTCCTCCTCCGCGGGAAGGATCAACGGCGTGCCGCTCTCGCTGCGGAGAGTGAAGCGGATCCGGGGATGCGCCACGGCGAGGCGGCGCAGGATCTCGCCGACCGCGGCGCTCTCGGCCCGATCGGATTTCAGGAATTTCAGCCGGGCCGGGGTTGCGGAGAACAGCTCCGTCACCTCGATGCGCGTGCCGCGCTGGGCAGGCGCCGGACGGACCTCGCCCTTCGCGCCGGCATCGACCGTGAGGCTCGCGCCCTGCTCGGCCTCGGCGGGGCGCGAGGTGATGGCGAGGCGGGAGACGGCACCGATCGAGGGCAGCGCCTCGCCGCGGAAGCCCAGCGTGTCGATGCGGAAGAGGTCGCCGTCCGGGAGCTTCGAGGTGGCGTGGCGCTCGACGGCGAGCGCCAGATCGTCCGGCCCCATCCCGGCGCCGTCGTCGACCACGCGGATCAGCCGGCGCCCGCCCCCCTCGATCGTCACCTCGACGCTCCGGGCGCCCGCGTCGATCGCGTTCTCGACGAGTTCCTTCACCGCCGAGGCGGGACGCTCCACAACCTCGCCCGCCGCGATGCGGTCGACGAGGACGGGATCGAGGCGGCGCACCGGGGAACGCGAGGTGGACATGATCGGCGGGACTATAGGCATCGGCCCGCTCCGCTCCAAGGTGCCGGCAGGCCTCGGCCGGACCTGTCCCCGGTCCGGCCGGGTCCTACGGCACGAGCAGCAAGACCCGGGTGAGCGCGAGCCCGGCCACGAGCCCCAGAAGCCCGAGGGAGACCGACGCCAGCACATAGAGCGCTGCCATGCCGGCCTCGCCGCCGCGGTAGAGCGCGACCGCGTCGAGGGAGAAGGACGAGAAGGTGGTGAAGCCGCCGAGCACGCCGGTGGCGAGAAACAGGCGCAGCGGGTGGCCGGCGGCGCCGCGGAGGGCGAAAGCCTCGGCCAGGGCGCCCATCAGGAACGAGCCCAGCACGTTGATGATCAGCGTCGCGAGCGGGAAGCCGAGGCCGGGCGCGAGCCGGCTCACGGCCACGTTCATGCCGTGGCGGCAGCCGCCGCCGAGGCCGGCACCGAGGATGACGATGAGCGTGTTCATGGGAATCCCGGGGCCGAGGCGGCCGTGAGACCCCGATTAGTCAAGCCGGCCGCCGCCTGTCAAAGCCGCGGCCGCCTGCCTGTCAGGTGCGGACGCGGCCGATCAGGCGCGGCGCGCGGCTGGGCCGGCGAGGCTGATCCGGGCGCCGCCGCTGCGGGTGCCGTAGCTCGGCGCCGCGTAGGGCCGGCGGGACAGGTCGTAGAGGGCGTTGCCCACGAGACCGGCCGCGCGCCGCAGGGCCGTTCCCTCGCAGGTGGCGGCGACCCGGATGCCGAGTTCGTGGGTATGGCTGCGCCCGTAGAGATAGACGGCAAGCCGGGCCCGGACCGCCTCGGGGATACCCTCGACGAGGTCCGGCAGGGTATCGGGCTCTGCGCGCGCGATCCGGCCGAGGGTCTCGAGCGGAACGGGGCATTCGCGGACGGGGTCGTCGAAGCTCAGCGTCTCGGCGGGCATTGCGCACCCTGGGTTGCGTGTGTGTTTCCACAGTGCAACCCAATGGTTAACGAAGGGTAACGAACGTGATTTCGCCAAGGATTCTCCGAGCGACCCGGAGCGGCTCGACTGTTTAAAGCTTGGCCGTATCAATCCTGCACTTGAAATCGGCGCTCCCTGCCTAACGCGTGCCCGCGGCTGCACAGTCTGAGGACCGCGAGCGGGTGCGTCCTGTCCGAATCAGGCGAGGCGCTCCACGGCGACGGCCGTGGCCTCGCCACCTCCGATGCACAGGCTGGCAACGCCGCGCCGCAGCCCGTGCGTCTCCAGGGCGGCGAGCAGGGTCACGAGGATGCGCGCGCCCGAGGCGCCGATCGGGTGTCCGAGGGCGCAGGCGCCCCCGTGGATGTTGACGCGCGCGTGGTCGAGATCGAGGTCGCGCATCGCGGCCATCGCCACCACCGCGAAGGCCTCGTTGATCTCGAACAGGTCGATGTCGGCCGTCCTCCAGCCCGTCCGCTCCAGAAGCCTGCGCACGGCGCCGGCCGGAGCCGTGGTGAACAGGTTCGGCGCCTGGGCATGCGTCGCATGGCCGCGGATCGCCGCCAGCGGCGCGAGGCCGGCCCGTTCGGCCTCGGAGCGGCGCATCAGCACGAGGGCGGCTGCCCCGTCCGAGATCGAGGAGGCATTGGCCGCCGTCACCGTGCCGCCTTCGCGGAAGGCGGGGCGCAGGGACGGGATCTTGTCGGGCCGGGCCTTCGGGGGCAGCTCGTCGGCCGAGACCATCCGATCGCCCTTCCCCGCCCGCACGGCGACCGGGACGATCTCCCGCGCGAAGCGCCCCTCGGCGGTCGCGGACTGGGCGCGGGCGAGGGAGGCGAGCGCGTAGGCATCCTGCGCCTCCCGGGTGAAGCCGTAGGATTCGGCGCAATCCTCCGCGAAGGTGCCCATCAGGCGGCCGCGATCGTAGGCGTCCTCCAGGCCGTCGAGGAACATGTGGTCGCGGATCTGCCCGTGCCCCATGCGGTAGCCGGCCCGCGCCCGATCGAGCAGATAGGGAGCGTTCGTCATGCTCTCCATGCCGCCGGCGACCGCGGCACGGACATGGCCCAGGGCCAGCCCGTCATGGGCGAGCATCACCGCCTTCATGCCGGAGCCGCACATCTTGTTGACGGTGGTGGCGCCCGCCGCGAGCGGCAGGCCGGCCTTGAGCGCGGCCTGACGGGCCGGCGCCTGGCCCTGACCGGCGGGCAGGACGCAGCCGAACAGCACGTCCTCCACGGCCTCCGGCGCGAGGCCGGAGCGCGCGACGGCCGCCCGGATCGCCGCGGCGCCGAGGTCGGGCGCGGACAGATCGGCGAAGTCGCCCTGAAGCGCGCCGATCGGGGTGCGCGCCGCGCCGACGATGACGACCGGATCCTGCATGTTCTCTCTCCGAAAACGGGCTCGCGTCAGCGCGGGGCCATGCGCAGCGCCCCATCGAGGCGGATCACCTCGCCGTTCAGCATCTCGTTCCCGATGATGTGCTCGACGAGCGCCGCGAACTCGTCCGGCTTGCCGAGGCGGGGCGGGAACGGCACCGAGCGGCCGAGCGCGTCGCGGACCTCCTCGGGCAGGCTCGCCATCATCGGGGTCTCGAACACGCCCGGCGCCACCGCCACCACCCGGATGCCGTGGGCGGCGAGCTCGCGGGCGAGCGGCAGCGTGAGGCTGGCCACGCCTCCCTTCGAGGCCGCATAGGCTGCCTGACCGACCTGGCCGTCGAAGGCCGCGATCGAGCTGGTGCTGACGATGACGCCGCGGGTGCCGTTCGGGTCCGGCGCATGGGCGGCGATCGCCTCGGCGGCGAGCCGGATCATGTTGAAGCTGCCGACCAAGTTCACGCGCACGGTGCGCGCGAAGGCGTCGAGGTCGTGCGGGCCCTCGCGCCCGAGCACCCGGGCACCGACGACGATGCCGGCGCAGTTCACCAGCCCGTCGAGCCGGCCGTAGGCGTCGAGCGCCGCCGCGATTGCGGCCCGGCCCTGCGCCGCGTCGGCGACGTCGGTGCGGGCGAAGCGGGCGCCGATTCCCGCCGCGGTCTCGGCCCCGGCCTCGGCGATGTCGGCGATCACGATCCGACCGCCCGCGGCGGCGAGGCGCTCGGCCACCGCCCGCCCGAGGCCGGAGGCGGCGCCCGTTACGAGGAAGACGCGATCGGCGATCTGCATGGGGGCTCCGTGACCGGACCGCGTATCGGCATGGCCTCCGCGGGGCCGCCGGACGGGGTCATGAGGCGAGGATCGCCGTCAGAGCGGCTTCCGCAGCATCCGGGCGATCAGCCCCACGATGCCTTCGCGGAACAGCAAGACGCAGAGCACGAAGACGCCGCCCTGGATCACCGTGACCCAGGCGCCGAACTGGGCGAGGTAGGTCTCCATGGTGACGATCACCAGCGCGCCGACGATCGGGCCGAACACCGTGCCCATGCCGCCCACCAGCGTCATCAGCACCACCTCGCCCGACATCGCCCAGTGCACGTCGGTGAGCGAGGCGAGCTGGAACACCAGCGCCTTGGTGGCGCCCGCAAGCCCGGCCAGCGTCGCCGAGAGCACGAAGACCGCGAGCTTGTAGCGGTTCACCCGGTAGCCCAGCGAGATCGCCCGGGGCTCGTTGTCCCGGATCGCCTTCAGCACCTGTCCGAAGGGCGAGTGGATGATCCGGTAGATCGCCAGCATGCCAAGGAAGAAGATCGTCGCCACCAGCGCGTAGAGCGCCCGGTCGTCGGCGAGGCTGAACACCCCGAACAGGGTCCCGCGCGGCACCGCCTGGATGCCGTCCTCGCCGCCGGTGAACTTCGCCTGCAGCGAGAAGAAGAACGCCATCTGGGCGAGCGCCAGGGTGATCATCGAGAAGTAGATGCCCTGCCGCCGGATCGCCAGCGCGCCGAAGACCAGCCCGAGGATCGCCGCCGTCGCCGTGCCGGAGAGGATCGCGAGCTCGGGGGACAGGCCCCAGACCTTGGCGGCGTAGGCCGAGACGTAGCTCGCCATCCCGAAATAGGCGGCGTGGCCGAAGGAGAGCAGGCCGCCGTAGCCGAGCAGCAGGTTGAAGGCCAGCGCGAACAGCGCGAAGCACAGCACCTTCATCAGGTAGACGGGATAGAGCGCCAGCGGGGCCAGCACGAGGGCGAGCGCGATCCCGACGAAGACCTTGCGGTGCAGCGCCTTGTCGTCGCGGCTCGCGGGGCGCGCGGCGGCGATGGGGGCGGCATCGAGCGTGGCGGTGTCGGCCATGTCAGGCGAGCCTCATGAGAGAGCCGGGTCCCGGACGGATCGTCCGTCCAAGGCCCGTGAGCGCGACCGCGCGTCGCCGCGCGCGCGCTGGTTCGCGGAGCGGGCGCAGGCCGCCCATCAGGCGGCCCGCCCGAACAGGCCGGCGGGCTTCACCAGGAGCACCAGCACCATGATGACGAAGATCACGGTCGCGGAGGCTTCCGGGTAGAACACCTTGGTCAGGCCCTCGACGAGGCCGAGGGCGAAGCCGGTGACGACCGAGCCGAGGATGGAGCCCATGCCGCCGATCACCACCACGGCGAAGACCACGATGATGATGTCGGCGCCCATGTTCGGGTTGACCGAGTAGATCGGCGCCGCGAGCACGCCGGCGAAGCCCGCGAGCGCCACGCCGAAGCCGTAGGTGAGCGTGAGCAGGAGCGGCACGTTCACCCCGAAAGCCTGGACCAGGGCCGGGTTCTCGGTGGCGGCCCGCAGGTAGGCGCCGAGCTTGGTCTTCTCGATGACGAGCCAGGTGGCGAGGCACACGGTCAGCGAGGCGACCACCACCCAGGCCCGGTAGTTCGGCAGGAACATGAAGGGCAGGCGCTGGCCGCCGGATAGCTCCGGCGGGATCGCGTAGGGCAGGCCGGAGACGCCGTACTGGTTGCGGAACAGGCCCTGGATGATCAGCGCGAGGCCGAAGGTCAGGAGCAGGCCGTAGAGGTGGTCGAGCTTGTACAGCCGCGCGATCAGCACCCGCTCGAGCAGGACGCCGAACGCGCCGACGATCAGCGGCGCCAGCCCGAGCGCCCACCAATAGCCGAGGCCCGCGTAGTTCAGGAGCATCCAGGCCACGAAGGCGCCCACCATGTAGAGGGCGCCGTGCGCGAAGTTGATGATGTTCAGGAGCCCGAAGATGATCGCCAGCCCGAGCGACAGGATGGCGTAGAACGAGCCGTTGATCAGCCCCAGCAGGAGCTGGCCGAACAGGGCCTGTGTCGGCACGCCGAAGATCGTCGTCATGGTCTCGCCTCGCCGGGTCTCTGCTCCCCGCAGGGGAGCGGACGCTGGTGTCTCACCCCTTCACCAGCGGGCAGCCGCCCTCGCCGAGCGGGCGGAAGACCTCGTTGCCGGGAATGGTCGCCAGCGTCTTGTAGAGATCCCACTCGCCCTTCGATTCGGCCGGCTTCTTCACCTCGAACAGGTACATGTCGTGGATCTTGCGGCCGTCGGCGCGGATCGTGCCCTTGCCGAACAGCGGGTCGTCGGTCGGCAGGGCCTTCATCTCCGCCACCACCTTGGCACCGTCCTTGGCCTCGCCCTTCAGGGCGGCGACGGCCTTGAGGTAGTGGAGCACGCCCGCGTAGACGCCGGCGTGATTGGCGGTCGGCTTCTTGCCGCCCATCTGCTTGGCGAAGCGGTCCGAGAAGGCGCGGGTGCCGTCGGTGAGGTCCCAGTAGAACGGCTCGGTGAGCACGAGGCCCTGCGCCACCTTGGTGCCGAGCGAGTGCACGTCGGACGAGAACACCAGGAGGCCGGCCAAGGCCTGCCCACCCTCGGTGATCCCGAATTCGCCGGCCTGCTTGATCGCGTTGATGGTGTCGCCGCCCGCGTTGGCGAGGCCGATCACCTTGGCGCCCGAACCCTGCGCCTGGAGCAGGAACGAGGAGAAGTCGGCGGTCGGGAACGGCGTCTTGACCGAGCCCACCACCTTGCCGCCGTTCTTGGTGACCACCGCGCTGGTGTCGCGCTGCAGCGTCTGGCCGAAGACGTAATCGGCGGTGAGGAAGAACCACGTGTCGCCGCCGCGCTTGACCATCGCGCTGCCGGTGCCGTTGGCGAGCGCCACGGTGTCGTAGACCCAGTGCACGGTATTGGGCGTGCATTGCGGGCCGGTGAGGTCGGCGGTGCCCGCGCCCGTGTCGATGAAGGCCTTGTTCTTCTCGCGCGTCACTTGGTTGATGGCGAGCGCGACCGAGGAGGTGACCCCGTCGATGACGAGGTCGACGCCGTCGCGGTCGTACCATTGCCGCGCGATGGCGGCCCCGACATCCGGCTTGTTCTGGTGATCGGCCGAGACGATCTCGACCTTGATGCTCGGATCGACCTTGGCGAAATCCTCAACCGCCATGCGGGCGGCCACCACCGAGCCCTCGCCGCTGATGTCGGAATACACGCCGGAGCGGTCACCCAGCACGCCGACCTTGACCGAGGTCTGCGCCAGGGCGGCGCCGGTCATCAGGGCGCCGATGGCACAGGCGGCGAGAACGGATCTCAGCATCGGGGGTGTGTCCTCCTCGGGGCAATCCGCTATGCGGATGGCGATGTCGTTGGTATAGCAGGCGAAATCGGTTCGGATCCGTCCCTACACGCCCAGATAGGCGTGGAGTTTGTCGATCTGCGCGTCAAGCTCGGCGTTCGGGATCATGTCGATCACGCGGCCCTGCTCCACCACGTAGTGCCGGTCGGCGAGCGTCTGGGCGAAGCGGAAGTTCTGCTCCACCAGCACGATGGTGTAGCCCTGCTCCTTCAGCTTCAGGATGGTGCGGCCGATCTGCTGCACGATGACGGGGGCCAGCCCCTCCGTCGGCTCGTCGAGCAGGATCAGCTTGGCCCCCGTGCGCAGGATGCGGCCGATGGCGAGCATCTGCTGCTCGCCCCCCGAGAGCTTGGTGCCCTGGCTGCCCGCGCGCTCCTTGAGGTTCGGGAACAGGGTGTGGATCTCCTCGACCGACATGCCGCCGGGCTTCACCCGGGGCGGCAGCATCAGATTCTCGTGGACGGTCAGGCTCGCGAAGATGCCGCGCTCCTCAGGCACGTAGCCGATCCCGAGGCGGGCGATGTTGCGCGAGGCCATCCCGATCGTCTCGACCCCCTCGCAGGTGATCGAGCCGGCTCGGCGGGCGAGGATGCCGATGATGGCGCGCAGCGTCGTGGTCTTGCCCGCACCGTTGCGCCCGAGCAGGGTCACCACCTCGCCGGGCGCGACGTCGAGGTCGATGCCGTGGAGCACGTGGCTCTCGCCGTACCAGCCCTGAAGGCCCCGCACCGCGAGGAGCGGGGCCGGTCCGGCGGCCGCGGCCGGCCGTGTCGCGAGAGCAGCCTCAGGCATGACCGGCTCCGATATAGGCCTCGATCACCCGCGGATCCTTCGACACCGCGGCGTAGTCGCCCTCCGCCAGCACCTGTCCCCGCGCCAGCACGGTGATGCGGTCGGAGAGCGAGGCCACCACCGAAAGGTTATGCTCGACCATCAGGATGGTGCGGTTCTTCGAGACCCGGCGGATCAGGGCCGCGGTGCGCTCCACGTCCTCGTGGCCCATCCCGGCCATCGGCTCGTCGAGGAGCAGCATCTCGGGATCGAGCGCCAGCGTCGTGGCGATCTCCAGGGCGCGCTTGCGGCCGTAGGAGAGCTCGACCGCTTGGCTGTCCGAAAAGCTCGAGAGGCCGACCGCATCGACCAGCTCGAGCGCCTCGGCATCGAGCGCCCGCAGGACCCGCTCGTTGCGCCAGAAATCGAAGGAATCGCCGCGCCGCCGCCGCTGCAGGGCGATGCGGACGTTCTCCAGCACGGACAGGTGCGGGAACACGGCGGAGATCTGGAAGGAGCGCACCAGACCGAGCCGCGCCACGTCGGCCGCCTTCAGGCCGGTGATGTCGCGGTCCTTGTAGCGGATCGTGCCAGCGCTCGGCTGGAGGAACTTGGTCAGCAGGTTGAAGCAGGTGGTCTTGCCGGCCCCGTTCGGGCCGATCAGCGCGTGGATGGTGCCGCGCACGACCTCGAGCGTCACGCCGCTGACGGCGCGGAAGCCCTTGAATTCCTTGGTCAACCCGCTTGTCGCCAGGATCACGTCCTGAGCCACGCGCATCCCTCCCATGCAATTTTGGGAGCTGTATCGCCGGAAGCGGCGGCGGCGTCCACCGCATTTCGTATGCGCTCGGGGACAATTGGTGGAGGCTGATACGGCGGGATCGGGAATCGGCCGTCGACGCGGGCAGGAAGCGGGCATGAGAAAGGGCGAGGCTCGCGCCTCGCCCCTTTTTCATGCGCTTGTTCGGATCAGTAGGCCGGGCCGCCCGAGGTCTGGCCGTATTGCGGAACGAGCCGCTCCTGCTGGTTGGCATTGCCGGCCTTGGCCGAACTCGCGCCGTTCCAGCCATCGACCGCGCGCGGACGGCTCGGGGTGATCGAGCCGGTGGTGAGGTCGTCGTAGGCGCTCACCGGGGCGCGGTCGGGGCGCGGCCAGTTGCCGGCCTGGGCGTATGCGACCGGGGCGGCCAGGCTCAGGGCGACGGCGATGGCGGCAGTAGCGAAGCGGGTCATCATCTCTCGTGTCTCGTATTCCAGGCAGGAAACAGCACTATCGGTCGGATCCGGCACAATCTTGCGATTGATCCGGGCGGGTGCTGTTCTTGGTACGAGACGGATATGGGGTTCGCCGTTGCTGCAGGACGTGCGAAGTCTCACGCCGGTGTCTACACGACCACGGTCACGGCCTCCGCCGCGCGGGTGAGGCCCGTGTAGAGCCAGCGCGCCCGGTGCTCGCGGAAGGCGTAGGATTCGTCGAAGAGCACCACCTTGTCCCATTGCGAGCCCTGCGCCTTGTGCACGGTCAGCGCGTAGCCGTAGGTGAACTCGTCGGTGTCCCGGCGCAGGTAGGCCGGGATCTCCTCCTCGCTGCCGGCGATCACCGCGCGCAGCACCTTGATGTCGGTGGCGCGCCGCCGCAGCGCCGGGTCGTCCTCCGGTACCACGTCGAGGCGGACCATGTCGGGCCGGGGCGGGGCGCGCAGCGCCTGGACGGTCCAGGTCGAGCCGTTGAGCAGCCCTTTGGTGCGGTCGTTGCGGAGGCAGACCAGCTTCTCGCCGACCGCCGGCATCGGGTCGGTATGGCCGGCAAGTTCCCGCAGGCGGCCGTTGTAGAGGCGCCGGGTGCGGTTCAGCCCGACGAGGACCTGATCGCAGTCGAGCACCTGCTCGGGGTCGATGTCGCGGCGCGCGATCACCCGGCTGGCGCCGTACTGGCCCATCGCGAGCCGACCGCCCTCGCGCACCGTCATCGCCATGCGGACGATCGGGTCGTCCTCAGCCTGCCGGTGCACGTCGGTCAGCATCACGTCGGGCTCCGCCTCGGTGAAGAAGCCGCCGCCGCGCACGGGCGGAAGCTGGGCCGGATCCCCGAGCACCAGCACGGGCTTCTCGAAGGAGAGGAGGTCGTGCCCGAGGTCGGAATCCACCATCGAGCATTCGTCGATGACGATGAGGTCCGCCTTGGCCGCGGGGCCGGAGCGGTTGAGCGTGAAGGCCGGGCCGCCCTCCTCCGTCTCCTTGGTACGGTAGATCAGGCTGTGGATCGTGCCCGCGTCGTGGCAGCCCTTGGCGCGCATCACCGAGGCCGCCTTGCCGGTGAAGGCGCCGAACACCACGGGTCCGTCGACGTCGTCCGCGATGCGGCGGGCCAGCGTGGTCTTGCCGGTGCCCGCGTAGCCGAACAGCCGGAACACCTGAGCGCCGCCGCCCTTGCGCCACTCGGCGATCGCCTTCAGCGCCGCCTCTTGCTGCGGCGCGTACCGGGTCGGCAGGGACGCGGTCACGGCCAGCGGACGGTCGGCGGGAGCGAGGACAGGATCGAGGCGACGTTGCCGCCGGTCTTCAGGCCGAAGATCGTGCCCCGGTCGTAGAGCAGGTTGAACTCCACGTAGCGCCCGCGCCGGACCTGCTGCTCGATCCGGTCGGCCTCGGTCCAGGGCGTGCCGATATTGCGCCGGACGATGTCCGGGTAGGCGTCCAGGAAGGCGAGGCCGACGTCCCGGGTGAAGGCGAGATCGGCCTGGCGGTCGCCGGTCCAGTGATAGTCGTAGAAGATGCCGCCGATGCCGCGGGGCTCGTCGCGGTGCTTGAGGTGGAAGTACTCGTCGCACCACGCCTTGTAGCGATCGTAGTCGACGGCCGGGGCGTGCGCCTCGCAGGCGCGGCGCAGGCAGGCGTGGAAGTGGGCGCTGTCGGGGTCGTCCTGGGTCCGGCGGCGGTCGAGCACGGGCGTGAGGTCCGCCCCGCCGCCGAACCACGCCTTCGTGGTCACCACGAAGCGGGTGTTCATGTGCACGGTCGGCGCGTGCGGGTTCCACGGATGCACGATCAGCGAGAGGCCGGTGGCGAAGAAGCGCGGATCCTCGGCAGCGCCCGGCATCTGCGCGCGGAATTCCGGGGCGAACTCGCCG
This sequence comes from Methylobacterium sp. HJ2, assembly GCF_056431005.1. Lineage (NCBI taxonomy): Bacteria > Pseudomonadati > Pseudomonadota > Alphaproteobacteria > Hyphomicrobiales > Methylobacteriaceae > Methylobacterium > Methylobacterium sp. HJ2. The sequence continues at coordinate 109,808 of NZ_JBWJYM010000006.1, read as the reverse complement.
TGCACCGTCGAGACGTGCACCCCTGCCTTCTCGAAGACGCGGCCCTTCAGCATCGCCATGGTGCCGCCGCCGCCGGGCTTGCCGTCGTGGTCGGTGCGCTGCCACGGCGTCTTCACGAAGGTGCCGGCCTCCGGCGGCGCATCCGGGTGGAACGGCCCCGTCGCCTCCGCCTCGATGGCTTGCAGCGCCGCGACGATCCGGTCGCGGAGCGTGGCGAACCACGCGCCGGCCTCCGCTTTCAGGGCCGCGAGGTCGGCGTCGGACGGGAGTGGATGGGGCATGTCGGGCCGGGTCATGCCACGAGGCTTTCCCACCCTCCCGAGGCCTCGTCAATGCGGCCCGACGGCGATCCTTACGCAGGCCGGGCGGCGATCGCCTCGACCTCGACGAGATAGCCGTGATGGAGGCCCGGCACCGGCACCACGGTGCGGGCGGGCTTGGCCGTGCCGAACACCTCGGCGTAGATCCGGTTGAAGTCCGGCCAGTTCTCGACCCCGACGAGGTAGGCCGTGACGCGCAGGACGTGCTCCAGCCCGCAGCCGGCCTCCCCGAGGATCGCCAGCAGGTTCGCCAGCACCTGGCGCAGCTGCACCTCGAAGGATTCCCCTGCGGTCGGTGTGCCGTCCGGCCTCGGGCCGAGCTGGCCTGAGACGAAGACGAGGTCGCGCCACGCCACCGCCTGAGAATAGTGCCCCGCGGGCGCGGGCACCGCCGGGGTCGCGATGCGCTCGATCGGATCGGTCATGACGGAACTCCTACCAGCCGTTGATGCGGGGCCAGACCGCGCGCACGCCCTGGGCGGCGTCGAGGACGTGGTAGCGGTCGTGCTGCGCGCCGGTGGCGCAGGCGTGGTTCGGCAGGATGCGCAGCCGCGCCCCGACCGGAAGGTCCGGCAGCGGTCCCGCGCCGCCGCGGCGCAAGGCCACGATGCCGTGCTCCTGGTTGGCGTCTGCCACGACGAGATCCGGATAGGGCCGGCCGCCGAGGTCGCAGACCACGCCGTAACCCTGGTCGACCGCCTGCCGCGCGGTGCCGCGGTCGCGCGATAGCGCCATCCAGCCGGCATCGACGATGATCCAGCCCTTGGCGCGCTGGTGCCCGATGACGGTGGCGAGCACCGAGACGGCGATGTCGTCGGGCGAGACCGAGCCGACGCCCGCCTGGAACAGGTCGCCGAACATGAAGACGCCGGCCCGCACTTCGGTGACGCCGGAGAGGTCGCGGGCGAAGCGCGCGGTGGGGGTCGAGCCGACGCTGACCACCGGGCAGGGCAGACCGGCCGCGCGCAGGTGCACGGCGGCCGTCACCGCGGCGCGGCGCTCGGCCTCCGCCGCCGCCGCAAGCGCCTCGGGATCGCTCAGCGCGTAGCTGTCGCCCGCGTGCAGGAGCACGCCGCGCAAAGCCGCACCGCCCGCGACGATCCGGCGCCCGAGCGCCACCAGCGCGTCGGCGTCGTCGGCCGCGACGCCGGAGCGATGCCCGTCGGCATCCACCTCGATCAGCACGGGCAGCGCGTCGCCGCTCCGGGCGGCATGGCTGGCCACCGCCTCGGCCTGCTCGGGGCTGTCGAGGATCACCGCGAGGTCCGCCCCGGTCGCCCGGATCGCGGCCACGCGCCCGAGTTTCCCCGGCGCGAGGCCGACGCCGTAGATCAGGTCGGTGACGCCGCCCGCCGCGAAGTACTCCGCCTCGCGCAGCGTCGAGACGATGGCGGGGCCACCCGGCTCCGTCATGGCGAGACGGGCCACGTCGAGGGATTTCGCGGTCTTCAGGTGGGGGCGGAAGGCGACGCCGAGCCGCTCGAGGCGCGCCCGCATCCGGGCGACATTGGCCGTCAGCCGCGCCTCGTCGAGGAGGAGGCAGGGCGTGTCGAGCGCGTCGAGACCCATGCCGGTCCCGGGGTCGGCCATCGGCTCAGCCAATTCCGTCTCCTCCTTGGTCCCGCGCCGGATCAGGCGGCGAGCTTTGCCTCGCACGCCGCGAGCAGGGTGCAGAGCGCCACCGCCTCGGCGGCCTTGCGCACGGCCTCGAGGCTCGGGAAGGTCGGGGCGATGCGCAGCGTCCGGTCGTGCGGGTCGCGGCCGTAGGGATGCGTGGCCCCGGCCGGCGTGAGCGCGATGCCGGCGGCGCCCGCGAGGCTCACCACCTGGCTCGCCGTGCCGTCCTGCACGTCGAGCGTGACGAAGTAGCCGCCCTTCGGCCGGCTCCACGTCGCCACGCCCTGTCCGGCGAGCCGAGCCGCGAAGGCCTCCTCGACGGCGGCGAATTTCGGGCCGATCAGCGCCCGGTGCTGCTCCATGTGGGCCTCGATACCGGCCTCGTCGCGCAGGAAGCGGACGTGGCGCAGCTGGTTCAGCTTGTCCGGCCCGATGCTGCGGCGCCCGGCCTGGGCGAGGTACCAGCGCACGTTCTCGGGCGAGGCGGCCCAGAGCGCGAGGCCGGCGCCCGCGAGCGTCACCTTCGAGGTCGAGGCGAAGACGATGGGGCGGTTCGGGTTGCCGGCCGCCGCGCAGGCCTCGAGGATGTTGGCGAGCGCCGGGCGCTCGGCGCTGAGGTGGTGCACCGCGTAGGCGTTGTCCCAGAGGATGCGGAAATCGGGGGCGCCCGTCCGCATCGCCGCAAGGCGCCGCACCGTGGCATCGCTATAGGTCTCGCCGCTCGGATTCGAATATTTCGGCACGCACCAGATGCCCTTGACGGCGGGGTCCTGGGCTTCGCGCTCGACCACGTCCATGTCGGGGCCCTCGCCCGTCATCGGCACCGGGATCATGCGGATGCCGTAGCCCTCGCACAGGGCGAAGTGGCGGTCGTAGCCGGGGACCGGGCAGAGGATCGCGATCGGCTCCTCCTTCGACCACGGGCCCTTGCCCCCGGGCACCCCCTTCAGGAGCGCGTAGACGAGCGTGTCGTGCATGAGCGCGAGGCTCGAGTTGTTGGCCACCACCACCTGGTCGGCGGGCGCGCCCATCAGGCCGGAGAACAGCGCCCGCGTCTCGGGCAGGCCCTGGAGATTGCCGTAGTTGCGCGCGTCTGTGCCGTCCTCGGCGCTGGTGTCGCGGTTTCCCGGCAGCGCCAGCATCGCGGCGGCGAGATCCAGCTGCTCCGGCGCCGGCTTGCCGCGCGTCATGTCGAGCTTCAGGCCCTGCGCCTGCAGCGCCTCGTATTCCCGGCGCAGGCCCGCGCGCAGGTCGCCGAGCGCGGCATTCGAGAGTTCGGACAGCGGCGGCATGGCGCGGCTCCAGCAGGCGTAGCGGTGATGATCGTTCGGACCGATCGTCCGGTCGCGCCCTTCGCGCGCAAAACGCTCCCGCCGTCAAGGCCGCAGCGCCGACCCGCGATTGGCAATCGGGGTCGCGAGCGCCTACCTCGTGCGCGGATGCGCGGCCCGTGCGAGGCCGGCCGAACACAGGCGGAGACGGATTTGCCCGAACACGACGCGCCCCCGCAGATGCACGCGACGACGATCCTGATGGTGCGCAAGGGCGGGCGCGTCGTCATCGGGGGCGACGGGCAGGTCAGCCTCGGGCAGACCATCGTCAAGGGCAACGCCCGCAAGGTGCGCCGCCTCGCCAAGGGCGCGGTGATCGGCGGCTTCGCGGGAGCGACCGCCGATGCCTTCACGCTGTTCGAGCGGCTCGAGGCCAAGCTCGAGCAGTATCCCGGCCAGCTCACCCGGGCCTGCGTCGAACTGACGAAGGACTGGCGCACGGACCGCTACCTGCGCCGGCTCGAGGCGATGATGCTGGTGGCCGACAGGGACGTGAGCCTGCTGCTCTCGGGCGCGGGCGACGTGCTGGAGCCGGAGACCGGCGTGATGGCGATCGGCTCCGGCGGCAATTACGCGCTCGCCGCCGCCCGCGCCCTGGAGGACGGCGAGCACGACGCCGAGGCGATCGTGCGCCGGGCCATGCGGATCGCCGCGGAGATCTGCGTCTACACCAACGGCAACCTCGTGATCGAATCGCTCGAAGCCGGGAGCGCCGGGCCGGCCGCCTGATCCCGCGGGTTCAGAGCATCTGGAAGCCCTGCCCGTCGCGCCAGCGCCGGTAGGCGTCCAGCGTGCGCGCCATCGTGGGCATCAGATCGGGCGGCGCGTCGAGAGGGAACCAGCCGAGTTCGAGGTTCTCGCCGCTGGCCTGGACGAGCGTTCCCGAGAAGGTCCGGGCGATGTAGAGGACGGTGAAGTAGTGGCACTGGTCCCCGTTCGGGTAGGTCCAGACCTCGTGCTCGGGATCCGAGGCGAAGCCGAAGGGGACGGGATCGACGATCCGCAGACCGGTCTCCTCGAAGACCTCACGGACGGCGCAGGCGGTGAGGTCCTCGCGCTCGTCGGGAACGCCGCCGGGCAGGCCCCAGAGCCGGAAATCCGAGCGCTGCTCGAGCAGGATGCGGCCGTCGGAATCCTCGACCACCACCCGCGCTCCGGGCACAAGCAGGAGCCGTGAGCCCACGATGCGGCGCAAGCGTCCAAGGTAGGAGGTGGCGAAGTCGCTCATGGGCTCCCGAGCGTGCATGGGCCGTACCGGCAGGGCCGGCGCGGGATCCAGAACGGGCGGCTCCCGGGGCCGTCAAGCTCCGGGCCGCTCCGACCGCCTCGGGCGCGCCCCGCTCACTCCGCCGCCGCGATCTCGAATTCCATGCCCCGGCCCGGTCCCTGGTCGGCGTAATCGACCAGGGCGTAGCCCCGCTCAGCCAGCGTCGCCTCCAGGCTGTCGCGGTGCTTGCGGAACATCTGCCCGATCGCCAGCGGGGTCAGCCGCGGGTTACCCTGCCGGAGCCGGTCCACGCCGATGTGGAGCGGCGCACCCTCCCGGTCCGCGATGCGCGCGAGCGCGAGAGCGAGTTCATCGGCCTTCTTCTCCGAGGCCGATTTTGCCGTGAACGCCATGTCGATTGCCTGTGCTGCTGCGCGATCGGCGCCCAGGATAACAGGCCGGATCCCCGGATGTTCTCGCTCGCGGGAGCATGGCCCGGCCGGCCGTTCCCGCGCGGATGCGTTTCGCCGGTCGGGCGGCCCCCTCGGTCCGCGCTCCGCCGCATCGCCGAGGGGCAGGAGCGGGGCAACCTCCACCAGGCCGACCGCGTCTGCCGGGCATCCCATCGTTTCCCCGGCTCGGCCGACGCGATCTGATTCGGGCGGACCGACCTGCCGGCGGGGTCGCCCGCCACGGGTCGAATCCCCTCCTCCGGAAGGAAGCGCGCGCTCCGACGCGTGATCGGGCCACCCGGCATTAGCCCGAAAGGGCGCGTGTACCGTCGCGATCGCATTTCCTATCGTCGCGGTCGGGCCCGTACGGGAGCGGTTCGTCCGAGCCCCCGATCCGCCGCGCATGGCATGCGGCGATGCGGAGGCGCGGCTCATGCGGACGTTGACGGGCGCGGGCGGGCGGGTGCCCGGCCCCTTGGATCTTACCGCGATCGCGCGCCGGAACCGGGTTCGCCTCCTCTCGCACGACGGCTACGTGCGGTTTCTGTGCGTGTGTCTGGCGGGCTATGCCATCGCCGGCAAGGGCTTCGCCATGCTGGGCGTCCCGCCGCTCTTCATCGGCGAGGTCCTGCTCGCTCTCGGCCTCGTGGTGCTGGTGCGGGCGCGTTGCTGGCTCGCGCTCGGCAGCGCGCTGCCGGCCGTGCTGCTCGCGGCCCTGATCGCCTGGGGCGTCTGCCGCACCGTGGGCTTCCTGCCGGTCTACGGGATCGACGCGGTGCGCGATTGCATCACCGTCGTCTACGGCCTGTTCGCCCTGGTGGTCGCCTCGCTGCTGATCGAGAAGCCGGAGCGGCTCAACCTGATCGTCGGCGCCTACGCGGGCCTCGCCTGGTTCTACGGGATCGCCGCGCCCGTCCTCATCAACCTCGGCACGCTCTATCCCGACATGCCGTCCTGGCCCGGCATGACCCTGCCGGTCGTCTATATCCGCCTCGGCGAGGGTGCGATCCATGTGGCGGGGGCCGCGGTCTTCGCGATCCTCGGGCTCCGGCGGGTCAGCCCACTCTGGTGCTGCTTCCTGCTCGGCAGCCTCCTCTCCGTCACGCCGAGCCGCGGCGCGATGCTGTCCTGCCTCATCCCGGTCGCCGTCGCGATCGCCTTCGGCGGACGCATCCGGCAGATCGGGCTGCCGCTGCTCGCCGGCTTCGTCCTCCTCCTCGGAGCCTACGCGGCAGGGCTGGAGATCACCTTCCCGGACGGCCGCAGCGTCGGCCCGCAGCAACTCGTCAACAACTTCGAGAGCCTGCTCGGCCGCAGCAACGCCGCCAACCTCGATGGCACCAAGCAGTGGCGTCTGAACTGGTGGCACACGATCGAGACCTACACTTGGCGCGGACCCTATTTCTGGACCGGCAAGGGCTTCGGGGTGAACCTCGCCATCGACGACGGCGTGGTCTCCGAATCGGCGATGACCGGCCCGCCCCTGCGCTCGCCCCACAACGTGCACTACACGATCCTCGCCCGCGCCGGCGTGCCCGGCTTGCTGCTCTGGTTCGCGACGGAGGCCGCTTGGTTCTGGATGCTGGGCCGCACCGCGCTGCTCGCACGGGCACAGGGCGACACCCACTGGGCCAAGCTCCTGCTCTGGATCGCCTGCTACGGTCTCGCCATCGTGATCGATGCGACCTTCGACGTGGCGATCGAGGGGCCGATGGTCGGGATCTGGCACTGGTGCGTCTTCGGCCTCGGCATCGGCGCGAGCATGATCTACCGCGCCCGGCCGGCAGCGCCGGTCCGTAGCGCGAGCCAGTAGCGCCGGCCCCGCCCAGCCTCTCGGCCCCGCAAGGACGATCGCGCCCGACCCCGGGGCCGGCCGATGCCCGGGCATCGCGGCCGGCGCCCGCCATCCCGGTCCGGAATCCGCAGGCGCGGAGCGGTGGGAACGGTCAGGCGGTCGAGGCCGTTCCTCGCCCCCAGGAACGGCGAGCCGGGAACCGACAGGCTGCCGAACCGTGCCGTGGCAGATCGGCCACGCCGGGCGCGCAGCGCGTCGCGGCGGTTTCCAAATGCGTCGGCGGTCCCAGATAACCTGCACATGACACATCGGAGGCTGGCCGGACGGCCGCGTGGACGCACGGGCGGGGAATCGGTTCGGGACGCGGCGGGTGCCGCGCCCGAGTCGTGGACGCTGAATCTCGGGACGGCGGATCCGGAGCACCGCATGCCGGCCGCTTCCGGCGGCGGGGAGCGCAAGGCTTGAGGCCCGACCCGCGACCCGTCGACGGAGCGGATCTGAACGCCTGCGACCGGGAGCCGATCCATATCCTTGGCAGCATCCAGCCCCACGGCTTCCTGCTGGCGCTCGCCGGTGACCGGATCGTGCAGGCCAGCGCGAACGCGCCGGTCCGGCCCGACGCGCCCGGCGGCGTGGTCCAGGGCCAGCGCCTCGACGAGGCTTTTCCGGAGATCGCGCGGGCCCTGGACGCCGGGTCGCCGATCGCCGGTCCGGGTGCGCGGTTCCTGCGCAGCCTCGCTCTCGCCACCGCCCAGGGCAGCCGTCGCTACGACCTCGCCGCCTACCGCACCGGCGACCTCACGGTGCTGGAGCTGGAAGAGGTTCCGGAAGGCCCGCCGCGCGGGCTCGACGCACTCCATCCCCGACTCGACGCCTTCGTGGAGGGCCTTCATGCCGCCGGGAGCGTCGCGGACCTGTGCGGGCTGCTCGCGGCCGACATCCGCCACGTCACGGGCTTCGACCGGGCCCTGGTCTACCGCTTCGACCGGGATTGGCACGGCACCGTCGTGGCAGAGGACGGCAACGGCGTCCTGCCCTCCTATCTCGACCTGCGCTTTCCGGCCTCCGACGTGCCGGCCCAGGCTCGCGAGCTCTACCGGCGCAACCGCCTCCGGATCATCCCAGATGCGGGATACCGGCCCGTGCCGATCGAGCCGCGCCTGACGCCCACGACGGGCGAGCCCCTCGATCTGAGCCAGTCGGTCCTGCGCAGCGTCTCGCCCGTCCATGTCGAGTACATGCGCAACATGGGCACGATGGCCTCGATGTCGGTCTCGATCCTCGTCGACGGCGCGCTCTGGGGCCTGATCTCCTGTCACAACCGGGAGCCCCGGCGCGTGCCGCTCCAGGCCCGCAACGCCTGCGACCTGCTCACCCGGATCTTCGCCCTGCAACTCGCCGCGATGGAACGGGGGGCCGCCGCCGAGCAGCGGCTGCGCCTCGGTGCCATCGGCGCGCGGCTCCTGGCCGCGATGGCCGAGCGGGACGACTTCCTCGACGGCCTCGAGGCGGAGAGCCAGGACCTCCTCGCCCTCACCGGGGCCGCGGGCGCGGCGATCGTCAGCGGCGATCGCTGCCGCCTGATCGGGGCGACGCCGCCGCGGACGGCGGTCCGCGAGATCCAGGCCTGGCTCTCGGCCCGCGCCGGCGGCGACGGGCTCTACGCCACGGACGCCCTCGGCGAGGCCTGCCCGGCCGCGGTCGGTGCCGACCGCGCCAGCGGTCTCCTCGCCGTCTCGATCTCGGAGAAGTACGCCCGCTACGTGCTCTGGTTCAGGCCGGAGGTGGTGCGGACGGTGCGATGGGGCGGCGATCCGCACAAGGCGGCGACCGCCGATGCGGCGGGCGGCCCTGCGCGCCTGCATCCGCGAAAGTCCTTCGAAACCTGGAAGGAGACACTCCGGGGCCGCGCGCTGCCCTGGTCGGCGCCCGAGATCGACGCCGCGCGCAACCTGCGTAACGCGATCCTCGGCATCGTGCTGCGGCGGACCGAGGAATTGGCGGCGCTGAGCCAGGAGTTGCAGCGCTCGAACAAGGAGCTCGAGGCCTTCTCCTACTCGGTGAGCCACGACCTGCGGGCGCCGTTCCGCCACATCGTCGGATACGCCGAGCTGCTGCGCTCGCGCGAGGGCGAGCGGCTCTCCGACCGGGGACGGCACTATCTGGCGACGATCACCGAGGCCGCCTTCTCGGCCGGCACGCTGGTCGACAACCTGCTCAACTTCTCGCAGATGGGCCGCAGCGCCCTCAACCGCGTCGGCGGCGACATGAACCTCCTGGTCGAGGAGGTGCGCCGCAAGGCGATGCGCGATGCCGGGCCGGGGCGGCGGATCCGCTGGCAGGTCGGCTCGCTCGGCCGCGTTCACGCCGACCCGGTGATGTTGCGGCTGGTGATCGAGAACCTCCTGTCGAACGCGATCAAATACACCCGCGGGCGTGACGAGGCGGTGATCGAGGTCGGGCGGGAGGCCGACCAGGACGGAGAGGCCGTGTTCTACGTGCGCGACAACGGCGTCGGGTTCGACATGGCCTATGTCGGCAAGCTGTTCGGCGTGTTCCAGCGCCTGCACCGAGTCGAGGAATTCGAGGGGACCGGCATCGGGCTCGCCAACGTCCGCCGCATCGTCGAGCGGCACGGGGGGCGGACCTGGGCCGAAGGGGAGTTGGACCGCGGCGCGACGATCCATTTCACGCTGCCGCTGACCGAGGAGGCCCGCTGACGTGGCAGACCTGAAGCCGATCCTCCTGGTGGAGGACAATCCGAACGACCTCGAACTGACGCTCGCCGCCCTGGAGGAGAGTCAGCTCGCCAATGAGATCGTGATCTGCCGCGACGGGGCGGAGGCGCTCGACTATCTCAACCGCCGCGGACGCTTCGCCGAGCGCGACATCCGCGATCCGGCCGTGGTGCTGCTCGACCTGAAGCTGCCCAAGGTCGACGGCCTGGAGGTGCTCGCCGCGGTGAAGGGCGACCCGGCGATGCGGGCCACCCCGATCGTGATGCTCACGGCCTCCCGCGAGGAATCGGACCTCGTCCGGTCCTACCAGCTCGGGGTCAACGCCTTCGTGGTGAAGCCCGTGGGCTTCAAGGCCTTCTTCGAGGCGATCCAGGATCTCGGCGTCTTCTGGGCGGTCCTGAACGAGCCGCCGCCGCACAGGGGAGGCCGGCCATCGAACGCGTGAGGGACGACCGGCCCGAGCCGCTGCGCATCCTGCTGATCGAGGACAGCGACCTCGACGCCGAGCTGCTGACCTCGGTTCTGGACGATGCGCGGGTCGCCTGCACCATCGACCGGGTCATGACGCGGGACGCCTTCCTCGCCGCGATCCGCGCGCCGCGCCACGCCCTGATTCTGGCCGATTATGTGCTGCCGACCTTCGACGGGCTCAGCGCGCTGGCGCTGGCGCGGGAGCACTGCCCCGAGATCCCGTTCGTGTTCGTCTCGGGCACGCTGGGCGAGGAGGTCGCCGTCGAGGCCCTGAAGAACGGGGCGACCGACTACGTCACCAAGCAGCGCCTCGACCGGCTGCCGCGGACGATCGTGCGGGCGCTCGCCGAGGCGCGGGCCAAGGCCGAGCGCCGCGCGGCGGAGCGGGCGCTGCGCGCCCTCAACGAGACCCTGGAGAGCCGCATCGCCGCGCGGACCGGCGAACTCGCCGAGGCGAACGCGGAGCTGCGCCGCCAGATCGCCGAGCGCGAGCGGGTGGAGGACGCCCTGCGGCAAGCCCAACGCCTCGAGGCGGTGGGGCAGCTGACGAGCGGCGTCGCGCACGACTTCAACAACCTGCTGACGGTGATCGCCGGCAACATCGAGTTCCTGGGCCGCGCCGTCACGGACGAGCGCTCCCAGCGGCGCCTCGCCACCATGCGCAGCGCCGCCGAGCGCGGGGCACGCCTGACCGCCCAGCTCCTGGCCTTCTCGCGGCGCCAGCGCCTCGACCCCGTCGCCGTCCAGCTCAACGACACCGTGACCTCGATGCGCGATCTGCTGCAGAGCTCGATCGGCGGCGCGGTCCGGATCGAGACCATCCTCGAGCCCGATCTCTGGCCCGCCCTCGTCGATCCGACCCAGATCGAGCTGATCATCCTCAACCTCGCCATCAACGCCCGCGACGCGATGGCAGTGGGGGGCTGCCTCACCATCGAGACCGCCAACGTCCGCCTCGCGGCGCCCGCCCGGACCGAGGAGCCGCCGCCGGGCGATTACGCCATGGTGGCGGTGAGCGACACCGGCACCGGCATCGTGCCCGAGGTGCTCGGCCGGGTGTTCGAGCCGTTCTTCACCACCAAGGAGGTGGGCAAGGGCTCCGGGCTCGGGCTCGCCCAGGTCTACGGCTTCGCCAAGCAGTCGGGCGGCGGGGTGCGGATCGAGACGCAGGTGGGTGAGGGTACCTCGGTGCGGGTCTACCTCCCGCGCGCCGCTGGGACCGTCGCCGCCAAGCCTGCGCCTCAGGAGATCGACTGCGCCGCCCGCCGCGGCCCGGACGACAGGCCGGTCCTCCTCGTGGTGGACGACGACGGCGCCGTGCGCGAGATCACCGCCACCCGCCTCGTGGAGGCGGGCTACGAGGTGCGCGAGGCCTCCTCGGGTCTCGCCGCTCTGGCGGCGCTGGAGGCCGACCCCTGCGTCGATCTCGTGGTGCTCGATTTCGCCATGCCGGGGATGAACGGGGCCGAGGCGGCCCACGAGATCCGGCGGCGCTGGCCGGGCCTGCCGGTGCTGTTCGCCACCGGCTACGCCGACAAGACCGCCCTGACGCGTACGGAGACGGTGGGCGAGGACAGGATCGTCCAGAAGCCGTTCCGCGACGGCGAGTTGGAGCGCAAGGTCGCTCAGGCCCTCGACACCCGCGCGGCGCCGAGCCTCAGGCTGGTCTCGAACCGCTCCGCGGGCGCCTGATCTCCGACCCGGTCGACCGAGGGCCCGTATCGGGCCGACCCGGCGCCGCGTCGGAGAGGCCCGCGCGGCGCGATGCGACCCCGCGCGGCGCTCGCGCAGAGCCCGGATCCGATACGCCGACGGGATCGCGCGGATCGGGCCTGCCGCTGCGGACGCGACGATACAACGTCAAAAGGCCCCGCCGCGGGTGCGGCGAGGCCTGATCGAAGCTCGGCCGAACCCGGCGTCTTACGACGCGATGGCGGGGGTGGCGGCGCCCTGGGCGGGAGCCGGACTCGCGGAGGGGAAGCCGCCGGGACGACGGCCGGCCGCCGGGAAACGGGGCTTCGGCTTCGGGGCGGCGATCAGGCCCTCGCGGATCGCGGTCTTGCGCGCCTGCTTGCGGGCGCGGCGGACGGCCTCCGCCTTCTCGCGCGCCTTGCGCACGGAGGGCTTCTCGTAGGCCTTGCGCTGCTTCATCTCGCGGAAGATGCCCTCACGCTGCATCTTCTTCTTGAGGACGCGGAGCGCCTGATCAACATTGTTGTCGCGAACGAGTACCTGCAACGGACTGGATCCTCTGGAGTCGGAATATCACATCGGTTGGTTTGGAGCGGCCGAATTCGCTGGCGAAATCGAGAAAGCGCCCCTATCCCCGGGAATCGCCCGGGCGGGACGCGAATCGAGTCGTGACGAATCGGCGCGTGGTCCGCACCTTGCGGGCGGCTTTACACCAACTCCCTACAAGTTCCAACCGGTGCGGGTGGACGATCATGACGGCACGGGACGCGCAGCAATTCGCCAGCGACAATTACTCGGGGATCTGCCCCGAGGCTTGGGCCGCGATGGAGGCGGCCAATCGCGGGCACGCGCCCGCCTACGGTGAGGACCCCTGGACGGCGCGCGCGGCGGATGCGTTCCGGTCCCTGTTCGAGACCCCGTGCGAGGTGTTCTTCGCCTTCAACGGCACGGCCGCCAACGCTCTCGCTTTGGCCGCCCTGTGCCAATCCTACCACAGCGTGATCTGCTCCGACTCGGCCCATGTCGAGACCGACGAGTGCGGCGCCCCGGAATTCTTCTCCAATGGCTCGAAGCTGCTGACCGTGCGCACCGAGACGGGCAAGCTGACGCCCGCGGCGATCCGGGCGATGGCTGTGCGCAAGGACATCCACTTCCCCAAGCCCCGCGTCGTCACCGTGACCCAGCCGACCGAGACCGGACAGGTCTACGGCCTCGACGAATTGCGGGCCATTGCCGAGACCTGCCGGGAACTCGGCCTCAGCCTGCACATGGACGGCGCCCGCTTCGCCAATGCCTGCGCGCAGCTCGGCTGCAGCCCGGCCGAGATGACGTGGCGGGCGGGCGTCGACGTGCTCTGTTTCGGCGGCACCAAGAACGGCATGCACGCGGGCGAGGCGGTGGTCTTCTTCAACACCGCCCTGGCGGAGGATTTCGGCTATCGCTGCAAGCAGGCCGGCCAGCTCGCCTCGAAGATGCGCTTCCTGTCGGCCCCCTGGGTCGGGATGCTCGAGGGCGACGCGTGGCTCCGCAACGCCCGGCACGGCAACGCCTGCGCGGCGCGCTTCGCCGAGGCGGTCTCCGGCCTGCCCGGGGTGGAGCTCCTCTTCCCCGTCCAGGCGAACGCGGTGTTCCTGGCGATGGCGCCCGAGGCGATGGAGCGCCTGCGCGCACTCGGCTGGCGCTTCTACACCTTCATCGGCGGCGGGGCCCGCTTCATGTTCGCCTGGGACGCGGACCCGGCCCGGATCGACGCGCTGATCAGCGACCTGCGCGCGGTCGTCGGCTGATTTCGGTGCGGTCCGCGACCCTGGGTCGTGGTCGGCGAGACCGGGTATCAGATCAGCCCGAGGGCGGCCGGGCTCACATCGGCGAAGACGCGGCGCAGGCCTGCCTGGTCGAGCCCGTAGAGCTGGCGGAACAGGTCTGCGAGCAGCGCGCGGTAGTCGGTCAGCACCGGGGTGTCGCGGTTCTGGAACAGCGTGCCCTCTTCCAGCCGCACCTGCGGACCCACGATGCGCCCGCCCCGCACCGGGCCGCCGAGCACCCAGTAGGCGCTGCCGTGGCCGTGATCGGTGCCGCGGTTGCCGTTCTCCCGGACCGTGCGGCCGAATTCGGAGAGCACCACCACCACCGTGTCGCTCCAGTGCGGCCCGATCTCCTCGGAAAAGCCCGCGATCCCGCGCCCGAGTTCGCCCAGCCGGTCGGCGAGGTAGCCCGCGGCGGCGCCCTGGTTGACGTGGGTGTCCCAGCCGCCGACGTCGACGAAGCCGAGATTGAACCCGTCGCGCATCAGCCGGCCGATCCGCCGCGCCGCCAGCTCGAAGCCCTTGGGCGACACCGCGCCGCGGTCGGCCTGCGCCGCGTGATCCGAGATCGAGGCGTAGACCGCGTCGCGCACGCGAAACCCCTCCTCCACGGCGGGCCGTAGCGCCGAGTCCCGGTACATCGCTGCGATCAGCTTGGCCTGCCGCTCGTCGATGCCGGGCTTGCCGACCCCGGTGATGGCGATGTTGGGCACCGTCTCGCCGCCGCGGAAGATCAGCGGCACCTGATCGGTGAAGGCGATCGGCCGGACCCGGGTCAGCTCGCCCGCGAGCCGGGCCATGAAGCCCGAATTGTAGTCGCGCGTTGCCCCGAGGGTCTGGCCGAGCTCGATCGTGTCCTGCGTCTCGAAATGGCTGCGGCTGAGGTCGTCCGTGCCGGCGAAGGGCACGAAGGCCGCCTGGCCCTTCGCGTAGAGCGGCAGGATCGTGTCCCGCAGCGCCGGGTGCAGGCTCCAGGCGGCGTCGAGAGGGAGGGCCGCTGCCGGGTTCGCCGCGTCGGGTCGGGCGACGGCGAGGGTCGGGCGGGCGCGGTAATAGAAGTCGCTGCCCGTGGGGATCACCACGTTGGCGGCGTCGTAGGCCCCGCGCAGGAACACCATGAGGAGCCGAGCATCGGCGCGCGGCGCCGCCCAGACGCGGCCCGCCACGGTGGCGAGGCCGAGGCCGGCGGCGGCACGGATCAGGTCGCGGCGCTTCATCGGCGTCCTCTCCTCAGCGCATGAATTCGGGCGCGGCCAGGAACAGGGTGTTCCAGTCCTGGGGCGAGACGGCGCGCGCCAGCGCCGCGCGGGTCGGCTCGCTCAGCGTGGCGGCGAGGGTCGAGAAGTAGAGGCCGTTCTGCAGCAGCGGGAAGGCCGGCTCGTCGGCGGCGTCCGGCCCGGCCGGGCGGAACAGGCCGGCCGACCCCGACCCGATCTGGCGCGCCACCTCGAAGCGCACGGCGAGCTGGCCCGGCCCGGTCCAGGCCGCCGGGGCGAGGGGGTAGCCGTCGGGCGTCGAGCGGTTGAACAGCCCTTCGCCCATGCGGTTCAGCCAGCCCTGGACCGGCCCGGTGTTGAGGATCACCCGCGTGTCGTAGGCCATGCGCACGGCCGAGAGCACGTAGCGCATCGGATCCTTGAACCGGCTCTCCGCGGCCGCCGCGATCTCCGACGCGCGGAACAGCGCGTCGAGCACGGCGGCGATGTCGCCGTCGGTCCGCGTGAAGGCGGCGGCGAGCGTCTCGGCGAGGGCGTCGGAGGGCGGGCGCCCGAGATAATAGGCGGCGAGCCCGCGGGTCACCGATCGGGCGGTGGCCGGGTGGCGGGCGATGATGTCGAGGGCGTCCGTGATCTCCGGCCAGCCGCGGCCCCGGATGGCGTGGCCGAGGAAGACCTTGTCGCCGTAATCGTGCCGGTTCGGGTCGAAGGTGAACAGGCCGTCGCGCACGAGGTCGGCCTGCCGCTCGGGCCGGAGCTTCGGATCCTCGGGCTGCATCCGGATCCCCGCGCCGGTGAGGATCCGGGCCAGGGCCTCGACGTCGGCCTGCCCGTAGCCGGAGCCGACCCCCATGGTGTGCAGTTCCATGATCTCGCGGGCGTAGTTCTCGTTGAGGTGCCCGTTCGCGTTCTCGGCGTTGTCGAGGTAGCGCAGCATGGCCGGGTGGCGCAGCGTCGCCTCCAGCAGGTCGCGGAAGCGCCCGAGGGCGTGCGGCCGGATCGCGGTGTCGAGGTAATCCCCCACCAGGGCGCGCAGGTTGGCCTTGCCCTGGTGCAGGTTGAAGCGGTTGAACCAGAACCACGTCAGCCGCTCGCGCACTTGGTCGGGGCTGTAGAGGGCGCGCAGGATGGTCACGGCGGCCGCGTCCCGCGCCGCACCGCTGAGCGCCCCCTGATAGGCCTGCAACGCGGCCTTGCGGATCTCGGGATCGGGCTCGTCGCGCGCGGCGCGGGCGCGCGCCTCGAAGGCGCGGACGCGCTCCGGCAGGGGCTCGCGCGGCAGGAGGGCCTCCACCTCCGCCGCCGCGGCCTCGGGCAGCCGGATCTGCGCGGGCGGATGGAGCTGCTCGGCGAGCCAGCGGGCGCGGTCCGTGGCGCGCAGCGCCGCGAAGCTCGACGGGCTGGCGCCCCAGGTCACGGCACCCAGGAAGGCGGCGTCCGCCGCCGGATCGGCGCCCTGCGCCGGAGCGGCGGCAGCGGGACCGGGCGGCAGACCGAGCAGGGCCCCGCAGAGCAGGACGGCGCCGCAGCGCCTCGCTTCCCAACGCATGGCTCGGTCCTCCCGCCCTAGGCCCGGCGGGAATCCTGGGCCGGGATTGCGACGCCCGCATGGTCGCGGGCGGCCGGCCTCAGACGAGCCAGGCGGGAACGCGGTCCAGTCCGATCAACTCTTCGTAGGTCTGGCGCGGGCGTACGACCGCCGCCTCGGCGTCGCGCACCAGGATTTCGGGCACGAGGCGGCGACTGTTGTAGGTGCCGGCCTGGACCGCGCCGTAGGCGCCCGCCGTCATCACGGCGATCAGGTCGCCAGGGTGCACCTCCGGCATCTCGCGGTTGAGGGCGAGGTAGTCGCCCGTCTCGCAGACCGGCCCGACGACGTCGGCGACGACGCGCGGCGCGTCCGGCGCCGGCTCGGCGACGGGACGCAGCGCGTGGAAGGCCTCGTAGAGGGTCGGCCGGATCAGGTCGTTCATGGCCGCATCGACGATCACGAAGGTGCGGCCTTCGCTGTGCTTCACGTAGAGGACGCGGGTGACGAGGATGCCCGCGTTGCCCGCGATCATCCGTCCGATCTCGAAGACCGGCCGCAGGCCGAGCGGCGCGAAATGGGGGCGCAGCGTCGCGGCGAGCGCGACCGGATCCGGCGGCGGCGCGTTGTCGTCGCGGTAGGGAATGCCGAGGCCGCCGCCGAAATCGATGTGGCGCAAGGCGTGGCCCGCCGCCAGCAGGTCGCGGGCGAGACCGGCGAGCAGGCGGCCCGCGCTCTCGAAGGGCGCGAGATCGGTGATCTGGCTGCCGATATGCATGTCGACGCCGTGCACCGCGATACCGGGCATCGCGGCGGCCCGGGCATAGACCTCGGGTGCCCGGGTGATCGGGATGCCGAACTTGTTCTCGTACTTGCCGGTGGAGATCTTGGCGTGGGTGCCGGCATCCACGTCCGGGTTCACCCGGATCGAGACGGGGGCGGTTCGGCCGAGCCCCCGCGCCACCTCGGCGAGCACGGCGAGTTCCGGCTCGCTCTCGACGTTGAAGCACAGGATCCCGGCCTCGAGCGCGGCGGCCATCTCGGCGGGGGTCTTGCCGACGCCCGAGAACACGATCCTGTCCGGCGCGACGCCCGCCGCGAGCGCCCGGCGCAACTCGCCCTCCGAGACGATGTCCATGCCCGCGCCCTGACGAGCCAGGGTGCGCAGCACCGCTTGGTTCGAATTCGCCTTCATGGCGAAGCAGACCAGCGCGTCGTCCTGCGCGAAGGCCTCGGCGAAGACCCTGTAGTGCCGCTCCAGGGTGGCGCTGCTGTAGCAGTAGAACGGCGTGCCGAGATCCTCGGCGAGGCCGGTGAGGTCGACCGCCTCTGCGTGGAGGCGCCCGTCGCGATAATGGAAATGATGCATCGGTTGCGGCCGCTACCCTGGCCCCTACAGGATCGAATCGAGGATGAAGGGGTCCTTGGGAACCCGGTAGCCGCGCTTGGCGCCGCGATTGGTCTCGATCGGCGCTTCCGAGCCGCCGGGCGGAACCGCCGCGAGGGGAAGCTCGTCGCCCGCCCGCACCGCGTCCGCGTCGGGCACCTCGGAGCCGCCGCCGAGCCCGACGCTCGCCGGGAGCTGGCGCGGGCTCGCCGTCGTGCCGGCACCGGCGCCCGTCGCGGCGGCCCGCGGCGCGGGACCGCGGGCATCCGGCGGAGCCTCCAGGGCGCCGCGGCGCCCGCAGGCCGAGACCGTGAGCGCGAGGCCGATCGCGGCGAGGAGCGTCAGGGCACGGTTCGGCGGCATCGGAATCCGGAAATCCTGGGTCGCGTGGTTCGGGACCGGGCGGGTCTGGGCGTCGCTTCCTGCGGGAAGGCGGCGCACCATAGCGGCAGCCGGCCGTGGAGGCGAGCGCGGCCCGGCCACAGGGCGCCGCTGTCCCGCCCCGATGCCCGCCCGGACGGCCAGCGCCGCCGCGCCGCAGCCGGCCCGCACGCCGTCAGAGTGCGTCGAGCAGAGGATCGACCGCGGCGAAATGGGCGGGCCAGGTCGGCGCCGCGTAGCCGTCGAGGCGGCCCGCGAGATCGGCCCGTAGCCCCGATCCCGTCGCGCTCAGGGCCTCGACGGCGCGCATCCAGGCCGCCCCGTCGAGGGGATCGATGAGGAGGGCGAAGCCGCCGCCGATCTCGCGGTGGACCGGGATGTCGGAGGCCACCACCGGAAGGCCCGAGGCCGCCGCCTCGACCAGCGGGATGCCGTAGCCCTCGGTGAAGGAGGGCATCAGCAGGGCGGTCGCGCCCCGCATCAGCGCGGCGAGCCCCTGCGTCGACAGGCCCGAGACCTCGGTGACGTGCGGACGGATCGCGGCGCAGCGCTCCAGCATGTCGATGACGTTCTCCGCCTCCCAGCCCCGGCGCCCGACGAGGACGAGGCGCGGCGTGGCGGGGCCCAGCCGCTCGGCCATGGCGCGCCAGAGCTGCAGCAGCAGGAGGTGGTTCTTGCGCGGCTCGATCGTGCCGCAGACGAGGAAGGTCGGCCGCGCCGGCTCGAGTCTGGGCCCGGTGCGGCCGAAGGCCGGCTCGACGCCGAGATGCCCGACGGCGGTCGGCGGCGGACGACGCCCTTGCCCGGCGAGGTGGCGGGCGGCGCGCGCGGCGGTGTCGTGCGAGTTCGCCACGATGGCCGCGGCGTGGCGCCCGATCGTCCGCATCCGCTCCGCGTGCCGCTCCGCCTCGCCGGGCCGGCCGTATTCCGGGTGGGTGATGGGAATCAGGTCGTGCACGAAGAAGGCGGCCCGCATGTCGGGCCGGTCGTAGAGCCAGTCGAAGCGGGCCGGCCTGTCGAGGCGCAGGTGCGAGGTGTGCAGATAGAGCGTGCCCCGCGGAAGCCGCGCCGCCCTCGCGCCCCGCAGGATCGTCAGGGAGGCCCGCGCCTGCACCGCCCGCCGGTCCCGGGCCGAGCGCGCCGCGCTGCCGGCCGCGCCCGCGCCGTTGTGTGCCCCCGCCTCAGGCGGGGCCTCGGGCGTCCCGGATCGCGCGGCAAGGCGCGCGAGAAGCCCGCGATAGACCGGATCCGAGGCCGCCGGCCCGTCCTCGACCCATCCCGCCGCCACCGCCTCGACGATGGCCAGGGCCGCCGCCTGCCCGAGCACGCGCGGCCCGAACGGGGTCGAGACCAGTCCGAAGCGCGGCCCCGGCTGGGTCAGCACGTGCCGGCCGTAGGCGAGGTCGACCCGATCGATCCCGGACGGACTCGCATGACGCAGCCGCGTCACCAGCCGCGTGAGGTCGAAGGCGATGGGCCGTGTCATCCAGGCTCCCTGAAAACTTCCTGGTCGCCGCCCCCGTTAGCGGCGTACGCCGCCGAGGACCAGCACGGGCTCGGGAACGGGTCACGCGCACGGGGCTTGCGCCGGGCGGCCGCGAAAGCTAAGACCCGCCTGCCTCTCGCAGGCGTCGGAGCGTAGCGCAGCCCGGTTAGCGCACTAGTCTGGGGGACTAGGGGTCGGAGGTTCGAATCCTCTCGCTCCGACCATAAATCTCTCTGATCCGGCAGAGACTTACGACAGGCGGCCTCCGGGCCGCCTTCGTCGTTTCAGGGCTGGTGTCACCACCAGCCGCAGCGGTCTCGCGAGCTATATCGTCGTCTGGAGCAAGGCGGCCAACGACATCCTCGCTGGCGTCGAACGGGTCTGCCAGCGAACATCCGACTCAAACCTCTAGAAAACCGTGACCACCCGGAGCACGGTCCCGAGCACCTGCCGGTAGCCGCCTACCGCCCGAACGTCGTGGTTCAGTTCCAGGGCGACCTGCAGGGTCTGCGTCAGCGCGTAGCCCGTATGGAACCGGATCCGCTGGATCTCGGTGCGTGTTCCGTTGACGGTCGCGTCGATCCGCTGATCACCGCCCCAGAGGCCCGTATAGCCGATCGAGGTGCTGAGAACCGGGCTCCAGCGCCAGTTCAGCCAGGCCTGGATGCGGTGTGAGGGATCCTGGCTCAGCCGACGGACGCCCGGATAGGCCATGGTGTTGTCGCCATAGGCCTGCAGATCGTACGCGAGGTCGATTCCGAGGTGCTCCATGAATTCCTGCTGGTACCCGATCTGAAACGCGCCGCGGATGCGGTTGTCGCCGAGGTTCAGCGGAACGAACCGGTCGTAGGATCCCGTCGGCGGGCTGACGAAACCGACCACGATGAGATCGGTGCGGGTCGCTGCGTTGTGGTAGGGCCACAGAAAGGCCGACAGCGTGACGTTCTGCGCCCCGAACGCGTCGTTCAACCGATGACCGGCGATACGGGCATCCGCGGCCGAGCCGAAATCCTGATAGACTTGGAGGCCCGCCGGCATCCCCGCGAACGTATCGTAATGGACGAAGCGCGCGATGCCGATATGGGTTTCGAGTCGCGAATCGGCCAACGTGATACCGCGGCCTGTGCTGTATTCCGTGTTGTGGCCATACGCGTAATAGGCAAGAGCCAAGTTGGTGCCGGCGGGAAACACCGTGAATTCGTACGGCATGACCTCCTGAGCTGCGGCCCGGGTTCCGCCGAGGCCGGCCAGGACGAGGGAGCAAGCCAGCACGCCGCGCGTGACTTTCGCCCGCCTGCCAGCCAGCGTTCTCGATACGATATTCACGGACAGACCCCCAGCACAGAGAATGATTTCCGCACCGGCACGGAGGAATTCTCCGCCTGCTGGCCGTGCGATTGCCGCTTCTCTGGTATGAACGTAGAATTTTTCCTGCCATCAATTCTGGAAGCCGCCCTGTGTAATTTACGATACGATTCACCAAAGTCGTATCGTCGCGCCAATCAAGCGCGCGTACGACATGGGCGGCAGAACCATCTCCTGACTTGTCTGATCGGGCGATAACGCCCCGCCCTCCGATGGGGTGACGAAGCCGTATCGGGTCCGATCCGTCGGCGAGGCCCATCACCCGGGGCGCCGGGATCAGGATGGTGGGCGGGCATCGGGCCGGCGGGCCCCCTCCGGCCCCGCCGAGCGCCTCGGCCTCTCGACCTTGTAGGCTGCAGCCCGCGATCAGTGTCGGATTACGTCAACTGGAAGACGCAGGATCATCTCCGCTTGATCGGAGGTTCATCACCGATGATGCGGGACAATCTATGTTGGTCTTGTGATCGTGAAGGACGGCAAGAAAAAATTAGGCCGCCCCTGTCACAACACTGCCAGGGGACACGTTCACGCTCTCGTGAGGAAAAGCATCCGCGCATGCTCGCCGATCGCCGGTCCGCCCCTGCCCTGCCCGCATCCGCCGACGCGCCGATGCCCGTTCGCCCGAGCTATCTCGATGCGCTGCGGCACGGACTGCTGCTCACGGAGGCGGACGGTCGGATCCTGTTGTGCAGCCGCGGCGCCCGGCGGATGCTCGGCCTCGGCGAGACCGCGTCGATCGAGGGTCGCCCGCTCCAGTCCCTGATCCGCCTGCTCGCGATCGGCTCCGGCTCGGAGCGGGACGATCTCGCCGTGCAGCTCGAAGCCGCGGCCGCCGCGTCCGGAGCGCGGACCTTCGAGGCCGCGCACCGCGACTGCCGGTTACAGGTCGAGCTCCAGCCGGTGGCCGAGGGCGGCTGGACCATCACGCTGGAGGACGTGACCCTGCGGCGGGAGCAGGAGGCCAGCGCCGCCGAGATCGCGCGGCTCGACCCGCTGACCGGATTGCCGAACCGTCTGCTGCTGCGCGAGCGCCTCGCCGAGGCGCTCGGGCGCTTCCACCGTTCGGGCGAGGCCTGCGCCCTGATCCTGATCGACCTCGACCGCTTCAAACCAGTCAACGACACGCTCGGCCATCCCGTCGGCGACGCCCTCTTGGAGAAGGTGGCCGACCGGCTTCGCTCGGCGGTGCGGGCGATCGACACCGTGGCCCGGATCGGCGGCGACGAGTTCGTGATCCTGCAGGCCGGGGTCCGCGACGCGGCCGACACCCAGGCGCTGGCCCGCCGGCTCGTGGACCTGATCGGCCGGACCTACATGGTCGATGGCAATCTCCTCACCATCGGCGCCAGCATCGGCGTCGCCCTCGTGCCCGATCACGGCGCGGACGCGGACCACCTTCTCAAGAACGCCGACCTCGCCCTCTACCGATCCAAGATGGTCGGGCGCGGCACCTACCATTTCTTCGAGCCCGAAATGGACGCGCGCATGCAGGCGCGGCGCCGGATGGAGCTCGACATGCGCCAAGCGCTCGCCCGGCGGGAGTTCCAGCTCCATTACCAGCCGCAGCTGAGCCTGGAGAACGACCGCATCACCGGCTGCGAGGCGCTGCTGCGCTGGCACCATCCGGAGCGCGGGCTCGTCTCGCCCCTCGACTTCATCCCGCTGGCCGAGGAGCTCGGCCTGATCGTGCCGATCGGCGAGTGGGTGATCCGGCAGGCCTGCCGCGACGCCGCCGCCTGGCCGCAGCCCATCTCCGTCGCCGTCAACGTCTCCCCGGCCCAGTTCAAGAGCGACCGGCTCGTCGAGACGATCCTGTCGGCGCTCTCGACCTCGGGCCTGCCGGCCAAGCGCCTGGAGGTCGAGATCACCGAGGGCGTGCTGCTGCAGGAGAACGCCCGCACCCTGCAGATCCTGCATCGGCTGCGCGCGCTCGGCGTGCGCGTCTCGATGGACGATTTCGGCACCGGCTATTCCAGCTTGAGCTACCTGCGCAGCTTCCCCTTCGACAAGATCAAGATCGACCGCTCCTTCGTGAAGGACCTTGCGGCCAGGCCCGACGGCGACGCGATCATCCGGGCCATCGCGGGGCTCGGCCGCAGCCTCGGCATGACCACGGTCGCGGAGGGCGTGGAGACCGAGGACCAGATGCAGCGCATCCGCGCCGAGGGCTGCACCGACGTGCAGGGCTACCTGATCAGCCGCCCGGTGCCGGCCGACGCGCTGCTCCGGTTCCTCGCCGGGGAGCGGCCGGTCGGGAAGCCGTGACGGGCGCACCGCCGGGATCGATCCGGACAGACACAGCCGAGACAGATGCCGAGAGCCATTCCATGAGCGACCTGTACCGCCTCGTCTACGCCAGCAAGAACCTCCTGTCGGGTGGAGGCTCGCCACCCTCCGAGGCGGTGACGCAGATCCTGGCCGCGTCTCAGCGCAACAACGCGCGGGTCGGCGTGACCGGAGCCCTAATGTTCAACGGCAGCGCCTTCGCGCAGGTGCTCGAAGGTCCCCGCCGCAGCGTCGAGGACACGTTCGAGCGCATCCAGCGCGATCTGCGCCACGGCGACGTCACCGTGCTCCAGTGCGGGCCGGTCGACAGTCGCGGCTTCGCCAATTGGTCGATGGCCTTCGTCGGCCAATCCGCCGACGGGCAGGCGCGGTGGAGCCGGCTCGGGGCGGAGAGCGGCTTCGATCACGCCCGCCTCGACGGCGACGCGGTGTTCCGGATGCTGCACAGCCTCGTCCTGGAGGAGGAGGATTGCGTGTCCGTACCGGTCCAGGAGCCGGCTGGATTGCCGGCCGAGGCCCCGGCCCGCCGGACCGAGCCGGCGCCGCTCGTCGCCCGCGTCGCGGAATCCGTGACCCCATTGCCGCTGGCGGCCCCGCCGGCCGAGGACGCCGCGCGGCGGCAGCCTGCGCGAACAGGCCGTCGTCCGCTGATGCGCGGCTCGGCCGAGGCGGCGCTCGCCGTGTTCCGGGTGGCCCTCGCGAGCGAGCGTGCGCTCACCACGGAACTGCGCGCCGCCCTCGACGAGGAGCGGGCCGCCGCCTCCGTCCTGAACGACCAGCTCGAGGCCCTGCGGGCGGAGCGCAACCTCTGGGCCGAGCGCTTCCGGCTGCTCGCGGCGACGCTGTGCGACGACGCCGAGGCCGTGCTGGCGACGCCCTCGGCCGAGACCGACCCCGCAGCGCGGGCGGACGCGCTCGCCGCCTGAGGCGCCGCGGCCGGTCCGCGAAGCGGGCGGACGTCGTCTACTTCGCCGGTTCGAGCTGCCCGCGCAGCTCGCCGCCCGGATGGGCGGCGGTGTGGACGTTGAAATAGACCTTGCCGGCCTTGAGGTCGGCCGCCTTCGCGTCGTCGAGCGGGGCAGAGCCGGAGAACGGGCTCGCCGCCGCGGGCGCCGGGACCAGCACGCCGGCGTTCTTGCCGGGCTCGGCCGGTCCGTGGAAATGCGCCGCGGTGGCCGCGCCGGTCAGGCCGCTGTAGCTGCCCTTCCACGACAGGGTCTTGGCGGCCGGGTCGTAGGTCGCCGTGATCTCGCCCTGGCCCGGCGCGGTGTTCGCCGGCACCTCGCTCGAGCCCTTCAGCTCGGCCCGGTAGGTCGTCGTCTCGCCCGCGGCGGCGGCCGCGGCGACGGAGGCGGTGAGCATGAGCGCGGCGGCAACGCTGCGATGAATGGCGCGCGGCATCGTGTCCTCCCTGTGGCACGCCCCGTCGGGGCGAAGCACGCGAGCCTAGCGTGCTTTCCACCGACGAGGATACCGTTTCGGACGCGAACTGTTGTTTCGTCCGCAGTCTTGAAGCCGACTTGGAGCCGAACCTGTCCGGACGGGCCGTCATGGCGCCGTCCGGCCCGTCGGTCCCGAGCGCGCCCGACCCGGCATCGTCCGCGCGGATCGTCCGGCCGCGGGAAGTGCGGCCGGGCCTCAGCCCGTGCGGGGCGCGGTGGGCGGGCTGCCGCCCGCTCCGACCCGGGTCGGGGCGTCCGAGCGGAGCGAACCCGCCAGACCGGGAAGCGAGGCGCGTCTCAGGAGACCGGCCGCCGTACCGCGGCTCGGCCGCTGCCGATCAAGGCCGCTTGGCCACGTCGTCGACGGTGCCCTTGTCGATCTCGGCCTCCGGCGTGCTCGCCTCGTCGAACGCCTGCAGCCACGCCTCGCTGTCCTGCGAGCCCTCCGGGTAGGGACAACTGTCCCGGGCCTTGCCGTAGAGCCTGGCGTTGCGTCCCTTGATGAAGGGACTGTCGCTCGCTGTCGCGCCCTCACTCGTCATCGGCTGCTCCTTCGCTGTGGCCTCGGGGGAGAACCCGCGGAACTGCGAACGGATCAGTGCGATTCGCATTCGGACAGCGAAAAGCCCGCCCCGGTCGCCCGGGCGGGCTGTCGCAGATCGACTGAAATAGGTCCGTCGGACGGACCCGGGGGGCGGTTCAGGCGGCGCTCGGCACGGCGCCGAGGATGCCCACGGCCTTGCCCTCGTAGCCGAAGCGGTCGGCGATGGCGATCACGAGAGACACGTTGGCGGCGGCGGCGATGGCGACGAGGGCGGTCACGGCGAGGAAGGTCATCGGTCTGTCCCGTTCGAGGTCGATGACCGTCTTATCGCACCGCATCATTCGCGTTGGTATACCACATTCTTCAAGCCAGATCTGCAGCTTGTGCATGGTGCGGCGCACCCAGCCGTGGACTGCTCCCGACCCTCGGATCGAAGCGCCTCAGCCCTCGTCCGGCTCCGGCCGGTCGACGTTCTGCTGGGCCTCGGCGGCGGTGTAGCCCGAGAGCCAGTCCGCGCTGTTTTGCGAGCCGGCCGGATAGGGATCGGCGGAGACGGGTTGGCCCGCGGCCCGGGCCGCGCGGCCCTCCGTCCAGATCTCCTTCGATACGACGACGGTCATGGGCGCCTCTCCTGTTGCGTGCTCAGAACGAACGCGCGCGCAGAAGGTTCGCGGGCGAAGCGGCTCGCACGCCGCCGCCGCGGAGGCGGCTGGCGGGGCCGACGATGCCGCGGCCTCGCCGTGCCCCGGATCAGGCTGCGGCTTCCGCGCGGTCGGGCCGTGCCCATCCGCGCGTGGCCCCGAGCGCCGCCTCCAGCGACATCGGACGGCCGAAGAGGTAACCCTGCCCGAAGGCGCAGCCCATCTCGGACAGGGCCTCCGCCTCCGCCGCCTGCTCGATGCCCTCTGCGACGACGGGGATCGCCAGCTCGTCGGCGAGGCGCAGGATCGTCTGGACGATGCGGCGGCTGGTGTGGTCGGCGAGCAGTGTCCGCACGAAGGCGCGGTCGATCTTCAGCGTCGTGACCGGCAGGGTGCTGAGATAGCTCAGCGACGAGTAGCCGGTGCCGAAATCGTCGATGGCGATGCCGAGCCCGGCGCGGCGGCACTCCGCCAGCGCCGCCGCCGCCCGCTCCGGGTCGCGCATCAGCATGCTCTCGGTCACCTCGATCTTGAGCGAGCCCGGCGCGATGCCGGTGCGCGCCAGGAAGCCGGCGATCAGTTCGGGGAACGAGGCGCCGGCGAGGTCGCGCCCCGACACGTTGACGCTCATGAACAGCGATCCCTCGATCGCCTGCGGGTTGCCGAGCGCGGCGAGCATCAGTTCGGGAAAGACCCGCCCGACCTCCTCGAACGCCCGTGCCGTCAGGTCGACGATCAGCCCGGACGATTCGGCGACCGGGATGAACTCGGCGGGCGAGACGAGGCCGCGGCTGGGGTGCTGCCAGCGCATCAGGGCCTCGAACCCGGCGAGCCGACCCGATTGCAGCCGCACGATCGGCTGGAAGTGCAGCTGGAACGCGTCCGTCTGCAGGCCGGCGCGGATCTGGCGTTCGAGCACGAGAGTCTCGAGCGCGGCGGCGAAGCATTCGGCGGAGGCCGAGGGCTCCGACTGGATCACCGGCGGCGCGGCGCCCTGCATCCGCTCGAGCATGCCCACCGTCTCGCGGTAGCGGGCCAGCGCCACGCCGAGGCACATGCGCAGGATCGGGTCCGTCTCGGCGATGCGGTGGTCGAGCTGCGTCTCGGTGATCACCACCAGCGCGCTGTCCTCGGTCGCGCGGACGCAGGCCGAGCGCGGCCGCTTGTCGAGGATCGCCATCTCGCCCACGATCTCGCCGGGGCCGCGCTGCGCCAGGACGAGATCGCCCTCGGGGCGCTCGATGAAGATCTCCAGGCGTCCGCTGACGATGAGGTAGGCCGCGTCCCCGGGTTCTCCGGCGGCGAAGAGGAGAGCGCCCGCCGGCAGCAGCCGATGGTCCAATGTCGTGTCGAGCGGGTTCGCCAAGGGAGGATCCTTGTCCGGCAGGAGTCCCGCCGGGGGCCGATGATGGCCGGTCGCGGTTAAGCGCGGACGAACGTTTCGCGAATTTCCCGCCGTTTCACCACATCCTTAACGGGATCTCAGCTTCGCGCCCCGAGTCTGGCGCCCGCCCGGCACCCTGCCCTGCCGGTATCCGGGACGCGGGGACCTCGCCTCTATGCTCCGATCGCGACGTCTGGCCCCGGCGCTCGCCGGTCTCGCGGCCCTGCTCGGCCTGCTGGCCCTGTGCGCGGCGGTGCCTGTGCCGTTCGAGCGCCTTCGGTTCGCCGCCTTCGACACGCTCCAGCGCCTGCTGCCGCGACCCGCGGCGGGGACGCCGGTCCGCGTCGTCGACATCGACGAGGACAGCCTGAAGCGGCACGGGCAGTGGCCCTGGCCGCGCACGCTCGTCGCCGACCTCGTCGTGGCGCTCCAGGATCTCGGCGCGGGCGCCATCGCCCTCGACATGGTCTTCGCCGAGCCCGACCGGACCTCCCCGTCGCGGCTGGTGCAGGATTGGGAGCGGCGCTTCGAGTTCCGCAGGGCCGATCCGGACAGGCCCCTGCCCGATCACGACGCCATCCTGGCCGCGGCCTTCGGGCGCGGACGCGTGGTCGCGGGGATCGGCCTCCTGCCGACGGAGAACGGGGCGGGCGTCGCCCGCGCCGCGGCGGTGGCGGTCATCGGCGGCGATCCCCGCCCGGCGCTGCCGCGCTTCGGCGGCGCGGTCGGGAACATCGAGGTTCTCGACGCGGCGACGGCCGGCCACGGCAGCTTCACGATCGCGGCCGGGACCGACGAGATCATCCGGCGGCTGCCGCTGCTGGCGGTCGTCGGTGACCGGCTGGTCCCGTCCCTCGCCCTCGACGCCCTGCGGGTGATGCAGGACGAGGATACCGTCAAGCTGCGGGTCGAGCAGGAGGGCGAACGCCTGACGGGCTTCACGGTCCGGGTCGGCGAGATCGACCTGCCTCTGGACGACACGGGCGCGCTGCGCCTGAACTTCCCACCGGCCCGCTCGACGCCGACGATCCCCGCGTGGCGGCTCCTCGACCCGGTCGCGCGCACCGGGCTTCGGGCGGAGATCGCGGGCGCGGCCGTCTTCGTCGGCACCAGCGCGGTCGGCCTGTCGGACCTGCGTCCGACGCCGATGACCCCGTTCGAGCCGGGGGTGAACCTGCACGCCATCGCCCTGGAACAGGCCCTCTCCGGCCGGCACCTGATCCGGCCGTCCTGGGCGCCGGGAGCCGAGGTTCTGGCCGCGCTCGTCCTGGGGCTCTGCGCGGCGCTCGCCTGCGCGCTCGTCCGCCTGCGCACGGCGACGCTCGTCGCGGCGCTGCTCGCCCCGCTGGCCGCCTGCGCCGCCCTCGCCCTGTTCGCCGAGGCCGGTCTGCTCCTCGACCCGACCGTGCCCACGCTCGGCCTCGGGGCGGCGTTCGCGGCCGCGAGCCTCGCGCGCTACGCCGGCGCCGAGCGCGCCGCCAAGCGCCTGCGCTCGGCCTTCACGCACTACCTCTCTCCCGACCTCGTCGCGGCGCTGGCGAGCGATCCGGGCCGCCTCAAGCTCGGCGGCGAGAGCCGGGAGATGACCTTCCTGTTCACCGACCTCGAGGGCTTCACCGCGATGACGGAGGCCTCGGGCGCGGAGGCCCTCGTCCACCTGCTGAACGCGTATCTCGACGGCCTGTGCTCGATCGCGATGGAGCATGGCGGCACCGTCGACAAGATCGTGGGCGACGCGGTCCACGTCATGTTCAACGCGCCCCTCGACCAGCCCGACCATGCCGAGCGTGCGGTCGCCTGCGCCATTGCCCTCGACGTCTTCGCGGAAGACTTCAAGGCCCGGCAGCGGGCGGGCGGCGTGCCCTTCGGCGTGACCCGGATCGGCGTGAACACCGGCCGCGCGGTGGTGGGCAATTTCGGCGGGACGCGCCGCTTCGACTACACGGCGCACGGCGACGCGATCAACACCGCCGCCCGGCTCGAAGCCGCCAACAAGGTGCTGGGGACCCGGATCTGCGTCGCGCGCGCGACCTACGAGCAGGTCCCGGGGCGCAGCTTCCGCCCGGTCGGCACGCTGATGCTCAAGGGCAAGTCGCTGGGCGTCGACGTGTTCGAGCCGGTTCCCGGGCCAGCGGCCGGGCTGAGCGCCTATTGCGCGGCCTTTGCCCGGCTGACGGGGGGCGATGCCGGCGCCGCGGAGGAGCTGCTGCGCCTGCACGCGGCGAGCCCCGAGGACCCGATCCTCGCCCTGCACGCCCGCCGCATCCGCGCCGGGGAGCGCTCGGTCCGGATGGCGGCGTGACGGGGGCGCTCAGCCCAGGACGAGGAGGAAGCCGAGCAGCACGTTCGTGACCTGATGGAGGAACTGGTCGAAGCCCATCACCCACCAGAACCGCGGGTCGGTCATCGGAAAGCGGGTGCGATGCGCGACCATCGTCTTCCCGCGGTCGATCGCTGCGTGGAGCGCGAGATCGACGAGGGCGACCCACCACAGGCGCGGCTTGAACGCGAGGGCGATGCCGAGGGTGCACAGGGCGTGCAGCCCCGCATGGGCGGCGAGCGGCAGGGCCCAGCCCGAGACCCGCTCCTTGCCGCGGGCCATCCATTCCGTCTGGCCGACGAAATCGGCCCCGTAATGCTTGGCCGCGATCACGATCAGCAACGTGCTGAACGTGACCAGCGGCACGTTCGTATCGAGCGGTTGCACCGAGGCGATCTCCGAGGCTACGGCCGAAGCGTACCCGCAGCGATATCAATGACTCACTAACGGGCTCGCCGGGAGATCAGTCTCGAAGTCGTGAGGGTGGCGTCCGGATTACGCGAGAACCGGGCAGCCCTGAATCACGACTTGCGGCGGATGCTTGCCGGTCAGCGTCCCAGCGTCGGGACGAAGCGGCGCTGATCGGCGATGGTGATGGTCGCCACCGCCCGCTTGGTCCGGTCCTCGGGCCAGGGAGCGGCCTGCTCCGGCGCACGTCCCGCATACACCATGGTGCCCTGACCCTTGCGCATCAGCACGCTGCCGCGCCGCGTCTTCAGCACCACTTCGCCGTCGAGGACCAACACTCCGTAGCCGCCGTCGATGGCGCCGCCCCAGACCGTGGTGCCGCGCACGCCCAGCGTACCCACGGCCGTCTTGATGTCGACGTTGCCTCCGGTCGGGCCCTCGATCTTGCCGCCGACGAACAGGAAGGCCCCGCGCGCGACGCTCAGGCCGAGCTTGCCGCCCTGCTGGCCGGGTCTGTAGACGAACTCGTCGACGGTGATCTTGCCGCGCTCGCCGAGGGTCAGGACCGTGCCGTCGGCGAGCTTCGCTTCGAGGCGGGCGCCGTCGCCGGTCCGGATCATGTCCTTGAAGAACACCGGCCCGTTCGGGGTCATGTCGCGCGACGATCCCGCCTGCAGGGCGACCGCCTGCCGGTCCACCTTCTCGACCTGGCCGATCTGAAAGGGAGCTGCGACCGCGGGCGCGACGATCGTGCAGCTCGCTGCCGCCCAGGCCATGTATCGTCTCATCGGTCCTGCCTCTTGGTCCGGTCGAATTCAGGATGAATGGCGTTCGGGAAAGATCCGCGCGGTACGGTTCGCGCGAGGGCGCCCGACGGAAGCGAACGTTTTCGAGGCCGCATTCAACGCGATCTTGTTTAAGATGGCGCTAATCGTCCTACGTGCCCTCTGGAGAGCGAGCGTTGCTTGAGGTCTCGCGCAGACGACGTTGAATTGCTGTTGGCTTGAGATCCGCGGTCCATCGGCGGGTTGGACGCGACCGCGTCGCCGGGGCGGGTTGGCACGGCCTCGGCCGTGACGGGGTTCAGACGATCGCAACCTTCATGGCGGAGACGGGTCGCCGAAGCGGCCCCGGCCTCGCGCCGGTCGGCACCGGTTCGCGTCAGGCCGCGCTGGCGCCCGCCGGACCGGGCAACCACGTCTGCGAACGGGACGCCCGATCCGGGCCGCGGACGCATCGAGAGCGAAGGATCGCCCCATGATCGACATCTACACGGACGGCGCCTGCCAGGGGAATCCCGGTCCCGGCGGCTGGGGCGCCATCGTGTGCCTGCCCGAGGGCGAGCGCGAGCTCTCCGGCCGGGAGGCTCTCACCACCAACAACCGCATGGAGCTGATGGCCGCGATCAGCGGGCTCGAGGCGCTGCCCGGCCCCAGCAAGGTCTCGCTCACCACCGATTCCCAGTACGTGAAGAACGGCATCACCTCCTGGATCAGCGGATGGAAGCGCAAGGGCTGGCGCACGGCCGCGGGCGAGCCGGTGAAGAACCGCGACCTCTGGGAGCGGCTCGATTCCCTGGCCGCGCTGCACGACGTCGATTGGCGCTGGGTCAAGGGCCATGCCGGCCACCCCCTGAACGAGCGCTGCGACCGTCTCGCCGTGGCGGCGATCCGGGGTGTCGTCGCGGCCCCCGCCCCCGCCTCCGTCGCAGCGCCGAAGCCAGACCTCGCCGCGCTCCTCGCCCATTGCCGGGCCTACATCGCCGCGCAGGGCATCGACCGCCCGGAGGCCATCCACGGTTCAGAGCGGGTGCAGGGCAGCGCGCCCGCCTTCATCGAGGGGATCTGCAGGATCGTCGGCTACGCCCCGCGCCGCGACGCGGGATCGCGGTAGGCGGCGCGGGCGAAGGCTCCTAGAAGCACAACCGAAACGAAGGCCCCGGACAACTGCGTCCGGATCCTGCGCGCGTTCGGCGCATCGAGGAGTTTGGACCCCATGGCGCTCCACAGGACTGGGGCCGGACGCGATGTCCGGCCGGCATCGCGCGGCCTGCGACCGCGGGTGGAGAGCGGCCGGGCATGAACGCGCCGGTCCGCGCCGCTCCGCAGGTCCGCCTCACACCCGCCGAGATCCGCTCGATCGTCCTCGGGCTGGTCACGGCGATGCTGCTCGCCGCCCTCGACCAGACCATCGTGGCCACCGCGATGCCGACGATCGGGATCGAACTCGGCGACGCCGCCAACCTGCCCTGGATCGTCACGGCCTACCTGCTGACCGCGACGGCGGTGACCCCGCTCTACGGGAAGCTCAGCGACATTCACGGCCGCCGGATCATGCTGCTGATCGCCATCGCGACGTTCAGCCTCGGCTCGCTGGCCTGCGCCCTCGCGCCCTCGATGGTGACGCTGGCGCTCGCCCGCGGCCTCCAGGGCGTCGGCGGCGGCGGCCTGATCGCCCTGGCGCAGACCATCCTGGCCGACATCATGTCGCCGCGGGAGCGCGCGCGGTACCAAGTCTACATCGCCGGCGTGTTCGTGGTCGCCTCGCTCGCCGGCCCCCTGCTCGGCGGCTTCCTCGCCCAACACCTGCACTGGTCGTTCATCTTCTGGATCAACCTGCCGATCGGCCTTCTGGCCTTCGCGCTCACCAATTCCAAGCTCAGGCTTCTGCCGCGCAACGAGCGGCGGCACCGGCTGGACTATCCCGGCGCCGCGCTGCTGATGCTGGCCTCGACGCTCCTGCTCCTGACGCTGAGCTGGGGCGGCGTGCACTATCCCTGGGGGTCTGCCCAGATCGCCGGCCTCGCCGCTCTCGCCGTCGCGGTCGGCGCCGGCTTCGTGGCGAGGCTCCTCACCGCCGCGGAGCCCCTGATCCCGACGAGCGTGCTCAAGGATCAGGTGGTCACCAGCGCGACCCTGTCGGCGTGCTTTGCCATGGGCACCTTCATCGGGCTGACCATCTACGTCCCGATCTTCCTCGAGGGCGTCATCGGGCTGACGGCGAGCCAGTCCGGCGTGGCGCTGGTGCCGCTGATGGTCGGCACGGTGACGGGGGCGACGCTCTCGGGCCGGTCGATGATGTATCTGCGCCACTACAAGCGCGTGCCGCTCACGATGCTGTCGCTCAGCATCCTCTGCTGCGGCGTGATCGCGAGCGAGGGCCGGGCGCTGCCGTTCTGGCTCCTGGAGGTGCTGTTCGGCTTCCTGTCGATGGGCATCGGCACGGTGCTGCCGCTCTCGACCATCGTGATCCAGAACGCCGTCGAGCCGCACCAGATGGGGATCGCCACGGCCTCCATGAACTTCTTCCGCTCGCTCGGCGGGGCCCTGATCGTCGCGGTGTTCGGCACGATCGTGCTCGGCGGCGTCGCGGGCGGCGGCTCCGCTGCGGGTCACGACATCGCGCGGCTGATGCGGGGCTCGGACGCGGCGGCCCTCGCCCTCACCTTCCGCTCTGTCTTCGCCGCCGCCTGCCTGGGCCTCGCCGCCGCCCTCGCCGCCCTCGCCGTGATGGAGGAACGCCCGCTGCGCGGTCACCCTTCCTCGACTTCCGGCGCGAGCGATGCCGAGGGCGGCCCCTGAGAACAGGCCGCGATGAGCCCGGCTCATCGCGGCCTGCGTGCCGGACGGCGCGGCTGTCCTTCGCCGAACCCTAACGGACCATGAGTCATGACGGCC
The DNA here is from genome assembly GCF_056431005.1 of Methylobacterium sp. HJ2. NCBI lineage: Bacteria > Pseudomonadati > Pseudomonadota > Alphaproteobacteria > Hyphomicrobiales > Methylobacteriaceae > Methylobacterium > Methylobacterium sp. HJ2. Next base: position 76,314 of record NZ_JBWJYM010000006.1, on the reverse strand, counting down.
GGGACGAGGCCCCGCTCGACCCGGGCCGGTCTCGCGTGGGCGTCGTCGGGGCCGCTCCGGCGGTCGTTTCCCGCCCCATCCGCCGCCGCCGTCAGGCCCGAAGCGCCCCGGATCGCGGATCGATGTTATGGGCGGGGCCCCGGGGTCAGCGCCGCTCCTCGCGCAGATGGGCGATCCCCAGCGCGCGCGGCTCGAGGCTGCGACCGTCCTGGCGCAGGCAGATCCAGACCATCACCGCGAGGGTGGCGAGGTAGGGGGTCATCAGCACGAAGTATTGCGGCAGCGCGACTCCGATCGCGGCGATGCGCGGAATCAGGCCCTCGATGCTCCCGAACAGGAAGGCGCCGGCCAGTGCCCGCCAGGGCTGCCAGCGGGCGAAGATCACGAGGGCGACGGCGATCCAGCCCCGTCCGCCGCTGATGCCGTCGACCCAGATCTTGGCGACGCCGATCGAGAGGTAGCCGCCCGCCAGCCCGACGAGGGCCGCCCCCACGGCGATCGCCCCGTAGCGGGTGCGCGCGACGCCGATGCCGGCGGCATCCGCCGCGTCCGGGCCGTCGCCCACCGCGCGCAGGCGCAGGCCGGTCATGGTCCGGGTCAGCACGAAGGCGACGAGGGCGAAGATCGGCACGGCGGCGTAGACCACGACGTCGTGGTCGAACAGGATCGGGCCGAGCACCGGGATCTCCGCGAGCGGCCCGAGGGGCACGGTCGGCAGGCCGCTCACCGGACGGTTGGTCCAGCCCTCCCGGGTGGCGATCACGCCGGTCAGGCCCTGCGCCAGGAAGACCAGCGCGAGGCCGCCGATGACTTGGTTCACCCGCAGGCTGACGACCAGGGCGGCGTAGATCAGCGAGAGCGCGGCGGCGGCGAGCGCTGCGGCCGCGAGCGCCAGGAACGGGTGGTCGCCGATGCCGAGCAGGACGCCGATCCCGCTCACCGCGCCGACGAGCAGGAAGCCTTCGGCCCCGAGCGACAGCACGCCGGCCTTCTCGGTCACGATCAGCCCGAGCGCGGCGAGCGCGTAGGGCAGCGCGAAGCCCGGCGTGCTGGCGAGCCAGTTGACGACGAAGTCAGACATCGGAGCGCTTTCCCGAGACCCACCGCACCCGGTGGCGGACGAAGAAGTCGGAGGCCGCCACGCAGAGGACGATCACCGCCTGGATCAGCTGCACCATCGAGCCGGGCACGGCGTAGAAGACCTGGAGGCTCTGCCCGGCCACGAACAGCACGCCCACCAGGATCGCCGCGACGAAGGCGCCGAGCGGGTTGTTGCGGGCGAGGAACGCGATGAGGATGCCGGAGAAGCCGTAGCCGCTGAAGAAGGACTGGGTCATCCGGTACTCGACGCCGGCGCAGATGGTGAAGCCGGCGATGCCCGCGAGCGCCCCCGAGATCAGGGCGGCGGCGAGCACCACCCGCGTCATCGGCAGGCCCTGCGCCTCGCCGAGCCGCGGGTTGGCCTCGGCCACCCGGGAGAGGAAGCCGAAGCGGCTGACGCCCATCAGCCACCACGCCACGAGGGTCAGCAGCGCGGCGAGCGGCAGCGCCCAGGTCAGATTCTCCCAGCCCAGCGCGCCCAGGCGCTCGGCCGGATCGAACTGGGCCGAGTTCGGGAAGTTGCTCGCGGGATCGCGCCAGGCGCCGTAGAGCAGGTGCAGGAGCGCGTTGAAGGCGACGTAGTTCAGCAGCAGCGTCGAGATGATCTCGTTCAGCCCGAGGCGGATCTTGAGCAGGGTCGGCAGCAGCACCCAGGCCATGCCGGCGAGGGCCGCCGCCAGCATCATGAGGCCGATCCGCACCGGCTCGGGGCCGACATCGTGGATCGCCACCGCCGTCGCCGCGATCGCCCCGAAGATCATCTGGCCCTCGATGCCGATGTTCCAGAACCGGACCCGGAAGGCGATCGCCGCGGCAAGCCCCAGGATGGCGAGCGGCGCGGCCTGGACCAGCACCGCCGAGAGGTTGGTCGGGTTCGTCACCACCCCGACGACGAATTCCTGCGCGAGGTCCGACAGGCCGACGCCGGAGGCCACCAGGATCGCGGCGGCCAGCGCGATGCCGGCCGCGAGGCCGCCCGCCAGCACCAGGCCCTGATACCAGCCCGGCGCGTGCTGCCGGATCTCGACCGCGAGGCGTCCCCGGCGCGGCGGCTCGGGCGAGGCGGACAGCAGCGGCATCGAGAGTGTCTCAGGCATGGTGCACCATCGCTGCGCCGATGGCCTGCCGGTCGGCGGGCGCGTCGAACTCGCCGACGATCGTCCCGCGGCTCATCACCCCGATGCGGTCGGCCATCAGCATCACCTCGTCGAGATCCTCGCTGATCAGCAGCACGGCGGCGCCCCCGTCGCGCGCCTCGCGCAGGCGGCGGTGGATGTCGGCGGTCGCCCGCATGTCCAGGCCGCGGGCGGGGCTGTGGGCGAGGACGAGGCGGGGCGCGTCGGCGAACTCGCGGGCGATGACGAGCTTCTGGGCGTTGCCGCCGGACAGGAGGTTGGCCTTCTGACGCGGGCTTCGCGCCCCGCGGATGTCGAAGGCCTCGATGGCCGCGAGCGTCCGCGCCCGGACGGCCGCGCGATCGACCCGGAGCCACCCGCCGAAGCGACCGGAGGCGAGGCCTCCCACGGCGTAGTTGTCGGCGAGGGAAAGTTCGCCCGCGAGCGCGTAGGCGTGCCGGTCGGCCGGGATCGCCGCGAGGCCGCGGGCGCGCCGCGGCTTGGGGCCGGACCGGGTGACGTCGGCGCCGCCGAGCACGATGCGGCCGGCCTCGGCGCGGCGCACCCCCATCAGGATCTCGGCAAGTTCGGTCTGGCCGTTCCCGCCGACGCCGGCGATGCCGTAGATCTCGCCCTGGCGGATGGTGAGGTCGACCCCGTTCAGGGTCCGCAGCCCGTCGCCCCGCGCGCCGACGATCCCGCTGAGATCGAGCACCGGCGGGCCGACCTGCGCGGCGGGCTTGCGCTCCTGCACGGCGGCGGCGCCGACCACCAGGGTCGTCAGTTCGGAGGCGGTCAGGCTCGACGGGTCGGCGCTCGCGACGACGCGACCGCCGCGCATCACCGTCACCCGGTCGGCGAAGCGCCGGACCTCGTTGAGCTTGTGCGTGACGAGCACGATCGCCGCTCCCTGGGCGGCCAGCGCCCGCATGGTGAGCAGGAGCGCCTCCGCCTCCCGGTCGGTGAGCACGGCGGTCGGCTCGTCGAGGATCAGGATGCCGGCACCCTCGACGAGGGCCTTCAGGATCTCGACCTGCTGCTGTTCGGCCACCGACAGGCTGCCGACGGGGCGCCCGAGATCGACGGAGAAGCCGAGGGCCGCGCTCTGCGCCCGGACCGCCGCCTCGACCGCGGCGAGGCCCGCGCCGTAGCGGGCGCTCCCGCGCGCCAGCAGGATGTTCTCGACGGCGCTGAAGGCGCGCACCAGCTTGTAGTGCTGGTGGACCATGCCGATCCCGAGGCGCTTGGCCTCGACCGGGCCGGCGATCGCCACCTCCCGGCCGCGCACGCGGATGCGGCCGTGATCGGGCCGGTAGAGCCCGGCCGCGACGTTCATCAGCGTCGATTTGCCGGCGCCGTTCTCGCCGAGCAGCGCGTGGACCTCGCCGGCCTCGACCGCGAGATTGGCCTTCGACAGGGCCTGGAAGCCGTCGAAGGCCTTCGAGACGCCGAGCATCTCCAGGGCCATGACCATCGGGCGGATCGCCTCCATGCGCGGAATTGCCGGGCCCCGGCCGCCGACGCGGCCGGGGCGTGGGCGGGTCACTTCTGGGTGGTCACGCCCTTCACGAACCAGTCCATCTTCCACAGGTCCGCGTCGCCGAGGGTCTGCCCGGCCGGGACGCGCAGGGTGCCGTCGCGGTCCTCCAGGGGCCCGGCGAAGACCTGCTTGCCGTCGATGATCGCCTGGCGCTCGGCCATGATCCTGTCGGCCGCCTCCTTGGGCACCGCCGCGCCGCAGCAGGCGATGTCGGTGCCGCCGTTCTTGATCGTGATGAAGGCGCCGTAGGGCGCGGGCTCCCAGGTGCCCGCGATGATGCGCTTGATCTCGGGCACGAAGAACTTGTCCCAGGTCCAGACCGAGGAGCAGATCGTGGCCTTCGGGGCGAACTCGCGCATGTCGCGGTGGTGCCCCGTGCCGAGGATGCCGCGCTCCTGGGCCACGATCTGGGTGGCCGGGGTATCGACGTGCTGGCCGAGGACGTCGACACCCTGCTCTGCGAGCGCCTGCGCCGCCGCGCGCTCCTTCACCGGGTCGTTCCAGATGCCCGTATAGACGACGTTCAGCGTCGCGTTGGGGTTCATCGCCCGGGCGCCGAGTTCGTAGGCGCTGATCGTCCAGTTCACCACGCCGAACGGGTTGGCCGCCACGAAGCCGAGCTTGCCCGTCTTGGAGGCCGCGCCGGCCGCCATGCCGCAGAGATACTGGCTCTCGTAGGTGCGGCCGTAGACGGATTCGAGGTTGGGTCCGTTGGTCGTGCCCGACAGGTTGAGGAAGGCGACGTCGGGATACTTCTCGGCGAGTTCCTTGAAGGTGTCGGAATACCCGAAGGCGGTGCCGATGATGATGTTGTAGCCGCGCTTGATGAAGAGCTCGACCACGGGCCGGATCGCGGTCGCGTTCTCCTTCACCCCGTCCACGGCCGGGATCTTCATGCCGAGCCCCGCCTCCATCTTCACGCGGGCCTCCTCGGCGGCCTGGGACCAGCCGCCGTCGTTCTTCTGGCCGAAGATCACCATGGCGACCTTCGGCTCGCCCTTGAGCTTGAACGGCGCCGCGCGCGCGGGGAGCGCGGGCAGCAGCGCGGCGAGCGCGCAGGCGGCGAGCGCCTTGAAGACCAGTCGGATCATGGTGTCGATAAACCCCCAGGGTGGCGGCGCCGAAGGCCGCGGGATGGTCGGTGGAACGGGTCTCGTCCGCGGCGCGCGGTCAGAGCACCGTGTTGATCCGGAAGACGTTGCCTTCCGGGTCGGTGAGCACGGCCTGGTACCAGTCGTAGTAGGTGCGGTAGGGCGGCTTGATCAGCGCGGCGCCGGCGGCCAAAGCCGCCGGAACCAGGGCATCCACCGCGGCTGGGCTCTCGACGTCGAGGTTGAGCAGGAACTTGACGCCCCGCGTCTCGGCCTCGTCCGCGAGCCCCAGGAGGCCGTAGGCCTCCTGGGCGTTGAAGCCGATGCAGGTGCCGCCCGCATCGATCCCGCGAAAGATCGGCGAGCGGATCGCCGCGACCTCGGGAAAGCCGAACACCCGCATGTAGAAGTCCGGCAGGGCGTCGAGGTCGCGGGTGAAGACGTTGACGTAGGAGAGGCGCGCCACGTCAGGCGGCCTTCTCGCCCTTGCCGAAGGTCGTCTGCTTGACGAATTTCGAGCGCAGGTGATCGCCCGACGAGACCGGCGCGTAGCGGGCCGGGTTCTCCGGGCTCTCGCAGGTGGGCAGGCAGGCCACCTCCGCGTCGTAGTTCGGCTGGTGGAAGAACACGATCGACAGGCGATCGACGTTCTCGGCGGAGCCGAATTCCGGGTTGACCACGCGGTGCACGGTGGAGGACCAGGTGTCGTTGGTCCATTGCTGCATCAGATCGCCGATGTTGACGATGAAGGTGCCGGGGATTACCGGCACGTCGACCCACGCGCCGAGCTTGTTTTTCACCTGCAGGCTCTTGTCCGAGAGCTCCTTGCGCAGGATCGTCATGCTGCCGTAGTCGGAATGCGCGCCGGCGCGGAGCTGGTTCGGCAGCGGGGCGCTGGTCTGGGCCGGGTAGCGCAGCACCCGCATCATCGAGATGTTCTTGTCGATCGTGCCGTCGAAATAAGTTTCGTCGAGGCGCAGGCCGAGGGCGAAGATCCGCATCAGGTCGCGGGCGAGGCCGTCGACGGCGCGGAAATACTCGGTCCACACCGCCTTCAGCTCCGCCGGCTGCGTCGGCCAGACGTTGGGGGCGAAGTGCGGCCCGGCGGCCTCGCTGGTGAAGTAGGGATCGTCCGCCGGGACGTCGACAGGGCCGATCGAGAGCGATTCCTTGATGTCGGGCGGCGTCGGCTCGTCCAGGCTGAAGGAGAGCCCCTCGCCGCCCACGGCGCTGTAGCCGCGGACCTGATCGGGCGCCGGGCGATCGACCGCGAGCTTCTCGGCGTGCGGGCGCTCGAAGAACGCCTTCGAGACCGCGTAGGTCCGGGCGATCAGGTCCTCGGGAATGCCGTGTCCCGAGACGACGAGGAAGCCGATATCCCGGCAGGCCCGATCCACCTCGGCGGCGACGGCCGCCTTACCCTCGGGCGTGCCCTCGCGGTAGGGCGTGAGATCGATAACGGGCACTTGGAGAAGGGTCATGGTGCCATCCAGATTTTGACCACATGGTCCAAAACGCCGTCGCAACGGCCGTGCCACGCTTGCGCGCCTTCGGCCCGGGGCCGCGCCCGCCGCGCTCACGCAGCCCGTTCCGCCCAGGCCCCGGCGATCACCTCGGCGTCGGTGACGAGCCCGAGATGCATCGCCACGATGCGCAGGGCGGAATCCTCCAGCGCGGCGTTCGTCCCGGCCACGAGATCGCGCGCCACCACGACGTGGTAGCCGAGGTTGGAGGCGTCGAAGGCCGTGTTGAGGACGCAGCAATCGGCCAGGCACCCGTCGAGCACGAGGGTGCGCGTGCCGAGGTTGCGCAGCAGGAAGTCGAGATCGGTCGGATAGAAGGCCGAGAGCCGTTTCTTGGTCTCGACCACGAGGTCGCGCGGCGCGACCTCCGTCACGAATTCGTTCCAGCGGGTGCCCTCGATGGCGTGCTCGTCGGCGTTGGGGATGGGCCCGACATGGAGCGGGAAGACGAGGCGCCACGCCGCCTTCAGGCCGGCGACGTCGTCGACGCCGCCAGCCCGGAGCTTGCTGCGGACGTGGATCACCGGGATGCCCGCTGCCCGCGCCGCACGGTGGAAGGCGTCGACGGCCGGCACGATCGCCCGCGCCCGCGGGGCGGGACAGGGACAGGCCGGATCGTCGTCGAGATGGCCCCGGTGCAGGTCGATCGATACCACCGCGGTCGCCTTCGGCTCGAAGAACGGCGCGAATTCCTGTCCCAGCGGCGTCAGCCGCCCGTCGACGTAGCTGCGCATGGCGGATCTTCCTCTCGTGCCTCTGCGGTCCGGATCGCGGCGGCGCTTGCAAGAGGACGGCCGCGGCTGTGGCGGCCCCGCCACGGCCCCGCGGCGGTTCGGGTCTCCGGCCCCGGAGCCGCTCCGGCCCTGCGATCCGGGCTGGGCTCAGCCGCGGAACGGCCCGGTCTCCGCCGCGGGCCTGGCCCGGAGGGATCCGCCGCCCGACGGAACCCATCGTCATCCGATTGACACCCGGGCGCGCTTCTCCAATGGCTCTGCCGGTCGGAAATGCCGCCCGAGAGCGGCGTGATGGGGCCAGCGCGCGTGACCGCCACCGCACCAAGACCGGTCAAGCGTCGGCTGCGCCGGGACGGCGCGCTGCGGCGCGAGGCGATCCTCGATGCCGCGCTGGAGATCTTCTCGGCGCTCGGCCTGCACGGGACCAGCGTCGACCGGCTGGCCGAGCGGGCCGGGCTCTCGAAGACCAACCTGCTCTACTACTTTCCGTCGAAGGAGGAGCTCTACGTCGCCGTCCTGCGCCGGGTCCTCGACGTCTGGCTCGATCCGCTGCAATCCCTCGACGCGGACAGCGAGCCCGCGGAGGCCTTCCGCAACTACATCCGCACCAAGCTCACGCTGTCGCGCGACGCGCCCCACGCCTCGCGCCTGTTCTGCCTCGAGATCGTGCAGGGGGCGCCGCTGCTGCGGCCGGAGCTGGAAGGGCCGCTGCGCGACCTCGTGGAGACGAAGGTCGCGATCATCCGGGGCTGGATCGCCGACGGGCGGATCGGCGCGCACGATCCCCACCACCTCATCTTCTCGATCTGGGCGATCACCCAGCACTATGCCGACTTCTCCGTGCAGGTGAGCGCGGTGACCGGGCACTCGCTCCAGGATCCGGATTTCTTCGAGCGCACGGTGGCGAGCACCCAGCACCTCATCCTGTCCAGCCTCGGGCTGCGTTAGAGCATCGCGCGCCGCGCGCAGCCTCGATCAGCCGCCACCGGCGCGGCGCCTTTTCTGCATTGGCCGCGGGCAAACCGCGCCTGTCCGACAGGCGGAACGAAGAGATTTTGTGCAAATGGTCAAAAAACGCGACTCGGAGTTTGACCATTTGGTCTGAACCGATATCGTGTCTGGGAAGCGGCGGTGAAGACAGTCTCCGCCGCGGCATTCTCCGGACCGTGAGGCACCATGAACGTCGGGGTTTTCATACCGATCGGCAACAACGGCTGGCTCCTCTCGGAGAACGCGCCCCAATACAAGCCGAGCTTTGCCCTCAACAAAGAGATCACCTTGAAGGCCGAGGCCCACGGCCTCGACTTCGTGCTCTCGATGATCAAGCTGCGGGGCTTCGGCGGCAAGACCGAGTTCTGGGATCACAACCTCGAATCGTTCACCCTGATGGCGGGCCTCGCCGCCGTGACGAGCCGGATCAAGCTCTACGCCACCGCGCCCACGCTCTGCATCCCGCCGGCCATCGCGGCCCGCATGGCCGCCACCATCGACTCCATCTCCGGAGGGCGCTTCGGCCTCAACCTCGTCACCGGCTGGCAGAAGCCCGAATATTCCCAGATGGGCCTGTGGCCGGGCGACGAGTACTTCGCGCGCCGCTACGAGTACCTCTCGGAATACGCCCAGATCCTGCGCGACCTGTGGCAGACCGGGCGCAGCGACCGCAAGGGCACGTTCTTCCAGATGGACGATTGCCGCCTCAGCCCGCAGCCGCAGGCCGACATGAAGATCATCTGCGCCGGGCAGAGCTCGGCCGGCATGGCCTTCACCGCCGAGTATGCCGACTACAATTTCTGCTTCGGCAAGGGCGTGAACACCCCGACCGCCTTCGCCCCCACGGTGGAGCGGCTCGAGGAGGCCAAGGCCAAGACGGGCCGCGCCGTCTCCTCCTACGTGCTGTTCATGATCATCGCGGACGAGACCGACGAGGCCGCCCACGCCACCTGGGAGCATTACAAGGCCGGTGCCGACCAGGAGGCGATCGCGTGGCTCGGCGTGCAGGGCGCCGCCGACACCAAGTCCGGCGCCGACACCAACGTGCGGCAGATGGCCGATCCGACCTCGGCGGTGAACATCAACATGGGCACGCTGGTCGGCTCCTACGCCAGCGTCGCCGCCATGCTCGATGCGGTGGCGACCGTGCCGGGCACCGAGGGCGTGCTGCTGGTCTTCGACGACTTCGTGAAGGGCGTGGACGCCTTCGGCACCCGCATCCAGCCGCTGATGCAGACGCGGCGCCACGTCACCGGCCAGCAGACGGACGCGGCGCCGGTCGCGCAGGTGGCGTGATGGACAGGCTCCCGCAATCCGGGCCCGCGGGCTACCGCGACGCCGCGGGCCGGCACGGCGACGTGACCCTGCCGGCGCGCCCCGAGCCGATCGCCTTCGATCCGGCCGCCACGGCGCTGATCGTGGTGGACATGCAGAACGCCTACGCGAGCCGGGGCGGATATCTCGACCTCGCCGGCTTCGACGTCTCGCAGACCGAGCCGGTGATCGCCCGGATCAGCGAGGCCGTGGCCGCCGCGCGCGGGGCTGGCATGACCGTGCTGTGGTTCCAGAACGGCTGGGACGCCGACTACGCCGAGGCCGGCGGGCCGGGCTCGCCCAACTGGTACAAGTCGAACGCGCTCAAGACCATGCGGGCCCGCCCGGAGATGAACCAGCGCCTGCTCGCCAAGGGCAGCTGGGACTACGCGCTCGTCGACGCCCTGAAGCCGGAGCCCGGCGAGATCGTGATGGGCAAGCCGCGCTACAGCGGCTTCTACAACACGGCGCTCGACTCGACGCTGCGGGCGCGGGGCATCCGCACGCTCGTCTTCACCGGCATCGCCACGAACGTCTGCGTGGAATCGACGCTGCGCGACGGCTTCTTCCTCGAATATTTCGGCATCGTGCTGGCGGACGCCACGCATCAGGCCGGCCCGGCCGCCCTGCAGACGGGGGCGTTGCAGAACATCGAGACCTTCTTCGGCTGGGTCTCGGACGTCAGGGCGTTCCGGGACGCGCTGGCGCCGGAGCGCCGGCCCGCCGCGGGGTGAGGTCGCCCGAACCCGACCGCCCTCGGGGACCGCGCCGCCCCTTCCTTCCTCCATCGCTGCGAGACCTGCCATGCCCAAGACCGTCGTGATCCCGCCCGGCACGGGCAAGCCGCTGGCGCCCTACGTGCCCGGCACGCTGGCCGACGGGGTGCTCTACGTCTCCGGCACGCTGCCGCTCGATGCGGAGGCCAACGTGGTGCATGTGGGCGATGCGGGCGCCCAGACCCGGCACGTGCTGGAGACGATCAAGGGCGTGGTGGAGGCCGCCGGCGGCAGCCTGGCGGACGTGACCTTCAACCACGTCTTCCTCACCGACTGGGCCGACTACGCGGCGATCAACGCCGTCTACGCCGCCTATTTCCCCGGCGACAAGCCGGCCCGCTACTGCATCCAGTGCGGCCTCGTGAAGCCCGAGGCCCGCGTCGAGATCGCCTCCATCGCCCATCTCGGCCGGCCCTGATCGGCCAGGTCCGCCCGCAAGACCGGCCCCCGCGTTCCGCTCGGAGACACCCCTGCCATGACTGAGACCAGGATGATCGCGGTGGAGGCCGGGGCCTATCGGGCCGGCATGGCGCGGGTGGCCGGCGCGGTCCATGTCGTGACGACCGACGGGCCGGGCGGGCGCGCGGGCTTCACGGCCTCGGCCGTCTGCAGCGTCAGCGACGGCCCTCCGACGCTCCTCGTCTGCATCAACCGCACCGCCTCGGCCTACGCCGCCGTGCGCGCCAACGAGCGCCTCTGCGTCAACACGCTGGCGGCCCACCAGCGCGGCGTGGCGAGCGCCTTCGGCGGCCGGACCCCGATGGATCAGCGCTTCGCCGCCGCCGCCTGGAGCCAGAGCGGCGCCGAGGCGCCGGTGCTCGATGGCGCGCTGGCGGCCTTCGCCTGCCGCATCGTCGACCGCCACGCGGTCGGCACGCACGATGTGCTGATCTGCGAAGTCCTGGCCGTGGCCGAGGGACCCCAGGGCGACGGCCTGCTCTACGCCGACCGGCGCTACCACGCGCTGCCCCTCGCGCCGCAGGACGTCGCGGCCTGATCGCCGCCTGATCCGGTGGGGCCCCGCACTCCTCCGGGTGGATGGCCGCTCCCGTCCCGGTTGCGCCGACTCCGCAGAGCGTGCAGGCGGAGCGTTGCGCTCGGCCGGACGGGATCGAACCACTCCGTGCTCAACGCGTTCCCTGCTGTCGATTGAGGAGAGCACGTGACATGAAGGCGCTACCGGTAATGGCGGCCGCAGGTCTCGGTCTGATCGGGTTGATCGCGTCGGCTTCGGCGCAGCCCTATTATGGTCGTGACGACGGTTACAGAGATCGCGACTACAGGGGCCGGGATCGCGATTACGGCTACGAGGACCGCGGGCCGCGCTACAGGGGCCGGTCCGAATACGGGTTCGACGAGGGCGAGTACCTGCGCTGCAATCCGGATGTCCGGCGCGCCGTCCGGAACGGACAGATGGAATCCGGCGCCGCCCATTGGCGGACCTTCGGCCGCCGCGAGGGACGACGCCTGTCCTGCTGATCGCGGGCCGATCGGAGGCGGCGGGCGGCCTGTTGTCCGGCCGCCCGCCACCGCCCGTTGGTCCGGGGCCGCCGCGGGGCCCGCGGGCCCCGGGCAGAAGCGGGCCCCGCCATTCTGCCATCCCGGCGGCAGGCCATGGTTGACATCGGGTAGCGCGCGGTGCCGTTAGGGTTCGAGGACGCGGCGTGGAGCCCGACGGCCCGCGGCTGTCCTCCGGTAGGCCCCTCACCGATCCGTCCTCCGATTGCGAGATGCGCCCCGTGACTCCCGAAGCCGTCGAAGACCTGAAGCGCGCGCGCGCGGCGCTCGTGCGGCAGCGGAACGCCCTGGCGCGGCGCATCGGCGCCCTCGATCTCGCGCCGATCTCGATGGCCGAGGACCTGACCCGCACGCTGCTCGCCATCGAGGCGGTCGACCGGGCGCTGAACGATGCGGGCCAGCCCGCCCTCTATACCGACGGCTGATCACCGGCCGCATTCCGGCCCGGTGCGACCACATGATCGACGGTCCGCTCTGACGCGGGCGAGAACTCTGGCGTATGAGCGGACATGGCTAAGCGTACGAAGATGAGACCGCTGGAGCGGGGGTTCGTTCTGTTCGACGTCGTCTACGAGGACGGCAGCCGGGCATCGAACCGGCGGGTGTCCGCGGAGATCCTCGGCGGTCTCGACGGCGACGAGCCGGCGCGCCAGGCGATCGCCGAGCAGGACGACGAGATCGCCCGCAAGGCCGGGCGGCCGAGTCGCGCGATCCAGAGCCTGAGCCGCAGCCCGATCGTGAAGCCGAAGCTGATCGCCTGAGGCGGTCGCGCCCCGGTCCGCCCGGGCTCGGCGGCAGGCCGGCGCGGGCCCCTGTGCGGGCAGGCGACTATTCGGGATGCGGCGGGCGAATTCGATGGTTTGCGCGGTCAAAAGCTGATTAAGCTGATCGTCCCTCCGCGCAATTCCGTGCCTGGGCCACCGTAGAGAGGCCACCATGGCACGCGAACCCAGCACCGGCAGAGCTCAGGCCGTCACGGCCGTCGATTTCAACGAGCGCGTCAAGCGGCTGCTCGCCGGCAAGCCCGAAATGGTCAAGCCCGAGGGCCGCCGCAAGAGCGTCAAGGCGGTCCCGCTGCCCGGCAAGGCCTGACCGAAGCCGGGCGCCGGTCCGGGCGGGAGAAAGTCCCCGCCCGGCGCCGGCCGCCCCCGGCGCTCAGGCCTGGATATCCTTCCCGCTCGGCCCGACCGTGAGCTTCGTGCGCTCGATCATGCCGAGCACGACCGTGTGGAAGGCCTGCTGCTCGTGCGATGTCCGGTTCTGCGTGCCGGTGGAGAGAGCGGCGTGCAGGCCGTCCATGGCCTCCACCCGCGCCGCGTCGCCGTCGAGGCCGAGCACGAACCGGAGCAGCAGGTTCTGGGCGGCGCCCAGATCCTGCCGGTCGGCCTTGTCGATCAGGGCGTTCAGCGCGCGCAGGCACTCCGTCCCGGCATTCGGGTTGGGGGTGTTCAGGTTCATAGGTGTCGTGGACCTCGGAGGATTGGGGATCTCGGCAGCAGGCTCGCGACGCGGATCGTCCGGCGCGCCGCCCGGATCGCCTCGACCGTGCGCGTCGGCGCGCCCGCATCCAGGCTCTCGACCTCCAGGGCCGTGAGCTGGTCGATCAGGCGGCCATCCGCCTGCAGGCCGGGCTCGCCGGCCGCTCGCGCGACCATCGCGATCAGCTTCCGCATGACCGGGCAGGGAGGCTGTCGGACGGCCTCTACCATGCGCCCTCGGCCAGGCCCAACCTGCGCGCCGGACCGGCTTCCGCCCCGGCGCCGCGAGGGCTAGCCACGATCGGGCTTCTTGGCCGCCGTCGTCCCGATGCCCTTCGTCGACGGCGCAGAGGCGTTGGTCTTGGGGACCGGGGCCTTCGGCTTCTTCGCCTCGCGGCTGCCGCGCTTCTTCTCGGTTGCCATGCTGGCCTGCGCTCCTCGCGTGTGTCCGCCCCGCCTCCGGGCCCCGCCGGGGCCGGATCGAGGTCAGTCGTTCACCAGCCGGATCGAGGTCGCGATCGGGCCGTCATGGTTCAGGATGTGGCTGATGAAGCGCGCGCCGGCCCAGAGCTCGAGGCGACGGCCGTCGATCAGGGTCGAGGCGTGCCGTTTGGCGGCGACGTCGCCGTCCGCCTCGATCAGGATCGTCGAGCGGATGCTGCCGTCGGCGGAGAAGCGGTAGGCCTGGTAGCGCGAGATCGAGCAGCAGGAGAGCCGGTGGGCCACGAGGTCGATGAGGTCTGCCATGGGAGCGCCCGTCGGTTACAGGCGGGGACACGCAGGCCCTCAGCCACCGGAGCCTGGGTTGCCCACCCGGTGATCGCCCGAGCGTGCGCCTCAATCCGGTGGAAAGATAGTCCTGAGCCGGCGATTTCCGCCTTTCGCGCCCGACTCCGCGCCGGTTTCGACCGCGCCGCGCGGGCGATGGCTCTGGACCCGCGGCCTGCCATCCCCTATATTGGGAGCACGGTTGACGACCGGTTCGTAATAACGTTTCAGGACCCGGGGGCAGTGCCCGGCGCCTCCACCACGAGCACCTCGGCTCCCCACCAGGGGAGCAGGCTGACACAGCCGCGGGATGCTTCTGATGGGGGCGAAACAGGATCGACTGGACGGTAAAGGCTCCGCGAGTTTGGTCCTGCTTCGGCAGGATACAATGCGACTCTGAGGTTGGTACTCCTCGTCCGGCGCGAGCGACCCTCGTTCCAGACAATCGGGCCAAAACCTAAATGCCAACGATAACGTTGTCATGGATGCCCGCCTCGCGGCGTAAGCATCTTGCGGCAGGGTAGCCGTAGAAACAGAACCCGGGGCTTCGGCCCCGGGACCCACCTTTTCCCCCTCTCCCGATCTGCGAACCGAGGTCCACGAGCCCGGTCCCCGACGCGTGCCGGCCGCCGCCAAGGTGCCCCCGCCGCGTCCGCGACGACGCCTCTCCGGGCCGGCCGCACGCCGCAAAGCCTCGCGCAAGCCACTCTGCCTAATCCGGCCTCTCGGAACACGGCTCGCGGCGCGGGGTGGGATGCCATGGGAATCTTCGTCGGCCTGCTCATCGCGATCGGCTGCATGCTCGGCGGCTTCGTCGCCATGGGCGGCCACCTGATCGTGATCTGGCAGCCCTGGGAGTTCGTGATCATCGGCGGCATGGCGCTGGGCGGCCTCGTCATGGCCAACCCGATGAAGACGGTGATCGATTCCGGCAAGGCCACGATGGAGGCGGTCACCGACAAGGGACCGAAGCGCAAGGACTTCCTGTCGCTGCTGAGCCTGCTCCACGCCCTGATGCGCGAACTGAAGACCAAGCCGCGCAACGAGGTCGAGACGCATTTCGACGATCCGGCCAATTCCGAGATCTTCAAGAACTACGCGGACGTGACCAAGAACCAGGATCTGGTGCTGTTCATCTGCGACTATTGCCGCCTGATCCTGATCGGCAACGCCCGCTCGCACGAGATCGAGGCCCTGATGGAGGAGGAGATCGGCAGCCACCGCAAGGCGGCGCTGAAGCCCTACGTGGCGATCAACACGGTGGCCGAGGCGCTGCCCGCGCTCGGCATCGTCGCGGCGGTGCTCGGCATCGTGAAGGCGATGGGCGCCCTCGACCAGTCGCCCCAGATTCTCGGCGGCCTGATCGGCGCGGCGCTGGTCGGCACCTTCTTCGGCGTGTTCGCCTCCTACGGCGTGATGGCGCCCCTCGCCCTCAAGATCAAAGGCGTGCGCGAGAAGCAGTGCGCCCCCTACGTCATCGTGAAGCAGAGCCTGATCGCCTACATGAACGGCGCCCTGCCCCAGGTCGCGGTCGAGCACGGCCGCAAGGGCATCAGCAGCGCCGAGCGCCCGACCATCGACGAGGTCGAGGCGTCCACGGTGCCGGGCGCCCGCGCCGAGGCCGCCTGAGATGGAGAGCCCGTTCCCAGGCCTCCCGCCCGAGACGGCCCCGGCCGCCGGACCGGTGGTCCAGCGCGAGCCCGCCGATATCCGCGCCCGCATCCAGGAGGCCGCCGGCCTGTCGCTCGACAGGCTGCCGATGCTCCACGTCATCTTCGACCGCCTGGCGACCGCCTGCAGCGACGCGCTGAAGCACCGGGTCTCCTCGACGATCTTCTACTCGCTGAGCGGCGTCGAGAGCGGGCGCTTCGGCGGCTTCCTCGACGCCTACGACGGCAACGCCGTGGTGGGCATCTTCCACGCCCCCGAATGGGACGGCCACATCCTCGTCGGCCTCGACCGCGACTTCATCTTCACCATGGTCGAGGTGCTGTTCGGTTCGGACGGCTCCGAGCCGCCGGTCGAGGACGAGCGCTCGTTCTCGGCGATCGAGCAGCGCGTCGCCCAGATGGTGTTCGAGCAGATCGGCAAGGCCCTCGAATCCTCCTTCGGCCTCGTCTCCCAGACCCCGTTCCGGCTGGAGCGCACCGAGACCCGCATGGAATTCGCGGTGATCGGGCGGCGCGCCAACAAGGCCGTGCAGGCGAAGTTCCTGTTCCAGGCGCTCAACCGCGGCGGCGAGATGTTCCTCGTCATCCCCCAGACCGTCCTGAACCCGCTCCGCCCGAGCCTCGCCAAGGTCCTCACCGGCGAATCGGCCGCCCGCGACCCGCGCTGGACCCAGCAGATCGCCGCCGAGGTCCAGAAGGCCGAGGTGACGCTGCGCGCGGTCCTGGAGGAGCGCCACCTGACCCTCGGCGAGATCGCCGGCCTGCAGGTCGGCCAGGTGATCGGACTCGATGCCACCCCGACGACCCGGATCAAGCTCGAAGGCAACGACCGGCCGCTGTTCTGGGCCCATGCCGGCCAGGCGCAGGGCGCCTACGTGCTGCGGATCGACGAGGTGATCAACCAGGACAAGGACGCGCTCCCATGACCAGCCTCGTCGATGCCGTGCTGCTCGCGGCCCTCGTCGGCACCAGCGCCTGCGTGGTGCCGATGTACCTGAAGCTGAAGCGCCTCGACCGCACCCAGGCCGAGTACGGCCAGGCGGTGGCGGCCTCCGGCCATGCGCTGGCGAGCGCGGGCGAGGCGGTCCGCAGCTTTGCGGGCGAGGGCCGCGAGATCCTCGACGCCCTCAGCCTCAAGATCGAGGAGGCCCGGGCCGCCCTGTCCGAGCTGGAGGCCTCCCGGCGCGCCCTCGCCGAGGCGCGCGAGGCGGGGCGTCATTCCTAGCACGACGAGACTCCGACCCACGCGTCCGGCGGCTGCGCTCATCCGCCGGCCCGGAGTGCGGATCCGGCCCGCCGGCGACAGCCTCGCATCAGCCAGACCCCGTAGAGCTTGAGCCGCCGACAGGCCGACGATCCACGAGCCCGCCATGAGCAACAGCCCCTTCCCCGACGCCGAGCCTGCCTTCCCCGCCGCGGAGCCCCGCGTCGGCGACGGGCGCAACCTCGACTCGATCCTGCGCATCCCCGTGCTTGTGCAGGTGGTGCTCGGCTCCGCCACCATGCCGGTCGCCAACCTGATGAAGCTCGGGCGCGGCGCCGTGGTGCCCCTCGACCATCGGGTCGGCGAGCCCGTCGACGTGATGGTCAACGGCCGCGTCATCGCCCGCGGCGAGATCGTGATCGTCGAGGAGGACAACTCGCGCTTCGGCGTCTCGCTGACCGAGGTGGTCGGTCCGACCGATTCCGACCAGAACGGCTGAGGGACCCCGACGTGGCGGCACCCTTGGCGGCACCCTTGTCGGCACCTCCCGGATCCGCGGCCGCCTCCCTGGCGAGCGCCGCCCCGGCCCCGGCCGTGCGCGGCCAGGGCCGCCAGCTCGCGCCGGTCGATCAGGTCGCGACGCTGCTGCTGGCCATGGGCAAGCCCGCGGCCGGGCGGATGCTGAAGTATTTCGAGCCGGACGAGCTGAAGCGGATCACCCGCTCGGCGGTGCATCTCGGCGCCGTCAGCACCGATCAGGTCGACCGCGTCGTCGAGTCCTTCGCCACCGAGTTCTCGAACGGGTCGAGCCTCGTCGGCACGGTGCAGGAGGTCGAGAAGCTGCTCTCCGGCCTGCTCCCGGCCGACCAGATCGCCGACATCCTGGCCGAGGTGCGCGGCAACGCCGCCCGGTCCGTCTGGGAGCGCATGGCCTCGGTCTCCGAGAGCGTGCTGGCGAGCTACCTCGTCAAGGAGCATCCCCAGACCGCCGCCCTGATCCTCGCGCGCGTCAAGCCGGCCATGGCCGCCAAGGTGATGGGCCACCTGCCCGCGCCGCTGCGCAACACGCTGATGCGGCGGATGCTGAGCTTCAAGCCGGTCGACGACGAGATCCTCGGCATGCTGGAGCGGACGCTCCACGAGGATTTCATGATCAACGGGTCGCGCAATTCCGGCGCCGACACCCACGCCAAGATGGCCGATATCATCAACAAGATGGATCGGACGCAGATGGACGACGCGCTCTCGAGCCTCGGCGAGAGCCGCCCGAAATCCGTGGAGATCCTGAAGGGGCTGCTCTTCACCTTCGACGACATCGTCAAGCTGGCGCCGCGCGCGCGCACCACCCTGTTCGACGCGGTGCCCAACGACCGTCTCGTCCTGGCCCTCAAGGGCACGGACGCGGAGTTCCGCTCCGTCATCCTGTCGGCGCTCTCCGCCCGCGTGAAGCGGATGGTCGAGCACGAGCTGAACGGCGGCGAGCCGGCGGCCCAGCGCGACGTGATGGAGGCGCGCCGGTCGATCACCGACCTCGCCATGGACATGGCGGGCCGCGGCGAGATCGAGATCAATCCGGGAGGCGAGGATGAAGCCCTCATCCGCTGAACCCCCGCCGCGCCGCAGCCGCATCCGTCCCCGTATGGGGGCCGCGCATGTCTGACGACAGCGACCAAGAGAGCAAGACCGAGGCGGCGACCGAGCGCAAGATCCGCGACGCCCTCGACAAGGGCGACATCCCGTTCTCGCGGGAGGCGCCGGTCTTCGCCTCGATCCTCGGCCTCCTGATCGGCCTCAGCCTGTTCGTGCGCGGGCAGGCGGCGCAGCTCTCGCGCGACCTCGCGCCGCTCCTCGACCATCCGCGCGGCTTCGCGCTGGAGAACGGGGCGGATGCGGCGGGACTGCTGCAGGGGGTGGCGATGGCCGCCGGCCGCTTCCTGCTGCCTTTCCTGCTGCTGCTCGCCGCCTGCGGGCTCTCCGCCTCGATCCTTCAGAACGTGCCCCGGCTCGTCGGGGAGCGCATCCGCCCGAAATGGCGCAACGTCTCGCCCGCCTCGGGCTGGGGCCGGATCTTCGGACGCTCGGGCCAGGTCGAGTTCCTGAAATCGGTCCTTAAAGTCCTCGGCGTAAGCCTCGTGGTCCTCCTGCTCCTGCGCTCGGAGCGGCAGAAAGCCGTGAATGCCATGTTCGTCGATCCGAGCCAGCTGCCCGAGCTGATCCTCACCATCTCGATCCGTTTGATCTCGGCGGTGTCGATCGCCACGATCGTGATCGTGGCGGGCGACCTCGTCTGGGCGCGATTGCGCTGGCAGCGCTCGCTCCGGATGTCGCACCAGGACATCAAGGACGAGCACAAGCAGACCGAGGGCGATCCCAGCGTGAAGGCGCGCCTGCGCTCGCTCGCCCAGGACCGCTCGCGCAACCGCATGCTGTCGAACGTCAACCGGGCGACCGTGGTGATCGCCAACCCGACCCACTTCGCCATCGCGCTGCGCTACGAGCCCGCCGAGAACCCCGCGCCCCTCGTGCTCGCCAAGGGCAAGGACCTGATCGCCCTGCGCATCCGCGCCATCGCCGAGGAGAACGGCATCGCGGTGATCGAGGACAAGCCTCTCGCAAGGTCGCTGTACGATGCTGTGCAGGTCGACCGGACCATCCCGGCGGAATTCTACCGCGCCGTTGCCCAGATCCTATTCTTCCTGTTCGCGAGGCCCCGATGAGTTCCACGGCCCAGGACTTCACGCAGGGGCGCAACGCCCCCCCGGATGTCTTCGCGGCGGCCGAGCGCGTCTTCGCCACCGAGCTGCGCGATTTCATCGCCGAACTCTGCCTCCTCGACGGGGGCGTGCTGATCGGCTGGGTCAAGGGCGAGCACCACGGCAACATCGCCGATCTCGTCGCCTCCTCGGCCGAGCCCTTCTTCAAGGACGCGACCGTCGCCTACGCGGATGCCGCCGACGTCAGCCTCGCCTGGGGACGCTCGATGCAGGTGGTGCTCGACATGGAGTTCGTGACGAAGCCCGTGACGGTGTTCTTCAAGCTGGTCCTCGACGGCTATTTCGCGGGCGTCGCGATCCAGCGCATCCTCGCCGAGACCGATCCGCCCTTCTCGGTCGACGGATTCGCCCGTGCCCTGTCGGAGGCCCGCCTCGAGCGCGCCCGGGCCTGACGACGCCGCTCGCGCTGCGGCGTCCTGCCCACAGCGCCTGGAATTCCGGATACCAAGCCCCGTGACGCACCCCCAATCGGCTCCGGCGCGATTGACCTCAGCGGTGCGCCGGATAATCAGGTGACGTCTGCAACGCGAAGCGGGGCGCAGCTTACAGACCGGGACGGCTGATGCGCGACATAATTGCGCCCCACAATCGCAAGTAGTAGTTCTCCGGGCAGCTTCCTCAACACACGGCATCGGCCGGGTTTCGGGCGGGCCGGATCGGGAACGGGGCGGATGTATTGTTTGGTCGATGCCAGAGAATCGGTGAATGCCGGTTACACGGCAAGTTTCGATCGCGAGGGCGTCCCGGCCTTCGGACTGTCCCCGGACGAGTTCACGGGCTGGCTGCGCACGGCCTCGCGCACCGACCTCGACGCCGTGCAGGGCTTCCTGCTCGGTGATTTCGACGACCGGGCGCGCTGCGCCGCGGCGATTCGCAAGCACTCGCGCGCGCCGATCATCGCGCTCTCCGACGTGCGCTCCCTGGAGCAGACGCTGGTGCTGTTCGACGCCGGCATCGACGACGTCCTGCCCAAGCCCGTCCATGTCCGCGAGATCCTGGCCCGCTCCGAGGCGATCTGGCGCCGGGTCAACGGCGGCGTGCTCCCGGCTCCCGCGAGCGAGGCCGCCGCGCGGCCCGAGCGCCTCAAGGTGTTCTTCGACGGGCGCGACCCCGAGGTCGACGGCGAGCCCCTCGCCCTGCCCCGGCGCGAGCGCCACATCCTCGAATATCTCGTGCGCAACCGCGGCCGGCGCCTGACCAAGGCGCAGGTCTTCAACGTGATCTACGGCGTCTACAGCAACGGCGTCGAGGAGAGCGTCGTCGAGGGCCACGTGAGCAAGCTGCGCAAGAAGCTCAGCCAGCGCCTCGGCTACGACCCGATCGAGGCCAAGCGCTACATGGGCTACGTCTACGTCGGCTGAGCCGGCAGCGGCCTCCGGCGCCGCGTCACTGGCAGAACGTCTTCGCCCCGGGGGTCCAGTTGCCGAAGCCGGTGGCGACCATGTTGGTGATCACCCGGCAGACATACTGCTTCTGGGCCGGGTTGTTGTTCGGGCCGGCGTGGTAGCGCGCCACGGCCAGCGTCCAGCTCCCCTCGCGCTGCTTCAGCTCCTTCAGGAAGCGCGTGGCGTAATCCACGTTCTGGCCCGGATCGATCATGGCCTCGAGCGAGGGAAACTTCGCCCGGTGGTAATGATGGTTGATCTGCATGCAGCCGAGATCGACCAGGCGCACCCCGCCGGCCTGGGCCTCGGACAGCTTGCGCACCACGTCCGCCGCGCTGCTGGCGAAATAGGCCTTGCCCTGGATGTTCATGGCATAGGGCTGCAACGAGCCGCGCTTGCCGCTCTCGGTCAGTCCCACGGCGTAGAGCATGCCGAGCGGGACGCCGTGACGCCGGGCGGCCTCCGCCATCTGCTGCTCGCAGACCCGGCTCGCCACCATGCCGTCCGCCGTGTTGGCGCGCGCGGGGCTACAGATACACGCCGCCGCGATCGCGCTCGCCAGGATGCGGTTCATGGGCCCCTTCCCTGCTCCGTACCGGTTCCACGTCCTGCGGGTCCGGCTCGCGGCGGCCCGGCTGGTCTGGGCTCCCGTTCCGGCCGCTCTCGCCGCCCGCCATCGCCGCGAAGGCGGGCTGCCCGCGGCCGTTCTGGTTCTGGCCGGCGCCCTGCCCTGCCCCTTGCCCTGACTCTCGCCCGGAGCCCTGGCCCTGCGACGGATCCTGCCCGCCGGACTGGATCGTGATCGCGTCGGGCCGGTAGCCGGACTCGCGCAGCAGGCCGGCCAGGGCGTCTCCGTCCCGGCGCAGAAGCTCCGCCGTCTCCTCGCGCCCGGTGCGCAGGTTCATCTCCAGGTGCCCGTCCTGCAGCCGCATCCGGACGGTGACGATCCCGAGATCGGCCGGGTGGAGCTGGAGCGTGAGGATCCGCAGCGGGCCGTCGAGCGCGCCCCGCGCCGCAGCCTGCGCCGCGGCCGGTTGGCCCGCGGCGGCGAGTGCGGCCGGTGCCGAGGGCGCCGCGGCCGGCTGGGGCCCGGCATCGAGCGCCGGCGCCGAGGCGACGGCGTCGACGATCTGACGCAACGTGGCGAGCGGCAGCGCGGTGGCGGCCGGCTCGGCCGCCTCGCGCGGCCCCGCGGACGCGCTCTCGATCCGCTCCCCGACGGACGCGGCTGCGCGAACCGGGTCGCGCGGGTGGGCCCCTCCGGGCAGATCCGTGGCGGGAACCGCTGCCCGGTCCGCCTCGCCACCCGGGTCGAAGGCCGTTCGGTCCGGGGCGACGGGCGCCCGCTGCATCGACCCGGCGGGCGTGCCCGCATCGGCACTCCGCGCAGGCGCGGCGCGCGGGCTTCCGCGCCGCTCGGTATCGGAAACGCGCGGGTCGGCGGGCCGCTGTCCGGGCCCTTCGGCCGCGGCGCGAACCTGCGCGGCGGCCGGGATCGCCCCAGGATTCGCCCCCGCGATCGGTGCTGGCGGCGCTGCCGGCGGCCCCGGATCGGCCGCGCGCGGCGCGGCCCCGTCCGAGCCGCGCCGGAGCGGGGTTCGCGGATCGAGCGCGGCGGCGGTCGCGGACGCGTCCGGTGCCGCGTCGGTGCCGGCCTGCGGCGGCATCGTGCCTCCCCGGTCCGAACCGGCCTCGACCGTCGCGACGTCGGCCGGAGCGCCGAGGCCGGCCGACGCGAAGGCGGGCGCCCCGCCCGCGGGGGCGTCAGCGGCCGGTTCCCGCAGGGGAGCCGCATCGCCGGAACCGGTCGGCACCGGAGCCGCGGGCTCCGGTGCATCCGGGATCCGGGCACGGCGGAGCATCGCGGCGGACGCACCGGCGCCCGCCGGGGCGCCATCGGTCTGCGCGGCCGCGAGGGACGGGCCGGGCGCGGCCCATGCAGGCCCGCCCGCTGCCGCATCGTCCATCGATGGCGTGGTCCGGGCCGGGACTGGCGCCGTCGTCTCGCCGAGGGCCCGAGGGTCCGGCGCAACGGCCGGCGCGCGTGCCGCATCGGCGGGCTCGGCCGGGGTCCGGGCGAGTTCGGTGGCCGATCCCGCTCCGCCGATCGATGCGGCGGGATCCGCGAAGCGACCCGGTGCGGACGGCGCCGCCGGTGGCTCCGGCGCGACGGCGGGCAGGCGGCCCGGCTCTGTGCGGGCCGCCTGCCCCGTGTCCGGACCGCCGCGAGGCGGCGCCGATCCCGCCTGCGGCCGGCCCGGGATCGGGGCGGGCATCGGCGGATCCGTCGGGGCGCCCGGCACGTCCGTCGGGGCGCCCGGCACGGCGTCGGCCGCGCGAACCGGGCCTGCGCTCGGCTGCGAGAGGTCGAGGCCCGAGCGACCCGGTGCGGCCTCCTGGACGAGCCGGCCGGGGGCCGAACCCCTCTGAACGGGGGCGAAATGCGTCTCCTGCGCGATCACGGCGATGCTGGGGCGGTCCGCGAAGTCCGGCCGCACCGCCGGGTCGGCCGTATGGGGATCCAGCCCCCCGCTCGAGGCCGGCGCGGTCTCGCGGGATGCGGGTCCGGACACCGCCTCGGTCGCGGCGCGCGGCGATGCGGCGCGGGCCACCAGGGCGGCGAGGTCGTCGCGGGAGGGAGCGGCGGGGATGGGCTGGGCGGAGGCGGGCCGCGCCGGGGGCGGCGATCCCGCCGGCACAGGGGCGGGCATCGACGCGAGCCCGGAGGCGGGCAAGGACGCAGGTTGGGCGATCAGGGCGCGCAGGGCCGCCTGCAGATCGGTGGCCGCGCCGGTCGCGGGACCGGACGTCTGCGCCGGCGCCTCGGCCTCCGGCGGCTCCGCCGCGGCGCCTTCGCCGGCTGCCCGGGCCGATGGCGGCTGCCCCGCATGGCCCGCGCCGCTCTCCTCGAGATCCCCGAGGAGGGTGCCGAAGGCCGGGCTGCGGTCGCCCGGGCCGGGCTCCGGCGCGGCCCGGCTCCAGGACGGGTCGGGCCGCTGGCGCAGGCCGGGCAGCAGGGCGTCGAAGGCCGTCAAGTCTACTCCGCTCCCATCATCCGGTCCGCGCGCGCGAGCGCTTCCCGGGCTCTGCCGATCGCGGCGGCGTCCGGCACCGTTCTGGCGCCCGGCACGGTCCGGGTGCCCGGCGCCGTGGCCGCTGCGCCCGGTATGGCGACCGTAGCTTGCGCGGGCGTCGCCTGAGCGGGCGCCGTCGGCGCGGGGATCCGGATCTGCTCGGCCGTCGAGAGCGCCGCATCGAGGAGCATCGCGTCGATCTCGGGCAGGATAGTCCGGTCGACGGCGCGGAGCGCCTCCAGCCCCTCGTCGTAGCGGCCGTCGGCGACGATGATCGCCGCGGCCCGGTACAGCCGTGCCTGGGCGGCGGCGCGCGAATCGGTTGCGGCGAGGCCGGCCGCCCGTTCGGCGGCGAACAGGGCGGTCTCGCGCCGGCCCTGGTCGAGCCCCGCCCGGGCCACGAGCAGGTAGAGGTCACGCCGCCCCTCGGGCTCGATCTCGGCGAGCATGCGCTCCAGGCGGGCGGCGCGCGCGCCGTCGTCGACGAAATCGAGGCGCGTCAGGGCCACGGCGAAGCGCTGGCGGAAATTGCCCGCATAGACCGAGCGCCGGAAGCGCCGCAGGTACTGGATCGAGAGCGCCTCGAAGCGGCGGGCGTCGCCGCCCTGGGCCACGACGAAGATCTCGCGGCGCAGCGCGCCTTCCTCCACCAGCGTACCCGGAGCGAGCAGGCGGGCGAGGTCGAGGAGTTCGATCGCCCGCACCGGCGCGTCGCGCACCGCGAGCGCCGCCTGCGTCAGGGCGAGCTGCCCGGCGAGCCCGGGGCTCATCTGCCGCGGATCGAACTTGGCGAGCAGCGTGCGCGCCTCCTTCTCCCGGCCCTCCACGTAGGCGAGCGCGCCCAGCACGAGGGGCGCGTCGGTCTCCGCGAGCCTGCCGCCGTCGAGCATGCGCCGCAGCACCAGGGGCCCGCCGCCCGACAGCGCGAAGGCGACCGCGGCGCGCACGTTCTCTGGCTGCGCCCAGGCCTCGGGCTCAAGGGCGACGAGGCGCTGCTCGATATGGCCGAGGAGCTGGCGCTGGGCGGTATGGGCCTGGGTCGACCCCGCGGCGATCCTGTCCTGCAGGAGCTGGAGCGTCCGCACCAGCTCCACCGCCAGCCCGCGCGGGGCGACCGGCAGCGGCTCGATCGGTTTGGGCGGGGTGCCGTGCCCGCCATGGGCGTCCGCCGGGGCCTCCGCCGCCGCGCCGTGCCCGTCGCCCGCCGCGAGGGCCGGCACGGCCAGGAGAAGCGCCAACGGGAGCGCGAGCCGGCAGGCCCAGCCGCCCGCGCTCCGGCGCGCCCGCGGCGCGGAGCCGTCGACGCGGCTCATTCCGTCTGCCCCCGCAGCAGGATCTCGATCCGGCGGTTCTCGGCGGCCTTCGGGTCGGCGGGGTTGCGCGGCAGCCGGTCGGCGTAGCCCTCGATCCGCTCCAGGCGCTTCTCGTCCACGCCGCCGCGCACGAGCATGTAGGAGGCCATCTGGGCGCGGGCCGAGGACAGGCGCCAATTGTCGTATGTCTCGGAGCGGAACGGCCGCCCGTCGGTATGGCCCCGGACCACGATGCGGCCGGGACGGGCGTTCAGCACCTTGGCGATGCGCTCCAGGGCGCGCACCACCTTCGGCGAGGGCTCGGCCGAGCCGACCTCGAACATGCTGAAGTTGATCGCGTCGGTCACGCTGATCAGGACGCCCTCGCCCGTGCGCCGGACCTCGATCTGCGGCGTCGGTGCGCCGACGGCGCCCGGCTGCACCGCCTTGGCGATCTCGGCCTTGATCTCGGCCATCGCCGCGGTCTCGGCCGCCCGCGCGTCCGGCTCCCCAGGCTTCGTCTCGGGCTTCGTCTCCGGCTTGGCTGCGGCCTCGGTCCGGGGAGCCGCCTTCACCGGGTCCCTGGCGGGCTCGGGCGCCGCCACGGGCGCCATGTCGTCGGCCGAGGCGACCTGCACGGGTTTGGCGGGCTCTCTGGCCGCCTCCTTGGTCTCGGGCTTCGGGCGGTCGCGCGGCTTCAGGGCCGGCAGCACGATCTGGCCGCGGGCGTCGAGGCGGATCTCGCTCGGGGCCCGCGCCGCCGTGTTGAGGGCGCCCGGCTGCTCGGTCCTGTGGCTCGGCAGCGCCTCGACCTGCCAGTAGAGCGGGTCGAAGGGATCGCGCGCCGCCTCGCCCCCGCTGATGCCGGGCCGGCCGGATTCGAGCGCCGCCGCATCGGCGGTCGCCGCCGCCTCGCGGTCGGCCTCGCCCGCGAGCTTGGCCAGCACCGCGTAGGGATCCTGGAACAGGGCGGATTCGCGGGCATGGCTGCCCGGCTCGCCCTTGGCGGCGGGCTTGCCCTCCCGGGCGCCCTCCTTGCCGCCCTCCCGGGCGCCGGTCTCGCCCTCGCTGCGTCCCTCCTCGGCCTTGCCGCCGGAGGCACCCTGCTCCGAGGGCGTGTCCTGCGGGTCGCTCAGACCCTTGCGGTCGTGGGTGACCTCGGCGAGCTTCACCGGGTTGAAATACTCGGCGATCGATTGCTTCTGCGCCTTGCTGGTGGAGTTGATCAGCCACATCACCAGGAACAGCGCCATCATCGCCGTCATGAAGTCGGCGAGCGCGATCTTCCAGGCGCCGCCGTGGTGACCGTCCTCGTGGTCGCCGTGGCGCTTGATGATGATGATCTCGTGGTGGGTGCCGTCGGCCATCGTCAGGACTCCGCGACCGCCGAGGCGAGGATGCGCTGCCAGGCCGCGAGCTGCGTCTCGATCACGGTCTGGTCGGCGACGACCGAGACCTCGGTCGCCTCGCCGGGGGCGAAGACGACGGCGTCCGCCAGCGGCCCGAGCCGCGCGGCGAGCGCGGCCAGCAGATCTTCCGGCCCGCTCACCCGCACGGCGGCGTGCTGGGGATCGGCGAGGAGGCGCTGCAGCGCCGCGCCGAGCTCGGTCACCGCCCGCCGGCGCAGGGCCTCGGTGAGGACCGGCTCGAGCAGCCGCGCGATGCGCCCGGTCAGCTCGGCATCGAGGGCGCGCAGCGCTGCCGCGAAGCCCGAGGCCAGCGCCTCCGCCTCGCTCTCGCTCCAGCGCGTCCGCGCCTCGGCGAAGCGGGTCTCGAAGGCCGCGCGCTCGGCCGCGAGCGCGGCCTCGGCCTCGGCCCGGCCCTCGGCGAGCCCCTGCTCGCGGCCCCGCGCCTCGGCCTCGGCGATCAGCGCCGCGGGGTCCTCGGCCGGCGCGGGCTCGGGCTCGGGCGCCGCCGGCGCGGCCTGGCGCTTGAGCCCGGCCCAGGGGTTGGCGAAGGGATCGGATGCGGGCGCCCGTCCGCCCGCCGCGACCTGCGCGGCCGGCGGCGCGGAGAGCGGGGCGACCGGGGGGAGGCCGAGCGGCGCCGCCCCGAGCGGAAGCGCGGGCGCCTGGGGCGGCACGATCCGCGCCGGATGCGGGAGGGAGCGGGTCAGGGCGTCGGAGAAATCGGGCAGGAAACTCGCGAGGATCGCACTCACAGGGCGGGTTCCTCACGCATCAGCCAGCGCTTCAGGATGGCCGCGACCTGCTCCTCGTCGAGGTCGATCATCTGCTCCAGCCGCTTCTGCGGCGAGCGCTCCATCTTCTCGGCCATGTCCTCGATCAGGCTCGCCATCGCGGAGGGGGCGGCGAGCTGGGGCGCCTCGGGGGCGCCGGGCCCCGCCAGGGCCGCCTCGCCCGGCGCCGCGGGTCCGCCGAGCGCCGGATTCCCGGCGGCCTCGAGGGCGGCGACCTCGGTCTGGGCCGTCTCCGGCACCGCCAGGATCGCGCGCAGCGCCGGGCGCAGGCCGAACCAGATCAGCAGGGCGGCGACGACGAGGATCGTCGCGGCGTTGATGAGCGTGCCGGACTGGCGCAGCATCACGTCGGTGATGCTGAGCGGGGCCACCGGCTCCAGCGCCTGCCCGTCGTTGACGAAGCCGACGGCGGCCACCTTCACGTTGTCGCCGCGATCCTTGCTGAAGCCTGCGGCCGAGCCGACGAGCTGCTCGATCTCGGCGATCTGCGCCTCGACGCTGGTGCCCTTGCCGTCCGGGCCGGCGAGCGCCGCGAGGCGCGAGCGGTTGACCAGCACCGCGACCGAGAGATGGCGGATGGCGTAGCCGTCGCTCACCGTCTGGATGGTCTTCTGCGAGATCTCGTAGTTGGTGAGATCCTCCTTCTTGGAGGTCTCGTTGCTCGAGGTGTCGTTGCCGTCCGAGCGCGTGCGCTGGTCGGGCAGGTTCTGCTGGGCGCTGGTGGGGCGCTGGGCCGAGCGGTTCTGCGCGTTCTCGTTCTCGCGCACCGAGCGGGTCGAGCGCTCCACCCGCTGGTCGGGGTTGTAGATCGTCTCGTTGGTGCTCGTCTTGTCGGTGTTGAGCTGCGTCGCGACGCTGACCTCGAAGTTGCCCACGCCGAGATAGGGCGTCAGCGTGCGGCGGATGTTGTCCTGCACCTCGCGGCTGACGACCTTCTCCAGGCTCGCCATCTTGCCCGTGGGGGCCGCGCTCGCGTCGTCGCCCGACAGCAGCAGCGTGCCGTCCGAGCCGATCACCGTGACGCGGTCGGGCTTCATCCCGGGGATCGCCGAGGCGACGAGGTGGCGGATCGCCTGGGCGCCGCTGACGTCGTCGGCGGGCTCGGTGCGCACCACCACGGAGGCCGACGGGGGCTGCTGGTCGCGCCGGAACGAGCCGCGATCGGGCAGGACGATGTGGACGCGGGCGGCGCGCACGCCCTTCATGCCCTGGATGGTGCGGGCGATCTCGCCCTCGAGGGCGCGCACCCGCGTCACCTCCTGCATGAACGAGGTCATGCCGAGCGAGCCCAGGTCGTTGAACAGCTCGTAGCCCGATTTCGAGCTCTGCGGCAGGCCCTTCTCGGCCAGCAGCATGCGGGCCTGGGCGGTGTTGCCGTAGGCGACGAGCACCGCCGAGCCGTCGGCGCTGACGTCGAAGGGGATGCCGGAATCCTTGAGCACGCCGCCGATGCGCGCCACGTCCTCGCGGGACAGGCCCGTGTAGAGCGTCTCCTGCGCCGGGCGGCTCAGGTAATAGGCGCCGAGGCCGACCGCCAGGAAGACCACGAGCCCGATCAGCCCGAGCGCGACGAGCCTGCGCGCGCCGAGATCGACGATGTTGCTCCACAGCCTTTCGGCTTGCTCGCGACCGGACATCCCTGGACCAACCCTGCTTCCGACGAGATCCTGTTCGGACACCCATCTTGCGGGTCAGCCTTGCGCGGGGATTGCGTGGCGCGATCGCGAGCCCGGAGCCGGCCTCCGGCGCGCCGCCTCAGGCGGCCCGAACCCCGGCGAGGAAGCGCGCCACCTCGGCCCGCAGGTGGTCGGACTGGCGCGACAGCTCGGAGGCCGAGGCCAGCGTCCCCGTGGCCGCCGCCCCGGTCCCCTCGGCCGCGTTGGCGACGCCCGCGATGGTGCGCGTGACGTCGGTGGTGCCGACGGAGGCCTGCGCGACGTTGCGCACGATCTCCTGGGTCGCCGCGCCCTGCTCCTCCACCGCCGCCGCGATCGCCGAGGCGGTCGCGTCGATCTCCCGGATGCGTGCGGTGATCCCGCCGATCGCCTGCACGGCCTGCCCGGTCGCACCCTGGATCTGCCCGATCTGGGACGAGATCTCCTCGGTGGCGCGCGCCGTCTGGGCGGCGAGCTCCTTGACCTCGGCAGCGACCACCGCGAATCCGCGGCCCGCCTCGCCGGCGCGCGCCGCCTCGATGGTGGCGTTCAGCGCCAGCAGGTTGGTCTGGCCGGCGATGGAGGAGATCAGGCTCACCACGTCGCCGATCTTGGTGACGGCGCCGCTCAGGTCCAGCACCAGCGCTCCGGTGCGGTCGGCGTCCGCGACCGCGCGCCGGGCGAGGTCGGCCGAGCCGGAGACCTGCCGGCCGATCTCCTGGACGGAGACGCCGAGTTCCTCCGCCGCCGCCGCCACGGTGTTGACGTTGGAGGCGGCCTCCTCGGCCGCCGCCGCCACGGTGGTCGATTGCGCCGCCGTCTCGGAGGCGGTCGTCGTCATCGTGCCGGCCGTGGCCTGGAGCGCGCTCGCCGAGGCCGAGACCTGGCCGACGATGCCGCCCACCACCGCCTCGAACCCGTCCGCCATCCGGTGCGCGGCGGCCCTGCGCTCGACCTCGGCCGCGTGCTCGAGCGCGGCCTGCTCGGCGCGCAGGCGCTCGGCCTCGGCGAGGCCGTCGCGGAAGGTCGCGAGGGTCGCCGCCATGGCGCCGATCTCGTTGCGCGCCTGCGCGTAGGGGATCGCGGCGTCGAGGCGCCCGGCCGAGATCGCCTGCATCGCCCGGGTGATGCGGTCGATCGGGCGGCAGATCCCGAGGAGCACGTAGACGATCCCGCCGATGCCCATCGCGGTGGCGAGCGCCAGGGTCAGGCTCGTCACGAACACGGCGCTCCCGAAATTCTCGGCGGCCGCGGCGACCGCGGCCTCGCTTCCGCGGATGTTCAGGGCGGCATCCGCCGTGATCTCCGCCGCCGCCGCCTCGAACGAGGCGCGCGAGTGGGCGAAGGCCGCGCTCACAGCAGCTCTGTCGCCGGCGCGGGCCGCGGCCTGGAGGCTCGACCGCTCGGCCTGGTTGGCGTCGAGGCTCCGGATGGCCTGCTTCCAGAGGGCGGTTTCCTCGCTGCTCGAGATCAGCGGCTCGTAGGTGCGGATCGCGGCCTGCAGCGCCTCCTGCCGCTCGGCCGCGATGGCCATCAGCTCGGCGATGGGCTCGCTTCCGAGGCTCATGCGGGCATCGACCAGGCGCAGGTTGGCCAGGGCGTACTTTATGTCACCGAGAGCGCGGATGCTCGGCATCCAGTTCGTGCCGATCTCGACCGTGCTGGCGTTGACGAGGCGGATCCGGTTCAGGGCCAGGAGTCCTTGTCCGGCCAGCGCCGCGAGCAGGAGGGTCATGACGCCGATCAGCGTCGTCTTGAGGGTGAGGCGCATGGATCGTTCCGCGCGAAGAAGTTGCCGCCCATCCTGCTGCGAGCACGGCTGAGCGCGTCCCAGGTCGTTCCGGGAACCTTCGCGTTATGCCGCCGGACAGTAAATCTTTTCTCAATGAGCAATCTTCGCCGGCCTCGCGCCCTCGAAACGGGGCGGTATATCAGTATTGCCGCTAGGCCCCGTCAAATGTTCAATACTCAGTTGTAGGTCTTCGAAGCGCGCGCCAAAATTGCAGTCTGCCGCCCGCGCGGGTCCGGCCCGGCATCCCGTCCGACGACGGGGGGCTTCAGGGCGCCCCCGTCAGAAGAACGAGCGCACCAGCCCGCTCACCAGCAGGTTCCATCCGTCGATCAGGATGAAGAACAGCACCTTGAACGGCAGCGAGATCACGGTCGGCGGCAGCATCATCATGCCCATCGACATCACGATGGTCGAGACGATGATGTCGATCACGAGGAATGGCAGCGCGATCAGGAAGCCGATCTCGAAGCCCCGCCGCAGTTCCGAGATCATGAAGGCCGGGATCAGGATGCGCAGGTCGATCTTCTCGCCCGATTCGGCCTTCGGGAAGTTGCGGCTCGCCAGATCCGAGAAGGTCTGCAGGTCCTTCGGCCGGACCTGCCCCGCCATGAACTCGCGGAACGGATCGACGATCTTGCCGAAGGCCTCCTCCTCGCCGATCCGGTTCTCCTGGAGCGGGCGCACCCCCTCGTTCCAGGCCCGGTCGAAGGTCGGAGCCATGACGTAGAGGGTCATGAACAGCGACAGGCTGACGAGGAAGATGTTGGCGGGCGTGCTCTGGAGCCCGAGGCCCGAGCGCAGGAACGAGAAGGCCACGGCGAAGCGCGTGAAGCTCGTCACCATGACGAGGATGCCGGGCGCCAGCGACAGCACCGTGAGCAGGGCGACGAGCTGGAGGATGCGGCCCGAGGCCGCCCCGTTGCCGGCCGGCAGCAGGGCGTCGAGCCCCGGCACGCCGGTGACGCCGCCGCCCGCCGCGCCCTGCGCCTGGGCCGCGCCCGCGGCGAGGAGCCCCGCTGCGAGCAGCGCGGCGCCGGCGACCAGCCGGGACCGGGCGGCGCTCACTGGACCACCAGGGATTCGACGATGAGCTCGCGCACGCCGCCCTTGGTGCGCAGCGCCACGCGCTCGTTCAGGTCCTCGCGCAGGTGCTGCAGCCCGCTCGCGCCCTCGATCTGGGCCATCGAGACGGTGCGCAGGTAGGCGATCACGTCGGCGCGGATCTCCGCGATGCTGACATCGGGATTGGGGAGCGTGCCGGGCTTGAACACGACCGAGGATTCGAGCCGCACCCAGGAATCGGCGGGCTCGGAGAGGTTCGTCACCACGGAGCCGACGCTGCGCAGGGTGAGGTCGCCGCTATAGGCGAGCACCTTGACGGCCTTGTCCTCCTCGTCGCGCTTCTTGAGGTCGACCGCCTTCTCGACGGACGAGAGCAGGTAGACGCCGAGCGCGCCGCCCGTGCCGACGGCCACCAGGGTGACGAGGGCGAGCGCCCCGATCCAGCCCTTGCCGCCCGTCTTCCCGCCAGCGCCGTCCGCCGATCCCGCCATGGCCTCGTGTTCCTTCAGGACCCGTGGGGGCCGCTGCCTTCGGGCTCCTGTGTGGGGCCCCTGGCTTGCGGGAGCCTGTCCTCCCGCAAGCCCCGGCGTCAGAAGGGCGCCACGGTCTCGAAGATCTGCTGGCCGAGGGTCGGGCCCTGCACGTCGGTGAGACGGCCGCGCCCGCCGTAGGAGATCCGCGCCTCGGCGATCTTGTCGTAGTCGATGGTGTTCTTGCGCGAGATGTCGCGCGGGCGCACGATCCCGGCGACGTTGAGCACCCGGACCTCGTTGTTCACCCGCACCTCCTGCGAGCCCGAGATCAGCACGTTGCCGTTGGGCAGCGTCTCGGTGACCACGGCGGCGACGGAGAGGCTCAGCGATTCCTTGCGGTCGATCGAGCCCTGGCCCTTGGTCTCGGTGCCCGAGCGGATGCCCGTGTCGGCCGTGGCCGAATCTTTCAGCCCCGAGACGCCGTAGCCGAAATCGAAGCCGAGGCTCGATTTCTGGCTGCGCGAGCGGTCGCTGGCGTTGTCGAACTGCGCCTTGTCGTTGATCGCGATGTTGACGGTGATGACGTCGCCGACGTTGCGGGCGCGGGGGTCCTGGAACAGCTCGGAGCTGCCCGGCGCCCAGGTCGAGTGGTAGCCCGAGCGCGGACCCAGCGCCCCGAAGGTCACGGGCAGCGGCTCGCGCGGGGCGGAGAGCCCGGTCCCGATCGGCGTCAGGACCGGCGGACGCCCGAGCTCGTCGAGGCGGCTCTGGCAGGCGCCGAGATGGGGGCCGAGCACGGCGCAGAGCAGCGCGGCGGCGATCCGGGGGCGGGTCACGATCGGTCGTCCTTTCGGGTGTCGTCGCGCCGGGCCTCGCTCGCCTTGCGGCCGAGTTCCGACATCTTGCGGGCGAGCCCGGCGGCGCGGGCCGCCTCCATCTCGGCCAGGATGGCGCTCGCCGCGCGGGCGTTCAGCTTGGTCAGGATCGCGGCGGCCGCGTCCTCCGGCATGGTGGCGAGCTGCGGCGCGGCGGCGTCCGGGCGCATCTTGGCGTAGAGCGCCACCACCGATTCGTCGGCCTTGGCGAGGAAGGCCTCGCGGCGGCGCATCCAGGTCTCGTACTCCGCCCGCTTCTCCTCGAGCTTCTGGATGCGGGCCTCGACCTCGCGCTCCAGGCTCGCGAGCTGCTCCTTCTGCCAGGCGAAGCGGGCATCGGCGGCCGCGTCCGCGATGTTGGCGCAGTAGCCGGCCTTGGCCGGCTCCTTGACGAAGTCCTGGGCGCTCACCGGCTTCTGCGCGTCGCGGGCCGCGATCGCCCTGAGCGCCGCCTCCTTGGCCGCGTCCGCGCCCGGATCGCCGCCGCCGGCCGCCAGGGCGGCCGTGCCGAGCGCCACCCAGAGGGCGAGGGAGATCCCGATCCTCATTGCACCACGAGCTCCGCCTGGAGGGCCCCCGCGGTCTTCACCGCCTGCAGGATCGCGATGATGTCGGTGGGCTTCAGCCCGACCGAGTTGAGGCCGCGCACGAGCGTCTGCAGGTCGGAGCCGGCTAGGATCGCGAGCTTGCCCTGCTCCTCCCGGGCCGAGACCTCGGTGCGCGGGACCACCGTGGTCTCGCCGCGCGAGAACGGCGCGGGCTGCGAGACCTCGGGCGTCTCCGTCACCCGCACCGTGAGGTTGCCGTGGGTGACGGCCACCGTGGAGATCTGGACGTTGCGGCCGATCACCACCGTGCCGGTGCGCTGGTCGACGACCACGCGGGCGGGCACGTCGGGCTGGATCGTCAGGTCGCCGATCTCGGCCACCAGCCGGGTCTGGCTGGCGTCGCGGCCGCGCAGGATCACCACCGAGCGCTGGTCGCGCGGGGTGGCGATGCGGCGGTGGAAGCGGGCGATCGACCAGGCGTTGATCGCGTCGGCGACCAGGGTGGCGGTCTTGAAGTCGGGGTTCTTGAGCTCGAAGATCAGCTCCGGCAGGTCGCGGAAGGTGCCCGGCACCTCGCGCTCGATCAGGGCCCCGTTCGGGATGCGGCCGGCGGTGGGCACGCCCTGCGTCAGCTGCTCGCCCTGGCCCTGGACGGTGAAGCCCGAGACCGCGAGCGGTCCCTGCGCGGCGGCGTAGACGAGGCCGTCGCCGCCGGTGAGCGGGGTCATCAGCAGGGTGCCGCCCTTGAGCGAGGTGGCGTCGCCGAGCGAGGTCACCGTGACGTCGATGCGCGAGCCGGTGCCGGTGTAGGGCGGCAGGTCGGCCGTCACCATCACGGCGGCGATGTTGCGGGTGCGCAGGCGCGCGTCGCGCACGTTGATGCCGAGCCGGTCGAGCAGCGATTGCAGCGACTGCTCGGTGAACTGCGCGTTGCGCAGGGTGTCGCCGCTGCCCTGCAGGCCGGTGACGAGGCCGTAGCCGAAGAGCTGGTTGTCGCGCACGCCCTTCAGGGTGGCGATGTCCTTGATCCGGGTGCCGGCCGCGGCCGGCCGCGCCAGGCCCAGGGTCGCGACGAGGGCGGCCACGAGCGCCAGGGCGAGGAGCGGCAGCAGCCGGCGCATCGCGGGGGCCGTCTCTCGGGCGCCCATCACTGGCCGATCTTGATGCGGCCGTCGGCCATCACCGTGCCCAGCACGATGCGGCCCGTATCGGTGTTGCGCACCCGGATCAGCTCGCCGAGGCCGCCGTTCTGGAGGGGGGAGCCCACCGTGGTGATGATCAGGCCGTTCTCCTCGAAGATCATCTGCGTGGGGGCGCCGCGGCTGACGAGGCGGGGATCGTCGATCGCGTTCACCGGCACCGGCTCGCCCGGCAGCAGCATCCGGCGGGCGCTGCGCCCGACGATCGCCATCGGGGCGTCGATCACGGCGGCCCGGGCCCGGTAGCTCGCCGGGTAGGCCTGCATCCGCAGCATCGTGTCCTTGATGGTGTCGCCGATGTAGATCGTCACCGTCGGCACCGGCAGCAGGATCTCGTCGGGGCCCGCGGCGAGCGGGCCGGCCGCCGGCTGCAGCGCCGACGGGCCGGCGACGGGCGACGTGGCCGGCACGCCCGCGAGGAGCGCGGCGAGGAGGGCGGCCGGGGCGAGGCGGAGAGCTGTGCGGGCCATGATGTTCGCGCCGTGTGACTGGCGACGCGCCCGGGAAGCGGACGCGCGGCGGGGGCGGCCCGCCGCATCCGCGCCGGGCCGTCGTCTGGTCGTGCGTTGGGTCTCGCGAGCGGGCCAGAGGCCGGTTCGGGCGCTCAGCGGATACCCTTGGAGACCGTGCCGGCCATCTCGTCGGCGG
Organism: Methylobacterium sp. HJ2; assembly: GCF_056431005.1. Lineage (NCBI taxonomy): Bacteria > Pseudomonadati > Pseudomonadota > Alphaproteobacteria > Hyphomicrobiales > Methylobacteriaceae > Methylobacterium > Methylobacterium sp. HJ2. The sequence continues at coordinate 40,515 of NZ_JBWJYM010000006.1, read as the reverse complement.
CCTGGATCACCTTCGAGTTCATCTCGAAGGAGCGCTGGGCCGTGATCAGGCTGGTGATCTCCTTGACGGGATCGACGTTCGAGCCCTCGAGATAGCCCTGCTGGATCTTGCCGAAGCTCGGATCCCCCGCGACGCCGACGACCGGCGGGCCGGAGGCCGGGGTCTCGCGGTAGAGGCCGTTGCCGAGGGGATCGAGCCCCGCCTCGTTGGCGAAGTTGGCGAGGGTGATCTGGCCGACGTTCTGGGGCGTGACCTGCCCGTCGATCGAGGCGAAGACCTGGCCGGACTGGTTGATGGTGATCGCGGTGGCGTTGGTCGGCAGGGTGATCGCCGGATCGACCGCGTAGCCCTCGAGCGTCACGAGCTGGCCGGTGGCGTTCTTGTTGAACGAGCCGGCCCGCGTGTAGTTGATCTCGCCGTTGGGGCTGGTGATCTGGAAGTAGCCGCGCCCGTTGACGGCGAGGTCGAGCTGGTTCCCGGTCTGGGCGAGCGAACCCTGCCGGTGCAGGTTGCGGATCGCCGCCGCCCGCACGCCGAGGCCGAGCATCGCGCCCTCGGGCACCGGCTCCTGGCCCGCTTGGTTCGGCACCCCCTGCAGGCGCTCGGCCTGGTAGAGCAGGTCGGTGAACTCCGCCCGCGCGCCCTTGAACCCGGTGGTGTTCAGGTTGGCGATGTTGTTGGCGATGACTTCGAGGTTGAGCTGCTGGGCGGACATGCCCGTGGCGGCGATCGCAAGCGCTCTCATCGTCGTGGCTCCTCAGATCGCCATGCGGCTCAGTTCGAGATAGGCGGCCACGACCTTGTCGCGGATCGAGACGGCGGTCTGCAGGCTCTGCTCGGCGGACATCACCGCCTCGACCACCTGCTGCGCGCTGGCCTTGCCCTGGATGCCGGCGATCGAGGCCGCCTCGCCCGCCCGCACCGAGTCGCGCACGCCCGTGGCGAGCTGCGCCATGATGTCGGAGAAGTCCGTGGGGCTCGACGGGGCGGCGCCCGCGAGCCCGGTCAGGCCGGCGAACCCGGTCTTCTGGATCGCGGCCGCCTCGGGCCGCGCGAGGCTGACGGTGGTCGCGGCCTTGTCGAAGGCCGACAGCGATGCGAGTGCCTCGATCATCGGGTCTCTCAGGTCTTCAGGAGGTCGATCACGCTGGCCACCATGGCGCGGGCCTGCTTGATCACCTGGAGGTTGGCCTCGTAGGAGCGGTTGGCCTCGCGCATGTCGGCCATCTCCACGAGCATGTTCACGTTCGGCAGCTTCACGGTGCCGTTGGCATCCGCCGCCGGGTTGCCGGGGTCGTGCTCGGTGCGGAACGGGGCGGTGTCGGCGCCGATGTCGGAGACGCGGACCGAGGCCGCGCCGAGGGCCCGGTCGAGCTCGGCCCGGAAGGTCACGGTCTTGCGCGTGTAGGGGTTCGCGCCCGGCTCGGTCCCGGTCGACTGGGCGTTGGCGAGGTTCTCGGAGACCACGCGCATGCGCAGCGACTGCGCTTCGAGCCCGGCGCTGGCGAGGCGCGAGGCGGAGAGCAGGGGGTCGATCATGCCCCGCCCTTCACGGCGAGCATCAGCATCCGGTGGAAGGACTTGACGATGCCGGTGTTGAGGTTGTGCTCGCGCGAGACGTCGCTGGCCTTGAGCATCTCCTGCTCCAGGCTCACCGCGCTGGCGGTCTGGAGCACGTCCCAGCCGTCGCGGGCCGGCACCGTCTTCACCGGCACGCCGGTGCCCTCGGTGCCCGCATGGGCGGTGGCGGTGGTGGCGAGCTCGATCCCGGTGCGGGCGAGCACCTGGGCGAAGGGGGTCACGTCGCGGGCCTTGTAGTCCGGGGTGTTGGCGTTCGCGACGTTGCCCGCGATGGTCGATTGGCGCACCGCGAGGTAGCGGGCCTGCTGCGAGGCGAGATCGAACAGATAAACGCCGTTCATGCTGTGCTCCCCTCGCGCGCCACGGATCGGAGACTCACGCGGAGCCGTCCTCTGCTATGGGGTGTAGGTCCGCAATCTTGCACGAGGCTGGCGCCCGCCGGGCCCGTGCGCGCCCCTCCGAGACCGACGAGCCGCGATCCCGACGATGACGCAGCAGGGGCCGATTCAGGATGCCACGGACGATGCCGGCGGCTGGCTGCGCCCGCGCGCGGCGCGCTACGCGGGCGGGGCCGGCGCGGGCGGGCGCGCGGGCGAGCACGCGGTCGCGGCCAAGAACCGCTGGGCGCGGGTGCTCCTCGAGTTCCGCGACCTCGTGCCGGAGACGTGGTGGAGCCTCGGATTTCGCCTCGCCTGGGACGGGGCGGAGGCGGCGGGCCACACCCTCGACTTCGCCCTGGCGGGCTTCGACTTCCTCGCCCGCGACGGCTCCAGCCTCGACGTCGAGAGCGTGCCGGGTCTGGTCCGCACCCTGCCCGACCCGCACGGCGCCTGGATCCCGGGGCCGGCCTACCTGCCCGAGGGCTCCGCCGGGGGACGCGCCGCGGGGATCCGCCTCGCCTTCCGGGTGCCGGCGGGCGCCCGCGGCCTGACGCTGGGCCTGCGCTCCTGGCGCAACACCGAGACCTTCTGGATCTCCGAGCTGCGGCTGCGCCGGGGCGCGGCGGATCCGGACCGGCCGGATCGCCGCCGCCGCCTCGGGCCCGAGCCCCGGCTGGTCCGCCACGCCCTCGTCCCGGGCGTCGGGCTGGTGCTGCGCGGGCAGATCCATGCCGAGCGGCCGGACGAGCACGCCGCGCGCGCCGGCGTGCTCTACCGGGACGGCTTCGGCGCACCGATTCCTCCGCCCTATCCGGGTCTGATATCGGTGCCCGATCTCGGCGCCTCGGTGAACCTCGCGGCGGTGCCCCAGGCCCGCCGCTTCACCCTGTCCCTGCGCCCGCCGACCGGCGCCGCCGCGGTGGAACTCGGCTTCCGCACCTGGCAGGAGGCCGGCGACGCGCTCCCGGAGGTGGACCTCGTCGCCGCGCCCGAGGTGGCGCTGGAGGAGGAGATCCGCCTGGAGGCGCTCTGCGGCGACGACCTCCTCGACGCCCCCGCCTTCCTCGCGCGGCTCCTCGACCGGCTCGGGCAGGATCCCGAGGCGCCCGTGGGCTGGACGGCCGCCGCCCCGGCCGCGGTTCTCGCCCGCGCCCGCGCCCTCCGGCAGGGCCCCGAGAAGCCGGTGCGGCGCGAGGCCGGGGGCCGCCCGCTCCTGCGCCTCGCAGGCCTCCCGGACTGGCCGCTGCCCGAGGTGCCGGACTGGCGGGAGGACCCGTTCCGCTCGGTGCCCTGGCGCCTGGAGTATCAGGCCCTCGCCTGGCTCGCCGCCCTGCCCGACGAGGCCGCCGCGCTCGCCGCCGCGTGGTCCGCCGCCAATCCGTGGGGCCAGCCCGCCGACCCGCTGAGCCTGCACCCGGCGGCCTTGACCGCGCGGGCCGAGACGCTGGCCGGCCTCGCCGCGAACGGCACGGTCCTGTGCGCCGAGACGGTGCGGCACGGGCTCGCGCTGGCCGAGATCGTCGGCCAGAACGCATTCGGGCGCTCGCTCCACGGCCTCCAGGCGGGCGCGGCGCTCCTCGTGATCGCCCGCGCCCTGCCCGGGCAGCCGCTCGCGCCGTACTGGGCCTCGCTCGCCCGCGCCAGCCTCGCCGAGAGCGTCGCCGCCCTCGTCGGCCCGGACGGCACGATGACCGAACCCGGCCCGCACCGGCGCCTGGAGATCCTCGGGCTCGGGCAGGCGCTGGCCGAGGCACTGGCCGAGGCGGAGCCGGGCCCGGACATCGCCGCCCGGGTCGCCGCCGCCCTCCCTCCCCTCGCCGCGCTCCTCGATCCCGGCGGCCGGCTGCCGGCCTTCGGGGACGCGATGCCGGGTCTCGACGAGGCCGCCTGGATCGGCCGGCTCGCCGCGGCGCCCGCCCGGCCCCTCGTCGCCGAGCGCCAGGGCCCGCGGGCGCCGGACCCCGCGCCCGTCGACACCCTGGCGTTCCGCGCCGACGCGGTCGGGCGCGGCTGGGGCCATTTCGCCTGCACCTTCGCGGCGACGGCGCCGCACGGCCACGCCGATTGCACCAGCTTCGTCCTCGCCTGCGAGGGGGTGCGCTGGATCGTGGAGGGCGGCGGCGGCGAGGGCGTCGATCCGGGCCCGGCCCGCCACTACCTGCTCTCGGCCCGCGCCCACAACGTGGCGATCCCGGACGGGCGCGAGCCGATGGCGGGCCTCGGGCGCTACGGCGGCAGCCTGCGGCTCGAGGGCGCCACCGCCCACCGGATCGCCACCTCCGTGCACGGGCCGGACTACGCCCATGCCCGGATCTTCGTGCTCGCCGACGACCTCGACGGGATCGCGGTGATCGACCGCTTCGCGGCCGGCCGCCCGGTGGCGTTCGAGACCCTGCTGCACCTCGCTCCCGAGGCGGTGGTCGCCCTGTCGGGGCCGCGCCGGGCGCTGGCGCAGCAGGGCGCGCGGCGCATCGGCCTCGTGCCCTGGGCCGAGGCCGGGCGGAGCGCGGGCCTCGAGATCGTCAACGGCCGGGCCGACCCGCCCGGCGCGGTGCAGGGCTTCGTCGCCGGCCCCCGGGGGCTCCAGCCCGCGAGCACCCTGCGCGCCCTCTTCACGGGCGAGGGCACGGTCTGCGGCGGCATCCTGATCACCGCCGACATCACCGTGGAGGAGCGCCTGCTGCGGCTGCTGGCGAGCCCCGCGATGGCGGAGTTCCTGGCGGGCGGGTGAGCGCCGGGGCACGGCATCGCCGCAGCCGGGCTGCCCGAGCATCCGCGACGCGGCGAAGCCGAATCTCAACCGGTCGCGAGAGGCGAACAGGTCGCGGACCGCGATGGACGGCGTCATCCGCCACGCGATCTCGCGCCAGACCGTCGTCCCGCTGGCGGCAGGGCCCCGCTCGCCGTGGAGCCCAGGGCCCTGCGCTCGGCCCCGTTCCCGGATGCTCCGGCGTGTCGAAATCCTCGACCGGCCGGGCGACCCGTCGGCCGGTCGATCTCGGAACGGGCTCAGGCGGGCTTGTGCGCCGTCTCCGCGAGGCCGAGCTCGCCGCGGAACAGGGCCTCCATTTCGCGGCGGACCCGGATCGCCTGGCTGCCCGCGTCGTACGCGACGTCGCTCCAGCGCACGGCTCGGCCGGCCGGGACGTCGCGCGTGAGCACCATGTCGTGGGCCAGCCCGATCGGCAGGGCGTCCTGGCGCAGGGCCTCGGAGGCCGGCATCAGCTTGCCGTAGACGGTGAAGCCGCCCTCGCCGTCGAGCCGCTCACCGGCCCGCAGGGCCCGCTTGGCGGTCGCCGCCACGTCGCCGCGCCAGTCGCTGGTGGCACCCGTCGCCTCGCCCCGGCAGGCGATCGAGGCGACGGAGATGCCGAGTTCCAGGCCGATGAGGTGATAGGGCTTGTAGGTCGCGGCGTAGCGCCCGGTGCTGTCCGTCTTCAGCCCGTACTGCGCGAAGCAGTCCTGCACGTAGGGGCTCGGCGCCTCGAACACCGCGTAGACACCCCACCGCAGGTCGCGGAAGACCGGCCGACCGTCGCGCTCCAGGGAGGAGACGACCTCGACGGTGCCGCGCTCGGCCAGGATGCCGCCCTCGGCCACGGGACGGAGCAGGTTCGGCAGGTCGTCGACGCCGCAGGCCGGGAAGGCCAGCCCGTCACGCGGGGGAGTGAGACCGCAGGCATTGGCGACCGCCGCCATCTCCAGGGACGACTTGGTCCCGTCGAGGAAGGAGTTGAACATCTGGGCGTTGAAGTCGCCGCCCGCGACTTGGCTCTCGCTGAAGCCGTAGTGACCCCAGACCGTGTCGGGCGTCGAGGCGTGATAGGCGGGCAGGTACTTCGTGCCCTTGCCGGCGCAGATCACCTCCAGGCCGATCGTGCGCGCCCAGTCGACGAGCTCGGCGATCAGGGCGGGCTGGTCGCCCGACGCCATGGTGTAGACGATGCCGGCCTCGGCGGCGCGACGCGCGAGCAGCGGCCCGGCCAGCACGTCGGCCTCGACGTTGACCATCACGATGTGCTTGCGGTGGTCACAGGCCCTGAGCGCGTGATGGATGCCGGCCGCGGGGCTACCGGTCGCATCGATCACGATGTCGACGTGCGGGCTCGCGATCATCGCGTCCGCGTCGTCGGTGACGAAGGTCGTCCCGGCCCGGGCGGCGTCTTCCATCCCGGTCGCGGCGAAGCGGGCCTCGTCCCAGCCGACACGCCGCAGCGAGAGGCGGGCCCGGTCGGGGGAGAGGTCGGCGACCGCGACGAGGTGGATGCCGGGCGTGCGCGGCACCTGCGAGAGGTACATCGAGCCGAACTTGCCGGCGCCGATCAACCCGACGCGGACCGGCCGGCCTTCGTGGGCACGGCGCTGCAATTTCGAAAACAATGACATGGTCCGTCCTCCCTGGTCTGCCGGCGGGCGGGTCTGGATCCGCCTTCCCGTCCGGCCTGCTGGCGCGCGTCCAGAATTATCCGTCGCGGGTCTGCAAGCCCACGCGACGGTTCACAAACGCGCCGCGCAGAAAACCTCAGGCCTGAGGCGGACCGGGACGATCCGCCGGTCTCGACCGCCGTCACGCAGCCGGACGCGATGCGCGGCATCGGGCCGTGCAGGCCGCAGCATCGCATGGCGCGCGGCGATCCGTACCGGATCGCCGCTCTGCCGGAGGCGGTGCGCCCCGTGCCCTCCGGCTGGCCGATCGCGCGGGACGAGGGGCGCGATCGGCCTCCGGTGACGCCGCGTCGCGGAATGTCCGCCGGAGGCGTACGTGGTCCTCTGGATGACCGCATGACGGGGCCGCGCGGACGTGCGGCAGGCTTGGATCCCAGCCTGATCGGTCAGGCCATCCGTGGCCCGCGACGGTCGACAGACAGGCGGCCGCGGAGAGGTCCGACGACCCGGTGCGGGTCTCCGGCGACGCGACGCGACACGGCGGACGGTCGAGGCAGGGCAGCGCGAAGGTCGGCTCGCGCGGCGGCCCGGGCGCGACCGTCCCCGGTACCGGACGTGCCGGGCGGTCGATGACGGACGGCGCCGACATCCGCCCGCACCCCCGGCACGGTGCCGCAGGGCACCCAAGCCCGCTCCCGCCCCTACGACCGCACCTCGCGCTTGGCGACGAAGTTCATCTCGTCCACCAGCACGTCCTTGACCACGTCGGCGCCGAGGCGCTCGTTGACCTTGGCGCGGACCTCGGCGAGGCGCTTGGTGATGTCGTACTTGGCGAGCTTGCGGAAATCGAGGCTCGGATCGGCGTAGATCTGCCGGAAGGCTTCGTCGACCACGAACGCGTTCGGCGGCACCGGCAGGGTGTGCATCAACTTGGCATCCGCGGTGAACACCAGCACGGTGATGACGTAACCCTGGACCTTGCCTTCGGCGATCATCGGAATGTTGATCGGTGCGAGCTTCTGGTACTGGAGACCCTCGAGATAGGGCTCGGTCTTCTTGGAGAACAGCCCGCCGCCCCAGGTCACCGCGCCGTAGCAGGACCCGATGGTGACGGCGCAGATCCACAATCCGGTGATCAGGACCCTCACGGCCGCCCGCCCCAGGCGGCGTAGGTGCCGTCCGAATCCGCGCCGAGGGCCGCCTCGGCCATCGTGTCGCCGATCTCCTGCACCGCGCGCAGGTGCATGGCGACGACCTCCTGGTTGCGCACGAGCTTGTCGCGCAGGCGCGCGAGCACGATCGCGGTGGTGGCGTCGATGGAATCGGTCTCGAGGCCGCGGGTGAGGCGGGTGAGTTCCAGCAGGCTCTGGCTCTTGGCCCGGTTGATCGCGGCATGGTCGAGGGGCCGGTTGGCGGCGAGCGCCTCGGTCTCGGTCTCGACCGTGGCCTCGAGCCGCTTGAGGGAGGCGAGCAGCATCGGCCTAGCTCCGGCTCGCCGCGGCGGGCCGCACCGCCGTCGCGTCTGAGACGGGCGCCGCGCCGGTCGCCGCCCCCGGCGCCGGGTGGGCCGCGCCCAGCATCCGGGCGATGCCGATGCCGCCGGCCTTGGAGATCTGCTCCCCGATCTTGTCGGCGAGCATCGACTTCCAGATCCCGCCCGCGTTGCCCTTGCCGAACACGGCCTCGGACTTCTCGGGCATCATCGCCTCGACGAATTGCTGCAGGACGAGGCCCTCGAACTTCTTGTAGGGGTCGCTCGCGCCGCCCGTGCCCTTGCCGGCCACCTGCGTCTGGTTCTGCAGGGCGGTCAGCGTGCCGCGGGCGTCGAGAGGCATGTGGAGCGAGAGCCCGGCCGCGCGCGCCGCGTCGGTGAAGGCCGCCGGGTCGCCCGGCACGGAGAGCTTGGCCGTGGCCTCCTGGTAGCGGGCCGGATCGGCGGCGCGGGCCACGTCCATCACGATGTCGGAGGGCGGGGTGATGCTCATCGGGCGGCTCTCCTCGGCACCGGATGGGGGATGCTGGGAGAGTCCCTAGCCCGCGTGGCTTACGGGAGGCTTGCGTCCCGGCGGGGCTGGCCCAGCGTGTCGAGGCGGTCGATCGCCTCCCGGCGCTCGAGCTCGACCCGGTGCGCGCGGGCGAGGCGGTCGGCCTGCGCCTCGGCCCGCTTCTCGGCGAGCCCGCTCTCGCGCAGCGCCTCGGCCCGGCGCGCGGTCTCGGCCTCGGCCTCGGTCGCCTCCGCCGCGAGGCCGCGCAGGCGCCGCGTCGCGGCCTGGAGCAGGAGGTGCCCGAACGCTCCCGTCGCGACCGAGGCGAGCAGCGCCGTGCGGTCGGCCTCGATGCGGGCCGCCGCGTCGCGCGCGGCCGCGAGGTCCATCTCGGCGACGCGGCGCATCTGCTCCTGCACGTCCATCAGGCGCCGGGCGCGCAGGAGGCGCTTGTCCTTCATCGCCTCAGCCCTTGCGCAGCCAGGCGGCGTAGCCCTGCAGGTACTGCATCAGCATCTCGCCGGAGAGGTAGTAGAGCAGCAGCAACCCGCCGCCCATCACGAACGGCGTGGCGATGAAGTACACCGGGATCGTCGGGGTGAGCTTGTTCACGAAGCCCGCCGCGAGGTTGACGGTGATCGCGTAGATCACGAACGGCGCGGTGATGCGCAGGCCGAGGGTGAAGGCGTCGGCGACCTGATCGACCACGCGCACCAGCGTGTCCTGCGTGCCGATCCCCTCCCCGGGCGGGATCCGCGCGTAGGATTCGACGAGCCCGCGGAACAGCTCCCAGTGCAGACCGGAGGCGAACAGCAGCACCGTCGCGGTGAGCAGGATCAACGCCTCGACCGCCGGCACCGGGTCGGTGCCCTCGACCGGGGCGCCCGGCATGCTGCCGAACCCGACCATGACCGAAGCCGCGTTCGTCACCGTCTCCAGCACGATCAGGAAGACGCGCCCGAGGAAGCCGATCAGCAGCCCCGTCAGGGTCTCGCTGCCGATGAACACCAGGGTGTCGGTCGGCGCCTGGCCGGCGATCCGGCCCTGGAACAGCGGCAGCAGCAGCGGCGAGAGCGCGAGCGAGACCGAGCCCGCGATGAGGAGGCGCACCTGCTGGGGCACGCGCGGGCTCGAGAAGCCCGGCACCACGAGGAGGCAGCCGCCGATCCGGCAGAAGATCAGGAAGACCGCGAGGATCGTGTCGGGGACGGCCGCGAGCATGGCGCGCTCAACTGACCGTGCCGAGCGCCTTGATCTCGACGCCCCGCGCGATCTCCAGGTGCGAGAGCACCGGCAGGGTCGGGAACAGGCGCTCGACGATCATCCGCACGTAGGGCCGCGCGTCCGGCGCCGTGACCAGGGCGAAGCTGTGCACCTGCTTCATCCGCTCGCGGATCGCGGCGGCCGCCTCGGTGCCGAACTGCTCGACGAGGCGCGGATCGATGTCGAACTCGATGACCTCGCCCTTGGCGTCCCGCTTGAGGCTCTGGTGGAAGGAGAGGTCCCAGTTGGCCCCGAGCCGGAGCACGCTGAGGATTCCGTTCTCGGCGAGGTCGCCGCAGATCTGCTGGGCGATGCGCATGCGGACGTGCTCGGCGATCTGCTCGGCGCGCCGCGCATGCGGGGTGATCTCGGCCACCGCCTCCAGGATCAGGTGCAGGTTGCGGATCGAGACCCGCTCCGAGAGCAGGAGCTTGAGCACCGCCTGCAGGCCCGAATGCGAGATCTGCGACGGGCAGATCTCGTCGAGCAGGCGCTTGTACTCGGGGTCGAGCCGGTCGAGCAGGCCGCGCATATCCTTGTAGGAGAGGAATTGCGGCAGGTTGTTGCGGATCACCTCGGAGAGGTGGGTCAGCAGCACGGAGGCGCCGTCGATCGGCTCGAAGCCCGAGCGGCGCACCTCGGGAGCGTAGGAATCCATCACCCAGAGGGCCTTCATGCCGAAGGCCGGCTCGCGCACCTCGTCGCTCGGCACGTCGGGCTTGGGCCCGTCGCCTACCACCACGAGCATCTCGCCGGGACGCATCTCCTGCGTCGCCACCACGGTGCCGTGGATCAGGATCTGGTAGCTCTTGGGCGGCAGGGCGAGGCTGTCGGTGAGCTTGATGTCGGGCACGACGAAGCCGTACTGGCGCGCGAACTTGCGCCGCATCTTGGCCACCCGGTGGCTCATCTCGGCGTGGCTCGGCTGGATCTGGGCCGAGACCTGGCGGCCGAGGATCAGCTCGATCTCCGGCGTCCGCAGCGAGTCCTTGAGGGATTCCTTGGTCGTCGCGGCGGCCTTCTCCTCGGCCTCCGCCGCGCTCTTGGCCTCGGCCAGGGCCTGGCGCGCGGCGGCCCGCCTGGGGATCACGTAGGCGATGAAGCCCATCAGGCCCGAGAGCGCGATGAAGGGTAGGAACGGCAGGCCCGGCACCAGGGCGAACAGGAACATCAGCGCGGCGGCGACCGTGAGCGCGCGCGGATAGGCGCCGAGCTGGCCCATCACCGCCTGCTCGGCGGTGCCGCGCGTCCCGCCCTTCGAGACGAGGAGGCCCGCCGCCAGCGAGACGATCAGCGCCGGGATCTGCGAGACGAGGCCGTCGCCGACCGAGAGCTTGGTGAAGACGTCGGCCGCCTGACCCAGCGGCATGCCGTGCCGCGTGGTGCCGATGATGATGCCGCCGAACACGTTGACGGCGATGACGATGAGCGAGGCCACCGCCTCGCCGCGCACGAATTTCGAGGCGCCGTCCATCGAGCCGAAGAAGGCCGATTCCTCCTCGAGCTCCCGGCGGCGCTGCTGGGCCTGCTTGTCGTCGATCAACCCGGCGTTGAGATCGGCGTCGATCGCCATCTGCTTGCCCGGGATCGCGTCGAGGGTGAAGCGGGCGCCCACCTCCGCGATGCGGGTCGCGCCCTTGGTGATGACCAGGAAGTTCACGGTGATCAGGATCACGAAGACCACGATCCCGATCACGAAGTCGCCGCTCATCACGAACTGCGAGAAGCCCTGGATGACGTGGCCGGCGGCGTCGACGCCCTTCTGGCCGTTGGCCAGGATCAGCCGCGTCGTGGCGATGCTGAGCGCGAGGCGCAGCAGCGTCGCGATGAGCAGCACGGTCGGGAAAGCGGAGAACTCGAGGGGCTTCTGGATCCAGAGCGCCACCATCAGGATCAGCACGGAGAGCGCGATCGACAGCGCCAGCCCGATATCGAGCAGCACCGCCGGGACGGGCAGGAACAGCACCGCCAGGATCGCGACGATGCCCGCCGCGAACCCGAAGTCGCGCCGGGATTTCTGCTCCACGACGAGCGCGCCGCTCACCGCCATCGAGGCTCCCTCCGGTCGCGGCGCGCGCTGCGCCGCGTCTCACGAAGGGGTTTGGCGTCTCAAGCTTGTGCGAGGATGGGCCCGCGCCGGGCGCCCGCCCGCGGCCGCGGGGGCGGCCCCGTCAGAACCCGGTGGCGATGCGCCCGTAGGTCATCTCGGCGAAGGCGTAGATCTGCGCGCCCACGAAGGTGCCGGTGACGAGGAGCACCAGCAGGATCACCACGATCTTGGGCACGAAGGTCAGGGTCGATTCCTGCACCTGGGTCAGGGCCTGCAGCAGCGCGATGCCGATGCCGACGACCATCGCGGCCCCGACGGAGGGGCCGGCGGCGACGAGCACCGTCCAGATCGCGGCGCGCACGAGTTCGAGGGCGTCGACCTCGTTCATGACCTTACTCCGCCCGACGGGTGCCGCCCAAGGCTCTCGGATGCGGGGATACGACGGCCGGGCCCGGCGCGAAAGGCGCGCGCTCCGGTCAGGAGACCGAGATCCCGGAGCCGAGGAGCAGGCTCTGGCCGTTGGTCATGGTGGCGAGCGCCCCGTCGCCCGTCACCTTCACGGACTGGACGATGCCGGAGACCGTGCCGTCGGCGGAGGTGACGGTGCGGCCGATGATGGCGTCGGCCTGGTCGAGGAAGCTCGAGGACAGGATCGAGTCGAGCTTCTTGTTGGTCTGGGTCACCTGCTCGACCTGCGACAGCGTCGCGAGCTGGCTGACATACTCCGTCGAATCCATCGGCTTCGTCGGGTCCTGGTTCTGGAGCTGCGTCATGAACAGCGTCAGGAAGGTCTCGGCGTTGAGCTTCGAAGCGACCGAGCTCGTGGTCTTGGCCGCGGCGGCGGCGGCCCCGCTGGCGGTGGTCGATGTGGCGCTGGTGACGTCCATGGCGGTCAGGCTTCCGGTTCGGGGATCGGGGCGGCGCGGACGACCGCGGCGTTCGCCGCGAGGGCCGCGGCCGGGCGGCGGTGCCGGGCCTCGACGCGCACGGGCGGGCTCGGGCGGCGCGCCGGGGCCTCCGGTGCGGGCCGCGGCGGGGTGCCGGGCGGCGCGACGGCCGGCTCGGCCAAGGTCTCGGCCAAGGGGTTGGCCAAATGTTCGGCCAAGGGCTCGCCGAGCAGCAGGGCGCTCTCGGCCGGGTAGAGGCCCCGGATGGTCTTGAGCGCGTCGAAGGGGCGCCCGGCCGCGAGCTGGGCCTCGGCGGCGGCCAGCCCCTGGCGGATCGCGTCCGAGCCGGTCAGCGCCAGGATGCCCGCCTGCAGGCTGGCGTAGAGGCTGCGCGCCGGCCCGGCATTGGCCGGGTCGATCAGCATGGTCTGCGCCGCGAAGTAGAGCTGGCGCAGGGGCGTCGTCGCCTCGTCCGCCTGAAGGACGTGGGCCTCCAGCAGGAAGGTCGCGTCATTGAGGAGCTCGATCCCGACCTTGCGGTCGACGCGCAGCACCGCACCGTTGATGTAGACGCGCTCCCCCGGACGCAGCGACAGGCGCATGGTCCGGCTCACTGCAATCCGTCGCGGATCGAGGTGTTGACCGCGATGAGCGCCGCGAGGCTGCGATCGGGCACGCGCAGGACCTCGCCGACCTCGCGCATGTTCCAGACGCCGATCTGGACGAGGTCGTCGCGCAGGCCCTGGGGCAGGCCGTTCTCCGGATCGAGGAGGTCGGCGATCAGGACGTTCCAGAGGTCCTGCACGGCCCCGACCGCCTGCGTGCGCTCGCTGCCGCCGGCCCGGCGCGCCTCGACATCGCGCAGGAGCCCCAGCGCCCGGTCGAAGGCCTCCCGCTCGCGCTTGCGCGCCGTGTCGGGAGCGTCCTCGAGAATCTCCGAATAGGAAAACCGATACATCGTGGGGCGGTGCCTCGTTGCGATGTCATGGGCCCGTCGTCGGGCGGTTCAGGTCTCGGGTGCCGCGTTCAGGAGAGGAACGAGACGAGGCTGAGCTGACGCAGCTGGCTGGTCAGCGCGTAGGACATCTGGATCTGCGTGGTCAGGGCGTCGACGCGGGTCTTGGCCTCGGCCGGATCGACCGATTCGAGGCGCGTCACCTCGCGCGCGAGCAGGGTCTTCTGCGAATCCATCCGGGTGTTGGCCTCGGTGATGCGCGCCTGCGAGCGGCCGAGATCGGACTGGATCGAGACGAGCCCGCTGCTCGCCCGGCTCAGCATCCCCATCACCCCCTCGGTCGCGGTCTGCTGCGCCTCCGCCGACAGGCTCGCGAGCCCCGTCCCCGCCCCGATCGCGTAGGCCATGGCGAGGGTGCGGACGGAGTCCGTGTTGGCGCTCGTCGAGGTGGTGACGCTCTCGCTGAGCGAGATCCGGCTGGTGATCGGCGTGCTCGACGCGTGCGACCACGCGCTCCAGCCGGCCGGCGAGAACAGGGCCGCGACCGGACCGTCGAGGAAGCCCTGCATCTGCGCGGCCGTGATGGAGGCCGCGCCCGCGCTGCCCGGAGCGACACTGAAGTACTGGCTGAAGGCCAGGGCGACCGCATCCCTGGCGCCGGCGAGCGCCGCGGTGTCGATCGGCGGCGTCGTGGTGTTCGTTCCGCCGAAGACGTACTGCCCGCCCGCCGAGGCGTTGAGCCCGGCGCCGAGCGCTGCGAGCGCGCTCTGCGCGGTGTCGGCCAGCGATTGCGCCCGCTGAAGCAGCGGCAGGCCGGTGAGGGTCTTCAGCATCGTGTCGGCGCCGCCCTGCATCTGCCCGAGGGCCGCCTGGCTGGTGCCGAGGCGCAGAGCGGCGACCCCGTTGCTGTCGGTGAGGGCCGAGAGCGTGTCGGTCTGCTGGCGCAGGCCGATGCTGCGGCCGACATCCGCGCCGAGGGCGAGACCGATATCGGCGTGGCGTCCGCTCACGATCTCGGCGTTCGCCTGGGCCAGCGCGTTCTGGAGCCGCGGCAGGCCGCTGCGCGGGGCGTTCCAGAGGTTGAGGCTTGAGATGAAGTTCGTGGTCATCATGGCCGGGCTCTCGAAAGTGCTGTTCGCCGAAGTGGCCGCCGGTTCGGCGCGGGAAGGTCGGTGACGGGACCGGTCGGCGCCGCACCGGGCGCCGTCGGGCGCGGCCCTAGCGGATCGAATCCATCAGGGTCTGCAGGAGCTGGTCGACGATCGCGATGATCTTGGCCGAGGCGGTGTAGGAGCGCTCGAGCTGGAGCGTGAGGGCGGTCTCGTCGTCGCCGTTGACCCCGACGGCGTTGGAGAGGGCGTCGCCCGCCCGGCCGAGCAGGGTCGACTGGTAGTCGGCCTGGCCCGTGGCGTCCTTGCGCTGCGCCTCGAGCCAGCCCGCGGCCCCGGCGGAGAAGTCGGCGAGGGTGGCGTGGGCGGAGATCGCCGTGCCGGTGCCGACGTCGCGCGGGGCGGCGAGCCCCTGGCTCAGGGCGAGCAGGCGGCCCGCGTAGCCGGCATCGCCACCCGCCGGGTTCACCCGGGTGTCGTCGTTGTAGATGCCGCCGTCGCGCAGCCGGGCCACGTCCCCGCCGCGCTGCGGGTCGACCCGCGCGGCGACCCGGATCTGCAGGGCGAGCCCCGTCACCGCGGCGCCCTGGGAGGGCACGGCGCGGCCGTCGTCGCCGGTGAACAGGCCGGCGCGGATCCCGGTGGCGGGCGCCGGCTCCTGGGCACCCGCGATCGCATCGGTCTCCGCGAAGACGTCGATCAGACCGCCCGCGATGGCGTCGAGCTGCCGGCCGTACTCGGCGGCATCCCCGTCGCGCAGGCCCGCGAGGCCGGCGATGCGCCCCGACGCCAGGGGCATCGGCGAGTTGGCGCCGGTGACGGCCACCCCGTCGATCATCACGGCGTTGCCGGCCGCGCCGGAGGCGAGGTTCGTGCTCGGCGCGAAGCTGACCTGACGGGCGCTGCGCTCGAACAGGGGCACGCCGCTGTCGGTGTAGATCGCCATGTCGCCGCCCGCGCGGGCGAGCGTGGTGATCCCGATCTCCTGGGAGAGCTGGCCGAGGATCCGGTCGCGGTCGTCCTCGGCGTCGCTGACGTCGGCGCCGGCCGCGGTCCCGCGCATGACCGCGCGGTTGGCCGTGTCGAAGGCGGTGAGGAGGTCGTTGATCGTGCCGACGGACTTGGCGATCCCCGCATCGGCCTCCGCGCGCACGCCCTGCACGGCCTGGGCCGCCGTGTTCAGGCTGTCGGCGAGGTCGTTGGCGCCGTCGATCGCCGCCCGGGCGAGATCCATGTTGTCGGGCTGGTTGGCGGCCGCCTGCAGCGCGGCGCCGAGGGCGCCCAGCCGGGCGGCGGGCGAGGCCGCGTCGGCGGTGTCGCCCACCGTCAGCGACAGGGTCTTCAACCCGTCGAGCCGGGCCTCGGCGGCGCTCGCGTCCGAACTCGCGCCGAGCTTGCGCGCGAGCAGCGCCGCGTCGCTCGCCCGGGTGATCACCACGCGCGCGCCGCCGTCGGCCGTCACCAGCGTGGCGATCTTGCGCGAATAGCTCGCATCGCTCGCCCCCGCCGTGTTGCGGGCGGAGGCGGCGATCTGGCTCGACGTGGCCAGGAGCGAGGAGCGCGCCGTGTTCAGCGCAAGTTGAAGGCCCATCTTTCGGCTCCGGGCGAGCGGTCAGGCGTGCTGAGGCTCAGCGCTTCAGGTTCATCAAGGTGTCGAGCAGCTCGTTGCCGGTCATGAACACCTTGGAATTGGCGTTGTAGACCGATTGCGACTCGATCATCGAGGTGAGCTCGGTGCTCACATCGACGTTCGACTGCTCGAGCGCGCCCGACTTGATCGCGCCGAGCCCGCCGAGGCCGGCGAAGCCGATCTGCATGTCGCCCGAATCCACGCTCGGCTTGTAGACGTTGCCGGCACGCGGCTCGAGGTTGTCCGGGCTCGCGACGTTGGCGAGCGCCACCTTGTAGGCGGCGGTGCGGGTGCCGTCGGCGTAGGTGGCGTAGACGGTGCCGTCGGTGCCGAATTCCGCGCCCGTCACCGGCGCGGCGGCGGAACCGTCGTTGGTCTTGCCGGTCAGCGAGTAGTCGGCGGCGAGCTGGGTCATGCCGCTCAGGTTGAGCGCGACCTGCTGGCCGCTGGCGAGCGTCACGGACGTCGTCAGCGGGGACGAGATCCTGCCGTTGCCGTCGAAGGTCAGCGTCTCGGTCTTGGGGGCTGCCGCGCCCTCGCTGAACGTCATCGTCCAGGTCCCGGCAGTGTCCTTCTTCATGGCGATGCCGATGGTCTTCTGCTGACCGAGGCTGTCGAACACCACGAGCGAGGTGTTCTTCGCGGTCTGGTCGGCGGCGAGCGGCAGGTTGCCGGCGATCGTCGCGCTCGTGGTCGCCTGGGCCTGGGCGCCGAACTGCTGGAGATCCACCGGCACCATGTTGGTGACGCTGTTGAGCGAGGGATCGGCGCCGATCTTGTAGCCGAGCAGGGTGAAGCCGCCCGCGTTGACGATGTTGCCGCTCGCCCCGTCCATGACGAAGTTGCCGGCCCGCGTCAGGTAGGGCGCCTTGTTGGCGTCCTGCACCACGAAGAAGCCGTTGCCCTGGATCGCGAGGTCGGTCTTCGAGGTGGTGAAGGCGACGGAGCCCTGCTGGCTCACCGAGCGCCGCACCGTGCTCTCGACCGCGCCCGAGTTGTAGTTGCCGATATCGGCCGATTCGAGGATCAGCGAGGAGAACTCGACCGCCGTGCTCTTGTAGCCCGTGGTGGACGCGTTCTGGATGTTCTCCGCCACCGTCGAGATCCGGTTCGACTGGGCATTCATGCCGGAAACGCTGGTCCGGAGCGTACCGATGAGACTCATGCGGACACCTTCAGGTCTTTCTGGATTCGTGAGACGCGGTTTCGGGACGCATAAGGGGTGAAGAGGCTTGTGCGGGGCTTGGACGGATCGTGCTCATCCCCGCAGCGCCTGGGCGAGCTCGAGGAAGGCGTCCTGACTCGGGGCCCCGCCGGGCTCCTGGCGCAGGGCCTCGTAGATGCGCGGCACCAGGGCGATCGCCTGGTCGAGCTCCGCGTCGGTGCCCGCGCGGTAGCCTCCCATCAGGCGCAGGTCGCGCGTCTCCTCGAAGCGGGCCATCATCGCCTTGAGGCGGCGCACGAGGTCGCGCTGCTCGGGCGTCCAGACCTCGGAGGCGAGGCGCGAGATCGAGCCGAGCAGGTCGATCGCCGGGTAGCGGCCCTGCTCGGCGATGGCGCGGTCGAGCACGATGTGGCCGTCCAGGGTGCCGCGGATCGAGTCGGCCACCGGGTCGTTGTGGTCGTCGCCGTCGACGAGGACCGAGAACACGCCCGTGATGCTGCCCTGGCCCTCGAGACCCGGGCCGGCCCGCTCGAGCAGCCGCGGCAGGTCCGAGAACACGCTCGGCGGGTAGCCGCGGGCCACCGCCGGCTCCCCCGCCGCGAGGGCGACGTCGCGGGCGGCATGGGCGTAGCGCGTCACCGAATCGACGATGAGCAGCACCGACTCGCCGCGGTCGCGGAAGGTCTCGGCCACCGCAAGCGCCACCTTGGGGGCTTGGCGGCGCATCATCGGGCTCTCGTCGCCGGTCGAGACCACGATCACGGAGCGGTCCCGCGCCTGGGCGATCGGGCCCTCGAGGAATTCCCGCACCTCGCGTCCGCGCTCGCCCACCAGCGCCACCACGACGCTGTCGAAGCCCGCGGCATCCGCCAGCATGGCGAGCAGCGTCGACTTGCCGACGCCCGAGCCCGCGAAGATGCCGATGCGCTGGCCGGCGCAGAGCGGCGTGAACAGGTCCATCGCCCGCACCCCGGTGCCGAGGGGCCGGCGCACCCGGGCCCGCGAGAAGGCGGCCGGCGGGTCGGCGTCGAGGGGGGCCGTGCGGGGGCCCGGACGCAGCGGTCCGGCGCCGTCGATCGGGCGCCCGAGGGCGTCGATGACGCGGCCCTTCCAGCTCGCATCCGGCCGCAGGTCGGCGGCGCCGAGCCGGAACACCGGCGTGCCGATCCCGGCCGCGATCCGGCTCTCGAAGGTCTTGAGCGTGGCGCCCTCGGCGTCGATCCGCACGATCTCGCCGATCTGCTCCCGCCCGTTCGCCGTGAAGCCCACGCGGTCGCCCAGGCGCACGTAGGGCGCGATCCCGCCGATGCGGCAGGCGCTGGCCGAGACCTCGCTCACCCGCCCGCCGACCCGCACCAGGGCATCCCCCTGGAGGGCCGCGTCCAGCGCCCGGCCCAGCCGCTCGATCGCGTCCGCCATCGCCTCAGCCCTGCGGCCCGAGCGTCTTGATGGCGTCCTGCAGCGAGCTCTCCGATTGCTGGGTCTGGTTGGCCGCGCTCTCGAAGGCGCGCTGGATCGAGATGAGCTTCGTCATCTCCAGGATCGGGTTGACGTTGGAGCCCTCGATATGGCCCTGGACCACGCCGATCCCGGTGAAGTCCTGGACCGGGCGCCCCGGCAGGCTGGCCTTGAAGGCGTTGCTGCCCGCGCGGGTGATCTGCGCCTTCGGGTCGAGGGTGAAGACGCCGAGCGCGCCGACCTGGTTCGTGCCCTGGTAGACGCTGCCGTCGCGCCCGATGGTGGGCGGTCCGGCCTGCGGGTCGAGGAGCAGGGGCGCGCCGCCCGGATCGAGGATCGGCTGCCCGGTGAGCGTGGTGAGGCGGCCGGTGGCGTCCATCGTCAGGCGGCCGTCGCGGGTATAGACCGGCCCGGCCGGGCTCCCGACGCTGAGCCACGCATCGCCCTGGAGCGCGACGTCGAGGGGGGAATCGGTCCGGGTGATCGGCCCCGACGCCTTCGAGATGAAGCTCTCGCCCGCGCTCGCGAAGGCGACGGTGCCGCGGCTCGCCTGGGCGAGCAGCGCCGAGAACTTCATCTCCTCGCCGCGATAGCCCGCGGTCGCCATGTTGGCGACGTTCTGCGCCACGGTGTCGATGCGCTTCTCGAGGGCGATCTGGCTGGAGAGGGCGACGTAGAGACTGTTCTGCACGGGCTCAGCTCCCGAACCGGACGGTCTGCAGGCTCTGCAGCAGATCGACCCCGATCCCGTCGGACGCGCCCGCATCGGTGAACAGCGCCAGGATCGGCGAGGCGGCGGTGTTGTTCTGCGCGTCCCAGATCGCCGCGAAGCGCTTGGCCAGCACCTGCACGGCGGCCGGATCCTTCAGGCTGGCGATGTCGATCTTGGCCGTGATCGCGTTGACGCGGTTCGTCAGGGCGTCGCTGCTGGTGGCGCCTGTGGTGGCGGGCAGCCCCAGCAGGGTGTTGGCGACCTGGGTCAGGGCGGTGTCGGCCAGGAAGTCGTAGGCGCTCGTGATGGTGGACGCCTTCCGGGCGAAGTAGAGGGCGAGGCGCACCCCGGTATCCTCCGCGCCCGCATCCTCCTCCAGGGACTGGTCGAGATAGGCGTCGGTGGCGGCCCGGGTCTGCGCGTCGAGGCCGGTCTCTGCGCCGAAGCCGATGTCGATCGCGGTCTCGCCGCTCAGGGGCAGCGTTACGTTCTGCACCAGCAGGGTGCGGGCGGCGCCCACACCCGCGTAGAGGGTGTCGGCGTCGGCGCCGCTGCCGCCCGGCGCGCCGTCGGCCCCGAGATTGGTGTAGGCGGTCGTGGAGAGGACGAGCCGGTTCTGCCCGTCGAGGCTCGCCGCGACCTTGCCGGCGAGGCCCGACTCCCCTGTCCGGGCGATCTGGTCGTTGATCGCCGCCACCAGCTCGGCGCCCGTGACGCTGGCGAGGTTGCGCACCGCGCCGCGCAAGGTCGCGGCGTCGAGCACGATCCTGCCCGTCCGGGTGGTGGTGGCGTCCACCTGCGTGTCGATCGAGAGGCTCACCGCGTTGGTACCGCTGAAGTCGAGCGGCTTGTCGAGGGCGAGCGTGCCCGTCACCGCGGCCGCCGTGGCCGTCGTGGTAGTGCCGTCGTCGGCCGTGACGGCGTTCGCGCCGGTGGCGGAGGTGCCGTAGACCTTGGTGAAATCGTAGGCCCTGGCGAAGGCGACGTAGCGGTCGTCGGCGAGGCGGTTGGCGAAGCTCGTGGAATCCGTCGTGCCCTCGCTCACGACCTTGCGCATGAAGGCCTTGGCGTAGGTCATGTCCTCGAGGCCGTAGGCCTTCATGGCGTAGCTGTAGAGGCGCTGGTCGGCGAGCAGGTCGTCGATCGAGTGCACCTTGCCGATATTGGCCTTGTAGTACGCCGTCTCGCGCGCGACCGTGGTCTCGGCGGCCTTGCGCTTGAGGGCCGTCGGCATGTCGCGGGCGATGAGCATGTAGCTCGTGAGGGTGCTGTTCACGGCCGCGTCTCCGGAGCGCGCGCCGCCGACGGGGGCGCCGGGTGCGGAACGATCGCGCAGGGCTCTAGGGGGCCACGCTTGCACCAGGCTTGCCCGCGGAGCGGGCGGCGGCGGGCGCTCATTGCGGCGCGGGCCCGAAGATGGTCTGCGTGGTGATCACCACCCAGCCCGCGCCGGTGTTGCGGATGGCCAGGACCCGGCCCGCGCCCGGCACCACGTCGCCCGTCGAGACGGCGACGCGCCCGCCCTCGCCCTCGAGCAGCGCGACGCTGCCGCTGACGCCGCGCAGGACGTAGTCGCCGGGGCCGGCCGGCTCGGCGCGCTCGGCGGCGCGGGCCGGGCGCTCGGGCAGCGCGCCCGTGGTGGTGGGATCGAGATCGGGCGCCGCGGCGCGCGTCGGCGTCACGCCGCGCTTCCAGGCGAAGGGGCCGGCCTGCGGCGGCAGAACCGCCCGGACGTCGTAGGTGTCGCTGCGGTGGGCGATCGCGTAGCCCGCGAAGCCGCTGGCCGTCGCGGCGACGAGGACAGCGACGGCCGCTGCCGCCCGCTCGACGCTGGCCTCCCGGGCGCGCCGCAGGGCGATGAGGCCCGCGAGCGGGCGTGGCGGCAGCCGGTCCGGCCGCGTCGCCGCGGCCCGCGAAGCCGCCGGCGCGGATCCGGCCCGGATCGCGCCTGTCTTGGGCATGCCGGCCTTGGGCATGCCAGCCTTGGGCGCGCCAGCCTTGGGCGCGCCGGTCTCGATCGACCGCGCGGGGAACGACCCTGGCTCGGTCGAACCCGGTGCGACCGGTTTTGACGGGGCCGGGGTGGTGGTCATGGGATCAGGCGGGCTCCGAAATGCGTCAACCAGAAGTCGCCGGTTATGCTTGAGGCTTCGTTAACGACGCCCGCCCTAGGGTCGGGCCCCGGCGGGTTTCGAGCCCGTGGGGACGGCCGGGCGCCGCCCGGGAGGAAGGCGCGGGGCCGGCATGGACCAACGGAGCGACGACGTGCGGGACGGTCCGGAGCGCCCGGGATCCGAAGCCGCTCCCGGAGCCGCGGTGTCCGACCGTCCGAAGCGCCACCGCGTGGTGCAGCAGGGACGGATCGTGATCGGCGGCCAGCTCGTCGCCTGCGTGATCCGCGACCTGTCGCGCAGCGGCGCCAAGATCCGGGTCTCGCCCGACATCGCCCTGCCCGAGCGCTTCGACCTCGTGATCGCGGCCCACGACCTGCGCACCGTGGCGGTGCACCTGCGCTGGCGCCGGGGCGAGTTCGTGGGCGTCACCTTCGGGTGAGATCGCGGCCGATGGAAGCGCGCGGCGGTCGAATGCGCCGGGGCCGCAGCTTTGCGTGCGGCGCCGCGAATCGTCCCGCACCGCGATTCCCCGGCAGGCCAGACTTAATCGCTTGATAAGGCGATGCCGTCAGAGTGCAGGCATCGGCGCCCCCATCGCGAGACGGGCCGGCGCCGCGGTGAGCGCAGCGGATGGGCGGAGACGCCCAGAGACATGATGTCGGCCCGCTGCCCCGGTGAAAGTCCGGATGTCCAACGCGCAGTCCGGCCCCGCCGCCAGGGGCCTGCGGTCCCGCACGGCCGCGCTGCCCCGGTGCGAGCCCGGATACGGACCTCCCCCCGCACTCTCGATCCCGGAAAGCCCGACCCGTGACCAGCCTGCTGACCAACAACGCCGCCATGACGGCGCTGACGACGCTGAAAAGCATCAACAGCCAACTCGACATGACCAGCAACCGCGTCTCCACCGGCCAGCGCGTCTCGGCCGCCTCGGACAACGCCGCCTACTGGTCCATCGCCACCACCGTGCGCACCGACAACGCCTCGCTCTCGGCGGTCAAGGACTCGCTCGGCCTCGGCTCCTCGGCGGTCGACACCACCTATAACGGCCTGACCTCGATCCTGTCCGACCTGCAGAACCTGCGCGCCAAGCTGCAGACCGCGCTGCAGCCCGGCGTCGACCGCTCCAAGGTGCAGACCGAGGTCGCCGCCATCCAGGCCAAGATGCAGGCGACGGCCGACTCGTCGGTGTCCTCGGGCCAGAACTGGCTGTCGGTGAACTCGGCCGCGTCCAACACCGCCTACAAGTCCACCCAGAACGTGATCGCGGGCTTCTCGCGCGATGCGGCGGGCACGATCACCTTCTCGAAGGTCGGCATCGATGTCGGCGGGATCAAGCTGTACGACGCCAACAGCACCAACGTGACCACCGACGCCACCAACGCCCTCGTCACCGGCACGACCTCGCTGACGGGCACGAGCGGCTTCCGGGCGGGCACGGCCAACAGCGGCACGGCGGATTTCTCGGGCACCAACGAGGTGGCGATCCAGGTGACGGTGGGCGCCTCGACGGACACGATCCGGCTGAACAAGGCCTCGCTGGCCTCGGCGGCGGCCAACCTCTCGAAGGTGACGACGGACGAGTTCCTGTCGGCGATCAACAACCAGATCTCGGCCTCGACCGCGCTGAAGACGAAGGTCACCGCCGGCCTCGACAGCCAGGGCCGGCTCACCTTCAACACCACCGCCAGCGGCTCGACCCAGACCGTCACGGTCCAGAACGCCGTCGCGTCGGTGAACGCGGGCGTCAGCAACACCCTGATCGACGTCGGCTTCGGCGTCAGCGCCGCGCCGAGCGTGGTCGCGGGCACCAACTACTCGAACCTCGACCTGTCCTCGGGCTCGAAGGTCATCACCGTCGATGACGGCTCGGGCGCCAAGACCGTGACCCTCAACGCCGCGTCCTACACGGCGCTCGGCGGCGCCGCGACCTCGACGGCCAACACCTCGGTGAACGGCGCCGACATCGCCGCGATGATCAACGCGTCGCTGGCCTCCCAGGGCAGCAAGGCCACGGTCTCCTTCGCGGCGAGCAAGCTGACCGTCACGAGCTCCGTCGCGGGCAGCGCGTCCAAGGTCACGCTCGCGGGCACCGACGTCACCAGCTTCGGCTTCACCAGCGGCCAGACGGCGTCCGGCACGGGCACCAACGGCATCACCGGCTACGGCACGGATGCCGGCACGGCGACCGCGCAGGGCATCCTCGACACGGTCGGCACCACCGGCTTCTCGGTCAAGACCATCAACATCGCGGCCGTCACCGACGACACCGTGCTGGGCAACATCATCACCCAGGTCGACAAGGCCATCGCCAAGGTGACGGATGCCGGCACCAAGCTCGGCGCCAACAAGACCCAGATCGACGGTCAGAAGACCTTCGTGGACACGCTGATGAAGGCCAACGACCGCACCATCGGCATCCTGGTCGATGCCGACGTCGAGGAGGAGTCGACCAAACTGAAGGCGCTGCAGACCCAGCAGCAGCTGGCCGTGCAGGCGCTCTCGATCGCCAACTCCTCCAGCCAGAACGTCCTCTCGCTCTTCCGCTAGGACGCCTGAGCCACCCCGCGCCGGGCACGCCCGGCACGGGCCCCGGGCCGGTATCGGCGTCCCGGACGCGCAAGATCTCATCGCGAGACTCAAGCAAGGCCGCATCCCACGGGTGCGGCCTTGTTGCTGTTCTGGGCGGATGAGCGGCCGGATTGCATAGCTTAAGGAAGAGTTACTGTTAACGGATCGATTTTTCCGGGTGCCGGTTGTTTAGCTTAATCGGCCGCTAACTCGGATTGCGGAGAGTCCAATCCACGGCGCTTCCTCCGATCGGTCTCTGTGGAGCGGCGCCGCGGTGAGTGCAGCGGATGGGCGGAGACGCCCAGAGACATGATGTCGGCCCGCTGCCCCGGTGAAAGTCCGGATGTCCAACGCGCAGTCCGGCCCCGCCGCCAGGGGCCTGCGGTCCCGCATGGCCGCGCTGCCCCGGTGCGAGCCCGGATACGGACCTCCCCCCGCACTCTCGATCCCGGAAAGCCCGACCCGTGACCAGCCTGCTGACCAACAACGCCGCCATGACGGCGCTGACGACGCTGAAAAGCATCAACAGCCAGCTCGACATGACCAGCAACCGCGTCTCCACCGGCCAGCGCGTCTCGGCCGCCTCGGACAACGCCGCCTACTGGTCCATCGCCACCACCGTGCGCACCGACAACACCTCGCTCTCGGCGGTCAAGGACTCGCTCGGCCTCGGCTCCTCCTCGGTCGACACCGCCTATAACGGCCTGACCTCGATCCTGTCCGACATGCAGAACCTGCGCGCCAAGCTGCAGACCGCGCTGCAGCCCGGCGTCGACCGCTCCAAGGTGCAGACCGAGGTCGCCGCCATCCAGAGCAAGATGCAGGCGACGGCCGACTCGTCGGTGTCCTCGGGCCAGAACTGGCTGTCGGTGAACTCGGCCGCGTCCAACACCGCCTACAAGGCGATCCAGAACGTGATCGCGGGCTTCTCGCGCGACGCGGCGGGCACGATCACCTTCTCGAAGGTCGGCATCGATGTCGGCGGGATCAAGCTGTACGACCTCAACAGCACCAACGTGACCACCGACGCCACCAACGCCCTCATCGTCGGCACGACCTCGCTGACGGGCACGAGCGGCTTCCGGGCGGGCACGGCCAACAGCGGCACGGCGGATTTCTCGGGCACCAACGAGGTGGCGATCCAGGTGACGGTGGGCGCCTCGACGGACACGATCCGGCTGAACAAGGCCTCGCTGGCCTCGGCGGCGGCCAACCTGTCGAAGGTGACGGCGGACGAGTTCCTGTCGGCGATCAACAACCAGATCTCGGCCTCGACCGCGCTGAAGACGAAGGTCGCGGCCGGCCTCGACAGCCAGGGCCGCCTCACCTTCAGCACCACCGCCGTCGGGTCGGCCGCCAACCTCTCGGTCCAGGTGGCGCAGCCCACGGGCAGCCCGATCGATATCGGCTTCGGCGTGAATGCCGGGACGCCCCCGGCGGCACCCAGCCTCGTCGCGGGCACCAACTACGCCAACCTCGACCTGTCCTCGGGCTCGAAGGTGATCACCGTCGACGACGGCTCGGGCCCCAAGACCGTGACCCTCAACGCCACGACCTATTCGAACCTCGGCGGCAGCGCGACGTCGGGCACCAACACCTCCGTGAACGGCGCCGACATCGCCGCGATGATCAACTCGGCGCTGGCCTCCCAGGGCAGCACCGCCACGGTCTCCTTCGCGGCGAGCAAGCTGACCTTCACGAACTCCCTCACGGGGACCGGCGCCAGCGTGACCGTGGCGGGCGCCAACGTCGTGAGCTTCGGCTTCACCAGCGGCCAGACCGCCGCGGGCAGCGCGGGCGGCGTCGGCGCGACGGTCTATACCGGCAACGGCACCAATGCCGGCACGGCGACCGCGCAGGGCATCCTCGACACGGTCGGCACCACCGGCTTCTCGGTCAAGACCATCAACATCGCGGCCGTCACCGACGACACCGTGCTGGGCAACATCATCACCCAGGTCGACAAGGCCATCGCCAAGATCACCGACGCGGGCACCAAGCTCGGCGCCAACAAGACCCAGATCGACGGCCAGAAGACCTTCGTGGACACGCTGATGAAGGCCAACGACCGCACCATCGGCATCCTGGTGGATGCCGACGTGGAAGAGGAGTCGACAAAGCTGAAGGCGTTGCAGACCCAGCAGCAGCTGGCCGTGCAGGCGCTTTCGATCGCCAACTCCTCCAGCCAGAACGTCCTCTCGCTCTTCCGCTAGGACGCCTGAGCCACCCCGCGCCGGGGAGGTCCGGGGCCCAAACAGAGAGGCCGCGCCGGTCCCCGGCGCGGCCTGAATTTGGGCGTGTCGGCGTTCGGCGGATCGGCGAACGAACGCCCCGCCCCGCAGCCGGTCCGGCCGGGCCCCTCAGCCCACGAAGGTGTAGCCCGCCATGCGCTTGGCCTCGATCGGATCGTAGCCGATGCGGGCGCGAAGCTTCTTGCGCAGCTTCGAGATGTGGCCCTCGACCACGCTCTCCTCGCAGGCGGTCTCGAGGTCGCCGTAGACCGCGTTGAAGATCTGGCCCTTGGTCACCTGCCGGCCGCGGTTCTTGGCGAGGTATTCGAGGATGTGGCGCTCGCGCCGGGGTAGGAGCAGGCTCTGGCCGTCGATCTCGGGATCGCGCCCGTCCATGTGGACGACGAGGCGGCCGTCGCGGTCGGGAGAGGCCGGCTTCGCGACGCCGCGGCTGACCCGGCGGCGGATCGCGGTGGCCCGCGCCAGGATCTCGCGGACATGGACCGGCTTGCGCACCACGTCGTCGATGCCGGCGGTGAAGAGGGCGAGGGTCTGCTCCAGGGAGCGGGTCTCGTTCAGGGCGATGATCGGGGCCTGGGACAGGCTGCGGATCGCCGCGGTGCAGCGCGGACGATCGTCGCAATCGCCGAGCACGAAGCCTTCGATCCGCGAGAGATCCTCGATCGGGGCGACGCTGAGCCAATCCTGGAAGTGCCGGGCGAAGAGGCCCTGGGCGGGGACGCCCTCCTGGGTGAACCCGGCCACGTACTGGGCCGTGACACTCTCCCGCTCGTCGACGACGATGTACATCTTTCTCTTTCCCAGGCACGCGACCCCGTTCGCTCCGCGTAACGCCGCGTGCGGTGAGGCCGGGTTGGTGTGCTGATCTGAATCGGGTAGCGACGGCCAGCGCGAATATCGAGATTGCTGGTTTCGATTACTGTCGGGCCGGTCGATGTGTGAACGTTTTGTTAAGCTCAGACATGCAAGGCAATGGTTAACGGCCTGTTAACGCTGCCTTGAGCCAGCACCGGTACGGCCGCACTGTGGCCGCGCTGCAACGCTCGGTGCGATGGGAGTTCCGGTCTGCGGCGCGGACGCAGGCTCCGCCCGCCGGTCGAAGGCGGTCGTGCGGCTGGTCGATGCGAGGCGCGGTCGGGTGGACGGCGCGGGCGATCGGACGGGACGCTTAGCGGATCGACCGCCCGGGTCGGCGTCGATCGGGCCGCGTCGGGGCGCGCCGCAGGCCGTGCCGGATCGGGCGCGGCGGGGTCCCGCTCCCCAGTCAGCCGACGGGACGGGTCGTTCTCACGGGAGCGGCCGAGGCGGCGGTCGCAGCCTCGGCGGGATGTTCGGAGGATCGGAGCGCTGCCCGCGGATGGCGGGCGCGCGCGGTTCGGCGCGGATCAGCGCCCGTAGATGTCCTCGACGCGGATGATGTCGTCCTCGCCCGTGTAGGAGCCGACCTGCACCTCGATGAGCTCGAGCGGGATCTTGCCCGGGTTGGCGAGGCGGTGCATCGAGCCGATCGGCAGGTAGATCGCCTCGTTCTCGTGGACCAGCACCACGCGCTCGTCGATCGTCACCTCGGCGGTGCCGCGCACCACCACCCAGTGCTCGGCCCGGTGGAAGTGCTTCTGCAGCGAGAGCCGGCCGCCCGGCGTCACCTGGATGCGCTTGACCTGGAAGCGCTCGCCGATGTCGATCCGCTGATACCAGCCCCACGGGCGGTACATCCGCAGATGCGCATCCGCCTCGGGATGGGATTGCGCGCGCAGGCGCCCGACGAGTTCCTTCACCTGGCCCGAGCGGGCCTTGGAGGCGACGAGCACCGCGTCGGGCGTGCTCACCACTACGACGTCCTCCAGCCCGACCACCGTGGTCAGCCCCTCGCCCTCGCTGTGCACGAGGCTGTTTCGGGTCCCGATCAGCTCGACCCGGCCGCGCAGCGCGTTGCCCTGCGTGTCGTGCTCGAGCACCTGCCAGACCGCGTCCCAGGTTCCGACGTCGGACCACGGGAAGGAGACCGGCAGCACGCCCGCCCGCTCGGTCCGCTCCATCACGGCGTAGTCGACCGAGATCTTGGGCACCAGGGCGAAGGTGGCCGCGTCGAGGCGGGTGAAGTCGAGGTCGGTCACGGCCGCCGCGAGGGCGGCGCGGGCGCCGGCGAGCACCTCGGGCGCGTGGGTCTCGAACTCCTCGATCATCACGTCGGCGCGGAACAGGAAGTAGCCCGAGTTCCAGAGCGCGCCGTCGGCGATCAGGCTCTCGGCCCCCTGCGCGTCCGGCTTCTCGACGAACCGGTCGACGGCGTAGGCGCCCGGCGCCTCCGCCAGGGGGGCCCCGCGGCGGATGTAGCCGTAATCGGTGGCCGCGCGCGTCGGCTCGATGCCGAGCGTCATGGTGTAGCCCGCGCGGGCTCCGACGGCGGCTGCGGCCACCGCGGCCCGGAAGGCCGGCGCGTCGCCGATGACGTGGTCGGCGGCCATGATCAGCACCACCGCCTGCGGCTCGGTCCGGGCGGCGTGGAGCGCCGCCACGGCCACCGCCGCGGCCGAGTCCCGCCCCTGCGGCTCGAGCAGGATGTCGGCACCTAGGCCGACCTGGGCGAGCTGCTCGGCGACGATGAAGCGCGAATCCGCGTTGGCGATCACGGTGGGCCTGCCGAAGATCTCCGGGGCGGCGACGCGCAGCGCCGTGGCCTGGAAGGTCGACAGCTCCGGATCGACGAGGCGGGCGAACTGCTTGGGCATGCTCTCCCGCGAGGCGGGCCAGAGCCGTGTTCCCGAGCCGCCGCACAGGATCACGGGGCGGATGCCGGCGTGGCGCTCAGGGCTCATCTCGATCACTGCGATACTCCATTTCCGAACACGTCGGTCACTCCCGGCGTGCGGGGAGCCATCGACCCGGTGCCGCCTGCCCCGACCGGCCGCTGGGTGCGCCGCCGGTCCGTGGAAGTCCACTTGCAAAGTCGATACCGTGCAACCCTGACGCGCGCGACCCTTCGAGGGGGCCGACCCCCGGCATCGGGTTTGTCCCCGGTACGGGGCGGGATATTGCACGTTTTCAATACGCGGTCACCGGGACAGAGTGCGGTATCTGACTTCGCGGCACGCCCTAGCCGAGACGACTTCGAGTAAGCTTCGCACCGGCTCCGCCGTTCCCGCCTACGAGAACGACCCGAACGCCTCGAAGGCGTCGGTTGCCGCGGGCTCCTCGGCCTGCGCGTCCGGCTGCGTCGCGTCCGGTCCGCCGACGGGCGGCGTTTCGGCAGCCGGATCCGCCGGGGCTCCGGATTGCGCCGCGGCCGGCCCGGGGGTGGCGGCGACGTCCGAGAGCGGCGCGGCGGAGCGATCGTGCGGAACGTCCAGGGTCATCCGAACTCCTCGGGTGGCATGCCCTCGAAAGGCACAGCTTGTGATAAGGGCTGGCCCGGGCGTCGCAACCCCGCTCCGGACATGGCTGCCGGTGCTTCGGGGGCTTGCAGGCGCTGCGGCGCGAGGATCCCCAGGGCGGCGGGATGGGCATATGACGGCGTCATCGGAATGGCGGGCGGCACGGAATGCGCGGGCGCTGGCACGCCTGGAACGGAGCCTGCCGGCGGTCTTTCCCGCTCCGGTCCTGCGCCACGCGCTCGCGCGTCCCCTAATCCCGCCGACGCCCCGCCTCGCGGTCGAGAGCTACTGGCGGAGCCACGTCCTGCGCGCCGACCGCCTGGCGCGGGCGCTCGCCGCGCGCTCGGGACAACCGGAGGGATGGCGGTGGCGCCTGTCCGCGGAGACCGGAGACGGGCTGCCCGGCAGCTTCCGGCTTCCGCCCGCTCCGTACCGCGAGAGCGCCCACCGGACGGGCAAGGGCACCTGCTGCATCTGCGGCCAGCCGGTCTACCGCTTCGGCTGGCATGCGGATCTCTGGGGCAGCCCGAACCGGACGGCCCGCTGGCACGCGGCCTGCGTGACGGCATGGACCTTCTGGGCGGCGCCGAGCGAATCCGCGAAGGTGCTCCGGGTGCGCCAACTCCGCCGCTGCGCCGTCTCGGGCAAGCGCCTGCTCCGCAGCGCCGAGGTCGATCATCGCGTGCCCCTGTACGAGGTCTGGCGGTCGCATCGCGAGACGGCGTGGCCGACCCTGCTCGGGTTCTGGGGGCTGCCGAATCTCCAGCTCGTGAACCGCGCCGGCCACGCCGCGAAATGCGCCGCCGAGGCGGCCGAGCGCGCCCGCCTGCGGCGCGTCGGCGCGTCCCCGGAAGCGGACATCGGGCCGGAGCCCGGGTGGGCGGACGGGGCCGAACCGGTCGCCGCGATCGACGGGTC
This sequence comes from Methylobacterium sp. HJ2, assembly GCF_056431005.1. Taxonomy (NCBI): domain Bacteria; kingdom Pseudomonadati; phylum Pseudomonadota; class Alphaproteobacteria; order Hyphomicrobiales; family Methylobacteriaceae; genus Methylobacterium; species Methylobacterium sp. HJ2. Next base: position 9,728 of record NZ_JBWJYM010000006.1, on the reverse strand, counting down.
GGCCTGACGCCGGCCGCCGCGACCGCGCTCCACGAGCCCCTCGCGCCGTGCGAGCGCGCGAGCGGAGGCATCACAAGTTTGTGAGATGACCGGCTCCTACCAAACCCGCCGCGCCGGGCAAATCGACCGCGTGCGACGACCAATCTGTTGAGCGGACACGGTTTTCATCGATCCGTGTCCGCTTGATCCCGCCCGGAATAGTCATGTCCGCCGGCCGGATCTGGTATAGACGGGTCATTCAGTTTCCGGCGCCGATGAACGAGCGTGGTTCTGCCCGATACGCCGTGGCCGCCGGTCCGTTCGACCGATCGCCTCGGGTTCGGGATTCCGGGGCCGGGGCCAGCGGGTGCCGGTACGGCAGCGGAGGAGAGGAGCTTCGTGAATCGTCCCGCCGAAGTCTCGCGTGACGGCAACACCCCATCTCGTATCGAGGCGATGCTGCACCGGATCGCCGACGCGATCGGCTGCCCGGTCGAAAGTTTCTTTCCCGCCTCGGCGGATCCGGGCACCGCGGAGATGCTCCGCCTGTGGGCGACCCTCGAGGGCGCGGAGGCGCGCCGCCGCGTGCTCGACGTCCTCAGAGAGGCGGTTCGCTCCGAACAGGCCAGGGGCTAGAGCGCGTCCGGCGCCGGGGCTGCCGCTTCGCTGAGCGATGGCCCGTCCCGGACGGCTGGCTTCGCCCTGGCCGATCGCGGGCAGCCCGCGGACATCCCATCCCCGGCCGCGTCCCGATCCCGCCCAGGCAGTCCCGACGACGGGCTCTCGACATCCGCCCCCTGGAGGATTCCGGCGCAGGCCCCTCCGGGGCCTCGGCCGGCCGCGACCGGAGGCCCGCGTCCCCGATCGGCGGCGCGGCTTCGGACCGGCGGGGCGGATGCCGGCCGGGGCCGCCATCCTGAGGCTCGGGCGGGATGCTTCGGCGCGGTCTCAATCGATCGGGACGACGTCGCTGGCCCGCCGCGGCCGGCCCTCCGGCAGGCTCGACGTCGCGGTGGGCTGCGCCTGCGATGCCGTCGCCGGGCGGAGGGCGCCTCGCGGCTGGAGGTTGGCGACGTCGGAGCCGGGCTCCTGCGCCCAGTGGCGCCGATCCGCCTCGGACTCGCGCAACGCCGCATAGGGATCGACCAGGTCCGATCGGCCCCGGTTGGCCCGCGCCGACGGCACCCGGCCCGGCGCGGGCCGGAGCCGCGTCTGTCGCCCGGGCTCGGCGGCGGTGCCGGGATCCGGCCCCGTCGCCTGGGGCAGGCTGCCCGTCCGCATCGGGGCCTGGATCAGGGTGCTGCAGCCGGCACTCGGCAGGAGCAGCAGCGCGGCGATCGCGAGGCGATGGTTCGGCATGCGAGCCTCCGTGTCATTCAAGGCACCCCGTCGCCGGTGGCGGCGTGGCGGACCGTGCCGCACCCGGACGGGCGGGAGCTGGGCCGGGCGGACCATGGATCGGGTGCGGCGGGGCCGCAAGGCGGAGGCCGCGTGGACAGGCCGCCCCGCGGCCGCGCCGCTCCCGGCGGGAAACATTGGGTCCCCTGGGGCATTGCCCCGCCTATGGGAGCCGGCGCGTCGCCTGCGGACCGGCCGACGCGTTCGCCGGGCGGGTTCGGCGCGTCGGTCCGTCCGGTTCTCGGTGCAGAATTGGGCGCGGGCGAGGCCCGAGGAGGGTATGATGGTGTTCCGGTCCGAAGATCCGCCGCCGCCCGGCGACCTCTCCGTTCGCGCGCCGCCGGCGTCCGACAAGCCGACATCCGCCATGCTCAAGGCTGACATCGACAGCGGGCGAACCGGCGACAAGGTCGCGCATTACGACCCCGGCATGGCGCAGCTCGGCACCTGCGACGAGGTCGCGGGCACGCCGCCCTCCCCCGAGCGGATCGCTCTGGCGCGCGAGACCGAGGCGGCGACCCGCAAGGCACAGCGCTTCGCCGATCCGCATGGGCGCCGGAGCTGGGTCCTGCCGGCTTTCGCGGGGTTCATCGCGCTCGCGATCGCGGTGATCGCGCTCGCCCTCTGGCTCGCCTGACGGCCGTCCGGGCGTCTCCGCGCGGGCTCGGGCGGTGCGGGCCCGCCCCGTCCGTCGCCTGCGGCGGCCGGTCCGGGACTACCGGGCCGACCGGGTTCCGCTCTCAGCGCGGCAGGATGCTCGCGCCCGTCAGCGCCTCGTCGATCGAGCGGGCGGCCTGACGGCCCTCGCGGATCGCCCAGACGACCAGGGACTGGCCGCGGCGCATGTCGCCCGCGGCCCAGATCTTCTCGTCGGAGGTGCGGTAATCCTCCTCGTTCGCCTCGACATTGCCGCGCTTTGACACGCCGACGCCGGACTGCTCCAGCAGGCCCTTCTGGATCGAGCCCGCGAAGCCGATCGCCATGAAGACGAGATCGGCCGGCAGCACGAACTCGCTGCCCGGGATCGGCTGACGCTTGGCATCGACCCGGGCGCAGACGACGCCGGTGACGTGGCCCTTCCTGTTGCCCTCGACCCGCAGGGTGGCGGCCTGGAACTCGCGCTCGGCGCCCTCGGCCTGGCTCGACGAGGTCCGCATCTTGGTCGGCCAGTACGGCCACACCGTCAGCTTGTCCTCCCGCTCGGGCGGGCGCGGGCGGATGTCGAGCTGCGTCACCGACAGCGCACCCTGGCGGAAGGCGGTGCCGACGCAGTCGGAGGCGGTGTCGCCGCCGCCGATCACCACCACGTTCTTGCCGGCCGCCATGATCGGCAATTCGCCGTTGCCGCGCATCGGCTCGGCGGCGACGCGCCGGTTCGACTGCACGAGGTAGGGCATGGCGTAGTGCACGCCCTCGAGATCCTGGCCCGGCAGCTGCGGGTTGCGCGGATCCTCGGCGCCGCCGCAGAAGATCACGGCGTCGAACTCGGCCTTCAGCTCCTCCACCGGCTTCGTCACGCCGATATTCTGGTTGTAGTGGAAGACGACGCCCTCGGCCTCCATCTGCTTCACGCGCCGGTCGATGTGGCGCTTCTCCATCTTGAAGTCCGGGATGCCGTAGCGGAGCAGGCCGCCGGCCTTCGGCTCGCGCTCGAAGACGTGGACGTCGTGCCCGACCCGGGCGAGCTGCTGGGCCGCCGCCATGCCGGCCGGGCCCGAGCCCACCACAGCCACGCGCTTGCCCGTCCGGGTCGCGGACGGCTCGGGCTTGACCCAGCCCATGTTCCAGGCGCGATCGGCGATCGCCTGCTCGATCGTCTTGATGGCGACCGGCTGGTTCTCGAGGTTCAGCGTGCACGCCTCCTCGCAGGGCGCCGGGCAGACGCGGCCGGTGAATTCGGGGAAGTTGTTGGTGGAGTGGAGGTTGCGCGAGGCCTCCTCCCAGTCGGACTGGAACACGAGGTCGTTCCAGTCGGGGATCTGGTTGTGCACCGGGCAGCCGGTCGGGCCGTGGCAGAACGGGATGCCGCAATCCATGCAGCGCGCCGCCTGCTTGGTGAGGTCATGCTCGTCGAGCGGCAGCGTGAACTCGCGGAAATGCCGGATCCGGTCGGCGGCGAGCTGGTACTTCTGCTCCTGCCGGTCGAATTCGAGGAAGCCTGTGATCTTGCCCATTGATCGGTCCCTAGGCCGGCGAGTCCCGTGACTGCGCTGCCCGCGTCGTAGCGTACCCTGAGAGCGGGAGACCGGGCGGAGACCGCCCGGTCGGATGTCGATTACTCCGCCGCGACCGGCATCCGCGCCATCTCCATCTCGCGCAGGGCCCGGCGGTACTCCACCGGCATCACCTTCACGAACTTGGTGCGGTAGGTCGCCCAATCGTCGAGGATCGCCTTGGCGCGCGGGCTGCCCGTGTACTTGAGATGGTTGGTGATGAGCTGCGAGAGCCGCTCCTCGTCGTGGCCCGACATGTCGGCCAGGATGTCGACGCGGCCCTTGGTCTCGAGGTCGCCGTCCTGGTGGAAGCGGCGCATCAGGTCGTCCTCCTCCTCGACGGGCTCCAGATCGACCATCGAGAGGTTGCAGCGGGCCGAGAACGAGCCGTCCTCGTCGAGCACGTAGGCGAGGCCGCCCGACATGCCGGCCGCGAAGTTGCGCCCGGTCTCGCCGATCGACACGACGACGCCGCCGGTCATGTACTCGCAGCCGTGGTCGCCCATGCCCTCCACCACCGCGATGGCGCCGGAATTGCGCACGGCGAAGCGCTCGCCCGCGGAGCCGCGGATGTAGCACTCGCCCGCGATCGCCCCGTACAGCACCGTGTTGCCGGCCATGATGGTCCGGCCCGCGGGCGAGCGCAGCGCGTCGCTCGGGCGGAGGATCAGTTTGCCGCCCGACAGGCCCTTGCCGATGTAGTCGTTGCCGTGGCCGGTCAGCTCGAGGGTGATGCCCGCCGCCGTCCAGGCGCCGAAGCTCTGGCCGGCGGTGCCGGACAGCTTCACCACGATGGTGTCGTCGGGCAGGCCCTCGTGGCCGTGCGCCTTGGCGACCATCCCTGAGAGCATCGCCCCGGCGGCCCGGTCCGAGTTCCTGATCACGTCCGCGATCACCACCGGCTCGCCGGTCTCGATCGCGCCCCGCGCCCGCTCGATCAGGCGGCGGTCGAGCACCGTGTCGATCGGGTGGTGCTGCGACTCGACGTGCCGGATCGCCACCTCCGGCCCGACGTCGGGACGGTGGAACAGCTTCGAGAAGTCGAGGCCGCGGGCCTTCCAGTGGTCGATCGCCTCGCGCTTGTCGAGGAAGTCGGAGCGGCCGACGAGGTCGTCGAGCTTGGTGAAGCCCATCGCGGCCATCAGCTCGCGCAGCTCCTCGGCCACGTAGAAGAAGTAGTTCACCACGTGCTCGGGCGTGCCCTTGAAGCGCTTGCGCAGCACCGGGTCCTGGGTCGCGACCCCGACCGGGCAGGTGTTGAGGTGGCACTTGCGCATCATGATGCAGCCCGCCGCGATCAGCGGCGCGGTCGAGAAGCCGAACTGGTCGGCCCCGAGCAAGGCCGCGATCAGGACGTCGCGCCCGGTGCGGATGCCGCCATCCGCCTGCAGGGCGATGCGGCCGCGCAGGTGGTTGAGCACCAGCGTCTGCTGCGTCTCGGCCAGCCCCGTCTCCCAGGGGCCGCCGGCGTGCTTCAGGGAGGTGAGCGGCGCCGCCCCCGTGCCGCCGTCGTAGCCCGAGATGGTGATGTGGTCGGCCCGCGCCTTGGCGACGCCCGCCGCCACGGTGCCGACGCCCACCTCGGAGACGAGCTTCACCGAGACGTCGGCCGCCGGGTTGACGTTCTTCAGGTCGAAGATCAGCTGGGCCAGATCCTCGATCGAGTAGATGTCGTGATGGGGCGGCGGCGAGATCAGGCCGACGCCGGGGGTGGCGTAGCGGACCTTGGCGATCTTGGCGTCGACCTTGTGGCCGGGCAGCTGGCCGCCCTCGCCGGGCTTGGCGCCCTGCGCGACCTTGATCTGCATCATGTCGCTGTTGACGAGGTACTCGGTGGTCACGCCGAAGCGGCCCGAGGCCACCTGCTTGATCGCCGAGCGGCGCGAGCGCCCGTCCGGCAGCGGCTTGAAGCGCTCGACCTCCTCGCCGCCCTCGCCCGAGTTCGAGCGCCCGCCGAACGAGTTCAGCGCGATGGCCAGCGTCTCGTGCGCCTCCTTGGAGATCGAGCCGTAGGACATCGCCCCGGTGGCGAAGCGCTTGACGATGTCGGCGGCGGGCTCGACCGCGGCGATGTCGACCGGCTCGCGGCCGAGCTCGGCCGCGCCCTTGATCCGGAACAGCCCGCGCAGGGTCTTGAGCTCGTTCTCCTGCTCGTTCACCAGCCGGGCGTATTCGCGGTAGCGCTCGGGCACGCCCAGGCGCACCGCGTGCTGCAGCGTCGCGACGGTGTCGGGGGTCCAGGTGTGCAGCTCGCCGCGCAGGCGGTAGGCGTACTCGCCGCCGACATCGAGGGCGCTGCGGTAGATCGGGGCGTCGCCGAAGGCATCGCGGTGGCGCCGCACCGTCTCCTCGGCGACCTCGGCCATGCCGATGCCCTCGATCATGGTGGCGGTGCCGAAGAAGTCCTTCTCGACGAAGGCCGAGTTCAGGCCGACCGCGTCGAAGATCTGCGCCCCGCAATAGGACTGGTAGGTCGAGATGCCCATCTTGGACATCACCTTGAGCAGGCCCTTATCGATCGACTTGATGTAGCGGTAGACGATCTCGTCCTCGACGAGGTCCGGCGGGAACTCGCTCTTCATCGCGATCAGCGTCTCGAAGGCGAGATAGGGGTTGATCGCCTCGGCGCCGTAGCCGGCCAGACACGCGAAGTGATGCACCTCGCGCGGCTCGCCCGACTCGACCACGAGCCCGACCGAGGTGCGAAGCCCCTTGCGGATCAGGTAGTTGTGCACCGCCGCGGTCGCCAGCAGGGCGGGGATCGGGATGCGGTCCGGGCCGACGGCGCGGTCGGACAGGATGATGATGTTGTAGCCGCCGCGCACCGCCACCTCGGCCCGGTCGCAGAGCCGGTCGAGGGCGCCCTCCATCGCGCCCGCCCCGCTCTCGGCTGGGAAGGTGATGTCGAGCGTCTTGGTGTCGAAGCGGTCCTCGAAATGGGAGATCGAGCGGATCTTCTCGAGGTCGCCGTTCGTGAGGATCGGCTGGCGCACCTCGAGGCGCTTGCGGCGCGAGGCGCCCTCCATGTCGAGCAGGTTGGGCCGCGGCCCGATGAACGAGACGAGGCTCATCACGGCCTCCTCGCGGATCGGGTCGATCGGCGGGTTCGTGACCTGCGCGAAGTTCTGCTTGAAGTAGCTGTAGAGCGGCTTCGGCTTGTCGGAGAGCGCCGAGAGCGGCGTGTCCGAGCCCATCGAGCCCACCGCCTCCTGGCCGGTGACCGCCATGGGCTGCATCAGCAGCTTGAGGTCTTCCTGGGTGTAGCCGAAGGCCTGCTGCCGATCGAGCAGGCTGACGTCCGAGCGCGTCTCGCGGGCGGTGACGGGCTTCAGCTCCTCCAGCACGATCTGGGTGTTCTTGACCCATTCGGAATAGGGATGCGCGGCGGCGAGCTCGCCCTTGATCTCCTCGTCGGAGACGATGCGGCCCTTCTGGAGGTCGATCAGCAGCATGCGGCCCGGCTGCAGGCGCCAGGATTCGACGATCGTCTCGTCCGGGATCGGCAGCGTGCCCATCTCCGAGGCCAGCACCACGAGGCCGTCCTCGGTGACGATGTAGCGGGCGGGGCGCAGGCCGTTGCGGTCGAGCGTCGCGCCGATCTGGCGCCCGTCGGTGAAGGCCACCGCGGCGGGCCCGTCCCAGGGCTCCATCAGCGAGGCGTGGTACTCGTAGAAGGCGCGCCGCTCCTCGCTCATCAGCGGGTTGCCGGCCCAGGCCTCCGGGATCAGCATCATCATGGCGTGGGCGAGCGGGTAGCCGCCCATCACCAGGAACTCGAGGGCGTTGTCGAAGCAGGCGGTGTCGGACTGGCCCTCGTAGGAGATCGGCCAGATCTTCGAGATGTCGTTGCCGAACAGCTCGGAATCGACGCTCGCCTGGCGGGCGGCCATCCAGTTCACGTTGCCGCGCAGCGTGTTGATCTCGCCGTTATGCGCGACGAAGCGGTAGGGATGCGACAGGCGCCAGGTCGGGAAGGTGTTGGTGGCGAAGCGCTGGTGCACCAGCGCGATCGCCGAGACGAAGCGCTCGTCCTTCAGGTCGAGGAAGTAGTCGCCGAGCTGGGTCACCAGCACCATGCCCTTGTAGACGATGGTGCGGGTCGAGACCGAGACCGGATAGAATTCCATCAGCCGCGGGTCGCCCGCGCCGTAGACCTTGCCGGAGATGACCTTGCGGGCGACGTAGACCCGGCGCTCGAAGGCGTCCTCGTCCGTCACCGTGGCGGGACGGCCGATGAAGACCTGCCGGTGATGCGGCTCGCTCTCCTTCACCGCCTTGCCGAGATCGGAGGGATCGACCGGCACGTCGCGCCAGCCGAGCAGCGGCAGCCCCTCGTCGGCCAGGGCCTTGGCGACGATCTCCTCGATGATGCGGCGCTGCTCCTCGCCCTTCGGCAGGAAGAGCTGGCCGATGGCGTACTGGCCGGCCGGCGGCAGCTCGAAGCCGAGGCGCGAGCATTCCTCGGCGAAGAAGGCATGCGGGATCTGGGTGAGGATGCCGCAGCCGTCGCCCATCTTCGGATCGGCGCCGACCGCCCCGCGATGATCGAGGTTCTTCAGGATGTTGAGGCCCTGCTCGACGATGGCGTGGGTGCGCCGGTCGTGCATGTCGGCGATGAAGCCGACGCCGCAGGCATCCCGCTCCCGGGCCGGGTCGTAGGCCCCCTGCGCCCGCGGCAGGGCCGGATCGCGAACGGTCAGCGGCGCGGAGCCGCCCCGCGGGGCGGGGGCGGACGGCGCGGTGCCCGATGCTGACATGCCCGACTCTCTCATCACGTTCGACCCGAATGCCTGCGTGGTCATGCCCGCATGCGAGCATGTTTCGTGCCCGATCATCAACCGATGTCGGGCCTGTCATATCGTCCCGTCGGGTCAGGCCGGTTCTTCCCCCGGGGGGAAGGCGCCCGCCATCCGCGGGCTCGCCGGCTGGGGATCAGCCGGCGTGGGCCCGGATCGCCCGCGAGGCGATCGGTTTCGGATTCCGTTTCGACGTTGCGGCGTGCACGTGACGAAACCTTCTGCCCAGGATCCGGGCGCCGCCCTCGGCGCCCGCCGTCAAATGGGACAGTGGTACTGTCCTAACGCGGGAAATTGCCAGATTTCAAACGTTCCAGCAAGAGGCCTTGCGATCGCGTCCAGCCGCGACGCGGCCGGCCCTCTCGCGCCTGCCGACCGGCCGGGCCCCGGCCCGGCCGAGGCAAGCCCCGATCCGCGGCGCGCCGCACCGGCGAAGCAAGGACCGCACCGATTCCGCGCCGGCTCGCGCCGCGGCCCGCAATCTCGCCCAAATCGTTCGCTTAGAAGAGCGTGCCGAGCACAAGCGGCATGCGGGCAACGATCCTGCAGGCACGGTCCCGCAGCCGGCGGCAGCCCAGGCGCGGGGCCGTGCCGGCCCGGCGGCCGACCGGCGAGCCAGATCGGATGAGACAGCGATGGACCTGAGCCAGAAGCCCGGCGGGACTCGATCGTACGCCCGGGACCGCCGCGGCAGCGCCGGCCCGCGGCGCCTCCGGATCGCCCTGGCGGCCTCCACCCTCCTGGCGGCCGCGACGTTGTGTGCGCCCGCGCAGGCGCAATATGTCTTCGACGACCCGATCCTCCCCGGGCGCGCCGTCGTCTGGCGCCTCGCCGACCGCGGCTTCACCGAGATCAGCCGGCCCCGCTTCGACGGCCGCGCCTACATCGTGGACGCCTACAGCCCCGCCGGCGCCCGGGTCCGTCTCGTCGTCGATGCCGAGGACGGCGCCATCCTGGCGCGCCGGCGCCTCGACGAGCCGGAGGTCGCGATCGTCCGGCCCGTCCGTCCGGCGCCGGGCTACGGCTGGACCGAGGCGGACGAGCCCCGCCGCCCCCTCCGTCAGGCCGAGCGCCTGCTGCCGCCCGCCGACATCCCGGACGCGGCTCCGCTGCGGGCGGGGCGCTCCCCCTATCCGACCCGCCCGCTGGCGGACGAGCCGGCGCGCGCGGCCGAGCCCCCGCGCCGCGAGGCGCGGATCCCGAGCGCTCCGCGGCTCTCGGCCACAGACCCGGCCCCAGCCCGGTCCGGCGCGAATCCCGAGGCCAATCCCCTCGGCCTCAACCCGGATGCGGCGGCCGGCCGCGCCGCGCCGGCGGCCCGCGCTCCGGCCGCGCCGCGGCG
>NZ_JBWJYM010000005.1:0-420561 GCF_056431005.1 Methylobacterium sp. HJ2 | reverse complement strand
CTGGAGACAACAACAGAGGACCGCCCGGCTCTCACCGGAGCATCCCGTCCGTCGTTGTCAGAAGAAGCGTCGGCGCCCGGTCCACTCTCGCGGCCGGCGCCGATGACCAGGGGTATACGGATCGCGAGCCGGGGCGTCAACACCTTTCTCGCATCCGCGAGACGATCGGCGTCGCATGGCCTGTCGCGGCCCCTCCCCGCCCGTCGCTACAGGTCGAGATCGAGGCAGAGGCCGTCATAGGCCGGGACCACGTGGTCCGGCAGGCGCCCGGCCAGGGTGCGGTAGTCGAGATCGGTGTGGAGGTTCGTCAGCACGGCCCGGCGCGGGCGCACCCGCTCGATGAGCGCGAGCGCCTCCGAGACCGAGTAATGGGTCGGGTGCGGCGTCTCGCGCAGGGCATCGATGATGAGGAGATCGAGGCCGTGCAGCCGCGCCTCGCTCGCCGCGGGGATCAGGCTCACGTCCGGCACGTAGGCGGCGGGGCCGAAGCGGAAGCCGAGCGCCGCCTCGTTGCCGTGCTCGACGGGAAGCGATTCCGCGCCGATCGTGCCCCCCTCCCCCCGGATCGTCACCGCGCCGGGCTGCGCCAGATCGCGCAGGTCGAGGATCGGCGGGTAGGCGCTGCCCGGCGGGGTCTCGAAGCAATAGCCGAACCGGGTGGTGAGGAGCGCCCGGGTGATCGCGTCGGCGTAGACCGGGATGCGCGCGCGCATCTGGATCACCAGCGGGCGCAGGTCGTCGATGCCGTGGGTGTGGTCGGCATGGGCGTGGGTGAACAGCACCGCGTCGAGATGGGCGACGCCCGCGTCGAGGAGCTGCTCGCGCAGGTCCGGGGCGGTGTCCACGAGAAGCCGCGTGGTCCGCCCCGCCTCCCGCCGCTCGACGAGGATCGAGCAGCGGCGGCGCCGGTTGCGGGGCTCCTGCGGGTCGCAGGCGCCCCAGCCGTATCCGACGCGCGGCACGCCGCCGGACGAGCCGCAGCCGAGGATGCGCAGGTTCAGCGTCGCCATCCGGACCTCCCGCAAAGGTGGTATCCTGGGCGGGCGCCTCCTGTCACGCCTCGACGCCCGCCCGGCCGGGCGTCTCCGGGTCGGCCCTGTCGCCGGCTCGGTCGGACAGGGCAGCCTTGTCGAACAGCCGGTGGAAATTGTCGGTGGTGATCCGGGCGAAGGCCTCGGGGGCGAGGCCCAGCGTCTGGGCGAGGGAGCGCGCGGTGTCGGCGGTGTAGGCCGGCTCGTTGGTGCGCCCGCGATGGGGCTCGGGCGCCAGGAAGGGCGCGTCGGTCTCCACCAGGATCCGGTCGAGGGGCACGGCGCGGGCGATGTCGCGCAGTTCGTGCGAGCGCCGGAAGGTGACGATCCCGGAGAACGAGACGAAGAGGCCGAGCTCCACCCCGGCCTGCGCCAGCCGCGGGCCGGAGGAGAAGCAGTGCAGCACCGCCCGGAACGGCGCCCGCCCCATCTCGTCGGCGAGCACCCGCTCCATCTGGGCGTCGGCGTCGCGGGCGTGGATCACGAGGGGCAGGCGGGCGAGCCGCGCCGCCGCGATATGGGCGCGCAGCACCCGCTCCTGCACGGCCTCGGGGGCGGCGTCCGCGTAATGGTAGTCGAGCCCCGCCTCGCCGATGCCGACGCAGCGGGGTGCCTCGGCCAGCGCCGCGATGGTCTCCGCGGGGACGTCCGGCTCCTCGGCGGCCCCGTGCGGGTGGGTGCCCACCGTGTACCAGACCTGTGAATGCGCCTCCGCGATCGCCCGGTAGGTGTCGGCCTTGGCGACGCGGGTCGAGATGGTGAGCATCCGGGTCACGCCCGCGGCCTCGGCTCGGGCGATCACGCCGGGCAGGTCGGCGGAAAAGTCCGGGAAGTCGAGATGGCAGTGGCTGTCGATCAGCATCGTTGACCTGGGAATTCAGGGATCCCGACGGGTGTTCCACCCGTCGGCGGGGTCTCGGGGCGGAGCCCCGAGGTGGCGGGGCCATGCCGCAGGGCGCCACCCTGCACCCGCGAAAGGTCTCGCCCTGTCGAAACCGGACCGTTCGTCCTCACGCCGCCGGCGCCTCGGGCTTCTCGAAGCGGGGGAAGATCGGCGCGGGAGCGGGCAGCGCCGTGCCGGCGGCGAGGCGGGCGGCCGGCTCCGCCTCGGCGAGCGTCCGGCGCCCGGCCGGGACGGCGAGGAGGTCGAGGAGCTTGGCCGCCGCGCCCGGCACGAAGGGCTGCACCAGGAGGCCGACGAGGCGCAGCGTCTCCAGGGTGACGTACAGGACGGTGCTCATGCGCGCGGGGTCGGACTTGCGGAGCTTCCACGGCTCCTCGCCCGCGAAGTAGCGGTTGGCCTCGGCCACCACGGCCCAGATCTCGCCGAGCGCGATATGGGGCGCGGGCACCTCCATCGCGGCCCGCGCCTTGTCCCGCAGGGCCTCGGCGGCGGCGAGCAGCGCCGCGTCGGCCGCGCTGAAGTCCCCCGGCTCCGGCACGGCGGCGCCGCAGTTCTTGGCGACCATCGAGAGCGAGCGCTGGGCGAGGTTGCCGAGATCGTTGGCGAGGTCCGCGTTGATGCGGGCGATGATGCCCTCGTGGCTGTAGCTGCCGTCGCCGCCGAAGGGGACCTCGCGCAGCACGAAGTAGCGCACCGGATCGACGCCGTAGGTCTCGACGAGGTCGATCGGGTCGACCACGTTGCCGAGCGACTTCGACATCTTCTCGCCCTTCGAGAGCAGGAAGCCGTGGCCGAAGACGCGCTTCGGGAGCGGCAGCCCGGCCGACATCAGGAAGGCCGGCCAGTAGACCGCGTGGAAGCGCACGATGTCCTTGCCGATCACGTGCAGGTCCATCGGCCAGAATTTTGTCCGCGGATCTGCCTCGTCCGGGAAGCCCGTGACCGTCAGATAGTTCGTGAGCGCGTCGACCCAGACATACATGACGTGGCCGGGATGGCCCGGCACCGGCACCCCCCAGTCGAAGGTGGTGCGGCTGATCGAGAGGTCCTTGAGGCCCGAGCGCACGAAGCTCGCCACCTCGTTCATGCGGGTGTCGGGGCCGAGGAAATCCGGGCGCTCGGCGTAGAGGGCCAGCAGCCGGTCCTGGTAGGCCGAGAGCCGGAACAGGAAGTTCTCCTCCTCCATCCACTCGACGGGGGTGTCGCTCTTGGCCGAGCGGCGGCTGCCGTCGGGCGCCAGCACCGTCTCGGCCTCGTCGTAATAGGCCTCGTCGCGCACCGAGTACCACCCGGCATACGTGGCGCGGTAGATGTCGCCGTTGGCCTCCATCCGGCGCCAGAGCTCCTGGGCGGCGGCGTAGTGCCCGGCCTCCGTGGTGCGGATGAAGCGGTCGTAGGCGATGTCGAGGCGGTCGGCCATGGCCCGGAACGGGGCGGCGGTGCCGTCCACGTAGGCGCGCGGGTCGGTGCCGGCCCGGGTCGCCGCCTGCTGGATCTTCAGCCCGTGCTCGTCGGTGCCGGTGGAGAACAGCACGTCGTAGCCGTCGAGACGCTTGAAGCGCGCGATGGCGTCGGTGGCGATCACCTCGTAGGCGTGGCCGATATGCGGCGCGCCATTCGGGTAGGAGATCGCCGTCGAGATCCCGAAGGTCTTCTGGTTCGTCACGTCAGGTCCGTTTCGCGGGGTCCGGACCGGCGCCCGGACCGGGTCCGTCAGCCGCGCGCCGTGCCGGGGCCGGTGGCGCCCGCCAGGTCCGAGAACAGCGCGAGGAGGACGGGCCGGCGGTCGAGGTTGTAGATCGCGGCCTCCCGGGCGGCGCGGGCGAACTTGTCACATACCTCGACCAGGGCCGCAAGGCGGGCCGGGGGCTCGTGGCGGCGCCGTTCCAGCTCGGCCGAGACGAAGCGCTGCACCGTCTCGGAGACCGCCTCGAACAGGGCTTCCGCGTCGCGGCCGGCGAGCCGCTCGGCGAGCGCCAGGATCCGGCGCCAGTCGGGGTGGTCGGTGCGGGCGAGCAGGGTCGAGGCCTCGGCGACGATCCCCGCGACGCCCGGGTCGAGCATCGCCACCGCGCGGGCGACCGAGCCCTCGGCCATGGCCGCGGCGCGGGCGAGCGCCTCCGGCTCCGGCGCGGGGAAGGGCGGGGGAAACCCCGAGACCACCTCGGCCACCTCGCCCGCGCTCAGCGGGCGAAGCGCCAGCATCCGGCAGCGCGAGCGGATCGTCGGCAGCAGGCGGCCCGGGGCGTGGGCGAGGATCAGGAACAGCGCCCGGGGCGGGGGCTCCTCCAGCATCTTCAGGAGGGCGTTGGCGCTGTTGGCGTTGAGGTCCTCGGCGCTGTCGACGAGGCAGATGCGGTAGCCGGCATTGCCGGCGGTGCCGGTGAACAGCTCGAGGGCGCGGCGGACCGCGTCGACCGGGATGCGCGTCGGCAGCGTCTTCAGCCCCGGCGCCCGGTGGCGGCGGAGCGCCACGAGGTTCGGGTGGGACAGGGCCGCGACCTTGCGGGCGACCGGGTGCTCCGGAGGCAGGTCGCCCGCGCCGAACCCCTCCGGGTCGGCCAGGAGCCGGCGCGCCACCCGGTAGGCCAGCGTCGCCTTGCCGATGCCGGGGGGCCCGGCGATCAGCCAGGCATGGTGGAGCCGGCCCGCCCGCAGCCCCTCGGCGAAGGCGGCCTCGGCCGCCGCGTGGCCGACGAGGCGGTGGGTCTCGCGCGGGCGCGGCAGCCCGGCGAGATCGCCCGCCTCGACGTCGTCGGGGGCGCGTTCAGGCCGCATCGTCGGCCTCGCCGGGGACGCCGAGCAGGGGGGCCAGCGCCGGCAGGCGCCGGGCCAACACGGCGCGGATCTGCCCCGCCACCGCATCCGGCCCCGCCCCCGCATCGATCACGGCGCAGCGCCCCGGCTCGGCCTCGGCGATGGCCAGGAACGCGGCGCGCAGGCGCTGGTGGAAGGCCAGGGTCTCGGCCTCGAAGCGGTCCGGCTCGGAGCGCCCGGCCGCGCCGCGCGCCCGCGCCCGGGCGAGGCCCTCGGCCGGGTCGAGATCGAGGATCAGGGTGAGGTCGGGCCGGGTCGGGCCGACGACGACGCGCTCCAGCGCCGCGATCGTGCCCGGATCGAGCCCGCCCGCGGCGCCCTGGTAGGCCCGGGTCGAGTCGATGAAGCGGTCGCACAGCACCACCTCGCCGGCCCGCAGCGCGGGCCGGATGCGGCGGTCGAGATGGTCGATGCGGGCGGCGCAGAACAGCAGCGCCTCGGCGAAGGGGCCGTAGGGCTTGGCCACGCCCGCGAGCAAGGCCTCGCGGATCTCCTCGGCGCGGGCCGAGCCGCCGGGCTCGCGGGTGACGGTGACGGTGCGGGCCGGCCGGAGCGCCCGCGCCAGCCGCTCGACCTGGGTCGACTTGCCGGCCCCCTCCCCGCCCTCGAAGGTGATGAAGATGCCGGGATTCATCGCCGCGTCACGAGGGGTTGGCCACCTTCTGGGCCTTGTCCCCCGAGCTCCCCTTGCCCGAGGCCTTGTCGAGGGCGCGGCGGAACAGGTCGGTGCCCACCTCGAGCGCCGCGTCCATCGCCCGCTGCGACAGGGTGCCGACGCCCACCGCCGCGCCCGCGTAGAGCGGCTGGTCGAGGGCGACCGCCTCGCCCCGCATGATGCGCAGGCGCCCGACCTCCTGGCCCTCCTCCACGGGGGCGGCGAGCGGGCCCTGGTAGACGACGCGGGCGGTGACGCGGTCGCTGGAGCCGCGGGGGAGCAGCACCCGCACGGGCTTCTTCGCCACCAGGGGCACCGAGCCCGTCTCGCCGCCGAAGACCGAGGCCTCGGCCACGGTCTCGCCGGCTGCGAAGATCTGGCGCGGCTCGAAGGCGCGGAAGCCCCATTCCATCAGCTTGCGGCTCTCCGAGGCGCGGTCGCGGGCGGTCTTGAGGCCGGAGATCACCAGGATCAGGCGCTGGCCGTTCTGCACCGCCGAGCCGGTGAGCGCGTAGCCGGATTCGTCGAGGAAGCCGGTCTTGAGCCCGTCGGCGCCGATATCGAGGGTCAGCAGCGGGTTGCGGTTCTGCTGTTTGATCTTGTTCCAGGTGAACTCGCGCTCGGCGAAGATCTTGTACAGATCCGGATAGGTCTCGATCAGGTGCAGGGCGAGCCTGGACATGTCGCGGGCCGTCACCCGCTGGTCGGGCGCCGAGTAGCCGGTGGCGTTGCGGAAGGTCGAGCGCGTCAGCCCGATCTCGCGGGCGCGCTGGGTCATCATCCCGGCGAAGGCCTCCTCGGAGCCCGCCATGTTCTCCGCGATGGTGATCGCCGCGTCGTTGCCCGACTGCACGATCAGGCCGCGCAGCAGGTCCGACATCTTGATGCGGCTGTTCACCTGGGCGAACATCGAGGAGCCCCCGCCCCCCGCCCCGCCCCGGCGCCACGCGTCCTCCGTCACCGTGAACTCGGTGTCCATGGAGAGGCGGCCCGATTTCAGGGCCTCGAACACGATGTCGGTGGTCATCAGCTTGGCCATGCTGGCCGGGGCGAAGGGCTCGTCGGCCGCCTTCTCGAACAGCACCGAGCCGGAATCCACGTCGATCAGGATCGCGTGGGGCGCCGCGGTCTGGAAGCCTTGCGCGCGCGGAGCCGGGACGGGCGCGAGGGCGAGGGCGCAGGCCGCCGCCAGAATGGTCCAGAGGGATGTCCGCATCGCCGTCTCCCGCGCGCCGGCCGGGGGGCCCGGATGGCCCCGCTCGCCCGGCGTCTCAACGCCTGTCGCACCGGTCGTCGCGGGGCCGGGCTCGGCCGGGCGTCCCGCACGGTGCTATGGCCGGATAACAAGCGTGACCATAAAGCGGTTTCCTCGCCGGATCGAACGGGAAAACGCCGCACGGGCCGGGAAAAGCGCCGGCCGCGGGCCCGCCTCAGTAGATGCCCGCGAGCCGTTCGCCCCGGTGCGGCGCGAGGGCCTTCTGGGCCGGGTTGCCCGCCACGGTGTTGGCCTGGACGACCGTCCGGCCGGCCGGGACCTTCTCGCTCGGGAGCTTGCCGGCCGCGACCTTGCCGGCCGGGACCTTGCCGGCCTGCGCCCCGGCACGGCCGGGCTGGACGCCCGCCGGGCCGCCCGGCGGGACCGCCGCGAGACGCGCCATCGCGAGCCTGGCCGAGACCGGCATCGCCGCCGGGCCGCCCGGCCGGGCGGCAGCCTGGGCGGCGCTTCTTTGGGCGACGACATCGTGAGCGGCGCCCTGCGCGGAGCCAGAGCGCACCGGCGCGGCCGCCATCATCCGCGCCCCGCCATTTCGGGCGTCGGAGCCGCCATTTGGGGCGCCGAAGCCGCCGCTTCGGGCGTCGAGGCCGCCGCTTCTGGAGCCGGCGCGGGCCGTCTCGGCCGGGTTGAGGGCGGCGACCGCGGTCGGCCGGAACGCGGCGGCGCGCGGCGCCGTCGGCTGCAGCGCCGCCGGGACCGAGACGGCGGCACGGGCGAGCATCACCGGCGGGCGCGCCGGGCGCGGCGCCTCCTCGGGCTCGGGGGCGGGCTCGGGCCGGAAGGCCAGCGGTGCCCGGGCCGGCTTGGCGAAGCGCTCCGCCGCCTCGTCCCCGGAGGGTCCGAGATCGGCCAGCATCACCGGGCTGCGGCTGCCGCGCGGGCGCCCGTCGGTGCGCAGCGTCGCCATCAGCTTGCGGTCGTCGCTGCCGGCCACCGACGCCTTGCCGATATACTCCACCCGCACGTGGGTGGTGCCGCGGTTGTGGAAGGCCAGCGCGTGGGCGACCTCCTCGGAGACGTCCATGACGCGGTTGGCGTGGTAGGGGCCGCGGTCGTTGACGCGCACCACCATCGAGTAGCCGTTCGTGGTGTTGGTGACGCGGGCGTAGCTCGGCAGCGGCAGGGTGGGATGCGCCGCCACGATCGCGTGGCGGTCGAACACCTCGCCGTTGGCGGTCATGCGGCCGTGGAAGGCGCTGCCGTACCACGAGGCCTCGCCCTCGCGGACGTAGCCCCGGGCATCCTCGCGCGGCACGTAGGTGCGCCCGGCCACCACGTAGGGCTTGCCGGAGAAGCGGCGTCCGCCGCCCTTCGGGATCACGTCGCCCTCGTTGTAGAGGCGGGGGCTCGCCTTGACGCCGTATTTGGGGTCGCGCCCGTCGCCGGCCGGCCCGCCCGCGAATTTCTGCGGGTTGGTGCTGCAATTGGCGGTGGCGAGCGCCACCGCGGAGACCGCCAGCAGGCGCAGGAGCGGGCGCCGGTACGGGGACGCGCCGGGAAGCCGGGTCAGGGCCGGGCGCGCCTCGTCCGGCACCCGCGGAAGCGTCGTTCGCGCCATGCCACTCAACTCGGCCCACTCCCGGATCCGCGATCCGGCGCCCCACGAACACGGGACGCCCGGTCCGGCCGGCCGCTGGAACGGGCCGCCCGACGCACCGAGAATTGTCGCGACGCCGTAAAGGAAGCCTGAACGCCGCCGCCGGATCGGATCCCGACCCCCGCGATCCACAGCCGATCCGTCATGATGCGGCGCGCGAGGACATCCGCGTACCGCGTTGTGCCGCCTCGCGGATCCCGGCTCGGCGATCCGCCCGCCGAGGATCCGGCGCCGCGAGCCGCGTTCCGGCGGCAGCGAACGTCGCGAATCCTCGTGCGGCCTCTCAGGAACCGTCTCTAAACCATTGCCCCACTGCCGGAAGGCTCAATGCCCGTCCGGATCGTTCAGCTGCGCGATCGAGCGGGCGCCGCGCTGGCGGAACAGCAGGTCGAGGGCCTCCAGCATCAGGCCGTGCATCTTGGTGCGCTCGGCATGGGCGATGTCGCGGAGCTGGTCGTAGACCGGCGGCTCCAGATAGACCGACATCTGCCGCGCGCGCTCCTTCAGGGTGGCGGGCGACCGGCGCTGGGCCTGGGGCAGGTCGAGCTGGACGATGTCGGCGCTGCCCTGGGCCGGGCGCTGGCCCCCGGGCCGCGGCGTCGCCGAGGCCACGATCGCCGCGAGGCTGAGCTTAGGCGGCCTTGACATGCTTCACCGCCTGCGTCCGCCGCTCGATCCAGCTCCAGAGCCGGCGCACCTCGCCCGCGGCCTGGCCCTTCGGGTTGAACTCGGTGACGCCCTGGCCGAGGCCGATGGCGTCCTGGTGGTCGGTGCGGGCCACGATGTTGACGTCGGGCAGGATGCCGAGCACGGCGAGCCCGTCCGCGGCGTCGCGAATGCGGTAGGAGCGGGGCGGGGTCTGGTTCAGCACGAAGGCGAAGCGCTTCTCCAGGCGGTAGACCGCCGCGAGCGTCGGCTTGAAGGCGCGCAGGTCCGCGGGCGTCGGGCGGCACGGGATGATGCAGAGGTCGGCCGCGCGGATCGCCGAGAGCGTGCCGGCGGAATCGACGCCGGGCGTGTCGATGAAGACGTAGTCGTAGGCCGAATCGCGCAGGCGCTCCATCACCGCCTCGATCTGGGTGGCGTCGATCTGGGCGACCTCGGGCCCCTCGGCGGTGCGGTGGTCGAGCCAGTCGGAGACCGTGGCCTGCCGGTCCATCTCCAGGATGCACACGGTGTGCCCGGCTTCCTGCGCGGCGACCGCCAGGGAGATGCAGAGCGTGCTCTTGCCGCTGCCCCCCTTCTGGGTGACGAACGTGATCGCTTTCATCCCGAACCCCCTCCGCATGCCCGCTGGCCGGCCCCCGCTCGGGGCCCCGCCGCGAGCCGGGCCTTGCTCCCGGATCCCGCGCCCACGCGCGTCCTGTGACCCAAGGATTCTGCGATCCGAGATCTCGGGGATTATGGTTAAGGGAGGGTTAAGGCTGCCGGGGCCTCGGGGGGTCGGTCAGGTCCGATTTCTAAATCTGAGGTTTTGAATCTCACGAAAGCCGGGCCGGGCCCTTTCGCGGGAACGCATTGTGTCATAACTTGAAACACTCCGCTCGCCTGGGACCGGCGATTATAAACCTCAGGTTTCCATGGCGGGGGCGGGGCGGCAGAGGAAATCCATGGCAGAAGCCCTGATCCCGCAGGCGATGCTCGATGCGTCCGGAGTCGTCGGCGCCTGGATCCACGATCACTGGACCGGCAGCCTCGTGCTCTCGGCGCCCTTCGCGAACCTGCTCGGGCTCGACCCGGCGGCGGCGGCCCAGGGCGTGCCGCTCGCCGCCTTCCTGGACGGGACGCATCCGGAGGACCGGGCGCGAATCGAGAACTACCTCCACGTCGTCGGCGAATCCGGCGGGCCGCTGGAGGCGGAGTTCCGCACCCGCGGCACCCGCGAGGGCGTGCGCAAGCTCTTGATGCGCGGCCGGATCGAGCGCGATGCGACCGGCCGCAGCGCCCAGGGGCGCGGCATCGCCATCGATCTCACCGAGAACCGCGCCGCCGACCTGCATCAGGCCGAGCGCCTCGTGAACCGGATGGCCGAGCACGCCATCGCCCTGCGCAGCCTCGCCGAGGCCCTGCGCCGGCCCGAGCTGGTGACCCGCGTGGAGAAGCTGATGATGGAGATCGGCTTCGAGCTGGCCCGCTACCTGCGCGAACCGGAGCAGGGCCCGCGGCACTGATTCCGCCGGAACCGGGAATATCGTCCTTCCTGCAACTTGAGATTTAGAGGCCCGCGCAGGCTCGGATCGCGCGGCCGGGGGCGGCGCCGGCCGGCTGCCGCGGGCCCGCTCGGAGCCGTCCGCGTCGCGGCCCGGCCGGGTCCCTGCCGAGCTCCTGTCGAGCCCTTGCCGAGCTCCTGCCGAGCTCCTGCCGGGACGGACCTTTGCCCCGTCAGGCCGTTGCGGGAGCGGGCTTTCTTTCGCCGAGCCGGTATCGACGTCGGCGCAAAGCCCTTTAGTGTCGCCCGCAAAGGCTCGGGCGTCTGCGCCTGGAGCCGTCGGAGGGAGCGATGCGCCGCGACACGATCTACGACCGGGACCTCGACCGCGTTCCGGCCAACCACCAGCCGCTGACGCCGCTGGGCTATCTCGACCGCGCGGCGCGGGTGTTCCCGGACCACGTGGCGGTGATCCACGGCCCCCTGCGCCGGAGCTACGCCGAGCTCTACGCCCGCAGCCGCCGCCTCGCCTCGGCGCTGGCGCGGCGCGGCATCGGGCGCGGCGACACGGTGGCGGTGATGCTCGCCAACACCCCGGCGATGATCGAGTGCCATTACGGGGTGCCGATGACGGGGGCCGTGCTCAACACCCTCAACACCCGCCTCGACGCGGCGGCGATCGCCTTCTGCCTGGAGCACGGCGAGGCCAAGGTCCTGATCACCGACCGGGAATTCTCCCGCACCATCGGCCCGGCGCTGGCGCGGGCGGGGGTGTCGCCGCTGGTGATCGACCTCGACGACCCGGAATATGCCGGTCCCGGCGAACGCCTCGGCAGCCTCGATTACGAGGCCTTCCTGGCCGAGGGCGATCCCGAGCATGCCTGGGCGCTCCCCGACGACGAGTGGGACGCGATCAGCCTGAACTACACCTCGGGCACCACCGGCGACCCCAAGGGCGTGGTCTACCACCACCGCGGCGCGGCGCTGCTTGCCATCGGCAACGTCGTCACCTGCGGGCTCGGCCAGCACCCGGTCTATCTCTGGACCCTGCCGATGTTCCACTGCAACGGCTGGTGCTTCCCCTGGACGCTCTCGATCGTGGCCGGCACCCATGTCTGCCTGCGCCAGGTCCGGGCCGAGGCGATGTACGCGCTGATGGCCGAGCACGGGGTGACGCATCTCTGCGGCGCGCCCATCGTGATGTCGCTGCTGATCAACGCGCCCGCGGCCGAGCGCCGCCCCCTGCCCCGGCGCGTCGCCTTCTTCACCGCCGCCGCGCCGCCGCCCGAGGCGGTGCTCGCGGGCATGCGCGAGGCGGGCTTCGACGTCACCCACCTCTACGGGCTGACCGAATCCTACGGGCCCGCGGTGGTGAACGCGTGGCACGCGGAGTGGGACGCCCTGCCGGCGGACGAGCAGGCCGCCCGGAAGGCGCGCCAGGGCGTGCGCTACCCCGTGCTCGAGGGCCTCGACGTGCGCGACCCCGAGACGATGGCGCCGGTCCCCGCCGACGGCGCCACGATCGGCGAGGTGATGATGCGCGGCAACGTGGTGATGCGCGGCTACCTCAAGAACCCGGCGGCCACCCAGGCGGCGTTCCGGGGCGGCTGGTTCCGCACCGGCGACCTCGGGGTGATCCACCCCGACGGCTACGTCCAGCTCAAGGACCGCTCGAAGGACATCATCATCTCAGGGGGCGAGAACATCTCGTCGATCGAGGTCGAGGACGCCCTGTTCAAGCACCCGGCGGTGGCCGCCGCCGCCGTGGTGGCGCGCCCCGACGAGAAGTGGGGCGAGACCCCGTGCGCCTTCGTCGAGCTGAAGCCCGGCGCAGCGGCGAGCGCCGAGGACCTGATCGCGTGGTGCCGCGAGCACCTCGCCGGCTACAAGCTCCCCCGCCACGTGATCTTCGGCGAATTGCCCAAGACCTCCACCGGCAAGGTGCAGAAATACGTTCTGCGCGAGCGGGCGCGGGAGGCGTGAGACGGGCGCGGCCGCCCGCGCGGCCTCACCACGTGTAGCTCAGGCTCGCGATCACCCGGCGCGCGTCGCCGTAGAAGCAGGAATTCGCCGACTGGCAGGAGGAGACGAAGCGCCGGTCGGCGATGTTCGAGGCGTTCACGGCCAGGCGCCACTTGTCGAACGTGTAGTGCACCTGGGCGTCGAACAGCACGTAGTCCGAGACCTTCAGGCTGTTGGCGACGTCCGCGTAGGAGCGCCCGACGTAGCGCACGCCGCCGCCGAAGCCGAAGCCGCGCCAGTCGCCCGTGGGGATCGTGTAGTCGAGGAAGACCGAGGCGAAGGTCTCGGGGACGTTGACCGGGGTGCGGCCGATCCGGGCCGGGTCGGCATCCTTGATGGTGACGAGGTCGTAGCTCGTGAAGGCCGCGACCGCGTTGAGGCCCTCGGCGAGGCTGACGTTGAGCTGCGCCTCGAAGCCGGTGGAGCGGACCGCGCCGACCTGGGTCTGGAACAGGGTGTTGACGGGGTTGGGCGTCAGCACGCCCTGGCGGACGATGTCGAAGCCTGCGAGCGTCAGGAAGTAGCCCTGCCCCGGCGGCTCGAACTTCACGCCGCCCTCGATCTGGTCGCCCGTCTCGGGCCGGAAGGCGAGGCTGTTGATGTCGCTGCCGATCTGCGGCTGGAACGAGGAGGAGTAGCTGATGTAGGGCGCGAGCCCGAAGTCGAAGTTGTAGATCAGCGCCGTGCGGTAGGTGAGCGCGTTGTCGCTGCGGCCGTTGCTGGCCGAGGGGGTGAGCAGGTTGCGCACCCGGTTGTCGGCGAAATCCTGGCGCAGGCCGAGCACCAGGGTGAGCTGGTCGGTGAGCTTGATCTGGTCCTGGGCGTAGAGGCCGAGCTGGGCGAAGGTGTCGGCGTTGACGAGATAGGGCAGCGGCGCGGCGACGCGCAGCCCGTAGACCGGCGCCTGGATGCTGAGATCGGGCGCCGGGAAGGTCGAGGCCTGGTTGTCGTGCAGCTGGTAGTTCTTGTAGTCGAGGCCGAGCAGCAGGTCGTGCCGGAAGAACCCGTCCGAGAAGCGCGCCTCGGCCTGGTTGTCGACCTGGAACAGGTTCACCCGGGCGCTGTCGCGGAACTGGTAGCGCGCGAGGCGCGTCTCGGCGGCGTCGCTGTAGCCGAGCTGGCCGATATAGGAGTTCTGGAAGCTCTCCAGGTACGAGTAGCGCAGGTTCTGCCGGACGGTCCAGGTGGCGTCGAAGGCGTGCTCGAATTCGTAGCCCGCGAAGGCCTGGTCGCGCCGGAAGGTGTTGAGGCCGGCATCGCCGACGTTGAGCGAGCGCGGGATGCGCAGGCCCGAGAGGTTCGGCCGCACGGTGCCGGAATAGGGCAGGAAGTTCGAGGTCACCGCGGTGGCGTCGTGCTGGTAGCTCGTCAGCACGGTGAGCGTCGTCGCCCCGTCCGGCTTGTAGGTCAGGCTCGGCGCGATGTAGCCGCGGTCGTCGGGCGCGCCGTCCACCTGCGTGCCGCCGACGCGCCCGAGGCCGGTGAGGCGGTAGAACCAATGCCCGGACTCGTCCGCCGGCCCGCCGAGGTCGAAGGCGGCGTAGCCCTGCCCGAACGAGCCGCCGCCGACCTCGATGGTGCGCAGCGGCTCGAGCGGCGGGCGCTTCGAGACCTGGTTGATGATGCCGCCCGGCGTGCCAGCCCCGAACAGGACCGAGGCGGGGCCGCGCAGCACCTCGATGCGCTCCATGCCGAAGGTCTCGACCTTGAAGTAGCCGAAGCCGTAGTTCAGCAGCTGCAGCCCGTCCCGGTAGACCCCGTAATCGCTCGCCACGAAGCCGCGCAGGGTGAAGTAGTCGATGCGCGTGTCGGCGCCGAAGGTGCCGGAATAGACGCCCGCCACGTACTGCGTCGCCTGCGTCAGGGTCTGGGCCTTCTGCGCGTCGATCTGCGTGCGCCCGACGACCGTGATCGATTGCGGCGTCTCGATCAGGGGCGTGTTGGTCTTGGTCGCGGTGGCCGAGCGGGTGGCCACGAAGCCCGCGACCGGGCCGGTCGGGCTCTCGACGGTCCGCGCGGCCGGAGCGGGGCCCGGGGCCGCGACGGGCGCGGGCGCGCCGCGGCTCTCCACGCTGATCTCGTCGAGCCGCACGCTCGCGGCCGCGGGCGCAGCCTGGGCCATGGCCGGCCGGGGCAGCGGGACGGCGAGGGCGGCCAGCGAGACGCCGGCCAGGGCGAGGCCCCGCAGGGCGGGGCGAGCGACGGAGGGCGGGCGCGGGAACGGGGACATGGGACGCGGAGACCTTGCCATGCGGCCAGCCGGCAGCGTCGCCCGGATGGGACCGGACCCGCGCCTGCGGCACTTTAGAATAATGCTAAGCTTCTGGAAGTATTGGCGTTTCTGAAATCCGGCCTACGGCCGGGCCGCCGCGCGCGCAAGCGTTCCCGCCCGGGTTTCCGGCCGGTGTGGCGGCGGAGGCACAACCCTGGATGGGTCGGGCCGGGGCGCTTCCCCGGTCCGCGGGCCGTTCCGATCCGCACCCCGCGGCGGCCATCCGCGCGGGCTCCCGCCCCGCTCCGCGGGGGTGGGGCGAACCTGCGCGGTCCGGCCTCAGCGCAGCCGGCCGGCGATCCAGCCGATCAGGGCGTCGGCGACCTGATCGCTGTTCTTCTCCCCCATCATCATGTGGCCGTTGCCGCGGATCCCGGCCTCGGCGAGGCGGAGGGTGTCGGGCTTCGCGTCGGCCTGGGTGAGGAAGGACACGGTGCAATCGTCGGTCGCGGCCCGGAACGAAGCCTCGGCCGTGACGATCAGGGTCGGCACCCGGGCGAGGTTGGGGAGCTTGCGCGCCGGCTCGCCCTGGAGCCAGCAGCGGATTCGGCCCTCCGCGCTCGGCGCCTTGGCCTGGACCACCGCGAGGTCCTCGGGCGAGCTCACCGGCGGGGCGAAGGTGAGGGGGACGCGGGTGAGGCCGTAGGCGCGGGCGCGGCCCTCGCCGGTGCGCTCGTAGAAGTCCTTGCCGCCGCGGAAGCGCACGTCGAAGAAGGGCGGCCCGCTGGGCTCCACCGCGACATGCGCCTTCACGAGGTCGGGCCGCGCGTCCGAGACCGTCCAGCCGAACAGGCCGCCCTGCCCGTGGGTGAGCAGGATCGCCGGGCCCACCTTCTCGATCAGCGCCGCGAGCGCCGGCGCCATCAGCTCCTCGGTCTGCTGCGTGTTGGCGAGGTAGGGCACCTGGCTCGCCACGAACTGGTCGAAGGCCGGGTTGCCCTGCACCCCCGCCCCGCCCGGCCACTGGGTGTGGAGCTTGGCCTGCGGGAACAGGTCGTAGACCTCCTGGGCGGTGTAGGTCTCCTCCAGGGCGCGCGCCGAGATCCGGGTATAGGGCCCGTAGACCTCGGGATTGGTGCCCGAGCGCCCGCGCCCGACCTGATCGATCACGTAGACCTGGAAGCCGCGCTCCACGAAGCGCTGGACCCAGCCCGGGCGCCCGTCCGGCGTGCCCAGGAAGTTGACCCCCGTCTGCGAGATGCCGTGCACCATCACCACCGGGTAGGGCTGGGTGACCTGGGCCGGGCTCCGGGACTGCACGAACATCTGCCCGACCATCACGGTCTTGTCCTCGACGCGCTGGTAGCGCCCGCCGATGTAGAAGTACCCTGTGACCGTTCCGGCCGGTGTCCCCGGCCCGGTCGCTGCGCCCTGCCCGGCCGGGGCGTCCTGGGCGGTCGGCGCCCCCTGCCGGGCCTGCGGGCCCTCGGCCCCGGCGGGGCCCGCGAGGCAGGCTGCGAGGCCCAGCGCGGCGCCGAGCCCACGCCCTGCGCGCCTGCGTCCGGCGGCTGCGTCCGACATCGCTCTCGTTCCCCCCGCTCCGGCGCTGCCCCGGCCGCGCCTTATCGCGGGAAACCGGGTTGCGGACCAGTCTGATCACGCCACGGTGACGCGCCTTTGAACGCTCCCGGCGCATCCGCGGCGGCGGGCCGTTGACGGCGCATTAACCCCGTTTGCGTACCGCTGGTTAACCATGCGGACGGCTCGCGCCGTCGTCGAGGCGCGCCCGGTCGGCGCACCCCGCTGGCGGAGAGGCCGGGGCCTGTGCAGGGTGTGAGCGCCGAGCGCACGGAACGGAACGGGACGGGGCCGCGCGCGGGCATCCTGGCGCTCGCGCTCCTCGTCGGCCCGCTCCTCGCCGCACCCGGCCCGGCCGGCGCCCAGGGGCGGGGCCCCGACGCCGACGCCGCGGGCGCCGATTACGGCCCGTCCGATCCCTCCGATTCCGGGCCGATGCCGGGCCTGCGCCGCGGCCTCGGAGACGGGTCCGGCCTGGGCGGCACCGCACCGGACGCCGGTCGCGACGCCCGGCTCGGCAGCTCCGTGGGCGGCCCCCTCGGCAATCCGCTCGGCGAGTCTCTCGGCAATCCCCTCGGGCCCGCACGGTCCCCGGCCCTCGCCACCGGCTCGAGCCTGCCGCGCGCCGGCGCGGCGACCGGGCCGGGACGATCCGCGGACGGATCAGGCCGATCCGCAGACGGGTCGGGACGATCCGCGGACGGCCGGGCGGATCCGGGCGGCCCGGAGGGCGCCGCCCTGGACGGGCCGCCCGGCGCCGACGGGCTGCCCGGGCTCGGCCGGCCCGGGACGCCCGCGCGCCTCGGCGGCATCGGCGGGAGCAGCCGGGCGCTCTCGGCGCTCCTGCGCCGCCGCGCCGCCGCGGCGGGCCGCCTCGCCGACGCAGCGCCCGGTCCGGGAGGTGACGCAGATCCCCTCCGCGGCCCAGCGCCTCGTCCCCGTCGTCCAGAACCCGGTCGTCGGCGTGCCGCTACCGCTCTCGCTCGCGGCCTTCGGCGGCAGCCCCCTCCTGGGCCTGGTGACGCCGGGCGCGCTCCTGGCCAACGGCCTGCGCCGGCCGCTCGCGGCGGACGACCCCTACGCGCCGCTCGGGATCAAGCTCGGCAGCATCACGGTCCTGCCGGCCTTCACCCAGAGCTTCGGCTACGACAGCAACCCGGACCAGCGCTCGGCCCAGACGGCGCGGGGCTCGGCGGCCTTGCGCAGCGAGGGCGAGCTCGCCTTTCGCAGCGACTGGTCGGGCGCGGAGCTCGCCGGAGACCTGCGCGGCAGCTATCTCGACTTCCCCCAGAACGAGCCGGCGAGCCGCCCGAGCGCGGTGGGCGCCGTCCGCCTGCGCGTCGATGCCAGCCGCGACCTGCGCTTCGACGCCGAGGGCCGCTTCCTCGTCGACAGCCAGCGCACCGACAGCGTCGACCTCCAGGCCGCCGGCGCCACCAGCCGGCCGCTGATCGCCGGCTACGGCGTCACGCTCGGGGCCACGCAGAGCTTCAACCGGCTCTCGGTCTCGCTGCGCGGCCTCGTCGACCGCAGCGAGTTCGAGGATGCCCGGCTCTCCAACGGCACGGTGATCCGCCAGAGCGACCGCAACCAGAACCAGTACGGCCTGCGCCTGCGCACCGCCTACGAGATTTCCCCGGCGGTCAGCCCCTTCGTCGACCTCCTGGCCGACACCCGCGTCTACGACACCGCCCGCGATTCCAGCGGCCTCCGGCGCGATTCCGACGGCGTCGCGATCACCGCGGGCGCGGCCTTCAGCCTCGGGGCCTTCGTCACCGGCGAGATCTCGGCGGGCCTGCAGCACCGCACCTACGTCGATCCCGCCCTGCGCGATCTCGACGCGCCGCTGTTCAACGCCGCCATCGCCTGGGCGGCGAGCCCGCTCACCACCGTGCGCCTCGGCACCGTCACCAGCGTCACCGAGACCACGCTCACGGGCTCCAGCGGCGCCATCACCCAGGCGACGACCCTGGAGGTGCAGCACGAGCTCCTGCGCAACCTCTCGGTCACGCTCGGCGGCGCCTTCCTGCAGAACAGCTACCAGGGCTCGTCGATCCGCGAGACCGGCTTCTCCGCCACCGCCAAGGTCGATTACCGCTTCACCCGCTGGCTCACCCTGCGGGGCACCTACATCTACCAGCAGAACGACAGCACGGTCGCCGGGCTGAGCTACAAGGACAACACCTTCCTGCTCGGCGTGCGGGTGAACCCCTAAGGCGGCGCCGGCGCCGCCCTCAGGATTCGGCGAGGCCGAGCGCGGCGGCGCGCAGGCGGCGGCGCTGGGCGTAGGCCACGAACAGCAGCAGGGCGAGCAGGATCAGGGCCGGCAGCGCCAGGAGCACGGGATCGCCCGCGCGCAGGTGGCTCGCGACGGCGCCGACCATGACGAGAGCCAGGAGCCCGGCGCCTAGAGCCGCGTAGCCGCGAAACAGCAGCGCCGCGGCCCCGATCACCTGGACCACGCCCACCGCGTACATCAGGCGCAGATCGTAGCCGAAGCGGGTGAAGCCCGCGACCTCGAAGGCGCTGCCCGCGAGCTTCATCGTGCCGGCCGCGAGGAAGACCGCGCCGAGCAGGCCGCGCAGGACCATCCCGGCGATCCTGACCCTGTGCCCCGTCCTGCCCATCGCGCCGCGCCTCCCCGTCGCACCGGCCCGCATCGTCGCTGCGGCCCGCACGATCCTAGAGTGCCCGCCCGCGCGCGATCAATGCCCCGACGACGGGACCGCGCCGCTCGCGGGGGTCGGCCTCCACGGCATCCGATAGGGGTCCGCGATAGATTTGGCGCCGAAGACTTGGTGCCGATGGCAGGATCAACGCGGATCTCCCCGAGCAGAACAGCGCATTCGTCCTGCCGGCACGGTGCGGGTCGACAGTCGAGGGGGAACGATCATCGCCGGGAGGTGTTGGCCTTCAGACCCGAAACCCGGAGATTTGCATGAAGACTATCCTGATCGGCGCCGTGATCGCCGCCTCCATCGCCAGCGTGGTGCCCGCCTCCGCCCAGCGCATCGATCTCGGGCCCGGCGGCCCCAGCCTCGACCTGCGCTCCCGCGGTCAGCGCGAGCGGGATTTCCGCCGCGACGACGTCCGCCGCGACCGCGATTATGACCGCCGCGACATGTACCGCCGCGAGCGCTTCGACGACGACCGCCCGCGCGGGTCCATGCGCCGCGGCTACGGTTACTGAGAGCCGCGGCTACGGTTACTGAGCGCCGCGGCTACGGCTCCTGAGCGCCACGGCTCCTGAGCGCCGCGGCTGCGGCTCCCTGGGCCGCACGCCCGAAGCCGCCGCGGAAGGGCCGCTCCGCCGGCCCTTCCGGGAATTCGGCCTCGCGGCTTGACCCCCGTCCGGGACCCGAATCCGGGAAAAATGCCGCAGCCGCGGCCGTCCGCCCTCCCCGCCCCTTGTGCGCCGCACAGGCGGGCGCTAGGAAAACCGACAGGTTTTTTCGGGAGAAAGTGGCAATGACCCTTCGTGTTTCCAGCGGCTTCGCGGCCCTCGTCCTGGCCGCCACCACGCTCGCGGCCCCGGCCGTGCTCGCCAAGCCGATGGGCGGCGCCGGCGCCGTCAAGATGATCGACACCGACAGCGACGGCACGGTCGACATGAAGGAAGTCGAGGCCGTGGCCTCCGCCACCTTCGACCGGCTCGAGAAGGATGCCGACGGCACCCTCGACAAGAAGGAGCTCAAGGGGCGCCTCAGCGCCGCGGGCGTGAAGATGGCCGACCCGGACAGCGACGGCACCCTCGACAAGAAGGAATACCTCGCGGCGGTGGCCGAGCGCTTCAAGGCCGCCGACCCGGACGGCGACGGCACCCTCGACGCCAAGGAGCTGAACTCCAAGGCCGGCAAGGCGCTGATCGCGCTGATCAAGTAAGCGCCCCGCCCAGGGCCCGACGGTTCGAGGCCGCTCCCGAAAGGGGGCGGCCTTTTTGGTGCCGCTCAGGCGCAGCGCGGGCTTGGCGATGCTGGCTCCGCGCGGATCATCCGGACCCGGATCAGAAGGGCACGGCCGTCGCGTCGACCCGGACGGTGCGCCCCGCGCGCACAAGATCCAGGTGGCGCCGGGTGCCGGGCCGGCCCGCGAGCGCGCCGAGCGCGGCCTCCGGCGGCGCATGGTCGAGCGGCAGACCGTCCACGGCGACCAGCCGGTCGCCGGCCTCGACGCCGGGGACCAAGGGCCGGCCGTCCCGCTCGGCCACCCCGGCGACCGCGTAGCCGCCGCCGCTGCGCCTGAGCGTCAGACCGATCCCGTCGAGGTCGTGCGGGTCGGCCGGGCGCTGGCGTTGCCAGTAGCTCACGCCCGCCGGGTAATCGATCGCCAAGCGGACATCCCCAAGGACGTTGCCGCCGAGCCATCCCGCCACCGGCCCGGGCGCACCCGCCTGCCAGCGGTCCCAGAACACCTCGCCGAGGAGGGCATCGCCGACGCGGCCGAGGAGCGGACCGGTGCCGAGCGCTCCGACGTCACGCAGGGCCAGATCGCCGAGCCGCAGGTCCGGCAGGCGGATGACGGTGCCGTCGCGTTCGAGCCCGAGATCGGCCAGGGCGAGGTTGCTGCGCCCCACCGCCCCGTTCGCGCGATACCAGTCAGGATGGCTGCGGAGCCAATCCGCCACGATCTCGCCGCGCAGCCACGTGTAGGGCGCGCCCGCATCGAGCACGAGCGGTACGCGCATCCCGGCGATCCGGGCCTCGACCGCGGCGACGCCCGTCCGGGGATCGACGCGGATCGGCACCGGCACGCCCGCAAAGGCGAGCGTGCCGGGCGGAGCGAGGGTCAGGGTCCGGGCCGCCGGATCCAGCACGACCTGGAATTGGCGCAGCATCCCGGCGGGGATCACCGCCTCGACCACCTGCGGGGCGAAGAGAAGCGACAGCAGGTCCAGTCCGTCGAGTTCTCCCGGCCCGGCCGTCACTGCCCCGGCGGCGACCGTGATCGCGACGTCCCCGATCCGGACAGCGAGATCACGGCCTTGGTCGAGCCCGAGTTCGTGGTAGAGGGCGCGCGATAGCACCGGTGCGGCAGCGCCCATGTTCACCCAGGCTCGCACGCGCCGCATGCCGCCATCCGGCCGGGCCGCGATGAGCTCGATCACGGGGCGGAACGCCACGAGGGTGAACGGTACGGTGGTGCCTGCGGCCGTGCTGGTCCTTGGTCCGGCGGGACCGGACCGTGCCGGCGCGATGCCGGCCGAGGCCTGCCACGCCACCTTGACCGCGCCGTCGCGGGGGGCCGGGTGGCAGCCCGCCGGCAACCAGGACGCGAGAAGACAGAGGGCGGGCAGCCATCGCGGCAGGGACATGGCATGCGTCTCCGGTCCGCCGCTCACGCGAGCGGCGGATAAGTCAGGTCTCGGGGTTCGAGCGGCGGATAAGTCAGCCCGTCCGGCGGGTGTCCTCCGCGTCCGTGCCGGGCCGGTATTCGAGGATGTCGCCGGGCTGACAGTCGAGCTCCCGGCAGATCGCCTCGAGGGTCGCGAAGCGGACACCCTGGACCTTGCCGGATTTCAGGAGGGAGAGATTGGCCTCGGTGATACCGACGGCCCGGGCGAGATCCTTGGACCGGAGCTTGCGCCGGGCGAGCATCAGGTCGAGGCGCACGACGATCGGCATCAGACGAAGCCGTCCCGATCCTGCTCGACCGCGCGGCCGATCCGCATGACCTCGGCGAGGACGAGACAGACGGCTGCGAGGACCAGCGCCTGGAGGGCGGAGGGATGCAGCCAAGCGAGGTCGACGCCGTGCCCGGCGAGCAGGACCAGCCCGTGCCCGACGGCCGGGGCGAGCGCGAAGGCCACGAGCCAGAGGCCGACGCGGCGCAGGCCGGCGACGCTGCAGCCCCCGAACGGGATGCCCGCGGCGTACCCGCCGGCGAGGCCCCGCAGCTCGGCGAGCACGAGCAGGGTCGGCGCCGTATCGAGGGCGAAGGTGGCCGCGTAGGCCAAGCGCGTCGGCCAGGGCAGCGCACCGAACCGGACGAGGCCGGCGACGCCTGCAGGCGCCGGCCCGAGATAAGCGGCGCCGGGCGCGAGCCAGAGCCACCCGCCTCCACCGGCGAGCCCCAGCGTCAGCACGGTCGTGGCGAGGAGCGCCGTCGCGCCGAACAGGCCGGTGACGAGACGGACGAGCCAACGCCCGCCTCGGCGCAGGGCCGGATGCGGCAGCTCGGCCACATCGGCGGGCGATGAGAGGGGGACGACGTTCGACATGCAGCCTCCGCAGCCGCATCGTTATTGCCGAGCAATAATTTTTTGTCAAACGACGATAAGAGTCCTCAGTACTCCCACTCCGCCCCGACGCCGAGGCTGGTGCGGCCGTCGCTGCCGGCCTCGCCCTGGATCTTCACCCGGCGGGTGACGTCGTAATCGACGGTGGCGGCCGTGTCGGCGGGCTTGGCGCCGGCCTTCACGCCGACGCTGAGGCGGTCCGAGAGGTAGCGCGAGGCGCCGAGCGCCGGGCCGCCGCTGGTGCCCGTGGAGACGTCGAGGCTGTCGAGGCCGAGCCCCTTGCGGGCCGATTCGAACACGTCCGGGCCGCCCGCGCCGCCGGAGAACTGCGCCACCGCCTGGGCGAGCTGCAGCGCCTGGAACGGCGAGAGGCTGCCCGAGGCCTTCTTGAACAGCAGGCGCGAGAGGACCTCGTCCTGCGGCAGGGTCGGGTCCGAGGAGATCTCGAAGGCCGGCTGGTTGGCCGGGCCGGTCACGGCGATCCGGGCGGTGATGTCGGTGGCCTTGGTCTCGGCCACGAAATCGAGGTCGGGCCGGGTCAGCTCGCCCCCGAAGGTCAGGCGCCCGCGGGTGAAATCGAGGCGCTGCCCGATCACCGCGAGCCGGCCGCGACGCAGGTCGAACGCGCCGGTCGCCGCCGGGTCGCGCGAGGAGCCGGTGAGGCGCAGGGATCCGCCGAGCTCCGCGTCGATGCCGCGCCCGCGCACGAAGATGCGGTTCGGGGCCTCGACCCGGATGTCGAGGGCGGCGTCGAAGGGCGCCGCCGCACGGCCGCGCCGGCCCGAACCCCGCTTGGCCTCGGCCGGCTGGGCGCGCGGCTGGGCCCGGCTCGCGAGCCGCGCGCGCACCTCCGGCGGGGTGTTGATCCGGCGGATGCCGGGCAGCGGCTGCACGGTGGCGGGGAGCCGGTCGGGCACCGCGACGTCGACCGAGACCACGTCGACCCGGCCCGTCACCTTCGGGGTGCGGGCGAGCGCCCCACCGAGCGTCAGGTCGAGCCCCGCCACCGCGGTGACGAGGGGGCTGGAGACGAGTTCCGCCTTCGTGCCCGAGATCCGCAGGGAGCCGGGGAAGCCCGCCTCCGGCTGGAGTGCCACCCGGCCCTCCGCCCGCAGGGCGCCGCCGTTGCGGGTCGCGGCGGTGAGGCGCTCCAGCACCACCGTGTCGCCCTGCCCCGTCGCCCGACCCTGGATGTCGGTGAGGCGGATGCCCTGGAGCGGGTCGGTGAAGCTGCCGCCGGTGAGCGTCGCCGCGCCCTCGGCGCGGGGGGCCGCGAGGCTGCCGCCGACCCGGGCGTCGAGGGCGACCCGGCCGCCGAGGCGCTGGCCGCCGGCGCTGAGCAGGCTGTTGGCCAGTGCGAGGTCGAGGGTGCCGCGCGCGGTGAGCGCGAGGGCGCCCCCGGCGGCGGCGGGCAGCGAGCCGCCGACCGTCAGCGCGACGCCGCTGCCCGCCGTGACGCGGCCGTCGAGGCCGACGCGCCCGTCGGCCAGCGTGCCCGCGGCCCGCGCCTCGATCGGCGGCAGCCCGGCCTTGCGGGTCTCGGGCGTCACCAGCTTGGCGATGCTCAGGCTGTAGCGCCCCTCCGGCCGGTCGGGATGGCCCTGCACCCGGGCCTCGCCGTCGAGGCTGCCCGAGAGCGCGAGGCCCTCGCTGGCGATGCGGGCGAGCGAGAGCGGCAGGGCCCGGATCGCGAGCTGGAGGTCGAGGGCGTCGCGGGCGGCGCGGCCCGACAGGGTGAGCCGGCCGGTGCCCGCCGCGATCGCGAGGGCGTCGACCGAGGCCGCCCCGTCCGCCAGGGTCAGGGTGGCGGGTGCCGCGAGGCTGAGGCGGTCGGGGCCGCGGGCGGCGCTGAAGCGGGAGAGCGCGATCCGGATCGGCGGGCCGGGCTGGAGCCGGGCGGCGCCGTCGAGGTCGAAGCCGCGGGCCTTGGCCGTCAGCACGATGTCGCTCGCGCCCGCCAGCCCGGTGGCGGTGAGGCGCAGGGTGTCGAGGCTCTCGCCGGCGGCTGTCAGCCGGTCGGCCTCGAGCCGCCCGTCGATCCGGGGCGCCGCCCGGAGGTCGCTGCCGCGCAGGTCCGCGTCGAGCCGGGCGAGGCCGATCTCGCCGGCCCGCAGCGCGGCGGCCCTGGCCCGCAGGGTCGCGTCCTGGCGGCCCCCGGCGCGGGCGAGGGTCAGCGCCGCGTCGAGGCTGCCGCCGAGCCGGGTGAGGGCGAGGGGCGAGAGGTCGTCGAGGTCGGCGGCGCGGAGGGCGAGGCTCCCTTCCGCCAGCCAGGTCGCCGCCCCGACCCGCGCCTGCCCCGACAGGCTCGCCGAGCCGAGGCCGAGGGCGAGGCGGTCGAGGGACCAGTCGTCCCCGGCGCGGACGAGGTGGAGGTCGCCCGCGAGCGGCTTGCCGCCGACGCTGCCGGCGAGCCGCAGCGTGCCGTCCGGGCTGCCCAGCGCGTCCGCGAGGGCGATGTCGGCGCGCAGGGCCCGCACCGGGCGCCCGAGAGCCGAGGCCTCCGGCGCCTCCAGGACGGCGGCGAGATCGGGCTTCTCCAGGGTGCCGGAGAGGCGGCCCGAGAGGTTCGCCCGACCGCCAAGCCGGGCGTCGAGGCCCGAGAGATCCTTGAGATCGAGGTCGAGCCGGGCGTCGGCGAGGCGGGCGGTGGCGCGGCCGTCGAGGCGGGCGATCATGCGCTGGCCCTCGAGCCGCAGGCCCTCGAAGCCGTAGCCGTCATAGACCTGGGACAGGCGGCCGGTGAGGCGCGGAGCCCGCCCGAGCAGCCGGTCGAGCGCGGGGGTGCCGAGCGCCAGCCCCTCGGTGCCGAGATCGAGATCGGCCGAGACCGCCTTGCGGGCCGGATCGCCCGCGAGCTTGGCCCGCGCCGTCAGACGCCCGGCAAGCGGGCGCCCGGCGAGGTCCGAGAAAGCGGCGATGTCGGCGAGCGCCGCGTCGAGGCTCCCCGTCAGGGTGTTGCGGCCGATCCGGCCCGCATAGGTCGCCTCCAGCGTCGGCGCGCTGAGGCGCAGGCGCTCGACCGCCACGCTGTTGTCGGGCTCCAGCGTGCCCGCGAAGCTCAGCCCGGCGCGGCCCCCGATCGCCCGCTGCAGGGCGCGGTCGGCGAGCGCCAGACCCTCGATCCGAGCGTCGGCCGCGAGGGTGAAGCGGTCGGCGGCGGTCGAGCCCGCAGCGGAACCGGGCGCGGGCTCGGCCCGGATGTCGGCCTCGATCCGGTCGAGGCGGCTGTCCTCGGCGCGCAGGCCCGCGGCCCGGAGCGAGCCCAGCACCCGCGGCCGGCTCAAGGGGCCCTTCAGGCTGGCGTCGAGGACGAGGCTCGCGATCTCGGAGCGCTCGGTGCGGGTCACCCCGCCCTCGGTCGGCACGGCGCGGGCCTGGAGGGTGAAATCGGCGTTGCGCTGGGCGTCGAGGCTGCCCCGCGCCTCGAGGCGGGCGGTGCGCGAGGTCAGCTCCAGCCTGTCGATGCCGAGGCTGCCGCTGTCGGCGAAGCGCAGGGCGCCGTCGAGCTTCGTCGTGCCCGAGAACACCGCCGCAGCGGGGCCGGGCAGCAGGCCCTCGATCCGGGCGGCGAGGTCGAGGCCGAGGCGGCGCTCCGCCCCGATCCGGCTGATCCTGGCCCCGCCCCGGGCGCCGATGCCCTCGCCCGCGTCGAAGTCGAGGCGGGCGTTCCAGGCGTCGAGCGTCCCGCGCCCGTCGAGGTCGAGGCTGATCGGCGGCGCGCCCGGCACGTCCAGGCCCCGCGAGAGCAGGCCGCCCGCGGGCTCGGAGAGCGTGGTCTTCACCTCGAGCCGCGCGCCCTGGGGCACGTAGAGCAGGCGGGCGCCGAAGGCGCCGCCCGCGTCGAGCCGGCGCACGGCGACGTCCAGGTCGAGGCCCTCGGCCGGGTTGCCGAGCCTGGCCCGGCCGCTGGCGGAGAGCCGGGCCGGCTGGCCGGCCACCGCCTCGCCCAGCGCCAGCTCGGCGAGCTGGAAGGCCTTGATCTCGACCTTGACCGGGAGATCCGGCAGCAGGGTGCCGTCCGGCTCCTCGGTGGGCGGGTGGGCGGCGGGGATCGGGCGGCGCAGCACCGAGACGCGGCCGACCTCCAGGCTGTCGACCTCGAGCCGGCCCGAGAGCAGGGCGAGGCGGCGCCAGACGATGCGGGCCCGGTCGAGCCGCAGCCAGACGCCGTCGCGGTCGCTGATCGCCACGTCGCGGATGGTGGCGTCCGAGGAGAGCGCCCCGTCGACCGCCCCGATCGCCACGCGGGAGGACGGGGTGGAGAGCGCCTTCGACAGCAGCCCGCCGAGCACGCTCTTCTCGCCCTCCTCCGCCGCGCGGGAGGCGGGCGCGGCGAGGGCGAGGACGACGAGGACGGCCGCCGCGGCGCGGACGGCGCCGCGGCGCGCCTGCGAGAGAGGGCGCCCCGCGCGCTGGGGACGGGTTCGATCCCGGGTCCGATCCGCCATCAGAACGCCTGCCCCAGGCTGAGGTAGAGGGCGACCGGGCGCTCGTGGTTGCCCTTGATCCGGTCGAGCGGGAAGGCGAGGTCGGCGCGGATCGGGCCGATGGCGGTGTAGTAGCGCAGGCCGATGCCCACCGCCTTGCGGATGCGCTCGTCGAAATCCGGCAGCTCGCCCGAGAAGGCCGTGCCCGCGTCGAAGAACGGCACCACACCGATCGTGTCGGTGACCTTGATGCGGGCCTCGAGGGAGGCCTCGAGCAGGCTGCGCCCGCCGACCGGCAGGTTGAAGGGCCCGCGCGGCCCGAGCGTCCGGTAGGGGAAGCCGCGCACCGAGCCGCCGCCGCCCGCGAAGAAGCGGATATTGGCCGGGATCTCGTCGAGGCGCGCCCCCGAGATCGAGCCGAAGCCGATGCGGCCGGCCAGGATGTACCGGGCGTCCTCGTCCAGCGCGTAGTAGGTCGAGCCCTGCGCCTTGGCGACCAGGATCGAGGGATCGGAGCCGAGGAAGCCCGCGTAGGGGGTGAGCGAGGCGGTGGCGCGCACGCCCTCGGTCGGGTCGAGCAGGTTGTCGGTGGAATCGTAGGAGACCGAGGCGCCGAGGCCGATCAGCCGGTAATCGACCTTGCCCAGCGCGTCCTGCGAGCGGCCGGCCTGCCCGTCGAGGGCGAGCTGGGCGAAGAACGTGTCGGAGACGCGGTGGCGGACGCCGAGCGTGGCGCCGGCCGCGTCCGCGACGTAGCTCTGCTGCGCCTCGCGGCCCAGGAAGGCGTTCGCCACAAGGTCGTTGCGGCTGCCCCAGAGGGCGGGCTTCACGAAGGTCGCCGCGAGCCGGCCGCCGAGGCCGTTCGAGTCGATGCCCGCGAGCTTGCGCTGCCGCGCGTAGAGGTCGTTGCCCAGGTAGTAGAGGTCGGCGTCGAGCCGCAGGGTTTCGCCGCCGCCGAACAGGTTGCGGTTGGCGTAGGTCGCGCGCACGCCCGGCCCGTCGACGGTGGAGTAGCGCGCCGAGACGCCGATGAGATTGCGGGCCCGCTCGGTGACGTCGACGAAGATCGGCAGGTTGCCGGCCGCGTCGAGCGCCTCGCCCTCGCGCACCCGCACGGAGCCGAGCCCCTCGACCTTGACCAGCGCCCGGCGCATGTCGGCGAGGGCCTTGGGCGAATAGGGATCGCCCGGCTCCGCGTAGATGAAGGAGCGCACCACCGCGGGGTCGATGTCCTGCGTGCCCCGCACCGTCACGGCGCCGAGGCCCGCCACGGGGCCGGGATCGATCGTGACGGTCACGTCCAGGACGCGGGCGGAATCGTCCACCACGGGATCGCGCGAGACCACCTTGGCGAAGGGGTGGCCGCGGCTGCGCAGCCGGTCGACCAGGGCGGCCTCGCGGGCGAGCACCGCGGTCGAGCGGGCCGGCGTATCGGGATCGATGCGGGTCAGGCGCTCGGGGATCTCGTCCGCGCCGAAGGGCCGGCCCTGGCGGTCGCGCACCACGATCCGCCGCAGGTGGTATTGCGGCCCCGGATCGACCGCGATCTTCACCGGCACGAGGGCGCGGCCGCGGGCGGCTTCGGCGGCGCGGGCGGCGGTCGCCAGCGAGGCCTCGCCCGTGAGCGTGACGTCCTCCACCCGGATCGCGACCCGGCCGGCGTAGTAGCCGAAGCCCTCCAGCGCCTCGGGCAGGCGGCGCAGATCCGCCTCGGCCCGGCGCACCAGCCCCTCCCCGTCCGGCGGCGGCTCGCGGCGCAGGCGGTAGAGGCTCGCGGTGTCCTGCAGGGCGGTGACGAGGGCGTCGTCGTCGGCGCCGCGGATCCGCACGTCGTAGGGCAGCGCCTCGGCGCGGGGCGCCAGCGGCTCCTCCGTCTCGCCGAACAACCCGAACAGGTCGAAGGCGGCGGCCGGTGCCGGGCAGCCCAGCGCCAGCCCGGCGGCGAGCGCCAGGGCGGAGGCCAGATGGGACGGGGCGGGCGCCGTCGCGGCCAAGGCCAGGGGGAGCGCCGACGCGGCCGGCCCCGCCGCGAACGGACGGGCCGGCGATGCGACGGCCCGCTGCGGCCGGATCACGCGGTGAATCGGGTCACGCCTCGGGACCGCCCTGCGCCGGACGGTGGGCGGACGCGCACGCCGCGCGTGCTGCAGGCGTCTGGATCATCGGAAGCCCCCGCTTCAGGTATCGGCACGGCGCGGCGGACGCCACGGACGGGCCGCGACCGGAGGATGCGCGGGCCGGGCCTCTCCCCCGAGACGCCCGCCGACCCGCATCGGTGCCCTCCACCCGCGATCGACGGAAGCCTAGCGGCTGAGGCCCGGCGCGGCAACCTCGAGCGGTCCGCGGCGGGCCCGAGACCCGGGCCCGGAGACGGCTCGGGCCCTGCCATCCCCCGGTTGCGCACAGGCTCCGCGCGGCGGCCGATCCGCCGCACGGGGACCGCCCGCTGCACGCGTGCGTCCCCCTCGGCCGGGCCCCCAGCGCCTCCCCGCGTGCGCTCGCGCACAGGTCCGCGCGCGCCGCGCGGTTCCGTGCGCGAGGGGCGGGTTTCCGACCTTGCCATGCGGTCGGCCGGGACCTACCTCAGCGTGTGCCGGGGCCCTGGATTCCGCGTCGCGGGCCAGCGCGCCGGCCGATCGTCCTGAGACATTTCCGCACCCCTCGCGAAATCTTTGGCGCGGTGCGCGGCGAATGTTACCGAGGCTGGGTTTTTCGGCCCCGACATCTGTTGCGTCGCGTGGACGCTTAGGTCATCTCCGGTCCGTCCCTCCGCGAGAACGGTCAGGCTTCCCGCCGGTCCGCCATCCACGCCAGTTCAGCCCGGCCTCACGGTCCGGCCGTGCTGCCAGGGAAGCACGAGCTTAACGACGCCCGAGAAAGGTCAGATGAGCGCATTCGACTACAGGAACTTCGACGACCGCCGCCAGAATTCCGCCAACGCCAAGGCTGCCCTCCTGGCAAAATTCAAGGCCCGCCCCGCTCCCGACGATCCGGAGATGCAGGCGAAGGCCCAGGCCCGCGCCGAGATCGCGCGCGCCCGCGACGAGCGCACCCGCGAGCGCGAGGCCGCCCGCATCGCCGCTGAGCGCAGGGCCGCTGAAGAGAAGCGCCTGCGCGAGGAAGCCGAGCTCGCTGCCCAGATCGCCCGCGAGGAGGCCGAACTCGCCGCCTCGCAGGAGCGCAAGGCCGCCGAGCTCGCCGCCAAGAAGGCGCTGCGCGACGCGCGCTACGCCGCCCGCAAGGCCAAGGTGAAGGCCAAGCGCTGAGGCGCATCGGCCGGCACCCGCCCGGCCCCGCACCGCTTCGGCCCGCCTCGGGCCCTCCATCGCGCCGCTCGCCCGCCCCGGGCGGGCGGCGTTTTCCTGTCCGGGGCGGGTTGCCGGAGGCCCTGGGCAAGCCATCTGGGTGTCCAAATCCGAACCGGAGGAAACCCGATGCGCCGAACCCTGCGCCGAGTCTTGCCCCGAGTCTTGCTCCGACCCTTGCGCCCTGCTCCGCGCCCTCTCCCGGCCCACCGCGCGCGGCTGCGCCCGGGATCGGCTTCGGCCGCCCTCCTGATCCTGCTCGCGGCCGGGCCCGCCGCGGCGCAGCCCCGGCCCGCGGAGCAATCCCAAACTCAGGCCCAGGCCCAATCCCAGCCCCAAGCCCCGGCCCAGTCCCAGGCCGCTCCGGGGCCCGACGCGCGGGTCGCGGCCTGCGACAGCCTCGTCGCCCTGCGCCAGCTCGCCGCCGAGGCGGGCGAGGACCACGCCCGCGCCCTCGCCCAGGTCATCGACCAACCCGGCGGCCAGCCCGGCTGCCGCGCGGTGGCGCGCGACGCGGTCGGTGCGGTCGAGCGGCGGGCGATGTTCGGCGGCGCGCCCTACGAGTGCCTCGCCCTGCCGTCCGGCGGCTGCGTCTGGGTGCTGCCCTGAGGCGGATCGGCGGCCCGGCAACCTTCACCGCTCCCGGTCCTGCCCTATCTGGAGGCACAAGCCCGGCCGGACCGGGCGCCCACGGAGGAACCGGACCACGATGGTGAGCATGCGCGCGCGAAGTGTCTGCCTGGGTCTCGCGCTGGCGGGGGCGCTCGCCGCCGGCGCCGCCCGGGCCGAGCCGCCGATTCGGGGCCCTCAGGACGCGGCCTGCCGCAACGAGGCGCGGGGCCGTGTGTTCTCGGCGCCCAACCCGCGGGGCCTGCCCGTCGAGGTGCTCGGACGGCAGATCTATCACGCCTGCATGCGGCGCTCGACGGGCCGGCGGCGCTAGAGCCGTCGCCGACC
This sequence comes from Methylobacterium sp. HJ2, assembly GCF_056431005.1. Classification (NCBI taxonomy): domain Bacteria; kingdom Pseudomonadati; phylum Pseudomonadota; class Alphaproteobacteria; order Hyphomicrobiales; family Methylobacteriaceae; genus Methylobacterium; species Methylobacterium sp. HJ2. Next base: position 389,396 of record NZ_JBWJYM010000005.1, on the reverse strand, counting down.
GGATCGCATCCGGTCGGCGTCCCGAGATCGTCGGAGCGACGCGCAGTCCTGTCGCCGAACCGACCACCTGAGTCGTCGGAACGCGCGCACGGGCGCTCGGCGCCGAACCGCATGCCGGTTCGGCGTCGGAGGGCCCCTCATCCAGGCGGGTTTGGCGCAGCCGCCGTCGCGGCGCGGTCGGGAGCGGCTCTCGGATCGCCGCGCGAGGTGGTGGCGCCGTCTCCGGCGTACCGGGTCGGCCTCAGGCCCGCAGCGGCGCGCCGATGCGGGCGCGCAGCTGGGCGCGCAGGTTCTCGTTGGCGCTCTCGCCGCCGGAGCGCGCCTCGGCGTCGACCCGCCACATCAGCCGCAGGAGCTGGCTGATCGGGGTGGCCTGGCTCTGGACCGCCTCCGCCACCAGCTGGGTGAGGGGCTTCTCGGTCACAGGCCGGCCCTGCACGCCGTCAAGCAAAAGAGCCATGGGGGATGCGCTCGTTCTCGGAATGATTCTGAACCCGACGGGCGGGCGGATACGCCTTTCGGGCGCCCGGCGCCAGCCCTCGGCGCAAAAATCGGTAGCCGGCGCGTAAACGAGGGCCGCGCGGCGCGTCTTTCCGGTCACCCTGATCCGGATCGGGGCGGGGCCAGGGGCGAGGCGTCGAAACCGTCGAGGAGGTCCTGCGGGTCGCGGTAGATCCAGGCGCAGCCGGCCGCCGCGAGATCCGCCTCGGGGAAGCCGCCGCAGAGCACGCCGATCGTGGCGAGCCCGGCCTTGCCCGCGGCCTCGGCGTCGTAGGGCGTGTCGCCCACCACCACGATCTCCGCTGTGTCGAGGCCGGGGCAGCGCGCGCCGAGCTTGGACACGGCCGCCTCGAAGATGTCGGGATGGGGCTTCGAGCGGTCGGCGTCGTCGGAGCTCGTGGCGACGTCGACCAGATCGGCGATGCCCAGGATCTCCTGGTAGCGCTCGACCTCGTCCCGCTTGCCCGAGGAGGCCAGCGCGATGGCGAGCCCCGCCTCCCGGATGCGCCGGAACAGGGCCGGCACGGCGGGGAAGGGCCGCACCCGCGGGAGGAAGTCGCGCTTGAACAGGTCGGAGCGGTAGGCCTCGATCGCCTTGCCCTCCCGCTCCAGCCGCTCGGGCGAGAGGAAGACCGGCATCAGCTCGTCGCCGCCCTTGCCGATCTGGCCGCGGACGTCCGCCCGCTCGGTCTCGACCCCGAAATGCCGGAAGGCCGCGACCCAGGCGTCGGCGTGGAGGTCGACGCTGTCGAGCAGCGTGCCGTCGATGTCGAAGATCACCGCCCGCATGGCGCCGCCTCAGCGCGGAACGATGTGGAGGCCGTCGTCGGGCAGCAGATTGCGGGCGGGGCCGCCGGTCTGCTGGCCGCGGCCCTGCTGGTAGTAGGGCAGCTCGGGACGGCGGTCGTTGTCCCCGCCCGAATCGTAGGCCCAGGGCGCGTCCCAGGGCGCCCGCCCGCCGACGGTGATCGGCACCGGCGCGCCCGCGAAACCCGCATCGGGGCGGGCCGCGGCGGGCAGCGGCAGCAGCAGGAGCGCGGCGAGGCAGACGGGACGGATCTTCATGGAGCGTTCTCCGCGGCATGCCCCGCGCCGCGGCCCGGGATCGGGTGGACAACGGCACAGGTTGCGCTCCGTTCCGGGGGCGAGCCCGGAACCGGGCCGCCTCCCGGACCTGGGGGCAGCACCCGGGGAGTGTGGACCCGGGCAGGCCCCCGGCCCGGAACGGCGCGAGCCCGCCCCCGGGGACGGGGACGGGCTCGATTCACGACACCGGAATTCGTGCGGCGAGGGCCTGTCCGGCCCGGCCCCGGCCTAGTGCAGGGCCGGAGCGGCGGCGCGGGCGGCCTTCGCCTTGACGAGGCCGGCGGTAACCGCCGCCTTCGCACCGGCGGGCGCCGCCACCTTGGCGGACGGCTTGGACGCCGCCTCGGAGGCCGACTTCGCGGCCGGCTTGGCAGAGGTCTTAGCTGCGGTCTTGGCAGCAACCTTGGCAGCCGGCTCGGCGACCGGGGTCGCGGCGGCCTTCGGAGCGGCGGGCTTCGGAGCGGCCTTGGCCGGCTTGGCGGCGACGGGCTTCTCCGCCGCGGTCTTCGCCGCCGGCTTGGTCACGACCTTGGCCGCCTTCGGCGCGGCGACCGTCTCGGCGGCCGGGGCCGCGACGGCCCGCATCTCGGCCTCGGCGCGCAGCCAATGGATCTCGGCGCGGCCGTGCACCCGGCCCTCGCCCTCCCAGATGTAATAGGCGCGCTCGCGCACCTGATGCTCGCTCATCATCGCCATGCCCTGGTCTCCTGAACCGATCCGGGAGAACGATGGAAGGGCAAGGTTAAGAGGGAGTTAACCGGTTGTGCGCCGCAAACCCCGGGGCGCCGTCCGCGGGACGGGCCGGCTTCAGCGGCCCTTGGAGAGCCGGCGGGCATTCGCCCGGACCTTGCGGCGGTAGCCGGCCACGACCCCGGCGGTGGTGCCGCCCGAGGCCACCAGGAGCGCGGCCTCGCCCGCCGCCATGATCTTCTCGCTCACCATGCGCTGCGCCTCGGCCTGGGCCGCGGTGCCGCCGGCCGCCAGCATCATCAGGCGCATGCCGATCACCTGCTGCGATTCGAAAGCCAGCAGGGTGGTGTCCATGCTGAGCTTCCACCACGGTCCGAACATGCAGGTCTCCTCGCAGGGCTTCGTCACGACCGGCCTCGTCCCGATGGGGCCGGTCTCGCATGGGGCAGGCCCGGAATCGGGGCCGCCCGGCATTGGGCCGGTCCGGACTGGATCCGGACCGGACACGGCCGGGCTTGAGCGTCAAGCCGCGGGACGCCGCGCCCGTTCCCGCCGGGCAGCCCCGTGCCCGGCGCGCGGCCCGCGTCGGGCGAAGCGACCCGCGTCGGTCGAAGCGGCCGGTGTCAGTCGAAGCGGCCCTTGGCGCCCGCGCCGCCGAGGCTGATCTTCTTCTGGCCGCCGCCGCCGAGGCTGATCTTCTTGGGGGGCGCCTTCGGGCCGCGCCCCGCCCCGGCCTCGGCGGCCGGCTCGGGGGTGGGGGCCGCGGGCTTGAGATGGGCCTGGCCGTGGATCACCGAGCCGATCTCGCCCGCCGCCCGCACGAGATCCTCGCGGCTGCAGGCCCGGGCCACCTTCAGGCCGAGCTGGTGCATGTGGCTCTTGCCGTAGAGATAGGCCGCGAGCTGGGCCCGCTTCAGGGGCGGGATCGTCTCCAGCAGCTCGGGCAGGTCGTACTCGTCGGCCCGGTAGACGGAGCCCAGCAGCTCCAGCGAGACCGGGCAGGTGGCGTCGGGCTCGGCCGCGCTGGTCGGATGCGCTTGGGTCATGGAGTCACCTCTGCGGTCGGGATCGGGGCAGTCGGAATCGGGGCGGCCTGGGCTCGCGAACCCGGCGCCGCGGTCCCACCCTGAAGAGCGGCGGAATCCGGCGGCACGAGGGCGGCGAGCATCCCGGCCGGCTCCCGCTCGGCGAGATCGGGGGCGGCACGGTCGGGAGCGGTGGGTTCGGGCGCGGCGGGTTCGGGCGCTGCGCCGGCCGATCCCTGCGCCGGCGCCGGGCCCTGCGCAAGCGCGGACCGCGCCGCGCGGACATCCGCCTCGGCCAGCGCCGAGCCGGGGGCGGGCGCCAGCGGCTTGAGGCAGCCGGTGCAGACCGACGCGATGGCGATGCGGGCGCGCCGGTCGGCACGCTCCCACACGGCCTCGCGCGCCCGGCGCGCGCTCTCGGCCTCGGACGGGGCCCCGGCGGCGGCGGTGCCCCCCGCGCCGGTCTCGGGCGTGGCCGGCGGCCGGATGCGCAGGAACAGCGGCTCCTGCGCCGCGGCGGTCGCGCCGGCCAGCGCCGCGCCCACCAGGACGGCGGCCCCCAGCCCGAGGCCGGACCGACTCCCGGCGCGGGCGGGCGCGGGACCCGCCGGCGCGGCAGGCCCGGTGCGGGGCGCAGAGCTGCTCATGCTGCCATGCTCTGGACGGGACCTCTCCGGGCGGACGCTCCCGGTCGCGGCCCGTCCGGGATCGGGCAACAGGGTTAACCCGACCCTAACGGATCGGCGCCGGAGGGCGCAGGGCCTTCAGACTTCATTAACCATGACGGGGCGAGCCTCGCACCCTGACATTCTGGCGGAGGAGGGTTCCATGACGCACCTCGTGACGGACCTCGTCGCGGCCGTGACGCTCCGGACCTGGGCGCTCCCGGACTGGACGCTCCAGAACTGGGCGCTCGCCGGCCTGATGCTCGGGGCGCTGCTCCGGGCCGCGCGCCCGGCGCTGCGCCAGCCCCAGCCGGTCCCGGTGCGGGTGCGGCGGCGCCCGCACTGACGCGCGCCTGACCGGAGACGCCCGCCCGCGCGGCGTCTCAGATCCCCTCCCCGGCCGGCGCCGCCTCGGCGGCGCGCTGGGCGCGGGCCTGCGCACGCCCCAGCCAGAGGCTGCTGGCGAGCCACGCGGCCGAGAGCGGCACCGCCGTCAGCGCCACCGCGGTGGCGCCGAAGCCGAGCGCCCCGATGCCCGCGTAGGACCACGCCCCGGCCTGGTCGCCGAGGCGGTAGACCACCGTGTCGATGAAGTTCTTGGCCTTGTAGCGGTCCTCGCGCGGCACCACCGTGAACAGCACCTCGCGCACCGGCCGGCTGATCGCGAAGTTGCCGGCCCGGCGCAGCACCTGGAAGGCGACGATCGCCGCGATGGTGGGCGAGACCGCGAGCGCCGCGAATCCCAACACGCTCAAGGCCGGCAGGATCGCGAGCGTCGGCCCGACGCCGATGGCCTTGGTGATCCGGCCGGTGAGGAAGAGCTGGATGCCGAGGGTGAGCAGGTTCACCGCGAGGTCGACGCTGGCGAAGAACGCCGTCTGGGCGGCACGGTCGGGGAAGCTGCGCTTGGCGATCTCGGCCTGCTGGAAATACAGGAAGGTCGAGGTCACCGAGAACAGCAGCAGGAACAGGGCGATGTTGAGCAGGTAGGGCGACGCGAAGGTGCGGGTGATGCCCGCGAAGGCGCTGCCCCCGATGGCGCCGCCCCGCTCGTCCACGCCCCCCGCCTCCGCACGCCCATGCGGCACCCGGTGCAGGCGCTCGGACAGGCGGGCGAGGCCCCGCATGCTGAACACCGCGGCCTCAAGCAGCAGCACCGCGCCCAGCATCAGGCCCCAGGTCGGCACGCTGCGGGCGAGCACCGCGGTGGTGCCCGAGCCCGCGATGGCGCCGAGCGTCGCGCCCGCCGCGATGAAGCCGAACAGGCGCTTGCCCTGCTCCGTGGAGAACACGTCCACGATGGTGGCCCAGAAGATCGACACCACGAACAGGTTGAAGATCGAGAGCCAGACGAAGAACACCCGCCCGATCCAGATGTCCCAGTCCGGCGGCGCGCCGTAGAGCGCCAGGGCGAAGAGCAGGATGTGGCTTGCGAAGAACCGGTAGGTCAGCGGCACGAAGCGCGCCCGCGGCAGGCGCTTCACCAGCCAGGCGAAGGGGAGGTTGAGCGCCAGCATGCCCACCAGCGTCGCGGTGAACAGCCAGGGCAGGTTCTCGAGCCCGCCCGCCACGCCCATCTGGTCGCGGATCGGGCGCAGCATGTAGTAGGCGGCCAGGATCGAGAAGATGTAGGCCCAGGACCACGCGAGCGCCGGCCCCTCCCCCGGCCGCAGGTCGATCAGCCGGGCGAGGAGGGCGCGCGGGGGCGCGACCCCGCCCGGGGCGGCGACCCCGCCTGGGGCCGTCGCCCCGCTCGGGCGCGTCACTGCGTGAGCCCGAGGGTCCGGCGCAGCTCCGGCGCGGTCTGGTCGTGGCCGAAGCCGGGCGAACCCATCGCGAACTTGCCGGCGTCCGAGAGGCCGCCGACCACCACCGGGTCGAAGCCGGCGTCGCGCACCAGACCCTCGGCGACGCGCAGGGCCTCCGGATCGTCGCCCGCGATCGGGATCGCCATGCGGCCGCCGCTGCGCCCGGCCCCGCCATCGGCGCCGTTCTTCTCGAAGATCTTGTAGTTCGCCGCGTTGAAGGCCCGTACCAGCTTGGCGCCGGGGAAGTACTTGGCCGAGGTGGCGCCGATGCCGGCCGCCTGGACCTCGTCGTAGAGCGCGCCGTCGCGCGCCTTGGTGGCGTTGCCGGCATCGAGCACGACCTTACCCTTCAGGGCCTCGCCGGAGCTCTTCGACAGCTCCGGATAGGCCTTGTAGGGCACGGCCAGGAACACCGCCCCGCCGAAGCGGATCGCCTCCTCGGGGGTGCCGGCCTTGGCGTTCGGGCCGGCCGCCTCGACCAGCGGCTTCAGGTCGTCGGGATGGCGCGAGGCGAACATCACCGGGTGCCCGGCCTTGGCCCAGAGCGTGCCGATGGTGCCCCCGATATGGCCGCCGCCGATGATGCCGATGCGGATCGGCTCGGCCGCGGCGGGGCCTGCGAGCATCACGCCGGCGGCGGCGAGCAGGATGCGGCGGGTGAGCCCCCCGCCCCCCCGCTTGCGGGCGGGCGCGGCAACCGCGCCAAGCGCGACTGCGCGCCGCCGCCCCTGCGGCGCAGGCCCGCGCCCCGAGGCTTCGGGGACCGGGCGCACGAGATCGTCATACCGCATCGATGAAGCGCTCCATCTCTGTTCGCTCGGCCGGGTCGGGCAGGCGCCCGCGGGCGGCGGCGAGGTTGTCCTCGACGTAGGCGACCTTGGCCATGCCGGGGATCGGGCAGGTCACGGCCGGGTGGCCGAGGACGTATTTCAGGAAGAATTGCGGCCAGGTCTCGCAGCCGAAGGCCCGGGCGAAATCGGGCACCGCCTTGCCCTGCACCGCCTTGAACAGGCGGTCGCGCCCGAACGGCACGTTGATCATCACGGCGATGCCCTTGTCGGCGGCGAGCGGCAGGATGCGCTCGGCCGCCGCCCGGTTGTCGATGGCGTAGTTGACCTGGACGAAGTCGAGGGGCTCGCGCGCCATCACCGGCTCCAGCCCGTCGAACTGCCCGTCGCGCCAGACCGTGACGCCGACATACCGGGTCTTGCCCGCGGCCTTGAGGTCGCGCAGCACCGCGAGATTGTTCGCGGTGTCGATGAGATTGTGCACGGCGATCAGATCGAGCCGCGCGACGCCGAGCCGGGCCAGGGAGCGGGCGATCTCGGCGCGGGACGCCTCCGCCCCGGTGGTGTCGACCTTGCTCGCCAGGAACACCTTCTCGCGCAGGTCGCCCTTGGCGAGGATCTTTCCCAGCACGTCCTCGGCGGTGCCGTAGCTCGGGGCGGTGTCGATCACCGAGCCGCCGAGCGCCACGAAGCGGCGCACCGCCGCCTCGAGCGGCGCGACGGCCTCCGGCGTCGGCTCGACCTCGTAGCGGCGCGAGGTGCCGATGCCGATCGCCGGCAGCGTCTCGCCCGATTTCGGGATCGGGCGCCGGATCAGCGCGTCCTCGGCCAAGGCGGCCCGGCCCGCGAGCGGCGCGAGGGCCCCGGCGCCCAGGAGGGTGCCCGCGGCCAGCAGGGCCCGGCGGGACAGGGGCCGGGACGGGGGTGATGTCGACGGCACGGCGGGCCTCCCTTCGTAACCCCCGGTTGCAGGGGTGTCGGGAAGGCTCAACTAGGGCATCGTTCCGAAAGGTGGCCCCGGCCGCCGGGAAAAAGGCCGATGCCGATCGCGTGAGCGGCTCAATCCTCCTCGGGCGGATCCTCGAACTCGGCACCCTCGGTGTCGGGGGCGATGCGCCAGCGGTACTCGTCGATGGCCAGGAAGGCCCGGTGCACCGCCTGCGGGTCGAGGCCGTCGCGCACCACGAGGGTCTGGAAGTCGATGAACAGGCGGGCGATGCGGGCCTCCTCGGAGAGCGCCTGCAGGGCCGAGGAGCTCGCCCCCGCCCGCATCATGAAGCGCCTGGCCGCGCCCTCCGGGTCGGGCAGAGCCACCACCGCGACCTGCCCGGCGGTGTCGGGCCGCAGCTCCGCCCAGCGGGCGGGCGTCCAGGCGATGATGGCCTCCAGCTGCTTCATCGGCGGGTGTTCCGGGCGGGTGTGCGGGCGCGGGTACGGGCGGATGTCCGGGCTGCCGGGGTACAGGCTCCCGCGGGGTCCGTCGAGACGGACCCCGGGCGCGCCCGTCGAGATGGATCCCGGCGGGGCCCGTCGAGTGGACCCCAGGCGGCCCCCGTCGAGATGGTCCCCGGGCCCGCCCGGGCCGCGGCGCAAGACCGCGGACACGCCGCGCCGGACAATTAAGTCGGCTACCTTCGGTTTTCGTCAAGATCTTGGAAATACCTTTTCCGGAGCGTCCAATATCGCGGCTTCCCGTCGCAGATCTGTAATCGTCGGCTGCATAGATATGCTGGTACAACCAGAGAGTGTTGACCTCCTCGTGCGGCGCGATCAGGTCGCGGCCTTCCTGTCCGCGCTGCCGCTCACGCTCCTGTCGAACGTCTTCGTCTCGGCCTCCTACGCCGTCATGATGTGGGACGCCCTGGACCACGGCCAGATCCTGGGCTGGGTCGGGCTCAACGCGGCGATCGTCGCCGGGCGCCTCGCCCTCGCGGGGATCCAGAGGGCGCAGGGCGTCGCCGAGCGGGCGCCGCACCGGGTCCTGATCGCCTCGTGGATCGGCGCCCTGCTGTCGGGCCTGTGCTGGACCTGGATGCTGGCCGTCTGCGCGGCGGCGGGGCAGGCCTACACCGTCGCGACCGGGCTCGCCTTCTGCGGGATCAACGCGGGCTCGGTGATCCAGAGCACCACCAACCGCGGGGCGACCCTGGCCTTCATCCTGCCCAGCAGCGCCCTGCTGGTTCTGGTCCTCCTCGGCCTCGGGACGCTGCAATCGCAGCTGATGGCCGTCAACATGCTGCTCCTGACCGTGCTGATGGTGCGGGCCACGGGCCGGGCGGAGCGGGACTACCTCACCGCGGCGCGGCTGAAGCACGAGGCCCGCCACCTCGCCGCGTCGCTCACCCGGGCCAACATCGCCGCCGAGGAGGCCCTGCGGCGCCTCGACCACGCCGCCAGCCACGATCCCCTGACGGATCTCGCCAACCGCGCCGCCTACCAGCGGGCCTTCGCGGCGCTGCTCGCCCGGGCCGAGCGGGGCGAGGGCACGCTCGCGGTGGTGCTGATCGACCTCGACCGCTTCAAGGCCGTCAACGACAGCTGCGGCCACGCCGCGGGCGACGCGGTGCTGGTCGAGGCGGCGCGCCGCCTCCGGGGGGTGCTGGGACCCGGGGACATGGCCGCGCGCCTCGGCGGCGACGAGTTCGCCGTCCTGGTCTTCCGGGAGGCGATGGGGGAGGCGGACGCGGCCATCGCGGCGCGGATCGTGCGGGACATGGCCGCGCCCTTCGCCGTCGCGGACCACGCCCTGCGGGCCGGCGCGAGCGTGGGCGTCGCGCGCTGTCCCGGCGACGCGCGCAATCTCAAGGACCTGCAGATCTGCGCCGATCTCGCGCTCTACGCGGCGAAGGCCGCGGGACGCGGCACGTGGCAGCGCTTCAGCGAGGCCCGGCACCACGGTCCCAGGGCCGGCGCCGGGATCGCGCGGGCCCTCGCGGACGCCTTGGCGGCGGACGCCTTGGCGGCGGATGCCTTGGCGGAGGATGCCTTGGCGGAGGATGCCTTGGCGGAGGATGCCTTGGCGGCGGACGCGGTCGAGGTCTGGTTCCAGCCCCAGGTCGCGGCCGATACCGGGCGGCCCTGCGGGGTGGAGGCGCTGCTGCGCTGGAGCCATCCGGAGCTCGGGCGGATCGCCCCGCCCGACGCCGTCGCGGCCGCCGCCGCCGCGGGCCTGTCGCGGGCGCTCCTCCGCCACGTCCTGCGCCAGGGCTGCCGCATGGCCGCGGCTCTGGAGGCGGCCGGCCACGGCGACGTCGTCGTCTCGATCAACGTCCCGCCGGAGGCGTTCGGCACCGGCATGGTGGCCGAGGCGGTGGCGGAGGCGCTGGCCCGGCACGGGCTCGGCGGGCGCCGGCTGGCCCTCGAGATCACCGAGGAGGCGGCCTACGCGGCCGAGCGCGGCGGAGCGGAAGTCGCCGGGCGCGCCGGGGCGGAGGTCGCGGCGCTGCGGGCCATGGGCGTGGCGATCGTCATCGACGATTTCGGCATGGCCTACGCCTCGATCGGCGCCCTGCGGGCGATCCGCTTCGACGCGCTCAAGATCGACAAGACCTTCATCGGCGGGATCTGCGGCGGGGCCGGCTCGGGCCCCGAGGGCCAGGATCTCGCCCTGACCGGGGCGATCCTGGCCTTCGCCCGCGCCCTCGCGGTCGGCGTCGTCGCCGAGGGCGTCGAGACGCCGGCGCAGGTCGAGGCCCTGAGGCGGCTCGGATGCCCGGTGCTGCAGGGCTATCACTACGCCCCCGCCCTGCCCCCGGCCCGCGCCCTCGCGTGGATCGCGCAGGCCGATGCCGCGGCCTGCGTCCGGGAGACGCGGCAGAAATCTCGGCAGGAAGCACGGCAAGAGGCGCGGCAAGAGGCTTGGGAAGAGGCTTGGGAAGAGGCGCTGCAGGGGCGCGGGCAGGCGGGACTGCGCGGGGGCCGGCAGGGCGCGCGCCGCGCCGCGGCCGGCTGAGCGGGCGCCGCCCTCCCCCTCGGCCCCTCCCCCTCGGCCGGAACGGGCCTGCCCCTTGCAGGTTGTTGCCGGACAGGCCGACGCCTGAGGGGGCGCCGGGCGCCCCGCCTGCTCCCGGAGCGCGATGGACCAGCCGACGCCGCCCGTTCACCGCGCCCCCACGGACGGGCGGGACGCCCGCCCGCGGGACGCCGCGGAGATCACCGCCCGCGGCCTCGCCCTCGGCGCCGCGATCACGGTCGTGTTCATGGCGGCCAACGTCTACATGGGCCTGAAGACCGGGATGACGTTCTCGTCCTCGATCCCGGCCGCGATGATCTCGATGGGCTGCCTGCGGCTCATGGGCGGGGCCGGCATCCTCGAGAACAACATCGTGCAGACCCAGGCCTCGGCCGCCGGCACCCTGTGCAACGTCATCCTGGTCCTGCCGGGGCTGGTGCTGATCGGGCACTGGCACGGCTTCCCGTTCTGGCAGACCGCGGCCGTCTGCCTGATCGGCGGGCTGCTCGGCGTCGCCTTCTCGATCCCGCTGCGCCGCGCCCTGGTGATGGGCGAGAGCCTGCCCTACCCGGAAGGCGTCGCCGCCGCCGAGGTGCTGCGCACCGGCCAGGAGCACGGGGAGGCGGGCGCGCGCGGGCTCGCCACCCTGCTCTGGGCCGCGGCCGGGGCGGGGGCGATCGGCCTCGCCACCAGCGGCTTCCGGGTGCTGGCCGACGGGGTGCGCACGGCGCTGAGCGCGGGCGGGGCGGTGTTCGGCCTCGGCACCGGCTTCTCCCTCGCCCTGATCGGCGTCGGCTACCTCGTGGGCATCGGGGCCTGCCTCGCGGTGCTCACCGGCGTCGTCATCGCCTGGGGCATCGCGGTGCCGGCGCTGACGGCGCTGGCCGACCCCGCAGGCGCGGGCCCGGCCGAGCTGGCCCAGCGGGTCTGGGCCGACGAGGTCCGGCTGATCGGGGCCGGCATCATCGCGGTGGGCGGGGTCTGGACCGTGGGCTCGCTCGCCGGGCCGATCCTCGCCAGCATCCGCTCGGCGCTGGCCTCGGCGGGCCAAGCCGGGGGCGGGCGCAGCCTGCGCGACCTGCCCCGCCAGGAGCGCGACCTGCCGATCACCTGGGTCGCCGCGGCGGCGGCGGGCCTCGCCCTGCCGCTGGCGGGCCTGATCTGGTGGTTCGCCGCCGACGCGCGGCTCGGGGCCCTGCTGCCGGCGCTGGTGGCGGCCGCGACCCTGTTCGTGCTGCTCTTCGGCTTCCTGATGGCGGCGGCCTGCGGCTACCTCGCGGGGCTGCTCGGCTCCTCCTCGAGCCCGATCTCGGGAATCGGCATCATCACCACGATGGCGGTGGCCCTGCTGCTGCCGCTGCTGCTCGGGCGGGCGGCGGGGCCGGAGGGCGAGCGCTTCGTGGTGGCCGCCGCCCTGCTGGTGGCCGCCGTGATCGTCACCACCGCCTCGATCGCCAACGACAACCTGCAGGACCTCAAGACCGGCCAGCTCGTGGACGCCACGCCCTGGCGCCAGCAGGCGGTGCTGATCCTCGGCGTGGGGGTGGGCGCGGTCGTGATCGCGCCCCTGATGTCCCTGCTCTACGAGGCCTACGGCTTCGTCGGCGCCCTACCCCGCGAGGGCATGAACCCCGGCAACGCGATGGCGGCGCCCCAGGCCGCCCTGGTGACGCAGATCGCCGACGGCATCGTCAAGGGCTCGCTGCCCTGGCGCATGGTGCTGATCGGGCTCGGGCTCGGCGCGGTCTTCGTCCTGGTCGAGGCCAAGCTGCGGGCGCGGGGCATCAGCTTCCCGGCGCTCACGGTGGGCATCGGCATGTATCTCCCGCTCAGCGTCGAGATGACGATCGCCCTCGGGGGCATCCTCGGCTGGCTCGCCGAGCGGCACCTGCGCCGCGCGCGAGATCCGAAGACGCAGGCCCCGGCGGCGCGGGATGCGAAGGCCGTCGATGCGGCGGTGGAGCGGGCCCGCCGCCGCGGCGTGCTGCTGGCCTCGGGCTTCCTCGTGGGCGAGAGCTGCGTCGGCGTCGGGCTCGCGGGCGCCGACACGCTGGCCGGCCGCTCCGGCGCCCTGGCGATCCCCGGCCTCGACGGGCCGTCGGCCACCTGGCTCGGGCTCGCGGTGTTCCTAGCCGGCCTCGGGGTGTTCTACCGCCTGGTCTCGCGGGCGCCGCCGGCGTGAGGCCGGGACCGGGCGCCCGCCGCGCGGGATAAGGGGCGCCGGGTCTCACACCCGATCCGGGCGATCTCCGCGCGGCGACGGCCCGGGCCCCCTGCGGGCGCGCCCCTCAAAAATCCGCCCCGTCCGGGTCGGCGAGGTCGTAGACCGCCTCGCCCAGGCGCCGGAGCGGGCCGCCGGGGCTGGCGCGCTTCCACAGGCGGGTGTTGAGGGCGGCCACCGGGTCCTGGCCCGGCACGCCGAAGCCGCGGGCGGCGAGGTGCTCGAGGATCTCGCCCGCATGCATCGGCCGGCGCGCCTCGGCAAGGATCGCCAGCACCGCCTCGACCAGGGCGCGGCCGTAGCGGCGCGCCCCCGCCGGATCCACCTCGAAGGCCACCGGCGGGGGCACGGCCGCCGCGGCGCCCGGGTTCGAGGACGGATCGAAGGCAGGGCCCGGGGCGGCGCCGGGGACCGGTCGGGCGCCCATCGGATCGGCCGCGGCGGGGCCGGCATGCGGCCCGGCGGAGCCCGGATCGGCCGCGCCCGGATGCGGAGCCCACCGGGCCGCAGCGGGGTGGGCCTGGGTGGGGGCCGGCGGGGCCGGGCTCGGCGGCGCGAAGCCCGGCCGGGCGACGCGGCGCGAGGCCAAGTCCGGCGAGGCCAAGTCCGGCGAAACGGAATCCGGCGAAACGGGGTTCGGCGCAACGCGATCCGGCGCGGCACGCGCGGGTGCCGGCCCGGCGGAGGCCGGGGCCCGGGGCGGCTCCCAGGCCGGAGCGTCGCCCCCCGGCTCGCCCACGCCCTGGCCCCCCGCGCGATCCCACCATGCGGCAGGCTCCGGCGCCGCGCCGCGCAGGCGGCGGCCGAGCTCGAGATAGAGCAGGTGATCGGCGATGGCGCGGTCGAGCGCCTCGCGCTGTCGGCGCAGCTCGGTCAGGCGAGCCTCGATCTCGGCATCCGACAGAATCATCGCGACTCGGAATCCGGTTCAGGGAATGCAGAGCCTAGCAGACCGGATCTTCTAACGGAAGATAGAAGACTCCATGTTCCATTCTTTTAGTGGGAATTTCGAGGTCCGGGAACAATCGGCGCAACGCTTGGAATATTCCGGCGGTGCTCTGTGTCGGGCGACGAGGCGGTCTCGAAACGCGTCGTTCCCTGGGCTCCCGCTCGGAATAGGCCTCTCTATTCCGTCGATCCGAGGGAATTCAGGCCCGGGCCTTCGTTCCCTGGATCGCGCCTCCGGCCGTTCCCTTGCGCGGCGGCACCAGCAGGGCGCCGGGATCGGCCGGCTGCAGCACCAGCCCGCCCTCGTCGAGGCTGAGGGGCAGCTTCGGGAAGACCTCGCAGAGATGGGCGAGGTCGGCCTTGAAGGCTTGGCGGAAGCTGCGGATGCTGGCGTTCTCGGCCCCGAACTGGCCGTGCAGGTTCTCCCAGGTCAGCCGCAGGGGCCGGTGCAGCGCCCGCAGGCGGTAGCCGACCCAGAACAGCAGGTCGAGCTTGCGCGCCGAGCCCGAGAAGGCTCGGGCGGCCCGGATGTCGACGGGCAGCGCGTGGCGGATCAGGTTGTCGTAGAAGTCGCGGTGGAACTCGACGTTGCGGGCCCACGCGGTCTCGCCCTGCCCTTCTCCTGGCCCGGCGGCGGGCCGCCAGAGGGCGAGGCTGCGGAAGGGCGGCACGTTGAGCGTGCTGGCCTCGCCGCGCCCGTCCCAGAGGCCGATCTGCATCGAGCAGGCGGCGAGCCGGTGCACCTGCTCCTTGAACTGCCGGATGGTGCCGCGCTCGCCCCCCGTCACCGCGAAGCCCATCTCCTTCATGAAGCCCGACAGGCTGTCGGCCACCGCCACGCTGGGGCTGCGCTGGCGCACGGCCTCGGTGCAGAGGTGCAGGAGCACCAGCCGCGCCTTGGGCCCGTAGGGCAGCCCCTGGGGCTCCCAGGCGCCCGTCACGGGGTTCTTGAGCCGCCCGGCCGTGAGGCTCAGGGAGTTGCGGCCGTAGCTGCGGCTGAACTCGCGCTCCGCGCCGGGGTCGCGATAGGGCAGGCCGCACAGCGCCAGCACCGAGTGGATGTGCTGCAGGTTCTCGGGGGCGGCGGGCTGGGTCTCGATCACCAGGCGCACCGCGTCGCGGCGGCGCTGGTCGCGGCCCATCCGGGCGCGGCGGGCGGCCTGGGCGTCCTGCACGGCCGCCGCCGCGTCGCGCTCGCGCTGGCGGTGCAGGATGTGCTCGACGATCTGGGCGAACAGGAAGCCGCCGCGGGCCGCCTCGACCTCCGCCAGGAGGTCGGCGTCGCGGATGCCGGCCAGTTTCTGCTCGATGCCCGTCACGGGTGCCCGGCGACCGTCTCTTCAAGGGGGGCGGATCCCGCCCACAGCAACACCGATGCGTGGCACGATTCGCTCCCCCGGAGTCGCCCGGCCGGGGGGAGGGGGCGGGGTTATCCCGGCTTTCCACGCTTCCCGCCCCGGGCTCGGGGCGCCGGCCGGCGGGTCTGGTCGGCCTGCGGCGGGCTCGGGTGGCCTGCGGCGGGCTCGGGTGGCCTCCGGCGGGCCCGGGTGGCCTCCGGCGGGTCTGGGCGGCCTCCGGCAGGCCCGGGCGGCCTCGGGCAGGCCGCGGGGCTCCCCGGCAGCCGCGCCGGCCTCGGACGGGCGTCCGGGCGACCTCCAGGCGACCTCTGGGCGGCCCCCGGCAGGCCGGAGCGGGCCGGGGCCGTCTCCGGCGGGCGTGGGACCCTGCCGGCGGGATCCGGGCGGGATGGCCCGGGCCCCTCCCCGCCCCCGCGCAGAGTTCGATACGGGCCGGATCCGGGGCCGACCCTGCGCAGAGTTCGATACGCCCCCATGGCCCCGGGTTGTCCCCGCTCTGCACCGCGCCGCGGCCCGATCCACGCCGAATCCGATGCGCGGATGCGCCGAATCCGATACGCCGACCCGGATTTCGGGCGCAGAGTCCGATACGCTCCCGCGCAGAGTCCGATGCGCAACCGCGCAGAGTCGGATACGCGATCACCCCCTTAGTGCTTGGCGGAGCAGGAGAATTCGGCCCCTCCTATAACCCTCAGAACAGACTCTTCTGAGAATCCCTACTGATAGTTCTCCTAAGGCGGCGGTCCCGCGTTCGCTTCGGAGAACGAGCCTGATCCCCTCTTCTTACCCATGGAATGAAGGGAATAAGCCGGCCTTCTCCACAGCCCGGCGCCTCTCACCCCCTCGCCTACCCCTCAGGAGCCCACGACCCGCATGAGCGAGACCCCGATGGAGACCCTGCTCCGCCTGATGGCCGAGCTCCGCGATCCCGAGCGCGGCTGCGCCTGGGACGTCGCCCAGAGCTTCGAGACCATCGCGCCCTACACCCTGGAGGAGGCCTACGAGGTCGCCGACGCGATCGCCCGCAACGACCTCGGAGAGCTGCGCGAGGAACTCGGCGACCTGCTGCTCCAGGTCGTCTTCCACGCCCGCATGGCGGAGGAGGCGGGCGCCTTCACCTTCGCGGACGTCGCCCGCGGGATCGGTGCCAAGCTGGTGCGGCGCCACCCGCACGTCTTCGATGCGTCCGGCAACCGGCTGCCGCCGGGCAGCCCGGCCCGGGATCCGGAGGCGGTGACGGCGGCCTGGGAGGCGATCAAGGCGCAGGAGCGGGCGGCCAAGGCGTCTGGCCCCGCGGCCGGCCCCGCGCCCGGCCCCCTCGCCGGCGTCGCCCGGGCGCTGCCCGCCCTCGCCCGCGCCGAGAAGATCTCGCGGCGGGCGGCGGCCTACGGCTTCGACTGGGCCGACGGGGCCGAGGTGGTCGGCAAGATCCGCGAGGAGACCGAGGAGGCGGCCGAGGCCCTCGCGCGGGGCGACCGGGCCCATCTCGCCGAGGAGATCGGCGATCTCCTGTTCTCGGTCGCCAACCTCGCCCGGCACGCGGGCATCGACCCGGAGGCGGCCCTCCGGGCCGGGACCGACAAGTTCGAGCGCCGCTTCGACGCGATGGCGGCCCGGCTGCGGGCCGACGGCCGCGCGCTGGAGACGAGCGATCTGGCCGCGATGGAGGCGGCCTGGGCCGCGGTGAAGCGGGCGGAGCGGGGGGAGTGATCCGGCGGCCGGCGACGGGCCGGCGCGCGGAGGCCGGCGCCGGCCCGGCCGAAGAGAGTTCGGGCGATGAGGGTTCGGACGATGACGGCTCGGCCGGCGCTGCTTGGCGGGCCCGACTTGGCGGGCGCTACTTGCCCGGCGCCTGCTTGCCCGGCCCCGCGGGAGGCTTCGGCCGCAGCCGGTCGAGGACGCGCTCGATCGCGCGCTCGACGTCGACCTGCTCGGGCGGCACCGCTGCGGAATCGGGTCGCGACGCCGGCCCGCGCTTCGGCCGCGAAGGTTTCGATCGGGGCGGGTCGCGGTCTTTCGGCATGGAGCCCGGTCTTCGTCAGGATCTGAACGGCACGGCAACGCCGCCGGGGACGGGGCCGTTCGATCTGAATCCGAGCCGGCAGGTCCTGTCCAGCCGATAAGCCCCCGTTCGGCCCCGTATGGCTAACGATTGACCATGCCGTCCCCATCGAATGCTGTGCCCGGCGGCGGGCTCGGTCGATGGACTCGGTCGATGGACTCGGGCCGGACCTGATCCGGCTCAGGCCGGCGGATCCGCCGGCCCGCCCGGCGCCGCCCTGCCGAACGGCCACCCGGTCCAGCCGCCCGCGTAGAGCGCCGCCCAGACCAGCACCGGCTGAAAGGCGAGGCGCGGACCGTGGTACCACCAGGAATTCGGGATGCCGGCGACGTGGATCCCGTCGAGGGCGTGCTTGACGTTGGCCGGGGTGACGCAGACCGCGTAGAGGGCGAGCCCGAGCGCGGCCGCCGGGCGCAGGCGCCGGCTCGACAGGGCGAGCGCCCCGGCGATCTCGCAGAGGCCGGTCGCCAGGATGACGAGGCGCGGCTCGGGCACCCAGCCGGGCATGATCGGCATCAGCGTCTCGGGGCTCGCGAGATGGACCGCGCCGACGGTGAGGTAGAGGAGCGCGAGGGCGCCGGCCAGCCAGACCCGGCCGGGGGGGGCGTCCGGCATGGCTCTCATGCCGCCCCGCCCGCCACGGACGCCTCGGGCACGCCGCAGCTCTCCGCCACGCGCCGGCGCAGCGCGGCCGCGAGCCGCGCCACGCCCGGATGCCCGGCGCTGGCCAGCGCCGTGTCGCCGATCGCCCGGACCGGGGCGATCAGGCGCAGGGAATTCGTGAGGCATACCGCCTCGGCCGCACGGACCTCGTCCAGCCCGAGCGAGCGCTCCTCGGCCCGGAACCCGCAGGATCCCGCCAGGTCCAGGATCTCCGCCCGGACGATGCCGCCGAGCACGCCGTCCGCGAGCGGCGGCGTGACCAGCCGGTCGCCGTCGAGGACGAACAGGTTGCCCGTCCCCGCGCAGGCGACGGCGCCGCGCGTGTTGCGAAACAGCGCCTCGTCGAACCCCGCCGCCGCCGCGTCCCGGGCGGCCAGCACGGCGTCGAGATAGCCCAGGGTCTTGAGCCGCGCGGCGGGCGAGGTCTCGTTGCGGGCGATGTCCGTCGGCCACAGGCTCACCGCGGCGAAGGCGGTCGCCGCCGCGCTCTCCGCCGCGAGGCCGTAGAGGGTCGGGCGCGGCGCGGGCGGGGGCCGCAGGCCCCGCGGGCCGCTGCCCCGTGTCGCGGTGAGGCGGACCGCGACCCGCGGGCCCGTCCCGGCGAGCGCCCGCATGGCCTCGGCGATCCGGGCCGGATCGAGGGCGAAGCCGAGGGCGGCCGCGGCGGCCACCAGCCGGGCGATGTGGGCCTGCGCGAAGGCGACGCGTCCGCCGATTGCGAGGCTCGTGTCGAACACCCCGTCGCCGAGGCTCAGGCCGCGATCCGCGAGGTCGAAGGGGGCGGTGCTGCCCGGGACGAGCCGCCCGTCATGCCACAGCATCGGGCGCCGTCCGCGCCCGCCAGTCGCGGGCGAGCGAGAGAAAGTTCGCGAAGATGGCGTGGCCGTCCTCGGTCAGCACGGATTCCGGGTGGAACTGGATGCCGTAGGTCGGGTGCCGCCGGTGCGAGAGCGCCATCACCTCGCCCTCGGACGAGCGGGCGTCGACGCTGAGATGGCGCTCCATGCCGGGCGCCGGGGCGACCACGAGGGAATGGTAGCGCCCAACCTGCATCGGGGCGGGCAGCCCGCGAAACAGCCCCTCCCCCGCATGCGCGACCGGCGTCGCCTGGCCGTGCAGGGGCCGGATGGCCCGCTCGACCCGGCCGCCGAAGGCCGCGCCGATCGCCTGGTGCCCGAGGCAGACCCCGAGGATCGGCACCTGCCCGGACAGCTCCCGGATCGCCGGCAGCGAGATGCCGGCCTCCGCCGGGGTGCAGGGGCCGGGCGAGACCACCAGGGCGTCGGGCGCCAGCGCGCGGATGCCCGCCACGTCGAGGGCGTCGTTGCGCGCGACCCGGACCGTCTCGCCGAGCTCCTCGAGGTAGCGCACCACGTTGAAGACGAAGGAATCGTAGTTGTCGATGACGAGGATCACGGCGCCGCACCCCCGCTGGAGGGCCCGAAGGCCTGGAAGACCCGCGCGGCCTTGGTCAGGGTCTCGTCGTATTCGGGGCCCGGCTCGGAGAGCAGGGTCACCCCCCCGCCCGCCTGGAGCACGGCCGTTTTCCCGTCCATGAACACGGTGCGGATGGCGATCGAGGTGTCGAGCCCGCCGTCGAAGCCGATGCGGCCGATGGCGCCGCAATAGAGCTCCCGCGCGTCCCCCTCGATCTCGGTGATGATGTCCATGGCGCGGATCTTCGGCGCCCCCGTGATCGAGCCGCCGGGAAACGTGCGCTCGACGAGGTCGAGGGCGTCGAGGCCGGGCCGCAGGGTGCCGGTGACCACGGAGACGAGATGGTGGACGCCCGCATAGGTTTCCAGGCCGCACAGGACCGGCACCCGCACGCTGCCGGCCGAGCAGACCCGCGAGAGGTCGTTGCGCAGCAGGTCCACGATCATGATGTTCTCGGCCCGCTCCTTCGGATTCGCCTGGAGCGCCGCGGCGAGCGCCCGGTCGGCCTCGGGATCGGGGACGCGCCGGGCCGTGCCCTTGATCGGCCGGGTCTCGACGGCGCCGCGCTCGAGCTTCAGGAAGCGCTCGGGCGAGCTCGACGCCACGGTCAGGCCCTCGAAGGCGAGGTAGGCGCCGAAGGTGGCCGGGTTGGTCTCGCGCAGGCGGCGGTAGAGGCTGAAGCCGTCGAAGCCCGCGGGCAGGTCGGCCTCGAAGCGCTGGGCGATGTTGGCCTGGTAGATGTCGCCGGCCCGGATGTAGGCGCGCACCCGCTCGACGGCGGCCTCGTAGCCGGCCCGGTCGAAGTTCGAGCGCCAGGTCAGGGCGGGGAGCGGGGCGGCCGGGGGGAGGTCGCCCGCCCCCAGCAGGTCGGAGAACCGGGCGAGCCGCGACGCCGCGCGGGCGGCGCGGGCGGCCGGTTCGGTCTCGGGAAAGCCCGTGGCGACCAGCCGGCAGGTGCCGGCGGCGTGGTCGATCTCCAGGACCGTGTCGTAGAGGTTGACGGCGGCGTCGTCGGTGAGGCCGGCCCGCCGGGCGGGCGCCGCCACGCGCTCCAGCGCCTGGCCGAGATCGTAGGCGAAGTAGCCGATGGCGCCTCCGGGAAACGCCACGCCGGCCTCCGGCTCGAGGCGAAACGGCGCGAGCGCGGCGCGCAGGGCCGCGATCGGGCCGCCCGGCACCGGTGCGCCGTCGAGGGTGGCGGAGCCGTCGCGATAGCGGAAGCGCGCGAAGGGATCGGCCGCCACGATCGAGCGGATGCCGAGCGTCGCGTGCGGCATCGCGCTGTCGAGGAAGGCGAGGCCCGGCAGGTGCCGGAGCCGCGCCGCGGCCGCGACGGGATCGACGAACGGGATCTCACGGGTCCACATGGTCGCTTCCGGTCCGGTCCTCGCTTCCGGTGGGCCGGGCACCCGGCTCGCATCCACGCCTCGCACAGGCGCCGCTCCGGGGGAAGCGGCACGGTGCCGCCCCTGGCATGCGCGAGGCCCCGGCCCGTCGAGACCCTGGCCTGCGCGGGGCCGCGGGTGCGCGGCCCCGTCGAGCGGCCGCCGGGCCCCTCCGCGCGGGCCGGGCTCGCATGCGCCGCGCGATGTCGCTATATCGGGGCCGATTCCGAAGTCTCGTCGCGATCACCGTGCCGGTCCAGAGCGGCCCGCGGGATGCGGCCGCCGTGAGCCCGACATGACCGCCACCCCCGCCCCCGGTGCCAAGGCCGGCGCACCCAAGATCTCCTTCGTGTCGCTGGGCTGCCCCAAGGCCCTCGTCGATTCCGAGCGGATCCTGACGCATCTGCGGGCGGAGGGGTACGAGCTGGCGCGCAAGCACGACGGCGCCGACGTGGTCATCGTCAACACCTGCGGCTTCCTCGATTCGGCCAAGGCGGAGTCGCTCCACGCCATCGGCGAGGCCATGGCCGAGAACGGCCGGGTCATCGTCACGGGCTGCATGGGCGCGCAGCCCGACGAGATCCGCGACAAGTACCCCAACCTCCTCGCCGTCACCGGTCCGCAGGCCTACGAGTCGGTGGTGGCGGCCGTGCACGAGGCGGTGCCGCCCGCCCACGATCCCTTCCTCGACCTCATCCCGCCCCAGGGGGTGAAGCTCACGCCGCGGCACTACGCCTATCTGAAGATCTCGGAGGGCTGCAACAACCGCTGCACCTTCTGCATCATCCCGTCGCTGCGCGGCGACCTCGTCAGCCGCCCGGCGGGCGACGTGCTCCGGGAGGCGGAGAAGCTCGTCAAGGCGGGCGTGAAGGAGCTGCTCGTCGTCTCGCAGGACACCAGCGCCTACGGGGTCGACACCCGCTACGCGGAGAGCCCGTGGCGCGACCGGACGGTGCGCGCCCGCTTCTACGACCTCGCCAAGGAACTCGGCGAGCTCGGGGCCTGGGTGCGGCTGCACTACGTCTACCCCTACCCCCATGTCGACGAGGTCATCCCGCTGATGGCCGAGGGCAAGGTCCTGCCCTACCTCGACATGCCCCTCCAGCACGCCTCGCCCAGCGTGCTGAGGCGCATGCGCCGGCCCGGCAACCAAGAGCGCCAGCTGGAGCGCATCCGGCGCTGGCGCGAGATCTGCCCCGACCTCGCCATCCGCTCGACCTTCATCGTCGGCTTCCCGGGCGAGACCGAGGCGGAGTTCGAGGAGCTGCTCGCCTGGATCCGCGAGGCCAGGCTCGAGCGGGTCGGCTGCTTCACCTACGAGCCGGTGAAGGGCGCCACCGCCAACGGCCTCGCCAACGCGGTGCCGCCCGAGGTGCAGGCCGAGCGCAAGCGCCGCTTCATGGAGACGCAGCAGGGCGTGGCCGCCCGCCTGCAGAAGGCCCGGATCGGCAAGCGCCTGCCGGTGATCGTCGATTCGGTCGGCGGCAACGTCGCGGTCGGGCGCACCAAGTACGACGCGCCCGAGATCGACGGCAGCGTCCACGCCGTCTTCCGCCGCCCGGTCCGCCCGGGCGACATCGTCACGGTGAAGATCGAGCAGGCCGACGCCTACGATCTGCGCGGCAGCGTGGTCTAGGGACCCCGCGCCCGGCGCTCGGCCGTCCGTATCAGGCGTTCTTGCGCGGGCGGTGGTTCGGATCCACCCCGCCCTCGGGCGTGGTCTCGTTCTCGACGTCGCCCTCGAAGGTCGAATCGGCCTGGATGTCCTCGGGATCGCGGCCGGTCATGCCCTTCGAGGCGCCGATGCCGGGATTGCCCTTGAGGTCGGCGTCGCTCGGGGTGTCGGTCTTCAGGTGCTTGCTCGACATGCGGCCTCCTGTGGCTGGGTGCCGAGGTCAACCGCGCGAGGCGGGATCGGGTCGCGCGGCTGCGTCGGTTCGCCCCGTCCTAAGCGAATCCGGATGATCGCGTCGGGAGGGCGGATCCGCCTCGCGCGAGGCCGCGTCAGCCGGCCAGAAGATCGGCGCGCCGCGCCCGCCCGACGCCCGCCTCGGCCATCCGTGCCCAGGCCTGCGCCAGGGAGCCGCCCTGGTCGATGCCCCGCACCGCGTCCTCCACCACCACGGCCTCGAACCCGGCCGCGCGGGCGTCCAGCGCGCTCCAGGCCACGCAGAAATCCGTGGCGAGCCCGCAGAGCACCACGCGGCCGATGCCGCGCTCGCGCAGGGCCCCCGCGAGGCCCGTGCGGGTGGTCCGGTCGGCCTCGAGGAAGGCCGAGTAGCTGTCGACCTCCCGCGTGCCGCCCTTGCGAATGACGAGCGATGCCCGGTCGGTGTCGAGGCCCGGCGCGAAGGCGGCCCCGGGGGAGCCCTGCACGCAGTGCTCCGGCCAGAGCACCTGCGGGCCGTAGGGCATCGCGAGGGTCTCGAACGGCGCCCGGCCCGGATGGCTCGCGGCGAAGGAGGCGTGGCCCGGCGGGTGCCAGTCCTGCGTCAGCACGGCGAACCGGGCGGCGCGCAGGAGCGCGTTGGCCGGCCCGACGACGGCGTCGCCGTCGGGCACGGCGAGCCGGCCGCCGGGCAGGAAATCCACCTGCACGTCGACGACGACGAGCGCGTCGCGCGCGCTCAGCGGCATCCGCGGCCCCGCATCACGGCAGCATCACGGTCGAGCCCGTGGTCTCGCGGCCCGCCAGATCCGTGTGCACCTGCACCGCCTCGGAGAGCTTGCGCCGGGCGTGGACCGGGATCTTCACCGCGCCGCTCTTCACCACCGAGAACAGGTTCTCGGCCATCGCCTCCAGCACCGGGCGCTGGCTCGCGAAGGTGAACAGGGTCGGCCGGGTGACGTAGAGCGAGCCGCGCGGCGCCAGCAGCCCAAGATCGAGGCCCTGGATCGGGCCCGACGACGAGCCGAAGCTCGCGAGCAGGCCGAGCGGCGCGAGGCTGTCGAGCGAGCCCATCAGGGTCGCCTGGCCGACGCCGTCGTAGACCACCGGCACGCCCCGGCCGTTCGTGATCTCGCGCACCCGCTTGGCCACGTCCTCCTCGCGGTAGAGGATGACGTGGTCGCAGCCATGCGCCCGGGCGAGGTCGGCCTTCTCCGCCGAGCCCGCCGTGCCGATGACGGTGGCACCGAGGTGCTTGGCCCATTGGCAGGCGATCAGGCCGACGCCGCCGGCCGCGGCGTGGAACAGGATCGTGTCGCCCGGCTTCACCGTGTAGGTGCGGTGGAGCAGGTACTCGGCGGTGAGGCCCTTCAGCATCATCGCGGCGGCGGTGGCGTCCTCGATGCCCTCGGGGATGTGGACGCAGCCCGCGGCCGGCACCACCATCTCCTCGGCGTAGCTGCCCTCGGCCGAGGCAGTGGCGACCCGGTCACCCACCGCGAACCCGGTGACGCCCGCGCCGAGCGCCTCGACGATGCCCGCGCCCTCCTTGCCCGGGGTGAAGGGCAACTGGGCCGCCTTGTAGGCGCCCGAGCGGAAATAGATGTCGATGAAATTGACGCCGATCGCGGTCAGTCGCACGCGGATCTGGCCGGGGCCGGGCTCGGGCCGCGCGACATCCACGTAGCGCATCACCTCGGGACCGCCGTATTCCTCAACCCGGATCGCCTTCGGCATTGTCTCGTTCCTTGTTCGCGTCTCGTCCCCGCCCCGAGATAACCGATCGCGCGCCCGGGGCAATGCCAAGCGGACCTTCGCCAATCAGACCTTCGCCAGGCGGACCTTCGCCAAGCGGACCTTCGGGGCGCGCGATCCGATCCTGCCGCCGGACAGGGCGCCCCCGGACAGGCCTCCACGGCCGCGCCGGTCGGCCCGCCGGCCGTTCGCCCCCTGCCTAGGCCATCGGGGCGCGGCACGAGGCCGGCCCCGCGGGAGGGGGCATGGCTGCCGCGGCAGCGTGCCGGCTCGGCGCATCCGGTTCAGCGCTTGCGCACGAACTCGGTGCGCAGGACGAGACCCTTGATGCCCTCGTAGCGGCAATCGATCTCCTCCGGATCGTCGGTGAGCCGGATCGCCTTGATGACCGTGCCCTGCTTCAGGGTCTGGTTCGCGCCCTTGACCTTCAGATCCTTGATCAGGCTGACGGAATCGCCGTCGGCCAGCAGGTTTCCGGCCGCGTCGCGCACCGCGGTGCGGCCGGGTTCGGGCGCTTCGGCCGTCTCGGCGGCGGGGCGCCACTCCCCGGTCGCTTCGTCGTAGATGTAGGCGTCGTCGTCGGCCATGCCGGTCCCTTCCGTGAGCGCCGCAGCCTTGTCGCGCCCGCGCGGGCCCGGCAAGGGGCCCACCCGCAAAGACCGCACCCCCAAAGACCGCACCCGCGAGACCGCACCGGTCCCGGTCGTTCGGCTCCGTCGTTCGGCCCGGCCGTTCGGGCTGGCGATGGGCTCGGGCGGCGGGCTCGGGCGGTCGGCCGCATTGCCTTCGGGGCGGCCGGGATCCACTTGATCGGGAGCCCGTCCGCGGACGACCTGCCGAGGCCGTCCGGGGACGGCTCCCGAGGCGCACGAGACACCGATGCCCCAGACCCAGAGCCCCGCCCCCCGTTTCGAGGTCGCCGTCGTCGGCGCGGGCGCGGCCGGGCTCGCGGCGGCCCTGGCGCTGGCGCAAGCGGGGATCGCCACGGCGCTGGTCGGCCGGCACGCCCCGGTGGCGGACGGGCGCACCGTGGCGCTGCTCGACGGCTCGGTGCGCTTCCTCGACGCCCTCGGCGCCTGGGTGGGGCTGGCGAAGCAGGCCGCGCCGCTCGCCGTGCTGCAGATCATCGACGACACCGGCAGCCTGTTCCGGCCGCCGCCGGTGCGCTTCCATGCCGACGAGATCGGCCTCGACGCCTTCGGCTGGAACGTCGAGAGCGTCCGCCTCGTGGAGGGTCTGCGGGCCCTGGCGCGCTCGACCCCGAATCTCACCCTGGTCGAGAGCGACGCGGCGGGTTGCGAGGCGGGCGAGGCCGAGGCCCGGCTCGCGCTCGCCGAGGGCGGCGCGGTGGCGGCCCGGCTGGTCGTCGCGGCGGACGGCGCCGGCTCGCGGCTGCGCGCGGGCAGCGGCATCGGCGTGCGCGACTGGTCCTATCCCCAGGCCGCGCTGACCACGATCCTGGCGCATGGGCGCCCGCACCGGGACGTCTCCACCGAGTTCCACACCCGGCAGGGTCCCTTCACCCTGGTCCCCCTGCCCGGCCAGCGCTCCAGCCTGGTCTGGGTCGCGGATACCGAGCGGGCCGCCGCGCTCGCCGCCCTCGACGACGCGGCGCTCGCCGCCGCGGTCGAGCGGCAGGCCCAGGGCATGCTGGGCGCCATGCGGATCGACGGGCCGCGCGGTCAGGTGCCGATGCGGGGGCTGGCGACGCACAGCCCCGTCGCCCACCGCCTCGCCCTGATCGGCGAGGCCGCGCACGTCTTCCCGCCGATCGGCGCGCAGGGGCTCAATCTCGGCCTGCGCGACGCCGCGGCGCTGCGCGACGCGGTGCTGGCGGCGGCGGCCGACCGTCGCGATCCCGGCTCCCGCGCGGCGCTCGCCGGCTTCGCCCGCGCCCGTCGGCGCGACGCGGCGCTCCGCAGCGCGGCGGTGGACGGCCTCAACCGCAGCCTGCTCACCGCGCTCCTGCCGGTGGATGCCCTGCGCGGGCTCGGATTGATCGCGATGGCCTCGATCGGGCCGCTCCGCCGCGCCGTGATGCGCGAGGGCGTGCTGCCGCGCTTCGGCGCCCCGCAGCTGATGCGGAAGGCCGGCTGACCGGACGGAAATCCTGGGTTTTCAGACCTGGCGGCGGCGGATCAGGCGCGTCGATCGCGCGGGAGCCGGCCTTGCCGATGGACCCTCTGGCGGGTCGGGCGAACCTGCGATGATCCGGAGGACACGCCCGGTCCGGCGGCGTGATCCGCGGGCGGGGCTGCCCCGGAGAATCCGGACTAGCGCTCCGGTTCCTGCAGGACGTAGGCGCCGATGCGGCTCTGGAGGTCGACGGGGCCGCCCGAGCGCTGGGTGCGGCCGGCCTCGATATCGATGACCGGGATGCCCTGGCCGCGCAGCTGGCGGCGCAGCTGGGCGGCGCGCAGCCGATATCCCGCATCGCGGCGGGCCGGGCTCTGGAGCAGGACGGCGGCGGGCCGCGCGATCACCGCGAGCACGTCGTCGGCCGCGTCGAGCGAGGCCGTGACGCTGGCGTAGCCGAGGGCGGCGAGTTCGCCGGCGAGCGAGTGGTCCACGGCCCGGACGCCGTCATCCACCACGAGGACTTGTTGCAGCGCACCCATAAGCTTGAGCGGTACCCCATCGTAAGCCTCGAGGGAAGAGGCCCGAGCCGATAACACGCCGGATCCCGATTTGGTTCGCCGGCCTGTTTGCAGTGCGAAGATGCCGGCGGCCGGATGAGCCGGGGATGAACCGACCCTCCGCGCCGCCGCGCGATCCCCCGCAACGGTGCAAGGATCGGGCCGACGGCTCCGGGCGCGGGCCCGAGGACTCTCGCGGCCGGCGGGCGGATCGCGGTCTCCCGGATGGGAAAATCGCCCTTGCGGGCCGGCGCGCCCCGGCTCAGGCCCGGATGAGGCTCGTCGCGGTTCCGGCGAAGAAGGTCGCGCGGTAGGGCGCCGCGCGCCACGTCTCCGCCTCGGGCGGCGTCGCGGCGCCCCGGCGGAGCGGCGCGGCCCGGCAGGCCCGCCCGCGCAGCGCGATCGCGCCGCCGGGGCCGATCCCGAGTTCGAGCAGCCCGGCGGGCAGGGCGAACCCGGCGGGATCGGCCAGGGCGAGGGCGATGTCGTCGGCGCCTCGGCCGCGGGTGATCACGGCGTCCTCGTCGAGGGCGATCGCGTCGAGGATGCGGTAGCCGGGCGCCCGCTCCAGGCGGCGGTCCGTCAGCCGGCCGGGGGCGCGGTGGGCCAGGGTGAGGGTGCGCAGGCAGCCGGGCAGGGGCGCATCGCGCAGGGCCGCTTCGAGGAAGGCCGGGACCGCGAGGTGCAGGGCGCGCGGGTCCGCCTCGGCCACGAGGGCCGACGCGAAGCTGCGCGCGTCGAAGGCCGGCAGGGTCTCCAGGGTGGCGCCCGCCATCAGGGCGGCGCCGAGGCCGGTCACGAGCCCGCGCAGGTCGTCGGGCGGCATCAGGCTGAGAAGGCGCTCGCCCGGGCCGACGGGGGCGCAGGCGAGATGGGCGGCGATCGCCGCGAGCAGCGCCTCCCCGGGCCTGTGGACCGGCCGGGCCGGGTCGCGCCCGGCGAAGCTCACGAGGCCGCCGCCGCTCTCGGGACCCGCCTCCCCGGCGCCGTCCCGGCCGCCCCGCTCCAGCGCCAGCGCGTCGAGGTTGATCACCCCGTCGGGGACGTCGGGGCCGAAGGCGGCGAGGTAGCGCAGGCCGAAGACCTGGAGCGCGACGCGGCGCAGGGTCTCGGCGGGGCGGCGCCCGCCGAGGCGCCCGTGCGTCAGGACGGCGGCGATGCCGGCGGCCTCGACGCCGGCCACCGCCTGCGCCTCGTCCCAGGCGGCTGGCATCGGGCAGGGCACGTGGCCGGCCGCCTCCACCGCCAGATGGGCGACCAGCCCCTCGCCGCCGCCCGCGAACCAGAGGCCGACCCGGCTGCCCGGCGGCAGGCGCCAGGCGCGGATGCCGCGGGCGAGGCGGGCCGCGATCTCGGCGGCGGCGGCGTAGGTCCAGGTCATGGCCGGGCGGCCGCACCAGCCGGTCCGGTCGGCGAGGTCGACGAGGGCCGGGCGGGACGGGTGGCGCTGCGCGGTGGCGGCCAGCAGGGCGGCGAGGCCGGCCCGGCGGCCCGGCGCCGCCGGGGCGACCGGCCGGTCGGGCACGGGCACGGGCGCGCGGGACGGGGCGAGCATGGGCATGGGGCGCGCGGGGACGGACGGGATGGAAGGACGCGGCGGCGCGGCAGGGTCCCGGGCGATTCTGGGCTGCGCCTGCACCGATGCCCCTCCGCCGATCGCCCCGTCGGCGCCGACCATGGATCGGCATGGTTAAGGGCCGGCTAACGCCCCCGCCCGTTCACGGAGCGGGCGGGCGGCCGCCCGATCGTGTGCGGCCTGGCACCGGTGTCATGTCTTCGCCTCATTCCGCCGGGAAAGCAGGCCGCCCGGTCATCGCGGGGAGGCGGGAGCCTCTCTCGGGCGCGGCGCCCCCGGTCCTGCCGGGCGGGTGCCGGCCGAGGCTCGCAGCCGGATGCTCCCGCCGGGGGGCGCCTGCCCGGGCCGGCGGCGCCTGCCAGAAACGGCGGCACCCTCTCGACGACCGCGTCACGGTCTCGTCATCCGACGAACCGAGAAGCCTTACGCCAAACCCAAGGGGTCTGAAGCCGATGTCCGCCAATCGCCCTGCGCACCTGCTGCGCGCCGCCGCCGTTCTCGCGATCGCGGGCCTTGCCGGTCCGGCGCTCGCCCAGCCGAAGAAGCCGGCGGCCCCTGCCCCGACCGCGCCCGCCCCGACGGCGCCCGCGCCCACCGCTCCCACCAACCAGACGGCCCAGACCGGCCCGCAGATCATCAACGTCAAGTCCGAGCCCGGCCAGGCCGACTGGACCAAGGTCTGCGGCAAGGATCAGGGCTCGGGCACGGACATCTGCTACACCACGCGCGACTTCGTGTCCGACCAGGGCCAGCCGGTCCTCGCGGTCGCCGTCTACGAGATGAAGAATCCGCAGACCAAGCAGGAGGTGCGCGTGGTGCGCTACCTGCTGCCGCTCGGGCTGCTGCTGCAGCCGGGCATCCGCTTCAACATCGACGGCCAGTCGGCCACCCCCGGCAAGTTCGCCGTCTGCTTCCCGAACGGCTGCTTCGCCGAGGCCGGGGGCGTCGATGCGGGCGTCGTGGGCGCGATGAAGAAGGGCACCCTGCTCAACGTCTCGGTGCAGAACCAGACCCAGCGCGAGGTCACCTTCGCGGTGCCGCTCACCGGCTTCGGCAAGGCCTTCGACGGCCCGGCCATGGACCCGAAGGTGCTCGAGGAGCAGCAGAAGAAGCTCCAGGCCGAGCTGGAGAAGCGCAGCGAGGACATGCGCAAGAAGCTCGAGGCCGAGAAGGCCGGCACCGCCAACACCGCGCCCAAGCCGTAAGGCAGCGCCAGTAAGCCGCAAGGCTCCTCGGGCATCTCGAGCGCAAGAGGCTGGCGAGAGGCTGGCGAGAGGCTGGCGAGAGGCTCCCCGGACGGGGGCCTCCCGCGGGCCCACGGCGCGCATGGGTACTTGGCGCGCACGGGCACGCGGCGCACGGGAAAACGGGAACGGCCGGGCGGCGAGCCCGGCCGTTCCCGCGTCGGGGCGGGGGTGCTCAGTTCGCGGTGCGGTCGCGCATCCGGTAGGTGCCGCGGTCGTCGCGCACGAAGATCTCGCCGATCCCCGCATGGCGCAGGGCCTCGCCGGAGGTGTCGGGCACGAGGTTCTGCTCGGAGACGTAGGCGACGTACTCCGTCTCGGCGTTCTCGGCGAGCAGGTGGTAGAAGGGCTGGTCCTTGCGGGGCCGCACCGCCTCGGGGATGGCGAGCCACCATTCCTCGGTGTTGTCGAAGACCGGGTCGACATCGAACACGATGCCGCGGAACGGGTAGATCCGGTGCCGGACCACCGCCCCGATCCCGAACTTCGCCGTCCTGATGGCGGGGGCCGCCACGGCCTGATCCATCGGTACCGTCTGATCCATCATGCCGCCTCAGATAGGCGCAAGTCGTGCCGCTGTCATCGGGTTCCGGTCACGGGGCGGCGATGCCGAGGGCTGCGCCGACCCGCTCCGCCGTCGCGGCGCGGCGCGCGGTGATCCCGGCGACCGCCTCCCGCGCGTGCGCCAGGATCGCGGGCGGCGCGCTCTCCGGGGTGCCGCTGTCGAAGGGCGGCTCGGGCGCGTAGGCGATGGCGAGCTGGATCGCCCGGGCGGCGTCGTCGCCCCGGAGTGCGGCCGCGAGCCGCAGGGCGCCGTCGATCCCCGCCGTGACGCCCGCCGCGAAGGTGTAGCGCCCGTCGACCACCACCCGTTCGTTCACCGGGATCGCCCCGAAATGCGGGAGCAGGTGGAACGCCGACCAATGCGTCGTGGCGCGCCGGCCGCGCAGCAGCCCCGCCGCGCCGCAGAGCAGCGCGCCGGTGCAGACGGAGAGGACGTGGCCGCCGCCCTCGGCCTGCCGCCGGATCCAGCCGAGCACCGCTTCATCCTCCATCAGGGCTTCCTGTCCTAAGCCGCCCGGGACGTGCAGCACGTCGAGCGGGGGCGCGTCCGCGAGGGCGGCGTCCGGGGTCAGCCGCAGCCCGTTCACGTCCCGCACCGTCGCGGTGCCCGCTCCGTAGATCCGGCAGGTGGCGTTCGGGATCCGGGCCAGCACCTCGAACGGCCCGGTCAGGTCGATCTGGTCCACCCCCTCGAACAGGAGGGAGCCGATGGTGAGCGGGGTCTCGATCGGAATCATGGTTGGGCCTCTCGCGTTCTGGACACGGGCAGCCTAAGCCGCCATCGTCTGGCGAGAATGCCAAACACCCCTCGTTTCCAGCCAGAACCGCCGACCCGTCTATGATGTTCGCACATCGCGGATGAAGCCCGCGCTTCCCTCCCCCGCAGAGGCTAGCGGATTCACACATCACGGGTTCACGCTCTGGCTTGCACTGCAGAGGCGTGGGTTCTTCCCTCCCCCCTCTGCGGGGGAGGGTGCCTGCGGAGCAGGCGGGAGAGGGGAACCCGGCTCTCGGACGAGGCCCGGCGTCGATGCCGAGCGCGATCCTGGACCGTCGCTCCCCTCTCTGCGGGACTTCGTCCCGGCCGACCCGCTTCGCGGGCCACCCTCTCCCGCAGAGGGGAGAGGGAAGCGCGCGGGCTCCATCCGAGATGTGTGAACATCCTTCCCCGCAGAGGGGGGAGGGCAGAACCCGCGCCCTTGCAGGGCAAGCTTGAGGGGAACGGATGATGTTTGAATCCGCGAGCCGGCCCGTCGAGATCCTCGCCTTCCCGGGGGTGCAGCTCCTCGACGTGGCGGGCGCGCTTCAGGTCTTCGCCACGGCCAACGACGTCTCCGCGACCGCCGGGGGCATCCCGGCGCCCTACGCGCCGCGGGTGGTGACGGTGGGCGATCCCGCTCTGACCGCCTCGGCCGGGCTGCGGCTGGTGGCCGAGCCCCTCCCCCCGGTCGAGGCGCCCCTCGACACGCTGGTGATCGCGGGCGGGCCCGGGATCCGGGCGGCCTGCGCCGATCCGGCGGTGCTGGCCTGGGTGCTGGCGCGGGCGGCGCGGGCGCGGCGGGTCGCCTCGGTCTGCACCGGCGCTTTCCTGCTCGGCGCGGCGGGGCTGCTCGACGGTCGCCGCGCCGTCACCCACTGGACGCAATGCGAGGCGCTGGCCCGGCTCTACCCGCGGGCCCGGGTCGAGCCGGACCCGATCTACGTGCGGGACGGCGCGATCTGGACCTCGGCCGGCATCACCGCGGGCATCGACATGACCCTCGCCCTGGTCGAGGCCGATCTCGGCCGGGATCTGGCGCTTGCCGTGGCGCGCCACCTCGTGATGTTCCTGAAGCGCCCGGGCGGCCAGGCGCAGTTCAGCGCGAGCCTCGCCCTCCAGGCCGGCGACGACCGCTTCGCGGCGCTCCACGCCTGGATCCGGGACAACCTCGCGCGCGATCTCTCCCTGCCGGCCCTGGCCGCCCAAGCGGGCATGAGCCCGCGCAGCCTCGGGCGGCATTACCGCGCGGCCACCGGCCTGACGCCGGCCAAGGGGGTGGAGCGCCTGCGGCTGGAGGCGGCGCGCCACCATCTCAGCGAGACGCGCCTGCCCGTGAAGCGGATCGCCGAGCGCTGCGGCTTCGGCTCGGAGGAGACGCTGCGGCGCAGCTTCCTCCGGCACCTGGCCGCGACGCCGCAGGAGTATCGCGACCGGTTCGGCGCGTCGGCCGGACCCTGAGCCGACCCAAGAGCCGGCCCAAGAGCCGCGCGCGGAGGCCGGCTCAGTCGAGCTTGTACACGGCCGCGAGGTCCGGGTCCTTGGCCGAGACCAGGCGGGCGAGGTCGACGATGACCTTGGCCTGCTTCCAGGTGGCGTCGTCCTGCATCTTGCCGTCGAGCATCACCGCGCCGGTGCCGTCGGGCATGGCCGCGACGATGCGGGCGGCGAAGGCGACTTCGTCCGGGTCCGGCGCGAAGACGCGCTTGGCGATGGCGACCTGGTTGGGGTGGAGCGTCCAGGCGCCGGCGCAGCCCATCAGGAAGGCGTTGCGGAACTGGACCTCGCAGGCCGCCCCGTCCGAGAAGTCGCCGAAGGGGCCGTAGAAGGCCTTGATGCCGTTGGCCATGCAGGCGTCGACCATCCGCGCGATGGTGTAGTGCCAGAGATCCTGCTGGGCCGAGGCGCGCGGGGCCTCGCCCGCCGGGTCGGCGATGACGCGGTATTCCGGGTGGCCGCCGCCGACCCGGGTGGTCTTCATGCCGCGGGAGGCCGCGAGGTCGGCGGGCCCGAGGCTCATGCCGTGCATGCGCGGCGAGGCCGCCGCGATGGCGTCGACGTTGGCCACGCCTTCCGCCGTCTCCAGGATGGCGTGGACGAGGATCGGCTTGCCGATTCCGTGCCGGGCCTCGAGCTGGGCGAGCAGCTGGTCGATGTAGTGGATGTCCCAGGGGCCCTCGACCTTGGGCACCATCACCACGTCGAGCCGGTCGCCGACCGCGCCGACGATCTCGAACAGGTCGTCGAGAATCCAGGGGCTGTTGAGGGCGTTGATGCGGGTCCAGAGGCCGGTGCCGGTGGCGGCGAAGTCGGTCGCCCGCGCCATCTGCACGAAGCCCTTCCGGGCGGCCTCCTTCTGATCCAGCGGCACCGCGTCCTCGAGGTTGCCGAGCACCACGTCGACCGTCCCGGCGAGCTCAGGCACCCGGGCCCGGACCTTCTCGTTGTGGGGCGGCACGAAGTGGATCATCCGCTCGAGCTTGACCGGAAGCTCCCGGAACGGGGCCGGGGCGCCCGTGGCGAGGGGCTGGAAGAAGCGGCGCGGCAGTTTCATGGCTCGGGTTCCCAGAAGGCACGATGGAGACGTCCGATTGGGACGTCCCGACGGAGTCCCGATGGACGGGCTCGGCTTCGGTCCCGTTATGGCAGGGCCCGGCCCCGGGTAAAGCTGTGCCTTGGTGCGGGCGGGGCCGGATCCGGCCCGGCGACGCTGAATTTTTCTTCCTCCGACACCGAGTTTTTCTGCGGACGCCGCGGGATCCGGAAGTCTGACTCCGTGCGCCGCCGCACAGCGATGCGTCTGCGCCGGGCGCAGACCGGATCGAACCGGGAACTGGCCCAGTCATGCTGGCGTTCTTCGGACGAGGCGGGTGCTCTCAGAGCGGGAATTAGCCATGTCCGGATCGACGCGACGGTCAGTCGCCGTTTTCGCGACGGCCTGTATGCTGGTTACGAGCGTCCACGGGGGCGCGTTTGCCGGCTCCAATACTGGCAAGGCCCCCGCCGAGCGGATCGCCTTCACGGCCGAGGACGCGGCCGCGGCCCGGCCTGCCGGGCTCGAGGGGGTGCGCATCGCGGGCGACGACCCGCAGGCCTTCCAGGCCTTGCTCGACGAGGCCTCCGCCTCCTCCGAGCCCTGGCTCGTCCTGTCGGGCGGCGGCGAGGACGGCGCCTTCGCGGCCGGGCTGCTCGCCGGCTGGAGCGAGGCCGGGACGCGGCCGGCCTTCGGAGTGGTCACGGGGGTGAGCACGGGCGCCCTGATCGCCCCCTTCGCCTTCATCGGCCGGTCGGGCGACGCCCCCCTGCGCGAGGCCTACACCACCATCACGGCGGCCGACGTCTTCGAATTCGGCGGCTCGGACGTGGCGCTCACCGACACGTGGCCGCTGAAGCGCCGCATCGACCGGGCGGTGACGGCCCCGCTGCTCAGGGCGGTCGCCGCCGAGCAGGCCAAGGGCCGGCGCCTGCTGGTCGCCACCACCGAGATCGATACCGGCCGCCCGGTGCTCTGGGACATGGGCGCCATCGCCGCGGCCGCCCAGCGGAAGGGCAGCGAGGCCAAGGCCCTCGACCTGTTCCGCGCCGTCATCCTGGCCTCCTCGGCGGTGCCGGGCGTGTTCCCGCCCGTCCCGGTCGAGGCGAGCCTGCCCGGCGGCAAGGCCATCCAGGAACTGCACGCCGACGGCGGCACCACGGCCCCCTTCTACCTCGCGCCGAAGCGGGCCATGACCGCGGCGCTCGCCGGCACGCCGCCGGTGCGGATGCCGACCCGCACGATCTACCTCGTGATCAACAACAGCCCGACGCCCGCCTTCGAGATGGCCCGGCGCTCCCTGCTCTCCGTGCTCGGCCGCTCCCTCTCCGCGGCGATCAAGGCGCAGATCCAGGACGGGCTGGCGCTCGCCGGCGCCTTCAGCCGCCGCGAGGGCATCGACCTGGCGGTCGCCGAGATCGACGGCCGCTTCAAGACCGTCTCGCCCGGCCCCTTCGACCAGCGCTACATGCAGGCGCTCTACGCCCACGGCCAGGCCCTCGGCCGCGACGGCACCGCCTTCGCGACGCCCTCCGCCGGCATCCAGGGCGAGACGCAGGCGCTGGCCAAGCGCTGACCGGACCGCCGACGCGGCGCCGACGCGCTGCGCGCCCGAGCGGGCCGGCTCGGCGGCAGGCCGCCGACGCACTGGTTTCGCGGGTCTTCCGGCGTCGCCGAGGACCGGGTCGGGGCCGTTTTCCCGGCCTGAGCACAAATTTTCGTTGTACTCATTCATATCTCCACCAGGAATTGAGAATAAACTGATTTCGCTGCCGCCGTAACGACTCGTTAATCGTGTATTGCGTTACCATGACACCCGAAAACATCGGGGGTCGGCATATGTTCGGATTTGCACGAAAGACAGAGATCGCTCAGCGCGAGGCCGAGACGGCGGGCGTCGATTTCGAGGCGGTGCTCGACGCGTTGCCCGTCAACGTCCTGCTGCTCGACCCGCAGACCGCGATGGTGACCTACGCCAACCCGCGCAGCGTCGAGACCCTGCGCACCCTCCAGGCCTACCTTCCCCCGAGCGTCCGGCCCGAGGCCATGGTGGGGACGTCCATGGACGTGTTCCACAAGAACCCGAGCCACCAGCGCGCCATCGTCTCCGCGCCCGAGCGCCTGCCCTGGCGCACCAAGATCCGGCTCGGACCCAAGACCCTCGACCTGCATGTCAGCGCCGTCCGCTCGCGCGCCGGAGCCTACGTCGCCGCCGTCCTGTCCTGGGCCGACGTGACGGCGCTGGCCGACGCGATCACCGGCTTCGACGCCAGCATGGGCAGCGCGACCGCCGCGACGGCGCAGGCCACCCACGCGATGCGGGACGCCTCGGAGAGCGTGCGCCTGGCCACCGAGGAGACCTCGACCGCCGCCGCGAGCGCCGCCGCGGGCGCGGGCCTCACCAGCGGCAACGTGCAGTCCGTGGCCGCCGCCGTCGAGGAGATGACGGCCGCCAACGACGAGATCGCACGCCAGATGGGGGAGACCAGCCAGGCCACCCAGAAGGCGGTCGCGGAGGCGTCCGAGGCGCGGGCGAGCGTCCAGACCCTGTCCGACACCTCGCAGAAAATCGGCGAAGTCGTCAGCATGATTTCGGCCATTGCATCCCAGACCAACCTGTTGGCGCTCAACGCCACCATCGAGGCGGCGCGCGCCGGCGAGGCCGGCCGCGGCTTCGCCGTCGTCGCCGCCGAGGTGAAGGAGTTGGCCTCCCAGACTGCGCGCGCCACCGCGGAGATCGCCCAGCACATCACGGGCGTCCAGGGTGCGACGGCCGGGACCGTGCAGGCGATCGACCGGATCGCCGCTGTCATCGCCACGGTCGACCGCAACACCAGCGCGGTAGCGGCCGCCTCCGAGGAGCAGGTCGCAACCGTCGCCGAGATCGGTCGTAGCGCCCGCACCGCTTCCGACCAGACCGGGAGTGTGAACCGCAGTATCGAGGCAGTGGCGGTGAACGCGGAGCGCTCCTCGACTTCGGCCGAGACCGCCATCGCGGCGACGGCCCAGCTCGAACGGCAGATGGCGGAGATCACCACCGCGGTGACCCTGTTCCTCGCCGAGGTGAAGAAGATCTAAGGCGGGCTCCGGTCGATCCGGCCGGGCCCTGTATCAAACAGGCCCGCGTGGCGTTCGAGCGAAGACTTGGTCTGCCATCCCGAACGGATCGACAGGATCTGGTCCGACGCTGAGGCCGATCCGGGCTCTCGTCAGCCCAGCACCCGGATCGGCGCACCGGCGAGCCAAGCCTCTATGTCCTCGACGGCCTGGGTAAAGTAAGTGCGGTAGTTCGCCCGCGTGACGTAGCCGAGATGGGGTAGGGCCAACACATTCGGCAGGTTGCGGAAGGGGCTGTTGGCCGGAAGCGGCTCGGTCTCGAACACGTCGAGCCCCGCCCCCGCGATCCTGTTCTCGGCAAGCGCCCGGGCGAGCGCCGCCTGATCGACAAGGCCGGCCCGAGCGGTGTTGATCAGGAGCGCCGTCGGCCGCATTCGGGCGAGATCCGCCTCCCCGATCAGGTCGCGCGTCGTCGGCCCGAGCACGAGATGCAGGCTGACGACGTCGCTTGTCTCTAGAAGCGCCGCCTTAGAGGGTGCCAGCGCGACGCCAGCGGTCTCCGCCCGCGCCTCCGTCAGGTTGGGGCTCCAGGCGACGACATCCATGCCGAAGGCCTGCCCGATCCGCGCTACCTGCGCGCCGATCTTGCCGAGGCCGAGGAGGCCGAGCCGGGCGCCCGCGAGGTCGGTGCCGAGCGTCGACTGCCAGGGCCCGTTGCCTCGCAGCGCCGCGCTCTCGGTCGCCACGTGCCGGGCGAGGCCGAGGATCAGCGCCCAGGTCAGCTCGGTGGGCGGCGCGCCGGCGCTCTCCGTGCCGCAGACCGTGACCCCGTGCGCCCGCGCGGCGGCGAGGTCGATCGCCGCGTTTCGCAGGCCGCTGGTGACGAGGAGCCGCAGCTTCGGCAGCCGGGCGAAGAGCGCGGCCGGGAACGGCGTGCGCTCGCGCATGATCACCAGGATCTCGGCCCCGGCGATCCGGGCGACGAGGGCGTCCGGATCCGCCAGCGGCTCGCCGATGCGCCCGACCGCGACGCGGCCGTCGAGTCGGCTCCAGTCGGCGCAGTGCAGAGCCGCATCCTGGTAGTCATCGAGGATGAGACAGGAGGTCATGCGGCCGGCCCGCCGTCGGTCGGCGCGGCGTCGAGGGCACCCTCGGCCAGGAGCACCGCGTGGGCAGCCTTGAAGGCCTCGAGGCCAGCCGGGATGCCGCAATAGGCAGTGGCGTGCAGGAGCGCGGCCTTGATCTCCGCGACGGTGATGCCGTTCGTCAGCGCGCCCTTGACGTGCAGCTTCAACTCGGCTGGCTTGCCCAGCGCGGTGAGCATCGCGAGGTTGAGGAGCGAGCGCGTCCTGTGGTCAAGGGCCGGATCGCCCCAGGCCCAGCCCCAGGCCCAGGCGGTGGTGGCGCGCTGGAACGCCATCATGAAGTCGTCGGCCCCGGCCAGCGAGGCGTCGACATACTCCGCCCCCAGCACCGCGCGGCGGATCGGCAACCCCTTCTCGAACAGGGCCTCGTCGGACATCGGCGTTCTCCCGCATGCTGTCTGCTGCAAGAGAGTCTATCGCGGAAATCCGGGCCTGCCTTCCCCGAAGGCGGCCCGTCATGCCGGATCCGGACGATCCCTCCGGGATGGCGGATCCGGGTGTCGCTCGAGCGCCGTCTGGGCTTGCGTGATCCGCCTCCGGTCCGACGAGCGCAGGCCGGATCACGCCGCCTTTTTGGCCTTCCGGGCGATGCCCGCGAGGCTGCGCAGGACCTCGGTTGCGGTCTTGAGGCGGGCCGGGATCGTAGCCAAATCGCGGATGAACACCACGCTCATGTCGGGCCGCACCTTGGCAAAAGAGGCCTGCTCGGCCACCAGGGCCACTAATCCTTGCGGGTTGGCGAAGCTGCGGTCGCGGAAATGCACCACGACGCCCTTCGGCCCGGCCTCGACCTTTTCGACGTTGGCCGCCATGCACAGGAGCTTGATCGTGCCGATCTTCAGGAGCTGCTCCACCTCCGGCGGCAGCGGCCCGAAGCGGTCGATCAGTTCGGCCCCGAAGCTCTCCATCTCGGCGTCGTTCTCGATCGTGGCGAGGCGCCGGTAGAGAGCGAGACGCACGCCCAGATCCTCGACGTAGCTCTCCGGGATAGTGACGGGCGCGCCGAGCGCGATGGTGGGTGACCACGCCTCCTCGGGCACGTCCTCGATGCCGGCCTTGAGCGCCGTCACCGCGTCCTCCAGCATCTGCTGATAGAGTTCGTAGCCGACCTCCTTGACGTGGCCGGACTGCGCATCGCCGAGCAGATTGCCGGCGCCCCGGATGTCGAGATCGTGGGAGGCGAGCTGAAAGCCCGCACCCAGGGTATCGAGGCTCTGAAGCACCTTGAGGCGCTGCTCGGCTTGGGCCGTGAGCGTGCGGTTGGCCGGCGTCGTGAACAGGGCGTAGGCCCGCGCCTTGGAGCGCCCGACGCGCCCGCGCAGCTGGTAGAGCTGAGCCAGACCGAACATGTCGGCCCGGTGCACGATGAGGGTGTTGGCGGTCGGGATGTCGAGGCCCGATTCGACGATCGTCGTCGAGAGCAGCACGTCGAACTTGCCCTCGTAGAAGGCCGTCATCACGTCCTCGAGCTGGCCCGCCGCCATCTGGCCGTGGGCCACCGCGACCTTGGTCTCGGGCATCTCGCGGTCGAGGAAGCTCTTCACCTCGGCCAGATCCTCGATCCGCGGGACCACGTAGAAGGACTGGCCGCCGCGGTAGCGCTCGCGCAGCAGCGCCTCTCGGATGGTGAGCGGGTCGAACGGCGTCACGAAGGTGCGTACCACGAGCCGGTCCACTGGCGGGGTGGCGATGATGGAGAGTTCGCGCACGCCGGTCATGGCGAGCTGAAGCGTGCGTGGGATCGGTGTGGCTGAAAGGGTTAGCACGTGGACGTCGGCCTGAAGCGCCTTCAGCCGCTCCTTGTGCGCTACGCCGAAATGCTGCTCCTCGTCCACGATGATCAGGCCGAGGTCCTTGAAGGCGATGGTCTTGGCGAGCAGCGCGTGCGTGCCGACCACGATGTCGACGGTGCCGGCGGCGAGCCCCGCCCGGGTCTGCTTCATCTCGCCGGCCGAGACGAAGCGGGAGAGCTGGGCCACCTGGATGGGCAGGCCCGTGAAGCGCTCGGCGAAGGTGCGGTAATGCTGGCGGGCGAGCAGGGTGGTGGGCACGATCACCGCCACCTGCTTGCCGGAGATCGCCGCCGCGAAGGCCGCGCGCAGCGCCACCTCGGTCTTGCCGAAGCCGACGTCGCCGCAGACGAGGCGGTCCATCGGGCGGCCCGCGTTGAGGTCGGTGAGCACCGCGTCGATGGCGCCCGCCTGGTCCTCGGTCTCGTCGAAGGGGAAGCGCGCGGCGAACTCGCCGTAGAGTCCCTCGGGTGGATGCAGGCGCGGGGCCTGCCGCACGAAGCGCTGGGCGGCGACCTTGATCAGCTCGCCCGCCATCTCGAGGATGCGGCGCTTCATCTTGGCCTTGCGGGCCTGCCAGGCGCCGCCGCCGAGGCGGTCCAGCGCCACCTCGGAATCCTCCGAGCCGTAGCGGGTGAGCAGTTCGATGTTCTCCACCGGCAGCAGCAGCAGGCCGCCGGTGTATTGCAGCTCCAGGCAATCGTGCGGCGCGCCCGCGGCGTGGATGGTCTTCAGCCCGACGAAGCGGCCGATGCCGTGGTCGGCATGGACCACGAGGTCGCCGGGCTGGAGCGCCTGCACCTCCAGGATCACGTCCTGGGGCCGCTTGGCCTTGCGCTTCTGGCGCACCAGCCGGTCGCCCAGGATGTCGCCCTCGGAGACGACGGCGAGCTCGCCCGCGGTGAAGCCGGCCTCGAGCCCCCAGACCGCCACCGCCGCGTCGGCCCCGCGCTTGAGCGCGTAGACGTCGGACAGGCGGGTGATCGCCACGGGCTTCCGCATCCCGTGGTCGGCGAGCACGCCGCAGAGCCGGTCGCGCGAGCCGTCGGACCAGGCGCCGAGCACCACGTGGTGGCCGGCGGCCTGGAGGTCGCGGATGTGGGCCACGGCCGCGTCGAACACGCTGGCGCTCTCGCTGGCCCGCTCGGGGGCGAAGCTGCGCCCGGCCTTGGCGCCGCAATCGATCACCGGGCGCGCGCCCTCCGCCTCGGAGAAGGGGCTGAGCTGGGCGACGCGATTGGTCGAAACCCGCTCCGCCCACTCGTTCGGGGTGAGGTAGAGCGCGCGCGGCGGCAGCGGCTTGTAGGGCGCCACACCCGCCTGCGGGGTCTTCAGCGCGATCTCGCGGGCCTGGAAATAGTCCTGGATCAGGTTGATGCGCTCGGCGACCGCCTCCTCCACCTGCGGCTCGAACACCAGGGGCGCGCCCGGCACGTAGTCGAACAGGGTGTCGAGCCGGTCGTGGAACAGCGGCAGCCAGTGCTCGAGCCCGGCGTAGCGCCGGCCCTCGCTCACGGTCTCGTAGAGCCGGTCGTCGCGGGTGGCCGCGCCGAAGCTCGCGAGGTAGCCCTGGCGGAAGCGCCGGATCGTCTCGGTGGTGAGCTGGACCTCGCTCATCGGCACGAGGTCGAGGGAGCGGAGCTGCCCCACCGTGCGCTGCGTCTCCGGGTCGAAGGCGCGGATCGATTCCAGGGTGTCGCCGAAGAAGTCGAGGCGGATCGGGTTCGGCAGGCCCGGCGGCGACAGGTCGAGGATGCCGCCGCGCACGGCGTACTCGCCGGTGTCCCGCACCGTGCCCGTGCGCAGGAAGCCGTTGGCCTCGACCCAGGCCACCACCGTGTCCATCGGCACGACGTTGCCGATCGCCGCCGAGAAGGTCTCGACCGCGATCCGCTTCATCGGCGGCACCCGCTGCACCAGGGCGTTCACGGTGGTGCAGAGGATGCGGGGCGTCTCCTCGGAGGAGCGGGAGCGGGTCAGCCGCGACAGCGCGGTCATGCGCTGGGCGCTCACCGCGGGGGTCGGCGAGGTGCGGTCGTAGGGCTGGCAATCCCAGGCCGGCACGCTCATCGCCTCGATCTCGGGGGCGACGAAGCGCAGCGCGTTGACGAAGGCCGCCGAGCGCCCGGAATCGCGCGCCACGTGCACCAGCACCGCCGGCCCCTCGAACCCGCGGCTCAGCACCCGGGCGAGATCGGCCACCACGAGGGCGTCGAACCCGTCCGGCACGCCCGAGAGCACCGGGCTGTCGCCGGCCCGGATCGCCTCCAGCGCCCGGGTGAGGGGCGCGGATTTCGGCAGGGCGAAGCGCGCCGTCGGCGGCTTGGCCGGCGGCTTGGCCGGCGGCTTGGCAGGGGCGGCGGGTTTGGGCTGGGGTTTGGCCATCGATTCCGAAGGTGTCTCTATCGTTCCCGCGCTGCCCTCCCCCCGCTGCGGGGGAGGGTGGCCCCTGCGTCAGCAGGGGTCGGGAGAGGGGAGCCCGGCTTCCGGACGAGCCCTGCCGCGCCGACAGCACTCCGTCCGGAAACCTCGTCCCCTCTCCCGCCTCACTTCGTTCGGCACCCTCCCCCGCAGAGGGGGAGGGAGACGCGCGGCGGGGCCGCGCGGCGGCTATCCGTCGTCCTAGCCGTGGATCGGCGCGTCGTGCTTGTGGAACGCCTTGAGGCGCCGGTAGACCGCGGTGTCGTAGTTTTCCGGCGCGGCGGTCTCGCCGGTGAGCCAGCGGAACAGGTCGCGGTCGGGCACCTCGATCAGGGCCTCGAACTCGGTCAGCTCCGCCTCCGAGAGGGTGCCGATCTCGGCGTCGGCGAAGCGGCCCATGATCAGATCCATCTCCCGGATGCCGCGGTGCCAGGAGCGATAGAGGGTGCGGCGGCGGCGCGGATCGAGGTCCGCGCTGGTGCGGGTGGTACCGGACATGGCCTGCCTTCCGAATCGGGGCTCGACGGGGTGCGCGAGGATCGGCGCGACCGGTCCCATCTAGCGGCCGGGGCGCGGCCTGGAAATGCCGCACCCGGTCCCAGGCCGGTCCCCGCGACGGCACCGGCTCTCTCCATGTCGGTCCGGCGGCGCGCCGGCGCAAGCGCTGCGGCTGAAGAGGCGAGCGCCTGCGGCTGTAGACCCGAGCGCCTGCGGCTGAAGGGGCAAGCGCCTGCGGCTGAAGGGGCAAGCGCCGATGCCCGAGACACGGGCGCCCGAGGCGCAAGGCCTGTGATCCCCGCATCACGGTATCACGGGATCCCGTGATGCGGGGATCCTCCGCCCGCGCTGCGGCCACGCCGCCCGCGACGCGCGGCGCGCGAGCGGATAGTTAAGGCCCCGCCCCTACCCTTCCCCGACCGATGACAGACGACCGCGCGCCCGATCTCCGCCCGAGCCTGCTCGACCCGCTCTTCGCGCCCGCGCGCGGGCTGCCCGGCGTCGGCCCGAAGATGGCGCCGATGATCGAGCGGCTGCTCGGCACCCCAGAGCAGCCCGCCCGCATCGTCGACCTGCTGTTCCACCTGCCGCAGGGGGGCGTCCCCCGCCAGCTCAAGGGCTCGATCGCCGAGGCGCCCCCCGGTGAGCCGGTGACGCTCGGGGTCACGGTGGTGGGCCACCGCCCGTCGCAGGCGGGGGCCGGGCGGCGCCCGCACCGGGTGGTGGTGGAGGATTCCACCGGCGACGTGACGCTGGTGTTCTT
The DNA here is from genome assembly GCF_056431005.1 of Methylobacterium sp. HJ2. Classification (NCBI taxonomy): domain Bacteria; kingdom Pseudomonadati; phylum Pseudomonadota; class Alphaproteobacteria; order Hyphomicrobiales; family Methylobacteriaceae; genus Methylobacterium; species Methylobacterium sp. HJ2. The sequence continues at coordinate 346,180 of NZ_JBWJYM010000005.1, read as the reverse complement.
CGGCATGCCCGCCGCCCGCATCGAGAAGATGCTGCCGCTGGGCGCCCACCGCTACGTCTCGGGCCGGATCGACCTCTGGGACGGGCAGCGCCAGATGGTGCACCCCTCCCGCATCACCGACGCGGAGGGGCTGGCGGCCCTGCCCGCCGTCGAGCCGATCTACGGCGCCACCGAGGGTCTGACCTCGCGGGCGATCGGCAAGCTGGCGCTCGCCGCCCTGGAGCGCCTGCCGGTGCTGCCGGAGTGGCAGGATCCGGCCTGGCTGCGGCGGAACGCCTGGCTGCCCTTCGCCGAGGCGCTCGCGGCCGAGCACCGTCCGAGCGAGGCCCCCCCGAAATCCGCCGACCCGCTCCAGCCCGCCCCCGCCACCCCGTCGCGGCGGCGCCTCGCCTACGACGAGATGCTGGCCTCGCAGCTGGCGCTCGCCCTCCTGCGCGCCCGCCAGCGCCGCAAGGCGGGCCGGGTCAATGCGGGCGACGGCACCCTGAGCCGCCGCATCGAGGCCGCCCTGCCCTTCGGGCTCACCGGCGCCCAGTCGCGCGCGGTCGCCGAGATCCGGGCCGACCTCGCCGCCGACCGGCGCATGCTGCGCCTGCTCCAGGGCGATGTCGGCTCGGGCAAGACCGCGGTGGCGCTGCTCGCCGTGGCGTCGGCCGTCGAGGCCGGGCGGCAGGCGGCCCTGATGGCCCCGACCGAGATCCTGGCCCGCCAGCATTTCGAGCGCCTCGGCCCCCTCGCCGGCCCGTTGCGCCTGCGCCTGATGACGGGGCGCGACCGCGCGGCCGAGCGCAAGGCCACCCTGCGCGACCTCGCCGCGGGCGAGATCGACGTGCTGGTCGGCACCCACGCCCTGTTCCAGGAGAGCGTGCAGTTCCGCGATCTCGGCCTCGCGGTGGTGGACGAGCAGCACCGCTTCGGCGTGCATCAGCGCCTCGCGCTGGGCGCCAAGGGCGAGGCGGTGGACTTCCTGGTGATGACCGCGACGCCGATCCCCCGCACGCTGGCCCTGACCTTCTTCGGCGACATGGACGTCTCGGTGCTCGACGAGAAGCCCGCGGGCCGCCAGCCGATCCGCACGGTGACGCTCTCGGTCGACCGGATCGACGAGGTGGTGGCGGGCCTCGCGCGCGCCTTCGAGCGCGGCGAGCGGGCCTACTGGATCTGTCCCCTCGTCGCCGAATCCGAGTTCGTCGACCTCGCCGCGGCGGAAGCCCGGTTCGAGGACCTGCAGCAGCATTTCGGCGGCGCCGTCGGGCTGATCCACGGCAAGATGGCGGGCCCCGACAAGGACGCCGCGATGGCCCGCTTCGCGGCCGGCGAGACCCGCCTCCTCGTCTCGACCACCGTGGTCGAGGTCGGCGTCGACGTGCCCGAGGCCACCATCATGGTGATCGAGCATGCCGAGCGCTTCGGGCTCGCCCAGCTCCACCAGCTCCGCGGCCGGGTCGGGCGCGGCTCGGCCGCCTCCTCCTGCCTGCTGCTCTACCGCGGCCCCCTCGGCCAGGTCGCGCGCGCCCGGCTCGAGATGATGCGCGAGAGCGAGGACGGCTTCCGCATCGCCGAGGCCGATCTGCGCCTGCGCGGCGAGGGCGAGGTGCTGGGCACCCGCCAATCCGGCCTCGCGGCCTTCCGCCTCGCCCGCCTGGAGAGCGACGGCGACCTGCTGGAGGCCGCCAGGGACGACGCCCGGATGATCGTCGAGCGCGATCCCGCCCTGCGGAGCGAGCGCGGCCGGGCGCTGCGGGTGCTGCTCTACCTGTTCGAGCGCGAGGCCGCGATCCGCCTGCTGGAGGCCGGATGAGACACGGCGGCGCGGCGTGGCGGCGAGCCCGGCTGAACGGCGCTTGAACGAAAAGCCGCTGCCTCGGAATCGCCGCGTCCCGGCCCTGTCACGGCCTCGTGAATCGCTGAGGATCCACTCGTCGGAACGGTCCTGGCGCCCGGGTGGTTCAGGTGCCGTTCATGTTCCGGGTTGTGCCGGAGCCGCGAAAGGCGCATGATCCCTTGCATGGTTCAGGCGCCAATCTTAACTCAAGATGAACGATTGCCTGAACGGATAGGGTCAATCGATCGACACGACGGAGGGCCAGCCGATGCTGAACGGATCGTACCTACGCCTGCCGGGCTCTTCCGAGGGCTGGACCGCTCAGGAGCCCTGGCTGCTGCCGATCTCGGACGGGCTCGACGCCAAGGCTCAGCCCGCGACCGACGCGGTCGCCGAGGCCGTGCGCAGCGCCACGCGCCCGCTCTTCATGGCCGCCAACGGCCTCTGCCTCGCCCTGGCGCTCCTGCTCGCCGCCGAGACGGCGACCGGCTGGATGGGCGGCCACCACGCTCCCATCGCCAAGGCCCCGGTGGTCACCGCCAGCGCTTCGTAAGCGGACGGCGCGGCCGAGCCCCCGACCGATCTTCGAGGGGCCTTGCCGGACGGCATCCCGTCCAACCCCCCTCGTCCTGAGGTGCCGCGCGAGCGGCCTCGAAAGAGGGCTCCGGACAGCACCGCGATCCCTGGAGCCGTCCTTCGAGGCTCGCAAGGCTCGCACCTCAGGATGAGGGTGCGGGTGGGACGGATCGGGGTGCGAGGGTCGGTCTTCCTGCAAGACGAACAGGCTGTCGCCCCGGACACCGCCCCTCACGCCTCCTCCCGCTCCGCCGCCGGGTTCGATTCCTGGCCCGCCCGCAGCGCGGCCGCCATGGCGTGGAGGCGGGCCTGGGGATCCTCGGGCTGGATCACCCCCGCCGACATCACCAGCTTGGCCGCGTCGTCGACGCTGATCCCGACCTCGATGATCGCGCTGCGCGGCAGGTAGAAGAAGAACCCCGTGGTCGGGTTCGGCGCGCAGGGCAGGAACACCCCGACATAGTCGTGGGCGCCCGCCTGCCCCGCTCCCTTCGGCAGCACCTCCTGCACCTCGGGCGCGGCCGGCGCCGAGAGGAAGACCACCGACCATGTGCCCTTCACCGGGAACTCCACCAGACCCACGGTGCGGAACGAGGTGCCGTTGGCCGAGAACAGCGTCTCGAAGATCTGGCGCAGGCCCTTGTAGAGCCCGGAGATCACCGGGGTGCGGGCGAGCAGTACCTCGCCGAACTCGATGACCGAGCGCCCGACGAGGTTGGCCGTGAGGAAGCCGAGCAGCGTCACCGCAATGAAGGCGATGACGAGGCCGAGACCGGGGATCGAGAAGGGCAGGTAATGGTCCGGCAGGTAGCTCGCCGGCACCAGCGGCTTCACCCAGCCGTCGATCAGCGCGATGAACCACCACGTGATGTAGGCGGTGATGGCCAAGGGCCCCGCCACGATGATGCCGGTGAGGAAGTAGGTGCGCAGCCGTCCCCGCGCGCTGACGCGCTTGCGCGGGCCGGCCAGCTCGTCCGGGGTCGGCGGCGGGATGGGCGGGATGGGTGGCGCCACGACTGCCCTTTCGGAAGGCCCGCCCGGTCTAGTCCCGGAGGGCCGGTTTGCGACAGGTAGCGGCTGCGCTTGCCCGCCTCAAGGCCGGGGCCGCGGCGCCACCCCGCGCCCTGCGCCGCACGCGGGCCTGAGGCGGCCGGCCCGCCCGCGGATGCGGCCCGGTCATCGGCTGTCCTCGGCCTCCGCCGCGAGCCAGCCCCGGTAGCGGATGATCGGCCCCGTCCAGGGATGGGCCAGGGCGATGTCGAAACGGTAGCGGCCCGCCGCCTCCGTCTCGACGATCGCCCCGCCGGGCGCCAGGGCCCGGGGCATCGGGATTCCGAACAGGGACCAGCGCCGGATCGTGTGGCGCAGGTGGTCGCCCTCGAGCGCGAGGGCGCTGCCGACCGTGATTGGGCCGACGCGCTCGCACAGCAGGCGGCCCCCGCGGCCGGCGAACTGGAGGCTGACGAAGGGCCGGCCGGCGAAGCTGCGCCGCCAGATCTCGCCGCGGCGGCGGACCGTGACCGCGACCGCGACCGGGACGTCGAGCCCGGCCCTCGGGAGCCCGAACAGCCGGGCGGCGAGCCGGCCGCGGCGGCCGGGACCGACTTCCACGCGCGCGCGCCCCCGATAGGTCCGGAGCCCGGCCTCCGCGTGGAACCCGCGGACGGCCGGCGGCAGCCGCTCCCACGCCGCGCCCAGGAGCTCGCGATAGAGCGAGGCCGGGGGGCTCACCCGAGAAACCGGTGGGCGTCGGCGGGGTCCGGCCTGTGGCAGGTCGCCCGCCGGCCGAACAGGCGGAAGCGGTTGCGCGCCACAGAATCGTAGAGCGCCTCGCCCATCCGCCGCGGCAGGAAACCGAGCCCGCCCGCGAGCGACCAGGGCAGGCCGAGGCCCCGCGCCATGCGGAGCGAGCCCTCGAGCTTGAACCAGGGCCGGCCGTCCTCGAGCAGGATGTTCGTCTCGAACACCGTGGGATCGAGGCCGTAATGGCGGTAGAGCGCCTGCCCCAGCGGCGACTGCGCCGGCAGCAGCCGGTAGCGGCCGGCGGGATCGTGCCGGATCACGAAGCGGACCCAGCCGGTGCAGAGGGCGCAGACGCCGTCATAGACGATGATCGGCCGGTCGTCGGGGAAGTCCGGCACCGCCGGATCGGTCCGGTAGCCGTAGGGCTGGATCTCGCGGCTCATCGGGGCGCCCTCTCGCCCGCGGCCTGGCGCGCCTGGAACAGGCGGTTGCTCGGCGCCCAGAGCGCGTAGCCGAAGATCGCGAGCGCGACGGTGAGCGCCAGCGCCGACCAGAACACGCAGAGCCGCAGGAAGGCGGGATCGCTCCAGCCGGCGCCCGCGGGCGGCATCGCGAAGCTCACGGCCAGGATCGGCGCCAGCACCAGCATCACGCCCGTATAGGTGGTCCAGAACCGCCCGCGATCCTCCGTCCCGCACAGGTCGGTGATCACCCGCAGGAGCGGGCGCCAGAGCACGGCGAGGATCAGGCCGGCGCTGCCGGCCGCGGTGGCGAGGGCGACGAGAAAGCCGAGTGCCGGGGTCATACGCTGTTCCCTTTCATCCGTCTTGTCTGAAAAAACAGAAACCCCTGACCGCAAGACCCGCCGGTCGGGGCGGTGGTCGCTGCCCTACCGGCCGATCAGGCCGGCGATCCGCCCGCCGAGCCGCACGATGCCGGACAGCGTCGCGCGGGGCAGGCGCCGGACCTGCTCGTACCAGCCGTCGAGTTCCTCCAGGAAGCCCAGCATGGCGGCGAGGCGAGCACGCACGACCGCGTCGGCGGCGCCGTTCCGGTCCGCCTCCTCGACGCAATCGCGCAGCATCGCGAGCGCGGGGTCGATCTCGCGCTTCTTCCGCTCCTCGGCGATCCGCAGCATGATCTCCCAGGGATCGACCTCGGCCCGGAAATGGTCGCGGCGGTCGCCCCGCACATGCACCACGCCGACGAGCTTGTAGGCCTGGAGTTCCTTGAGGCTGTTCGAGACGTTGGAGCGGGCGATTGTCAGCGCCTCGGCGATCGTGTCGGCGGGCAGAGGCTCCGGGGAGAGGTAGAGCAGCGCGTGGATCTGCGCGACGGAGCGGTTCACGCCCCAGCGCGAGCCCATCTCGCCCCAGTGCAGGATGAAGCGCTCCATGACCGGACTGACCAGCATCGCGTCCTCTAATTTCTGTAAAGACAGAAATAACGGAAAGCAGAGGAACGTCAAGGTCCCGCCTCGAGACCCCGCATCAGGTCCAGGGGTCGTGTCCGGTCGGGCCGTGCCTCAGGCCGCCTCGGCCGTCACGCCGGCCGCCCAGTCGGGCATCCGCGGGGCCGGACGCGCCGGCTGGCCGAGCGGGCCGGCATGCAGCCGGGCGACGAGGGTCGCGATGCTGTCGGGAAAGGCCGCTTCGGGCTCGAGACCGAAGGCGCGGTCGAGGGCCGGCATCACGCTGCGCAGGAAGGCGGCCATGGGGCGCCCGGCGCATCCATCGACGGCGCGCGGGGCGGGTCTGGCGAGCGCGGAAGCGGGCATGGCGTCCTGACGGGTGCGCGGCACGCCTCGTGCGGGGCCGTCGAAACCCGATCGGGCGGCCGGTCCCGCGAGGCCAGCCAAGCTAGGCCGGCCCGGCTGAACCGGACCTGAAGCGCGCGGCCCGCCTCACTCCACCGTGACGGATTTGGCGAGGTTGCGCGGCTGGTCGACGTCTTTGCCCATGAAGACGGCCGTGTGGTAGGCGAGGAGCTGCACCGGCACCGCGTAGACGATCGGCGCCACGGTGGCGTCGAGGTCCGGCATCGTCACCGTGGCCAGCGTCTCCAGGCCGTGCTCGGCCGCGCCCTTCGAATCACCGATCAGCACGATGCGCCCGCCGCGCGCGGCCACCTCCTGCATGTTCGACACGGTCTTCTCGAACACCGCGTCGTGCGGGGCGATCACGATCACCGGCACGCTCTCGTCGATCAGCGCGATCGGCCCGTGCTTCAGCTCGCCCGCGGCGTAGCCCTCGGCGTGGATGTAGCTGATCTCCTTCAGCTTCAGGGCGCCCTCCAGCGCCATCGGGTAGCTGGTGCCGCGCCCGAGATAGAGCACGTCGCGCGCCTTCGAGACCTCGCGGGCGAGCCCCTCGATCTCGCCCTCGCGGGCGAGCGCCTCGGCCATCAGGCCCGGCACGGTGATCAGCGCGTCGATCAGCGCCTTCTCGCGCTCCGGGCTCAGCACGCCCCGCGCCCGGCCCGCATGGATGGCGAGGCAGAGGAGGACGGTGAGCTGGCAGGAGAAGGCCTTGGTCGAGGCGACGCCGATCTCGGGGCCCGCCAGCGTCGGCAGCACGGCGGAGGATTCGCGCGCGATGGTCGAGGTCGGCACGTTGACGACGCTGAGGGTGTGCTGCCCTTGGCTCTTGGCGTAGCGCAGGGAGGCGAGGGTGTCGGCGGTCTCGCCCGATTGCGAGATGACGAGGGTGAGCCCGTCGCGCTCCAGGGGCGCCTCGCGGTAGCGCGCCTCCGAGGCCACGTCGATCTCGACGGGGATCCGGGCGAGGCTCTCGAACCAGTAGCGCGCCACGAGGCCCGCGTAATAGGCGGTGCCGCAGGCCGTGATCGTCAGCCGCGAGAGCGCGGCGAAGTCGAAGGGCAGGGCCTCGGGCAGCGCGACGCGGCCGTTGGCGAGGTCGACGTAATGGGAGAGCGTGCGGCCCACCACCTCGGGCTGCTCGTGGATCTCCTTGGCCATGAAGTGGCGGTGGTTGCCCTTGTCGATGCGGTAGGCCTGCGTGGCGATGCGCTGGCGCTGGCGCTCGACCACGCGGCCGGCGGCGTCGCGGATCTCGGCGCCGTCATGGGTGAGGATCGCCCAGTCGCCCTCCTCCAGATAGGTGAGCGCGTCGGTGAAGGGGGCGAGCGCCAGGGCGTCGGAGCCGAGATACGTCTCGCCCGCGCCGTACCCGATGGCGAGCGGCGCGCCGTGGCGGGCGCCGATCAGCAGGCCGTCATGGCCCGCGAACAGGAAGCCGAGCGCGAAGGCGCCGCGCAGCCGCGGCAGGCTCTCGGCCACCGCCTCGACGGGCCCGAGGCCCCGGTCCATCGCCCGGCTGACGAGACGGGCCACCACCTCGGTGTCGGTCTCGCTCTCGAAACGGACCCCGTCGGCCTGCAACTCCTGCTTGAGGTCGCGGAAATTCTCGATGATGCCGTTGTGGACGACGGCCAGCCGCGCGGTGGCGTGCGGGTGGGCGTTGGTCTCGTTGGGGCGCCCGTGCGTCGCCCAGCGGGTATGGCCGATGCCGGTGGCGCCGGTGAGCGGCGCCTCGACGAGCCGGGCCTGCAGGTTGGCGAGCTTGCCCTCGGCCCGGCGGCGCTCCAGGTGCCCGCGCTCCAGGGTGGCGATGCCCGCCGAATCGTAGCCGCGATACTCCAGGCGCCGCAGCGCCTCGATCAGCTGGTCCGCGACGGCGTCACGCCCGACGATACCGACGATGCCGCACATCCCGCGCGCCCTCAACGTTGCGCGCCGCGGGCAGGCCACGGCGCAGATTCCAGCGATGTCGAGCCCGCCCCGAGACGGATCCGGCGGTCCCGGCAAGGACCGGGCCGGCCGCGCGACGGCCGCGCTTGTACCGGATCGGGACGGTCCGGGGCCAGCCCCCCGCGATAGGGGCGGCCCCGATCCCGCGCGAGGCTGGACCCAAGATCTCACCGAAAGACTGAACGGTTCGGCCGAACCGCCTCACGTGGTTAATCTTTCGGTGGTGCCTTCCCGGCGGCCTGGAGGGCGGCGCGCTTGGTCTCCGCCCAGCCCGGCTTCGTCGCCTGCCGCCCACGGCCGAGGGCGAGGGCGCCGTCGGGCACGTCGTCGGTGATCACCGAGCCGGAGCCCACATAGGCGCCCGCCCCGATCCGGACCGGAGCCACCAGGGCCGAGTTCGAGCCGATGAAGGCCCCCGCCCCGATCGTGGTGCGGTGCTTGGAGACGCCGTCGTAATTGCAGGTGATGGTGCCGGCTCCGATATTCGCCTTCGCGCCGATCTCGGAATCGCCCAGGTAGGTCAGGTGGGCGGCCTTGGCGCCCGGCCCCATCCGGGCGTTCTTCAGCTCGACGAAGTTGCCGATCGCGGCGCCTTCCTCCAGCACCGCTCCGCCGCGCAGGCGCACGAACGGGCCGATGCTGACGGCGGGTTCCAGCCGCACGTCCTTCAGGTGCGCGAAGGCGTGGACCACGCAGCCGTCCGCCACGCTCACGCCGGTGTCGAACACCACGTGAGGCTCGACCAGAACATCCTGCCCCAACACCGTGTCGTAGCTCAGGAAAACCGTGTCCGGCGCGATCAGCGTGGCGCCGCCCAGCATGGCGGTGCGCCGCAGCCGGGCCTGGATCACCGCCTCGGCCGCGCTGAGCTGCACCCGGTCGTTGACCCCTTGTGCCTCCGCCTCGTCCACCGCCACCACGGCGACGGGCAGGCCGTCGGCCACCGCGAGCGCCACCGCGTCGGGCAGGTAGTACTCGCCCGCGGCGTTGTCGTTGCCGATGCGGGTGAGCAGGGCGAGCGCGTGCGCGCCCGACAACGCCATCAGCCCGGCATTGCACAGGCGCACCTGCCGCTCGGCCGCGCTCGCATCCTTCTCTTCGCGGATCGCCAGGACGCGGCCATCGGCGCGACCGCCCTCGGTCAGGACCCGGCCGTAGCCCGCCGGCGTCGCGCTCTCGAAGGCCAGCACCGCCACCGCGGCCCCCTCGGCCAGCGGCGCTCGCAGGCGCGCGAGGGTGGCGGCGGTGATCAGCGGGGTGTCGCCGAAGGCCACCACCACGTCGTCGCCCGCCTCCAGCACCGCGCGGGCGGTGAGCACGGCATGGGCGGTGCCGAGCCGCTCGGCCTGGCCGAAGATCCGGGCGCCGGGCGCCTGGGCGGCGATCTCGCGGGCGACGTCGTCGCGGCCGGGCTCGGCCACCACGGCGATCCGGTCGGCGCCCGCGGCCTCGGCGGCGGCCAGGACGTGGCCCAGCATGGTCCGCCCCGCGAGCCGGTGCAGCACCTTGGGCAGGTTCGAGCGCATCCGCGTGCCCTTGCCCGCCGCCAGCACGATGGCGGTCAGGCTGCGCCGCTGGTTCTCGGTTGCGCTCATCCTCGCTCCCTCGCCGTCCCCGTCCATCCCGGGGCCTCGTCCCGTCGTCGCGCGACGGATGGGCCGTCCGCGCCGCGCATGCAAGTCGGGGCCGGGCAAGTCGCGGCCTGCAAGGCGTTGCCCTGCAAGTAACGGCCTGCATGGCGCTCGGCCCGCGCGGCCCCTTTTGTGCAACTTCTCTTCGCAGCGCACCCTTAATGGCCGGTTCAGGGGCAGGCGCGATAAGACGCACCGGCAGGCGCGTTCCCGTCTCCCGAGCGCCGCTCGATCATTACGCCCGAAAGGTCCCGTTTGCCGCCCGACGCACGCTCCGCTCCCGATCCCGTGGACGAAGGATCCGCCCGCCGCCCGCACGATCCGACCCGCCGCGCGCTGCTCGGCGCCGGGCTCGGCCTCGCCGCCGGGCTCGGGCTCGGGCCGGCCGCGGCCGCCGAGCCGGCCGCGCTGCCGGGCGAGGGCACCCGTTTCGACCACGAGACCCTGGTCTCCCTCGCCCGGGAGCGGGCGAAGTCCGCTTACGTCGCTCCGCGCACGGACGATCTGCCGGCCGCGCTCAAGACGCTCGGGCGCGAGGCCTACGGGGCGATCCGCACGGCGCCCGGTCGCGCGGTCTGGGACGGGGAGGGGCTCGGCTTCACCCTGGAACCCCTGCATCGCGGCTCGATCTTCACCACCCCGGTGCAGATCTTCCTGGTGGAGGGCGGCACGATCCGCCCCCTGCCCTACGATCGCACGCGGTTCCAGGCGGAGGGGATCGATCTCGGCCAGCTGCCCGCGGAGGCCGGCTATTCGGGGTTCCGTCTGCGCGCGCGGGGCGCGGGCGACGCGCTGACCGAACTCGGCGTGTTCCAGGGCGCCTCATTCTTCCGCCTCGCGGCCCTCGGCCAGGATCTCGGCGTCACCGCCCGCGCCCTGACGCTCCGCCCGGCCGATGCCCGTGGCGAGGAGTTCCCGCTGTTTCGCGCCTTCTACGTCGAGCGGCCGGGGCGCGAGGGCCCGCTGGTGCTGCACGCCCTGATCGAATCCGAATCCGCGGTGGCGGCGATGCGGATCGCCGTGACACCCGGGACCGAGGCGACGCTGGCCGACGTCGAGACCGCCCTGTTCGCCCGCCAGCCCCTCGACCATCTCGGCCTCGGCGGCTGCCAGGCGAGCTACCTGTTCGGTCCCCTCGACCGCCGCAACGTCGACGACGTGCGCTCCGGCGTCCACGCCGCGGACGGGCTGGCAATCCGCACCGGGACCGGCGAGCGGATCTGGCGCCCGGCCCACAACCCCGACACGCTGCAGATCTCGGCCTTCGTGGACGAGAACCCGAAGGGCTTCGGGCTGATGCAGCGCGCCCGCGCCTTCCGCGAGTACGGGGACGACGCGACGCACTGGGAGCGGCGCCCCTCCCTCTGGCTCGAGCCCGGCGGGGATTGGGGCGCGGGCGCGGTGACGCTCCTCGAGATCCCGAGCGATTCCGAGCTCAACGAGAACATCCTGGCCTATTGGCGGCCGAAGGCGGCGCTGCCGGCCGGGGCCGAGACCCGGGTCGCCTATCGGCAGCACTGGTGCCGGGACTGCCCGGATCCGGGGCCCCTCGCCCGGGTCGTGGCGAGCCGCGGCGGGCGCGGCAGCGGCGGCACGCGCCGCCTGTTCCGGGTGGATTTCGCGGGCGCGGCGCTGGCCGGCACCAGCGGGCTCGACGTGGTGCTCTCGGCGGCGCCCGGCAGCATCATCCGGCAGCAACTGATCAGCGATCCCGAGGCGCAGGCCGCCCGCATCCTGTTCGAACTCGACCCGGGCAGCGAGCGCGCCAGCGAGCTGCGCCTGCTGCTGGCCCGCGGCGGCCAGCCGGCGAGCGAGACCTGGCTGTACCGCTGGACGCCCTGAGGCGGCGCACAGTCCCCGAGCGGTCGCCTCAGGCGGGCACGCGCCGCCCCTCCCGCACGGCGAACAGGCCCGGCGCGCCGCCATCCTCGACCGCCGCCACGGCGACGTCCGACGGCGGCGCGGCCAGCGCCAGGAAATCCGCCGAGACCGCGAGGTCGAGGTCGGCACCCTTGGCGCGGGCCTCGAGGCGCGCCAGCGTGTTCATCGCGGGGCCGAGCACGGTGTACTCCGCCCGCGCCCCGTCGTCGAAGACGCCGACCAGCACCTCGCCCGCGTGGAGGGCCATCGCGGCCCGGAGGGTGAAGCGCCCCTGCCCCGCCCGCGTCCGGTTGAGGTCGGCGAGGCGGGCCCGGATCGCCCGGGCGCAGGCGAGCGCCGCCCGCGCCTGGTCGGCGGGCGTGCCCACCACGAACTGGGCCAGCACCGCGTCGCCCACATATTTGTCGACGATCCCGCCCTGCTCGGCGACGGCGGCCTGGGCCAGGGCCCGGACCGCCAGCAGCGCCTCCACCATCGCCTCGGGCGGGTGCTCGGCGCTCATCCGCGAGAAGCCGCGGATGTCGAGGATCATCAGGCAGGCATGGCGGCGGCGCACCGCGCCGAGGCCGCCCTCGCGGGCGAGGTCCTCGGCCACGTCGTCGGGGACGAAGCGGGCGAGCAGGGTGCGCTCGTGCTCCAGCCGCAGCGCGTCGCTCACGGCCCGGCGCAGGCGCGAGACGCCGTCGATGACGACGAGGCTCGCCGCCGTGAAGGTGACGAGCGCCGCCCCCTGCTCGCCCAGATCGACGTGCGGGCCGAGCATCCCGTCCGGCCGCAGATAGGCCATGAGCAGCGCCGCGCCCCAGGCCGCCGCCACGACGCCGGAGAACAGGGCCGTGTGCCGGACGCGCACGCTGAGGGCCGTCTGGAGCAGGAGCAGGAAGGCCGGCAGGCGCGAGACGGCGTCGGCCGCTCCCGCCTCCGCCGCCCCGCCGAGCAGGTGCTCGACGATGACGTAGACGGCGAGCCCCGCGTTCAGCAGCGTGCCGGCCCAGGCGTAGCGCTCGGCCCGGCGCCCCCCGCCCCGCTCGGCGAGCGCGAACCAGGCGGAGCTGCCCGCGTAGAGGGCCAGGATGATCCAGTGGCTGAAGGCATGGAGCGAGCCGTCATAGGCCTGCGCCGCCATCAGCAGCACCAGCACGACGACGACGCGGAGCGCCAGCAGGCGCCCGCCATTGGCCGCCTGCATCAGGCGCCGCGCGGCCCGCAGGTGGTGCGGGCCGTCGCGCGGCGCGGCGCGCACCGGCAGGCGCATCCGCCCGTCCTACTCGGCCCGGGCGAGCCGGCGCGCGCCGCCGAACCGGTTGAGGAAGCGCGGCTCCTTCTCGGGGGCGATCCGCACGGCGAGGTGGAGTGTGCCGCCCTCCTCCATGCGCCGGTCGAGCACTTCGGCGTTCTCGTAGAGCCAGTGCAGCGAGGCCCCGTCCTCGGGCGGCAGGATCACCGCGAAGGTCGAGCGCGCCCGCGCGATCCGCGCCTCGATCCGGGCGGTGAGGGCCCCGAGCCCCTCCCCGGTCAGCGCCGAGACCAGCACGGGCGCCGCGCTGTCGCGGTCGTTGCGGCCGGTGGACTCGGCGCCCTTCTGGCTGATGTTGAGCAGCCGGTTGCGCTCGTCGGCGTCGAGCAGGTCGGCCTTGTTCCAGACCTCGATGACGCGCTCGGCCGTGGTCTCGATGCCGAGCTCGCGCAGCACCTCGCCGACATCCTCGGCCTGCGCCTCGGAATCGACGTGGGAGACGTCGCGCACGTGCAGCAGGATGTCGGCCTCGATCACGTCCTCCAGCGTCGCCCGGAAGGCGGCGATGAGCGCGGTGGGCAGGTCGGAGATGAAGCCCACGGTGTCGGACAGGATCACGGTCTCGCCGTGCGGCAGCTTGGTGGCGCGCGCCGTCGGGTCGAGGGTCGCGAACAGCATGTCCTGGGCGACGACCTGAGCCTTGGTCAGGGCGTTGAACAGCGTCGACTTGCCGGCATTGGTGTAGCCGACCAGCGCCACGATCGGGTAGGGCACCCGCGCCCGGCTCTGCCGGTGCAGGCCCCGCGTGCGGGTGACGGCGTCGAGGTCGCGCTCGATCCGGGTCATGCGCTCCTGGATCATGCGCCGGTCGGCCTCGATCTGGGTCTCGCCCGGGCCGCCGAGGAAGCCGAAGCCGCCGCGCTGGCGCTCCAGGTGGGTCCAGGAGCGCACGAGGCGCGACTTCTGGTAGGCGAGGTGCGCGTGCTCGACCTGGAGGGTGCCCTCGCGCGTCGAGGCGCGGCGCCCAAAGATCTCCAGGATCAGGCCGGTGCGGTCGATCACCTTGGCGCCCCAGGCCTTCTCGAGGTTGCGCTGCTGCACCGGCGAGAGGGCGCAATCCATCACCACGAGCCCGATCTCGCGGGCCGTGATCAGGCCGGCGATCTCCTCGACGCGGCCCTTGCCCAGATAGGTCGCGGGCCGGATGCGGGGCAGGCTGAGGGGCATCGCCTCGACGACGTCGAGGTCGATCGCGGCGGCGAGTCCCTGGGCCTCCTCGATCCGGGCCTGCGTCGAGCGGGCGGGCAGGCTGGCGCCCTGGACCGGACGGGCGAGGTAGGGGCCGACCACCAGGGTATGGGTGGCGGCGGCGATCTCGCCCTCGGGCGCGGCCATCGCCTGGAGCCGGGCCTCGCCGGAGGTCTGGAATTCGCTCATGAAGCCTTTGTCGCCCGCGGCGCACGGCGCCGCGGATCGTTGGAGAGGTCGTCCTCCCAGAATGGGGATCCGGGCGCCCCGGGCCAAGTGGGCGGTGCGTGCGTGCGTGGGCGGAGGGGCGAAGGCGATTCACCGCAGGGCGCGGGTTAACCCCCTCCCCCGCAGAGGCTGCCGGACTCCCCCGTCGTCCGCTCTCGCTCGGGCTCACCCTGCACAGGCGCGGGGTCTTCCCGCCCCCGCGGAGGGGGAGGGAAAGGCGCGGGCTTCGTCCGCGATGCGGGAATCCGGGACGCCGCGGCGGGACGGGCGGACGTGCGCGTCCCCGTCACGCCTTCTCGGCGGTCTCGTCCGGCTCGAAGAGCTGCACGGGATGGCCCGGCATGATCGTGGAGATCGCGTGCTTGTAGACGAGCTGCGAGTGCCCGTCGCGCCGCAGGAGGACGCAGAAATTGTCGAACCACGTCACCACGCCCTGAAGCTTGACGCCGTTGACGAGGAAGATCGTCAGCGGAATCTTGTTCTTGCGGACGTGGTTGAGGAAGGTGTCCTGAAGGTTCTGTGCGCGTTCGGCCGCCATTTTTTTATCCTTTGTTGTCCCGGCTCTGTCGGTTCGGCGTCTTGTTCGGACCTGTCGCGCGGCGACCGCCCCAGGGGAGGCCAATGGGTTTCGGCGCGCCTGCCGGGTGGCCCCGGGAGCAACGCCGCGCAGGGGAAGATCCATTACGCGGCGAAATCGTGTTGCGATGCAAGCGCCAAGCTCAGTAATCCCCGGGCCCGGCTGTCAGGGTGGGCAGTCCTGTAGCAGAATTTCCCCGCCGCCGGCCCGGATCCACGGCCTCAGGGGCCGATGCCCAGCGACTTCAGCTTGCGGTGCAGGGCCGAGCGCTCCATGCCGATGAACTCGGCCGTGCGGGAGATGTTGCCCGAGAACCGCGCGATTTGGGCGACGAGGTACTCCCGCTCGAAGATCTCGCGGGCCTCGCGCAGCGCCAGGCTCATCAGCTTCTCGCCGCCCGCCCCCGCGGGGGTCGTCGGCACCAGGGCGCCGATCTCGGAGGGCAGCATCTCGGAGGTGACCTCCTGGTCCGGGTCGGCCTGGGTCAGGATCATCAGGCGCTCGACGTTGTTCTTGAGCTGGCGGACGTTGCCCGGCCAGTTGTGCGACTGCAGCACCGCCATCGCGTCCTCGGCGATGACCCGGCGCGGCAGGCCGGTCTGGGCCGAGATGTTGTCCATGAAGAAGCTGATCAGCTCGGGCACGTCCTCGCGGCGCTCGGAGAGCGCGGGCACCCGGATCGGCACCACCGAGAGGCGGTGGAACAGGTCCTCGCGGAAGCGGCCCGCGGCGATCTCCTCGGCGAGGTCCTTCGACGAGGAGGAGATGATGCGCACGTCGACATGCACCCGGGTGGTGCCGCCGACCCGCTGGAAGTTCTGGTCGACGAGGACGCGCAGGATGCGGTTCTGCGTCTCGCGCGGCATGTCGGCGACCTCGTCGAGGTAGAGCGTGCCGCCATGCGCCTCCTCCAGCGCGCCGACCCGCCGCCCGGCCTCGCCCTCGACGCCGAACAGCTCGGCCTCCATCGTCTCGGGCAGGATCGCGGCGGCGTTGAGGAGCACGAAGGGTCCGCTCGCCCGGGCCGAGGCCTTGTGCAGCGAGCGCGCGGCGAGCTCCTTGCCGGAGCCCAGCGCCCCGGTGATCATCACCCGGGCATTGGTGGGGGCCACCCGGTCGATGGTCTGGCGCAGCTGGTTGGCGGCCACCGAGGCGCCGACGATGCGGTTGGCGTGGCCCGAGCGCGCCTTGAGGTCGCGCACCTCGCGCCGGAGCCGGGAGGCCTCGAGCGCGCGCTCCGCCACCAGGATCAGCCGGTCGGCCTTGAACGGCTTCTCGATGAAGTCGTAGGCGCCCGCCTTGATCGCCGAGACCGCGGTCTCGATGTTGCCGTGGCCCGAGATCATCACCACCGGCAGGTCCGGGTGGGCCGCCTTGATCAGGTCGAGCACCTGCAGCCCGTCCAGGCGCGAGCCCTGGAGCCAGATGTCGAGGAAGACGAGGTGGGGCCGGCGCGACTCGATCGCGGCCATGGCCTCGTCCGAGCCGCCGGCGGTGCGGCAGCGATGGCCCTCGTCGTCGAGGATGCCGGCCACGAGGTCGCGGATGTCGGCCTCGTCGTCGACGATCAGGATATCGGCGCTCATGGGTGCATCTCCGCGATCTGGGGGGCCGTCCGCGCGGCGCCCTTCTCCACTGTCGTGGCGGTTGTGTCAGGCGCCGTCGGCGCATCGGGCCCCTGCGCCCGCGGAACCCGCATGCGCACCTGCCCCCCGCGCCCGGCGGGATTGTCGTTCAGCTCGATCCCGCCGCCGTGCTCTTCCAGCACCTTGCTGACGATGGCGAGGCCGAGACCCGTCCCGCCCTCGCGGGTCGTCATGTAGGGCTCGAGCAGGCGCTGGCGCCCCTCGGCGGGAAAACCCTTGCCGTTGTCGGTGACGCTGATCACCGCGAAGCCCTCGTCGAGGCCGAGGCTCAGGGAGATCCTGCCTTTGCCGAGCTCGGCCTCGGGCACCTCGATCACCGCCTCGACGGCGTTCTTCAGGATGTTGGTGATCGCCTGCGAGAGGAGGCGGATGTCGAAGGCGGCGGTGATGCGCTCGGAGGTCGTGTCCGTCTCGGCCGTGAAGGCGAAGTCGATCTCGGGATGCGCCACCCGCATCATGAACAGGTTCTGCTTGGCGATCTCGGTGAGGTCGTTCTCGGCGATCGCCGGCTTGGGCATGCGGGCGAAGGAGGAGAACTCGTCGACCATGCGCTTGATCTCGTCGACCTGGCGCACGATCGTCGCGGTGCACTGGTCGAAGACCTCGCGGTCCTGGACGATGACCTTGCCGTACTTGCGCCGGATGCGCTCCGCCGAGAGCTGGATCGGCGTCAGCGGGTTCTTGATCTCGTGGGCGATGCGGCGCGCCACATCCGCCCAGGCCGAGGTGCGCTGGGCCGAGACGAGGTCGGTGATGTCGTCGAGCGTCACCACGTTGCCGCGCGCCGCGCCTTGCGCCTGCTCGCTCGTCACCCGCACCGTGACGGTGCGCTCGCGGCCCGCGCGCGTCAGCTGGATCTGCTGCTGCACCGCGCGCTGCCGGCTCTCGCCCTCGGCGAGCACGGGCGCGAGCTCGGGCACCGCCTGGTTGAGCGGCTGGCCGACCAGCGCGCTGCTGCCGAGGTCGAGCATCCGCTCGGCGGCCGGGTTGGCAATGGTGACGAAGCCGCCCGCGTCGATGCCGATGACGCCCGGCGAGACGCCCGAGAGCACGGCCTCGGTGAAGCGGCGGCGGCGGTCGATCAGGTCGCTCGCCGCGGTCAGACCGTCGTGCTGCCGGCGCAGCTCCTGCGTCATCTTGTTGAAGCTGGCGCCGAGATGGGCGAGGTCGCCGTCGGATTTGCGCGCCGGCACCTGCGCGTAGAAATTGCCCGACGCCACTTGGTCGGCGGCGTTGATGAGCCGCCGGATCGGCGCGACGAAGCGGTTGGCGAAGTTCATGCCGAACCACACCGCCGACAGCAGCGCGATCAGGGCGATCAGCACGAAGACCGACGCGAAGGTGATCTGGATCGAGCTGCGCAGGGAATCGTAGGTGAGGTACTCGGCGGCGGCGGCGCGCGACACGCCCGGGAACTCGATGGCGAGCTGGCTCACCTCCCGCTGCACCATCAGCACCGCGTCGTCGTAGGCCGGCATGCGCAGCAGCGCGGCGAAGACGCGGCCCTCGGTGGGGAGCAGGCAGAGCGGGTCGTTCGACTTCGCCGCGTCCTCGAAGGCCGCGGCCGAGGGCAAGCGCGTCGCCTTCAGCACGTCGATCTTGGCCTTGGCCACCACCTCGGTCGGCCCGCGCATGATCTGGGCGACGGGCAGGCCGAGATTGGTGGCGCGCGTCGTGAGGAAGTTCTCGAACCAGTCGCGGTTCACGTCGAAGTTCGGGCGCGCACGCGTCAGGTCGTCGTTCAGGATGCGGATCTCGCGGGCGAGCGACTGGCACTGGTTCTCCTGGTAGGCGTCGGCCACCTCCACGGATTTCAGCACCACGTCGCGGACCCGGTCGGTGAAGCCGAGCGAGAGGCCGCGGTCGATCGTCACCGAGGCCACCACCGCGAGCAGGATGGTGGGCAGGATCGCGATCAGCGAGAACAGGCCGACGATGCGGGTGTGCAGCCGCGCCACCGCGGCATTGGCCTGCCGCGCCCGCAGGAAGACGCGCGCCTCCCAGGCGATGACGACGACGAGGCCGAGCACCAGCACCACGTTGATGGCCAGCAGCGTCACGCCGACGGTCGGCGTCGGCGTCACCCGGATCACCCCGGCCAGGATCAGGAAGGTGGCGATGGCCGAGACCAGGGCCGTGACCACCACGGCGGCCCCGATCCAGCCCGGTCCGCGCGGGTCGGGACGGACCGGATCGGGCGGGGCGGCACCGGCCTCGCCGGGGCCCGTGGCGGGCTCGACCGAAGTGCTTCTACGCAGGAACGGCATGCGTGATGCAGGGCCACAACAGTGTGGCGAAATTAATACGAATCCGGTGCGGGAGGCCCGCGCCGGCCCCAGGATCGCGGGCGGCGGGGCCACCCCGGACCGATCGCCGCGGGGCGGCGCGCCCGCCTTCGCTTGACCGGCCGGGCCGTCGTGCTAGTCCGGTCGACGGAGGCGAACGGGGTCTGGTGGCCCTCCTGGTCTTCAAAACCAGCGGTACGCCAAAAGCGTACGGTGGGTTCGATTCCCATCCGCTTCCGCCAGATTTCTCCTCTAAGTAATTGTTTTGACTGATTTTTTGGGGGAGATGGGTTTTTCGGCCCCAATCTCGGCCCTAACAGATTTTCCGGTTTCAGGCGGCTTTCCGCGGCTCTCGGCGTACCGTTCAGTGGGTCGATCAGCGACAGCATGCCACCCCCATTGACGCCGTGGCTGCCGATCCGCCGCCTTGAGATATGCGATCACGCGCAGGACGCGGGATGATCGCCGCCGGGTATTCACCGGCGGCCGCGTCAGGTCCCCGCGCTCACGCGATCATGCTGTCCCATTCAGCATTTGCCGCAGCAGCTTGCCGCCTCGAGACGCTTTCGTCTGGAAAGCCCGGCGGGGTTCGGCACCCCCATAGACGACGACACGCGCTTCCTCCTGCGTCACGCCCCACAGCTTGGCGGCGCGCGCCACGACGAGCGCCGCTCCCCCTGCCCGCACGCGCGGCAACAGGGCCTGGTGAACGAAGCGGCGGATCGCCAGGGACGATGGGAGCGTCGGCGCCACCCTCCTCGCCACGGCTCCCTTCTCCGAATGATAGGGCACGAGCTGCAGCATGCAGATCTCGGAAGCGTCGGACTCCGCGATGTCCGGCCCGAACGTGCTGCGGGCCCAACGGTATCCAGGATGCGTCGCGTGCGCCTCGAGGAGGTACAGGTACGGACGATCGCCTGCGAGGTTGGCCCGGAGCGCGGCCCTGAACGCCGGTCGCGCCTCCTCGGCCGGGTCATCCGCGCTCAGGCCCGGATTGAGGGCGAGCACGTAGACCTTGGCGTTGCGCAGAGATCCGGCCCACGGCACCGGATGCAGCCCGAGAGCAAAGTCGTTTGCGGAGGCTTGCGCTTCATCTGCCGGGTGAACATGCGCCTCGCCGAGGCGTGACCAGAGCCCGACAAGCTCATCGACTGAGCGGGTCCAGGCATCGACGGCGTCCGAACTTGCCATAGCGATTTCCCCGTTGTGTTCGGATGCGGTCTGCGAGACGAGGCCGCCGTCCCGGAATACGATCTCGCCGATACCAGGGCGGAACAAGCGAAGCCCCTCCCCCATCCCGGCGAACTTCGAGTGATCGGGCGCCGTCCGATCCGCGGGCCAGCTGGCCTCGAACAACTGGCCAGCCACGGCCTCGATGCGCTCCCGCCATGCCAGGATCCCACGCCAGTCCTGCGGGATCCCGGAGAGGCCGTAGACCGCACCCGCGAGCTGACCCGCGACCGCGGCGGTGGTATCGGCGTCGTCCCCGAGGTTGGCGGCCAGGAGCACCGCGGAGCGGAAGTCGCTCGTGTGCGAGACTGCCCACACCGCCGCCTGAAGGGTGCGCACGACGTGACCGGAGCCCGTGATCGCGTCCCGGTGCAGACCGCGCCAGCCACCCTCGATTCCCTCCGCCGTCTCGCCCTCCAGCAGGGTGCCGAGCGCTGTGCCGGCAATGGTTCGGGCGAGGAGGTCGGCGAGCTGGCGCGAGCAGCGGATTGCCGCGGGTGCCCCGTGCGTGGTGCGGGTTTGTCGGTCGCAAGCCGCGCGCAGGGCCGCTCCATCCTGCCAGTGTCGGACGGCGACCGGGGCGAGCCGCATCAGCGCGCCATTGCCCGCCGTCGCCGCGCTCGTCGACCCGGCAATCGGGTCGCCGGTCCGCGCGTACCGCTCCAGCGCGGCGCGGGTGGCGTTGCCGATGTCGAAGCAGGTTCCTGTGCAGGAGTAATCCCCGCGCCGGTACCAGGCGCTGAAGCGGTCCATCAGGTCGACGGCGTCGACGGACGGGTCGTGCGCGAGGCTGTCGGCCAGCGCCAGAGCCTGTGCCGTGTCATCCGTCCACTGCCCCGCCCGCAGCCCGAACGGGCCGCCGCCGACAATCGTCTCCAGCACGGCGCGCACGGGCTTGGGCTGAAACTCGAGGGTGGTCCCGAGCGCGTCACCGACTGCCAACCCGACGAGCGCGCCGAGCGCGCGGTCGCGTGCGGCCTCGCGCGCCGTGGACGGCTCGAGGAGCGGCGTCGGGCGTCCGGCCGACACCCACGCGTCCTGCTCCCGTGTCGCGATCGCTTCCGGGTGTGCCCTCCGCACGGCGATGATCGCCTCACCCGTCGGCACGCCGTCCTCGACGAGGAGACGCGCCGCGATCATGCCGGCATGGCCAAGGCCGCCCTGACAATGAACGAGCACACGCGCGCCGCGAGCCAGGAGGCCCCGCAGCCGGCTCGAGAGCGTGGGCCACCCTGCCTCGAGGACGGGGTCCGACCCAGATCCATCCTCAATCGGGACGCAGTGCCATTCCATGTGCCGGGCCCGCACCGCGGCGCCGAGGGCTGCGGTCTCGCGGCTGTCCAGCTCGTGGGCCGCCAGCAGCGAGACGACCGCGGCCGCGCCCCAGCGGGCGACGCTGTCGAGGTCGATGCTGAGGTCCCGAGCGCGCAGATCGGTGAGGCCGCAGGCCTCCTTCCTTTCGGGTGCCCCGACGACCCCGATGCGTCCGTACCGCCGGCCGACGGCGATCTCGGCGATGTGCAGCTGGCTGTCGTCTGTCTTCGGCATGGTGTTCTCCTCGGTTGCCGGACGACAGTGGCCCATCCTAGGGTGGCCCGAGATGTCCGTCGGAATTGTCCGGGCTGGGCCGGGAGGGAACGTGGGCGGACTCTACGTCGGCTTCTACTGGACGCTGCCGGTCAACCGGATCGGCTTCCGCCACCTGCCGAAGGACGTGGCAGAGGCGGCGGCGGTAAGTACCACCATCCGCTACCAGCGTGCCCTCACGCACCGCTATGTCCTGGATCTGGAAGGGCGCCTGGAAGGTCGGCTCCTGGGGGAGATCGCGTTCATGGATACGCGGCCCGACAGGGCGACGGAGGCGGTGCGCGAGGCGCTCGGCCGTGTGAAGGACATCACGGGCGGGCGCCGGGCCGCGGTGATCCACGTGGCCTTCGAGGAACGGGCGTGGCGCGACAACCGCTACCTCGTCGATCAGCTGGAGGCGCTCGGCGTGGAGCGCGTCCCCCTCTCACCCGAGGCCATCACCCTCGACGGGCAGCGGCTCGATCCCGTCGAGCATTTCACCGCCTGGCGCGAGCGTGAGACCGCAGCGATGGTCGCGTTGCGACTGTCAGCCTACGCGAGCCTGCGCGCGGCGCTCGCCGCAGTGCCGGATGGTCAGGGTCGCTGGCAGACCGTCGCCGCGCGCCTGAACGCGGACGGGGTCGGGACGGTGCGCGGCGGGCGCTGGACGCCCGAGAATGTGCGCAAGCTGGCCGGACGTCTGCCGGGGGAGGCCGTGGCGTGAGCGAGGGCATGTTCATCGTGCGCGACGACGGTACGCTCGTGCCGATGCGCGCGAGTCCGTTCGAGAGCGAGGCCGTGTTCCAGACCCTGCTGGCCGCACATCCGAGCCTGCTCGCGGGTGAGGCCGTCGATCCCGATAGCCCCCGTCGGTGGCTTCTCATCGCGCGCGAGCAGGGGGTACCGGGTGAGGAGGGCGGGGCCGGGCGCTGGTCGCTCGACCACCTCTTCGTCGATCAGGACGGCGTGCCGACCCTGGTGGAGGTGAAGCGGGCGAGCGACACGCGCGGGCGGCGCGAGGTCGTGGCACAGATGCTGGACTACGCGGCCAACGGGGTTGTCTACTGGCCGGCCGAGGCGCTCCGGGCGCAGTTCGCGCGCGCCTGCGCCGCGGACGGGCGCGATCCGGACGACGCCGTGCGCGCGCTGCTCGAGAGCCCCGAGGCCGACACTGACGCGTTCTGGACAGAAGTTGACGTCAACCTGCGGGCCGGGCGCATCCGCATGGTGTTCGTGGCGGACGTCATCCACCCCGAGCTGAAGCGCATCGTCGAGTTCCTGAACGCACAGATGAGCCCGGCCGAGGTGATCGCGCTGGAGCTGCGCCACTACGCCGGACAGGGCCTGCGCACGTTGGTCCCCCGGGTGATCGGGCGCACGGCGGAGGCCGAGCGGCGCAAGGGCGGTAGCAGCAAGGCACCTGGGGTGTCTCGTCCCAGTCTCGCCGAGTGGTTCGCGCGATTCGAGACGGAACGCGGCGCGGAGGAGCTGGCACTTGCCGAGGCCATCCGCGACTGGTGGCAGGCGCGAGGGGCGCAGATCGGCACGACGCGCTCGCAGCGCCCATCCCTGTACGGCCAGATCACGCAGGCGGGGCGCACGGGCTACCCGGTCTTCATCAAGGCGGGCGGCCGGGTGACGACGGGGCTCTACGCGATCAAGAGCCTCTCGCCGTTCGATCAGGAAAGTGCGCGTCAGGCGATCGTGGCGGCACTCGCGCAGGGCACGGGCCTCACCTTCTCGGATCGCGCCTTCGACGGTGAGCCGAGCGTCCTGCTTGCGCATCTGCAGGACCCGGTTGTTCGGGAGGCGGTGTTCGCCGTATGGGACGCGCTCATGGAGCGCGTCCGGCGCGGCGCGTGACGTCCTGACATTGCCGGTGTCGCACCGACCCAACCCTCTCCGAGGGGCGACGCCGATGCGCACTTCGAGGGCCAGGACGGGGTCGACCGGATACGGGCGACCGCGCCGCTGCACCAGCGTGAGGAGCGATCGATCATGAGCGGAGTAGCTGACGGCGCAGCCTTCGCTCCGACGCCCACGCGCGTCTACGAGCGCGACACCGACGCGCTGTTCCTCAGGCTTTTGAGGGCCGGCCCGAGCGTCGCCGCCGCTCTCGTTGAGAAGGTCGTGGGCCGACGTTTGATCACGGCGGTCGAGGTGAACGGCCAGGTCCCCCATGTGGTCGGCACCGGGTCGGTGGACATCCGGCTGCGCTTCATGGGCGGCCCGGTGCTGCTGATCGAGAACAAGATCGACGCGGCCTACAGCATCACGCGCGCAGGGGATGGTCAGCCGCAGCGATACCGAGCGAGCGTGGCCGCGCTGCGTGACGCAGGGCAGGAGGCGTATGCGGTGTTGCTGGCGCCGGCGCGCTACCTCGCAGCCAGCCGGTTCGCCGACCTGTTCGACGCCCGGATCGCATACGAGGAGCTGATCGACCTGATGACGGCCGGGGATCGGACGCTGCTCGAACACGCGATTGCACAGGCCGCCACGCCCTACGAGCCGGTCGCCAACGCGAGCGCGGGCGCGTTCTTCATCGCTGTGCGCCAACTTACGGGCGAGCGCTTTCCCGACCTCGTGATGAAGCGAGATCCGAACGCCGAAGGCGTCCGACCTGACGCATCACGCACCGTCTACTTCGACGTACCGCGCACCCTGCGGCGGCATGCCGGCCTCGCCGCACCGCGAATGTCGCTCCAGTGTTGGGACAGCGCGGCCGCCGCGGCGTCCGTCAAGATCATGATACCCGACTGCGCGGCGCTGGCCGGTCGCCTCGCCGTGCCGCAGAGCCTGACCGACCTGGGCGGCTACCTGCGGCCGGCAGGCCGCTCGCTCGGCATCGTGATCGACACGCCGCGCCTCGACACGCAAGCGCCATTCGCCGAGCAGGCCGATGACGTCGTGGAGGCACTCGAGGCTGCCATCCGGCTGCAGGGCTGGTGGAACGGTAACGGCGACGTTCTGCGGGGATGGATGCAGGCGTGACCCCCTTTCGTGATTTGACGGCTCCCGTCCGCACCGAAGCCCTCTCCCATGTCTGCCAGATGGGCTTTTCACCCTCGATCCCGGACCGGCTTTGCACAGGGGCTGAGACGGATTCGCTGCCCGGATCGGTTCATCTGAGGCGTTCCAGCAAACCGGGCCGTCGCGATGCTGCGATCCATCGAAGTCCCGTCGGGGCGTCCTACGAACGTTTGCGTCCACCCCGCAGCGCCACGGGCGGTGCCTCGCCCTCGCCGGGCGCCACGAACAATTCGCCCAGCGGTACGGCCAGTGCCTCTGCGACCTTGTCGAGCAGGTCAACCGTCGGGTTCTCCGCCTGCCGCTCCAACCCGCCGAGATACGCCCGGTCCACGCCCGCGTCTGCCGCCAGCCGCTCCTGGCTCAGGCCCTGCGCGACGCGCACCCGCCGCAGATTCCACGCCACCAATGCCCGTCCCTTCATGGGTCAGGATCAGCAGACAGCGCGGGCTATCTAACCACTGGCTATAGCCACAGGGTAAGGCTAAGGTTGCCGCGCGGCGGGGGGAGACCGCACGGGGCAGGCAGGGTCACGATGCGCGTGCGCATCCACCGCGGCACACGCGAGATCGGCGGCACCTGCGTCGAGCTGGAGCACGACGGCGCCCACCTGCTGCTCGACCTTGGCCTGCCCCTAGACGCGGACCCTGACGACGCGAGTCGTCACCCCGTAATCGAGGGGCTGGCAGGCGGCGGCGACCTCCTCGCGCTCGTCCTCAGCCACGGCCACCGCGATCACGTCGGCCTCAGCCACCTCGCCGGACCGGACCTGCCCGTCGTGCTCGGCGCCGCGACGCTGCGCATCCTGCAGGCGGCCGCGGCCTTCGTGCCCGAGAGCCACGTCCCCACCAACACGATCACCTTCGCCGAGGGGCAGACGCTCGCGTTCGGCCCGTTCACGGTCACGCCGATCCTCGTCGACCACTCGGCCTACGACGCCTACGCTTTGCTGGTAGAGGCCGGCGGGCAGCGGCTGCTCTACTCCGGCGACCTGCGCGCGCACGGGCGCAAGGGCGCGCTGTTCGAGCGCCTCGTGCGTGACCCGCCACGCGGGATCGACACGCTGCTGCTGGAAGGGTCGAGCCTCGGGCGCCGCGACGACGACCGCACCTTCCCGAGCGAGGCGGAGATTGAGGCGCGCTTCGTCAGGTTGTTCGGCGATACCACCGGTCTCGCGCTGGTCGCGGCCTCAGCCCAGAACATCGACCGCGTCGTCTCGCTCTACCGGGCGTGCAAGCGCACCGGCCGCACGCTGGTGCTCGACCTCTACGCCGCCGAGGTGCTGGCCGCCACCGGGAGCCCGCACGTGCCCCAGTCCGATTGGCCGGGCGTGGCCGTGTTCGTGCCCCATCACCAGCGCGTGCGGGTCAAGCGCACCGGCCGCTTCGACCTGATCGAGCGGCACGGCGCGAACCGCATCTACCCCGAGCAGCTCGCGGCCATGGCCCCGCGGGCCGCTGTGCTGTTCCGCCACTCGCTACTGCCCGACCTCGACCGGGCGGGCTGCCTGCCGGACGCGCGGGCGTTCTGGTCGCAGTGGGCAGGCTATCTCGACCAGCCCCGAGGCCGGGCGCTCACCGCCGACCTCGCCGCGCGCGATATCCCGCTCACCCACGCCCATACCTCGGGCCATGCCAGCATCCCGGACCTCAAGCGCCTCGCAGCGGCGATCGCACCGCGGCAGCTCGTTCCGGTCCACACCTTCGAACCCGAGCGCTTCCCGGTGCTGTTCGGGTCTTGCGTCACGATCAGAGAGGACGGACAATGGTGGGAGACGGCGGCATGAGCAGCGTGGAGAGCGCCCCCGGAAGCGGTACGGCTGCCGTCCCGTATCGAGGCCTGGGCAAACCCTTCCTCGCCGCTCTCGAGGCTCTGACGGCTGCGCCGAACGGAGCATGGTGGGCCGACGTGCTCGCCGACCCGGACCTGCTGCTGGCGGTCCGGAACCGGTCGCTCAACGTCTACTACCGCGGTGCCTCGCTCTTCCGGATCACCCCGGCGGGCGCGGGCGTCGCGGCTGAGACGCACGTGAAGTATCTCGTGCGCCAGCGCCAAGCCATGACCCGCCTTGCCGCGGAGGGCGGATTCGGTCTCGATCCGGCGGCAGCGGTCTGGACCCGCTATGAAGGCCCGGTGACGCTGGCCGAAATGAAGCGGGCTGCGACGCCGCTCGCCGGTCTGGAAAAGACGGGTGTGCACGCGCTGGCGCAGGCCAGCCCGAACGTCGTCGATGTCGAGGTCTCACTCACCGGGGCACCCCTCGATACCGCGGCCGAGCCTGACGGAGCGCAAGCGGAGGTGGACGCCGCACTCCAGTCCCCAGGCGCGGACGCGGGTGTGGCCCCAACGCGGCAGGATCGGCTCGACGTCGCCAGCTTGGAGGAGCGGGGCGTGGTCGACGAGGCGTGGCTTGTTTTCCATGAGGCCAAGCTCGCGACAAATCCTGCCCTGCGCTCGAGATCGATCCCAGCCATCGTCGGACAGGTCGAACGCTACCGTGCCACGCTGAAGCACGAGGCCGACCGACTCGCCAAGAGCTACCCCGCCCTGTGCCGCGACCTCGTCCGCCTCGACACCCTACGCCGCACGGTGCGGCTGGCCCGCGGTCTCGACGTGGCTGCGCTGCCGCAGCGCGATCCGCTCGTGGCCGAGGTGGCTGCCGGCGCACGCCGGCTGCGGGTCGACCCCGAGCCGCGCCTTGTCCTGTTCGGCTTCGACGCGGACCAGAGAGACGGCGTGGTCGGGGCGATCACCGAAAGCTTGAGCAACCAGCACGGCCTGCGGGTCTACGCGGTCGGCCGTCCGGGCAGAGGCACAGCCGCCTTCCGCCGCCCGAGAGATCTGCCATCGGGGACAGCCTGACCGAGGGTGCGACCGCCGGCCGCAGCAGGAATCGGCAGCCGGCGGTAAATTCGCGGGGTGGGCAACGGGAATACCTATCCTCGGCTCCGCTGGAGCTTCCGCGAGACCCTTCGTCATGTTCCTCTCGGCTCATCAGTCCACCTCAATCGGCCGCAGGCCTCGCGTTCGCCGGCATATGCATGCCGCCACGACTGCCCTGCGTTTCGGCGTACTGGTCGCGCTCGCCGTCGCTGCGATGCCGGCTCAAGCCGACTCGCCCTTCGAAGGGCGCTACCAGGGCCGCGGCGAGGGACGGCTCAATCTGCAGGTGTTCGAGCTGGGTGACGGCAACGGCACCCACTTCGTCATCGCCGAGACAGCCGTCCCGAACGAGTGCACCGGCGAGTTGCGAGGTCTCGCCAAGCCCGGGGGCGTGGGGGCGCTGGTGCTGACCCGGAAGGAGACGGGTGCGGAGGAGACCTGCGCCCTCACCCTGCGCTTCGGCCCGGATCGCAAGCGCGTGCGGATGGAGGAGCAGGGCTGCGGCGACTTCCACGGGACGTCCTGCGCCTTCGGCGGCGCGCTGACCCGCCGCTGATTTCGTCCTGCTGCGGCCGGGCACCTTCGCGCTGGCCTCTTCCTTACTCCTTTTCACCTCCGACGGATCACCCACCCATGATGCGCGCGATACTGCCGTTCGCCCTGCTGCTGGCTGCCAACCCGGCCAAGGCGACCCCCCCGGTCGACGAGACCGAGGCCGGCGCCTGTCTCGAACTCAAGCTCGACGGCCGGCCCACCCCCTGCAACCGTGACTTCCGCTTCATCGATGATGGCCGGGGCGAGATCAGCTTCGTCACCGGCTACGGGGACGGGCGAGCCGCCCCCAAGATGGTGCTGGCACTGTTCAGCACTCAGGCGCCGGACATGGAGAACGCCTACGGCTACGCGCTGCGCCTGACGAACGTGACGCTGATGACCTACGACAAACCGGACAGCCAGCGGATGTGGAAGGCCACCGGCCTTTGCTTCCTGGTCAAGCCGAACCCGGTGCGCGCCGGCGTGAAGGCGGTGCGGCAGGACATCGTGGTGATGTGCTCAGCCACCCTGGCTGAAGCGGGCGCGCCCATACGTCGGATCGACTGGAAGTTCGTGTTCTGACGAGGCCGGCACCATGAGAGCGATTTCCGCGTGCACGGATGCTGACGTTCCCGGTCCCGATACCCCTCCCGGTGAGCCGCTCATACCAAGCGTCGGCATTTTCTGGGGCGTGCCCGACGGCGGGCGTACGGTGCTGGTCACCGACCGTACGCCCCTGACGCAGGCGGAATCCTACGGCGACTGCCTGACCCACCCGCGCGGGCACCACGAGGTCTGGGAGACCTGGCGTGAACTCGGCGCCACGGCGCTGCGCCGTCGCGGACTGCCACCGGCCATCGCGAGCCATGAGTACGAGGCGTTCCCGCGCGGGCGGGTGGTCTACACGCGCGGGCCGGCGCTGTTCACCCTCTACGCCGACCGGCGCCTGCAGCGGCCGGACACGATCGCCGAACTCGTCCGGTTGTTCGATCTTACGGGGGAGCAGCATGCCGTGCGCTCGGACGCGCACTACCGCACATTCGTCTGAGACTGAGGACACGCAGCATGGGCGGCAGTTCGGCCGACATCGAAGCACTGCTGGTCGACGTCACCGACCCGGGCAACCCGACACCGGGGATGCTGCCGGCCATCTTCCGCGACATCGTCGGGCGGCTCGACGTGGCCGGGCTCGCCTACGCCGTGGTCGGGCGCATCGCGTTGGCCCTGCACGAGCAGGCGCGGTTCGTGCGGGCAATCGAGATCGTCGCAGATCTCGACGCTGATGGGGAGGAGCGCGCCACCGAACTCCTGCGAGCGACACGCGCCCGGTTCGCGGCACACATTGAACCGCACCTGTGCCAGCGGCCCATCGACCTGACGCTGCGATCCTGTGGCTGCGCGACCGAAGCGGCGCTGCTGGCGGAGGCGATCGTCCGCCCGTGGTTCGACGTGCCGGCGCGGCTGGCGAGCGCGGAGCACCTGCTCTGGCTGTGGTGTCGAAGCGAGGCGGTCGACCATGCGATGGATGCCGCCGCGCTGATCGCAGGCGGCGCCGTCGACCTCTACCGCGTACAGCGTCTGCTGCGCGAGACGGACGACTTGGAGGAGAGCGGCCAGCGGCGGCTGCGGTTGGCGATCGGCGACGCGGTCTTGTCAACGATGTCTTCGTTCAGCCGGTTCATGGACGAACGGCGCGCTCGCATCGACCCGAACGATGTGCCGGTCTGGCGACTGCAACTGGCGAAGGCCGCAGAAGGCGAGAGCCGCTGAGAGCGCGGTAGCCCGACATGCCCACTCGCGCATCGCTGCGAAGGGTGATTGGAGCAACGGCTGCCTCGCGGCCGTCACGACCACTACATCACACCTAAAATCACCCCAGCCGGCGGCAGACGGGCTGGACCGGCAGGCCCCCTGCGCCTATGACGTCCGCCCCAGTGGGCGCCAGCGTACCACCAGCAGGCAGGTAGGTGCCTCCCCGGCCATGGCACCTCTGCCGCCCTGCCCCTACGGCTTGGCGCTCTTGAGCTCTCCGCCCGGCTGACCTTAGCACCGAGACCACCCGACCCCGACCCTCGCAGATTTTCCGCGAATCTTGACCCCGCCAAGTATTTGAAACTTGGCACCTCTCGACGGGCCGGTCCTGTCGACACGCGGCCTCGACGCCAGCCAGCGACCTGTAGCTCGCCCCCGCGAGAGAGAGGGTCACGCTTCCGCAGAGCTGGGCAAGGCTCATGCGAACTCGTGACCCTTTGCGGACATTCAAGATGCGACCGTCGAAGGTCCGGATGGGATGGAAAACGGACTTACGAGCGGTCGGCCTGGCCGCTACACCTCCAGCAGCCTTCCTGCGCTCCATCGCACAATCAGTTCCCACCAACAGCCGAGCTTGAAAAGCCGTCGCTGCCGGAACAGTAACCCGTAGTGAAGCTGACATCGATTGTAAGCAGGTCCATCGTAATGGTTCTGGCCGATGGAGAATGGTCAGCCGAACATCCTGCCGACGTTCTTCGAGGGCGACCCCGCAGCCTGGGCGCTCGGGCAATCCTACGTCCGGAAACCGTTCTATTCGCGCAAGGGCGCCAATGTCTCGCTGGGGCTACACGGCTTTGTGCGGGAGGGCGGCACGGGGGCTCTACAGCGTCGAGGGCCACGTGGTGCAGGAGATAGCCAGGATCCCCGGCTTCGGCGGCCGCTAACCCAGTGCTGGGCTCCTGGCTCGTCGCCTCCAAGCCTTGCGACCTCGGCATCCGCAAGGATTCCACGATGATCACCAAGGACACCCCGCGCTTCGTACCGCACATCATCGAAGCGTGAGCGCGGATCGCGGGCGAATCGTGGGCATCGGCGCGACCCGCCTTTCACGAACGGGCAATCCCGAAGTCGGCCGACAAGCAAGGACCCTAAGCCGGGCCTGGAGCCATTTGATTTTCACCAGTCTTTGATGCCTTCGACGCGAGGCCGCTCAGGCGATCCGCAGCGCTTCACGGTCAGCCGAAATCATGGTCTCCTACACCGAGATCCACCGCGCCACACGGAATAGCATCTTGCAGATCCAAGACAGCAGGCTTTGGCTGGAAGCCTTCCAAGCGCGCAAGACGGATTCGACTACCGAGGCCGAGGGCAGAGAGCGCCTGAAGGTGGCTTTCCTTCGAGCTCGCGACAATATCAAGCCTGTCTTGGACACGATCCAGGGGAGCGTTCCTGGCCTGACCGTCCACGACATTTCCCACAGCGATGCGCTCTGGGACACAGCGGATTCGATCACCGGTGCGGACTATTCGCTGAACCCAGTCGAGACGTTCGTGCTTGGGGTCGCATTCTTGATCCATGACGCGGGCATGTCGCTTCCGGCGCTGGGCGGCGTGGATGCGCTGCGGGAAAACGACCTGCGCTGGCGGGCTCACCTGGCGCTCGCCTATCGGGCCAATGAACGTCGGGACCCCACTGAAGAGGAATTGGAGAATCCGTCGGACGACGCGACGCGGCAGGCAACGGCGAGCCTCCTCCGCGAACGCCACGCCGAAGAAGCCGAGACGATGCTGCTGCGCAGCTGGAGCTGGGCCGGCCGAACCTTCGTCCTCGTTGAGGACTCACAGATCCGTGACACGCTCGGCCCGTCGATCGGGCGGGTCGCAGCCTTTCACGGCGCACCTCTGTCAACCTTCGATGAAATCTTCGGCGGCGAGGCGCGCCTCGGATCGCCGGCGTTCCTGCCTCGCGCGTGGACCTGCGACCTTCTGAAGATCGCTCTGCTCCTACGCGTGGGAGACGCGGCTCAAGTCGACGATCGCCGGGCGCCGACCGCCGTCGCCGCACTTCAGCAACCGAGGGGAGTGTCGCTGCCGCACTGGCAGTTTCAATCTCGCCTGAACCGTCCGGTTCTGGTGCCGCGGCTGAACGCCCTAAGGTACGAGGCGGTCACAGCCTTTAAGGTCGAGGAAGCCGACGCGTGGTGGCTGGCCTTCGAGACGCTTAGAATGGTCGATGCCGAACTCAGCTCGGCCGACGCGCTGCTCCGCGACAGACGCTCGGACGCCGACCGCTTCATCGCCCGCGCAGTCCAGAACGTGCGGACGCCGACTGACTTCGCCGCCTGCTTCAGGACGTCGGGATGGGTGCCGCTCGACACGACCGTCAAGATCGACGATCCACTGTCCATCGTAAGGCGGCTCGGCGGCGAGCAGCTCTACGGGGACGATTATCTCACACCACTGAGAGAGATCATCCAGAACGCGATCGATGCCGTGCTCGCACGAAAAGTCGTGGACGACGAATTTGAGGCGGGCACCGTCCGAGTACACCTACAGGCCGAGGAGGGCGGGTGGAGATTGTCGGTGCGGGACGATGGCCTCGGCATGGACGAGAAGACGCTCGTCGACTTCCTACTCTCCTTCGGGAGCAGCTTCTGGCGATCGGCCGCAGCCGCGCGGGAGTTTCCCGCCCTTCAAACGCCGGCATTCCAACCGACCGGCAGGTACGGATTAGGTTTCTTCTCAATCTTCATGCTCTCCGGCGCCGTGGAGGTGATATCGAAACGCTTTGATGCGGGACGAGAGCAGCTGAGGACACTCAAGTTCCGGAACGGCCTGTCCCAGCGGCCGCTGCTGTACAAGGACGACGCCAACGTTCGTCTAGGGAATTCTAATACCGAGGTCGTCGCACACTTGACGGGTGCAGGCGCTGCCAACATGGCGAGATCCGGGGAGCGTTACGTCTTCGGTCTATCGCGGCTTCCCTTTGAGGAAGCCTTGACCGGCATAGTGAAGCAGTTGACGATCGCTTCGCCAGTAGCGGTATCACTGCACGTCAACGGCGAGACGAAATGGAAGTCGAGGGCTTCCGAGTGGCTTGAATTGAATTCTGCAGATCTTTTTGAAAGAGTAAATCCCGGAGATGATTATCTTTCTCGCCATGATAGTGGGAAACATCAATGGATATATAATCTAATACAGCCAATTAAAGCAGACTCTGAAATTTCTGATTCACGGACAATTGGCCGTATTGGCATATTTCCTGCCGCTTATATGTTCGCTAACTATATGCTCGCGGGGTCTAATGCATGTATTGGGCTGGCGGGCGACCTGCCGGCGACCCGCATCACCAACTTCGCCGGAGTTATCGTTGGAGAACCGGTGCGGGCGGCTCGGGACAAGATCGTCGTCGACGTTGCCAAGCTGAGATGGTCGGAATGGCTCGCCGACCAATGCGCCAGATGTGAAGCGGGCCTAGCCGACGCCTCATTCTCGCATCAGTCGCAAACGGCTCTCTTTCTAATGCAGCTCGGAATTTTATCGTGGCACCTGAAAATATTCATGACGTCGGAAGGGCCACTTTCCCTCACGGACCTCGCCCCCTGGCTCTATCAACGCAATGAGTTCCGCTTCAACTCTAGGAGCTTGTCGAAAGAAGATATTATCGATCAGGACGAAATCGTCGTTGTTCCTGCCTGGAGTCAAGACCTGAGTTTTCTGATCAATTTGCAAAGCATATCTATCAAAAATTACATTCTGAAGACATGTAGATCGACTTGGCAATCAGAGCCTCGGCAAAGCATGATCAGCGAGGGAAGCTGGACGTTCAGTCGTAACTGATCGGGATACGATCTCGTAGACGCATGTGGAACGGATAACATGACGGAAGGGGGCGCATGGCATGACCGAGGTGCGGGACATAAAGCCGAGCTCTCTGACAGATCTCGATTGGTCTCCGTCCTCCGCAGGGCGCTCGCTCGACGAACTTGCTGTCAAGACGCTGGGAGTCTGCAACCAAAATGCAGAGTGGTACAGATCTCGGAAGAACACCAAACGCCTATGGGCTCGCATTCTCCGCTCCCTGGCCGTCCTTATGGTGGTTGGATCCGGGATGATTCCTCTCGTCGGGCAAATCCTCCAGGAGAACGGTCAGCCATACCTGAATCCTCTTTGGGCCTCACTTCTGCTAGTGGCTGCGGGGGGCGCGATTGGTTTCGACCGCCTCTACGGCCTTTCATCCGGATACATGCGGTACCTAACCTCATTCTTGAAGATACAGCACTTGGCGACAATCTATTTGATTGAAAACGAGATGGCGCGGGCGGTGATATCCGGATCCGAGCCGTCGCAGCAGCAAATCCAACAGGCCCTCGCCGCCTCGAAGGCATTGTTGAACGCCGTGCAGGCCATCGTCGAGGCGGAGACATCTGTCTGGGTTCAGGATTTGAGCACGTTCCTAGCGGATGCGGAGAAGAAGCTGGACGCCCAGCGCGATGTGCCGGAGCTCGGATCGATCAATGTCACCGTCTCGAACGGGGAGGAATGCGCCGCTGGGTGGCAGATTTCGATCGACGGCGGACAGGCTCAGGACAGGAGCGGGAAATTCGCAGCCTATGCCGGGCTATCCCCAGGCATGCACGTTGTGAAGGTCAGTGGCGCGATTGATGGCAGAACCAAGTCTGCCGAGCGGGCGGTGGCGATTTCGAAAGGCCAAGTGGTCGATGTGCAAGTGATGCTTGTCTAAGCAAATTCTCCTGCCGAAAGACCACTCGGAAAAATCCATTGTCTTCACCCGATGATGGGCGTGTGCGCAGCGGGGCTCGCGTGGGTGGAGAGCAGTGGCTTTTCGGGGTCAGGTTGTGCGCTGGGAGCCGCCGTGCCGCTCCGATGCCGGCGGCGCGTCCCTCTACGAAAACGACGTCGAACTCGTTGCGCATGTGGTGTAGGTGAAATCGGTCATCAGGCAAGACAAGCGCCGTGGCTTTCAAGCCCCGAGCACCAGCTAGGGCGAGCGCGCGCTCGACCACGTTCTGCGTCAACGGTAGCTGTCGAGTGACAAGCGGCCATTCCAACGGCCCTAAGGGAAGGTCCGGAAGTGGCGCGTCTCAGACGGGGCGACGGCGCTTTGACGCACGGCAGCGAGTGCACCTCGGCTGTCGGACCCGCTATCTTCGCGAAAACATCAGCCAGACCAGGGACGAGGCGCACGCAGCCTGGCGGCGGCGGTGGTGCACTACCTGCGCTTACCTGCCCCTACGCCGACACCCGCCGAAATGCCTGGCGTATCGCCGCCGACGCGGACGACGACGGCTGCGACCGCCGCCTCTTGGTGGACCGGCACCTCGACCGGCGGCCACGCCGAAGCACCAGGCGGACCACGCCATGCGCACCGCCAGCGTGGTAGGGAGCCACACCGCGCTGTCCCCTTCGTCGTTCATCCCGCTGTCCCCTCCGGGAATCCCGGTCCAGCCGCACCTCCGCGGCCGTTGACCCAGGACCACCCCGATGGACATCACCGCCCACCTGCCGCCGGCCTCTGCCGACGACCCGCATACCCTCGGGGCCGCGGCCCGCGCCGTCCTCGATCCCTCCAACCTCGGACCCATCGACCGAGTGCCCCTCATCCCCGAGGCCGCCCGCCGCCGCCGCCACGTCTTCGTCCCCGCCGACCACCGCTTCAAGGCCGCCGCCCGCTTCCTCCAGGCGCTGTGGCGCGAGGACCGCGGCCTCGCGATCGGCACGCACATCGACCGCAGCGAACCACACCGCCCCCGCCGCCTCGGCTCGCGCATCTCGACCGCAGCCGGCGCGCTCGGCAGCAACTTCCTTCATCCCGACATCGCGCCGGTGGTCACCCGGGCGCTCGCCTACCGCGAGCCGGGCGCGGCCTACGACGTCGACCGCCTCAAGACCAATCTGCTGTCCTCGCAGCCACTCGCCTTCAACCTGTTCGGCCCGCTCGCCCGCGATCTCGCCCTGGCCACCCGCTTCGTCGCTGAGCTGTTCCCCGGGACACTGAACACGGTCACCGACATCCTATTCGAACACTCGCCGGGCCGCGGCGACCCATGCTTCACCGCCGACCGCACCGCCTACGATGTCGTCCTGCGCGGCCGGGACGCCACCGGCGCACGCGCCCTGCTCTGCATCGAGATCAAGTACAGCGAGGCCGGCCACGAGCCCGCGTCGCCGCCCCACCCGCGGTACACGGAGATCGCCCGCATCACCCCCGGCCTGTTCGTGGACCCGGACGACCCGACGCTCATTGGCCCCGCCTGCCAGCAGCTCTACCGCCAGCACTGCCTCGCGAGCGCGATGCTCGCGGCCGGTTTCGCCGACACGGCAACGCTGGCGTTCATTGCTCCTGCGCACAACCAGCTCGCGCACGCGGCGGCGGCAGCCTACGCCCGACAGCTCACCGACCCGCAGGCCGGCCCGATCCCCTTCGTCCCGCTGACGCTGGAGCACGCCTTCGCGGCCCTGGCCGCGGCCGGCCTACCGGACCACGCCCGCGCCCTGCACCGCCGCTATACGGACTGGTGGCTCGTCGACGGCGAACTCGAACTTGCGATGACGACCGCACCAAGAGGCGCACCGACGCCGGACATCGTACCGGCGTCGCCCGCTGTGCCATTCGTCGCAACCCCCGCCAAACGCAAACGACCGCAGCGCGCCCGGCCAAGGACGCACGCGCTGCCCGCCTGACGCATCTCGCGACGATTGACACGAGAGCGCCCGGGCCGCCGGCACCCCCACGCCGCCGGCCCGCGTTCCTTCGGATTCACATCGGCGCGGCCGCGGATACGCCCGCGGCCGCGACGCACCCACACACGTTCATCCCGCGGTTCTGCTGGATTTGCGCTCCGCACAAGTGTTTAAAACTACAGGGCCCTCGCCACCGCTGTTCCACGCACAAACGGGATTATCTGCGACCAGCGAGCTGCAGCTCGCCCCCCGCACAACAACCGCCGTTCACGACGGCATCATCACCACCAGCGCACAGTTGGCGGCCTCGACTCCAACGAGCAGCGAGCGGCTGGCTCATTGTCGTCCCGGTCGCTCGGGCATGGATCGCGCGGCGGACCGGTGCCGCAACTTCAGCCGGCCGTGATCCGGACGTAGCGGGTGGGATCCAGCCGTCGGAGCATTTGAGTTTCCGGCGCGGAGGGCGAGCCATGCAGGCCTCGCACCATTCATTCCACCTTGAGGCGTTTGGCCGCCGCTGGGCACAGCAACTTGAACTGCTCCACCAATGGCGGCATGCCTGAGGCGCATGAGGTGTCGGCATCGGTTACAAGTGGAAATCGAGCCATGCCGCTTTGACGGCTGCCGTACTGGTAGCGCACTGCCCCGGTCCGACAATTCGCCTCAGCGGCCATTGTCGCCCCTCCGTCAGTGCGGAGGTAGTTCTCGACACACTGAGCTTTCGTGAGGCTGCCGCCGTACTCCTTTGTCTCGCCGCCGGGATCGCGCTCACAATACTCTTGAAGATCCGCCTTCGTGATTACGCCCCGCATGGTGGCCCGCGCCGTATCGATGCCGTCGCGCTCGACCACTGTGCCGTTCCAGCCCTTGCAGGAAGCGAGCGGGAAGTCGCCCGCTGCCCAGGCATGACCAGGAACAATCACGATCGCGATCAGTATAGCAAAATTCATCCCACGCATGCTGCATTCTCTGTTCAAGGGGAGGAGATCCAAATTTGGGCTCGCTGTGCAGAGCGAATGCCGCCAGGTTCCTGATGACCCAAGCAGAGGCTGTCGCCCCGCTCGACAAAGGTCAGCACAACAACGTGGTCGCCCGGCAGTTCGGCTTTACATGAGATCGATCCAGAACCTCACACCGGCTAGAAATCTGTGTTTAGCAGCACTGTAGATAACGCAACAAAGATATAATGGTTGATTTCCAATCAATTGCATCGAACTAAAGGCAACGGTACAGTATCCGACTGATTTCGCCTTCGGTCTCGACCATCGTGCGGCGGTCGGCCCCAACACTCCAGTCAAGGATGCGGATCCTGCTGCCGCACATCATCGAGACTTCGGTTCCGGTCCTGTTCGCAACCTTCTTCGTAAACCGGCACGACCCCATCGATTCGCCGTCGATGGAGATCTTACTGGTCTGGCATTGGGCCTTCGAGTAAGCCCAATTGCCGACGAAATTGTCTCGCCTCGTCTTCGCCTCAGGGCAGCGCCGAAGCGTCCGGACCATGCCGCGGCCTTCGAGATCGCGGACCACCATGCGTTCGCTGCCCACCTGCAGCCTCTGCCGGCTCTTCCACACCTGCCCTTCGCCCCTGCAGGTCAGCGATATGTCGAACGGCCCAGTTCCGACGACTTGGTCGATCGCACATTCGGACTCGTACGAGGTCACGGAGCGAGGGCCGTAGGTCTGCGGAACATGATCGGATGTGTCGGGACTGTTCTGGCACCACGAGAGGTTCGGTGCCCACCGCCCCTCGAAGGGCGTGGGCCCGCTCGCGAGGGTCGGTTGGATGCCCATGATCAGGAGGGTGGCGGCGAACAATCTCTTCATGACGTCCGCAGGCATGGCCCACCCGGACGAGGGCGACTGACTCATTCTTGCCGCGGCGTTGGGATGTGAACTTGAAATTCCGACAGCCAAGCCGCGCTCCCTGTGTTTGAATTGGTTTTTATTTAAGAAGTTCCTTCCTGTCGAACTGCCGAACGGCAGCCGGACTTCCGGTAGGACGGCGTCGTTGCACTGGCAGGTCATGAAGTCCTGCTTGTCGGGCGACGTCAATCCGATCGTACGGGTGCCCCCATCCATCAAAGCCCGCTGTTGCCTAAAGGTGACCAAATCGCCGGGTCTGCAGAGAGACCGAAAACGACGTAGATTCCGGCCACTTCGCCTGTGCTCCAAGGCCCCTCGGTGGATGCGGTCGAGCCATCGATGACCTGGGCAAGGCAATGTAATCTCCTCGCGACATGCGTGTTGAGTTGTATTCAGCCGAACTATCGTCCCGATCCGTGAGCTGGCTGTAATATCGGCCGAACGCTGAGGGTAGCGTGACTTCAAACGGTGTGAGGGTAAAACTCCACGTTTGCATATTCTGAGCTCCAAGGTGGGCCACGGAAGGCATTCCGAGAGCTGTCATATTCTCAGATTTGTCTGATCCCCTACAATATGCACGGGGACCATAAACATGCTACAATGGCTTGGCGGGATCGCATGGGTCAATTAGCCGCCCAGTCGAGGCTTAGATTGTTTCAATATCCGTTTCCATCACAAAGAGATCTATAAATGACCCAGAAAAGTGCCATCATGCTCCAATTTATGTTGTTGTCTGGTGCTTTTCTGGTTGCGCCGGCCGCTTCTGCAGTTGAAAGCGACTATGCGCTTTCCTGCACGCGGGAGATCAAGGACGCGGGACGCGCCACGACCCGTCGTGCCTCTCCTCCCCTTTTCGCACGCGTGCACTTCACCGGAGCAGTCAGGACAAGGCTGGACGCTGATGGCAGCAGGGTCACCTATTCCGACCTTGTACTGACCATCGGTGACCGTCGCGTTCCTGGCGGCGCCATTGTTGGCTCAACGTACGACGCGTCGACGACCTACGACGGCCCGTTCCGCCAGACCGGGGAAGGCGCTGCGGTGTGGGCATTTTCTCGGGGATTCGGCGCCTTTACACTGCGCCATCAGGGCCGGTCGTATGTGTGTGAACGGAGCTGATGGACGCTTTCGACGCGCAAAGCAGGCCAACACTTGAGCCGATGCAGGAGGCATGCGGCTTGATATCTCAAGAGCAGTTCTCGCGCCCTCATCCTTCCATGATGGAACTCATGTGACTCTGCTTGCTTGGCACGAGCACGTGCGACGTCGCGCCATCCTTAGCAAAACGCGCGCGACCCGCGGTAGAGATACCCCCATGACCGGCGAACATGATTGAGGGTATCTTGCGCGAACCACACCGTGCCGTGCATGTTTCAGAAGCGTGCCGGATCTGCCGAAGTTCTGGATACTTGACTGCTGTTGCCGACGATCGGATCGGATAGGCGGAAGCGCGTCCTGATCCGGGCACCCTCAATCATTTCCCAATCAACCGCATACAGACCCATCGATACGGCGACTTCGCCGTCGCGTCGTTCCGCGATCCGGGTGCCCCAAACGGCGACTGCACCGGGGCTCATGCGGCGGACGGCACGCGGTTGACCGTATTTCGCGGTCAGGGCGTTCTGAACCTTCATGATCTCATCGGGACTGAACGTCTGCCGCACCTCGAGCTGGACGAGCCCTTTGATCTCGCCGCCGAAGTAGCCGCGGCCGACAGTAGCGAACCGGGCCAGGACGCAGCGATCCGAGCCATCTTCAGGCTGTGCCTCCGCCACGGCGGTCGTGGCACCGCATCTGGACGACGCGCTCCGCATGATGCCGCTGGCTTCATCGTAGGTCAGCGCATCACCGAACGCGGCCTTGAGCTTGCGCTGCGTCTCGGCCGGCGTGTCGCGCAGCGTGATGCCAACGATGTCGAAGCTCTCGGGGCCTCGCTCGTCGACGCTTTGCCGGAAGGGCTGCGGTTGAGACGGCAACGCCACGGTCTCGCGAACCGGCCCCTCCGGCCCGGAGGCGGAGAACTCAACAGCGACGATGTGGGCGACGATCCCGGTCTCTCCCTTGGCATCGTCCTCGATCAACCCCGTCGGAACATAGAGGGGGCGGGCTGATACGCTGAACCGATTCCGGCCAGCCGCAGTCCGCACATTTTCTGGGACCATGATGCCGTTGGTCTCCTGGGCGTTCGCGAAGCGGATCAGCGTGCGCGTATCCTGCCCGCGCGTCATGAACGAGCTCTCCGCAACCGTTGCCAGCGCGGTCCAGCGTCCCCCCTCGTCTGCAAGGGAGATGGTGGTGTCTGGCATGCGGGTTCGTTTCGCCGTCCTGAGATCCTCACCCCTGCGCAGGGCCGCGATCTGCTCGGCGAGAAGCCCCTGGCTGAAGGTCTGGTTGAGACGCCGGTCTTCCGCCTCGGCCGCCTTCACGGCAGCGATCTGCGCGGCATAGCGCTGCTTGCGCGCCTCCGACAGCGTTGCCAACGGTGCGGAGCTGGATGGGGTTTCGAAGACAGTCATGTCGAGGATCTCGGCTTTCACGGGGGCGCCGAAATACCGCTTGTAGAGAAGCACGGTTTCCTCTCTCGCCACCGGGCTTCCGAAAGTCCCGAGCTGGACGGTCAGCTCGACACTCACATCACGCGATCCGTTCCGCATGGTCCGCTGGCGTTTCAGGAGGGCTTCAGCGTCCTCGGGCGCCATCGCGAGGCCGCGCACCAGATCAGCGTTGGGAAACGCAACGAAGAAGCTCGTGGGCAGGTCCAGATGCGTTGCGCCGCAGGATTGCTCACGCTCTGTGCCGACGATGCGCGGGATCGATGCCGAGACGGGATCGAAGGCAAATGACCCCGTCTCGAAGTCGTAGGATCCGAGCCGGGCCTCGAAGCGCACGCGCATCGTACGACTGCCCGGACCTCGCTGGGCGAGAAGGGTGCGTGCGGTGCTGCGGAACCGCGAGGCCGAGAACTCGTCGGACGCGGCCGCTCGGAATTCCGAGCACCGCGTGAAGCGCGCGAGGTCCTGGACGAAGGCATCATCTCTACTCAGGCTTGCGTGCTCTGCGAGGTATGTGTCGAGGAGGCCGTCGAACGTCATGAGGGGTGGCGTGGCTACAGGCCCTGGTCGGGCATTAGCCTGGTTACGGCCGACGCCCGGACCGGCACCGGTATCGAAGGTCACTTGGACGAGCGCCGCTTGGGTCTCTTGGGAGGACGCACTCGTCCGGACGGCAACCATGGACGTGGTCGCTAGGCCGTCCCGAACATCGAGGACCGGGGTAGCGGATTGATCCGGCGCGGTCGGATCGATGGGCGTGATCGGAGCGCTGCCGCTGTCCTCTCGAGACGGTGAGACCGGCGGCGCGTTTCTCGTGCCATCCGACGTGGCGGCCTCGACGATACGCTTGGCAGCCGCTTCCCATCGTGGGTTCGGGGGTACCGAGTTCGGATAGCCGCCGTGGCCGATGAGCGCCACGACCGACTCTCGACCGAGGATCACGAACGGCAGCACCGCGTGCGGGCTGGCCATCGAGTCCCAGACCACCGCACAGGAGCGGGGCGCCCGGTGGGGGGCGGCTCCGACGAGGTCGAAGCGTGGACCGCCGACGCGACCCTCAACCTTGTAGCCTGCCGGCGCGCAGCCGCGCTTGAAGGTGTAGGCGGTGCCTGTGAGAACACCGTCGCGAATACGCCCCTCGAAGAGCAGGGAGCCAGGCACGATTCCAGCGCTGCCGAGACCGAAGCGCGGCTCCGTGTACGTGATGAGCACGCGGTCGGCGTCGACGTCGAGACGCATTCCCGATCCGTTGTGCTCCAGGTTGCTCGGGGCGCCGTGCGCCGGGGCACCGCTCGCGGCAGCCAGCGCCATCACCGTGGCGAGTGCAGAGATCAGCTTCATCACACCCGTCCCTGGTAGCGCGCGCGTCCGATGACCAATGGCGTGTCGATGCCGCAGCGGAAGCTGTCGCGAGCAGCATCGGCGATCTCTGCGGCAATGCTGTTGGCGCGCGGCTGCGCGCCGTCGACATAGCCGACATGGCAGGAGCCCTGGCGTCCGATCTTGGTCACCACTAGGGTCGAGCCGCCCGGTGTGTGGATGCGATGGACGGCGCCATAGGGAAGGCCGTTCCCCAACCGCCATTCGATCTGCTTGCCGATGCCGTCCCCGCTCACCGTCGTTCCGGGCTGGAGATCGCTGTTTGCGTTGTTCGCGCCGAAGATCACGCCGGCGGTCATGCCGGTATCGAAGACCTGGAACTCATGACTGCTGGGACCGCGGCAGACGTAGGAGCTCAGCTCGGCATGCTCGACCACTTGTCGGCAATGAGCCCCGTGTGTCGGTGTGTAGACGACCTCACCCGCGAGCGCAGGCGTCAGGCTGGTTCCGAGCAGGATCGCAAGCGATGCGCATCGAGACATCATGGCACTTGGACCTCAGGCGCTGGCAACGAGCGAGCGCGGAGAGCGCTGGATCAGCCCGAGGCCCAGGAGAAGCTGCGCCAAACCCAGCACCATCAGGAGCCAGGCCCCGGAACCCGCGACGCCGAAGACGGTCCCCCCCATGGCCGCGACCGTCTGGGCCTCCCTGGCGGACAGCGTGGCTTGAACGAGGCTCCCCGCAAGGATGATGAGGGCGATCGGGGCAAGGCAGAGGATCGCGTGCAAGACTGCGAGCCGCGCATTGTCCCGCCCCCGCAATCCCCAAAGGCAGACCAGGCATCCGGAGAGCGGAATAAGATACAGCACGTACGCGACACGCAGGAGGCTGACGAGGCTCGATAGCTGGCCCACCACGTCGACAGGGCGACTTCCACTGTTCCAGGGATTGCCGCCGGAGAAGCCGCCGAGCCCTCCGAATACGAGCTGTAACTGGCGTGTTGCCTCGACCGCCGCGCCGACAACACCCGATACGCCGTAAACGCTGAACGATCCACCCGGGAACACGACGACAGGAAGCATGCAGGCAAGAAGCGAGGCGCCACCGATGATCAGGCGCCAATCCTTGGGATCGTCGAGCCCGTTCACCGGCAGACCGATGCGGCGCAGGCCGGAAGCCCGGCCATCCTCAGTCGCTGTCAAGCGCGCCTGAACGGCGCCGACGGCCGTACCGGCAGCGCCCGCTGCCGCGCTGGCAAGGGAGCGAGCGGCCCCGCGCAGGTGTTGGGCATCAAAGGTCGGGCCTTGAGCGCGGAGGACATAGAGATCGCATGCCCTGCCGGCGTGAATCTCAAAATCAACGCAATCGCCCGGACGGGGCTCCGTCGCGGACAGACAATCGGCTGGGTCACAGCTGTAACGCTGCCCATCGTCGCCCCGAATGATGCCGCCCTTCACACGATCAAAGTCGAGGATCGTACCCTGCATTGGCCGCTCGCAGATGTTTCAGGCAATAAATGATTTTTGTTCGATCATGGATACACGATGCGATGTAACGTGTTGCTGAATGATCGATCCTCTATGGGCGAATCTATGTGGTGCGGGTATACTAACGGTTAAAACACGGGGATTTGAGGTTATTAGTTACCAAATGACGAAGTGAAGCCCGAGATTACTTCTCGAGGCGTGATCGCAAATGCCGGTGAGGATGGAAAACGCCATCTCACCGGTGGTGGATCGCGAGGTGAGAAATCCTGCGCCCTGGCATCCCGAACGCCGCCTTTGTGCTCAGGCGGCCCCTCTCGACGCCGGCGGAGGCTGCCTGCGTCAGCGCTCTATCCATCCTCATGAAAGGCCCGAGCGCGCCCGATATCTGGATCCATGGGCACACTCGCGCAGGGGCACGGCAGCGGCCATGGCACGCCCTTCGGGTCCGCCTGATCGCATCACGGCTGCCGCACCGGATAAGCCCCGCGA
This sequence comes from Methylobacterium sp. HJ2, assembly GCF_056431005.1. Lineage (NCBI taxonomy): Bacteria > Pseudomonadati > Pseudomonadota > Alphaproteobacteria > Hyphomicrobiales > Methylobacteriaceae > Methylobacterium > Methylobacterium sp. HJ2. Next base: position 302,124 of record NZ_JBWJYM010000005.1, on the reverse strand, counting down.
GGTGCCCTCACCGCCGGCCGTTACGAGAGGGAGGCTTAACCACAGATGGGGCGACGCGAGCCGAAACGGCGAGACGAATCAATTTTACGTTCTTCGTCCAGGTAACCGTTAGTTGGTCCGGTGGCACCTTGACCTCATCAGGCCGGCGATGCCGGACCGGTGAGACAAGGGGACTGACGATGACGAAGACACTCGCGATCGCCATGACCGCACTGATGTTGGGATCCGTCGTTCCGGCGGAGGCTGGTGGTTTCCACGGAGGCGGCCGTGGCGGCGGCTTCCATGGTGGCGGCCGTGGCTTCGGTGGCGGACACGCCTTCCATGGTGGCCGCGGATACGGCTTCCGGGGCGGCTATCGCGGCGGGTATCGGCACTACGGCTATCGCGGCTACGGGCGGCCTTATGGGTACTACGGACCTGGATATGGTTACGGCTACAGCGGCGCCGACGTGGGTGCCCTCGCTGCGGGCGCGGCCCTCGGTCTGTTCGGAGCCGCCATCGCTGGCGCAGCCGCCGGCTACTGATCGCGCCGGTTCGACGCAACTCCCGGAGTCGTCTCATGCGCCAAGCAACCCTCGCCCTCCTCGTCATGAGCGCTCTCGGTGGGCCCACCTCGGCCGGCACGATCGCTGGCGCCCAAGACGGCGGCTACCGCACGCAGGACGGGGATTTCCTGCTCGTTGAGAGCAGGGAGCGCCTCGTTGGCGTCCAGGGCCTCGATTGCAAGAATCCCGTCGTCGTCGGCGAACGCCTGAAGGCGAAGGACTGCTGGGCAAACGGCCACCTGGGCGGAGATGTCGATGTGTCGTGGCGCGTTGACGGAAATACCATCGTCAGTGACGGCAAACGCTACGTGCTTTCGCCTCCGCTGCCGCCCATCGACCTCGTGGCGCTGAAAGCTCCTGCCGATCCCTTTGTCGGGACACCGGATGCCTGGGAGCATAACCGCAGCGGGGTCGCCGTCGACCCAGACAGGGGCACGATCAGGTATGTCCGGCCAAAGCCTGAGCTCAAGGGTATCGTGAAGGCGGGAGCCCTGCTGTATGAAGGCAGCCTGAAACCTGGCAGCATGATCCTTGGAACGGCTTATGCCTTCAAGGATGGCTGCAAACCGGCGTCTTACCCGGTTCGGGGAAGATATTCGAACCACAACCAGATGTTGATCCTGACCGGTCCCGGACCCATCAGGCGGGGCTGCGAGGTTGTCGCATATCACTACAGCAGCCCGCACTCGAAACTCGTGTTCGAATACCTGGTCGGGGACTGACAGTCATCGCCAAACGGGCCAGCTTTGGTTTGCGGAAGTCGACGTTGGTACGGGCGTCCGGTCAGCTCAGGACGGTTGCCGCCATGACGGCGACACGCGCCGCGCAGGCGCGGACGAGCTGAAGCGACGCGTACAGACCCTGGCTGTCGCTCAGGAGCCGGAGCGCCACCATCAGGACCGGCTGGGTAGGGTGACGCGCCGCGTTTCCCGGTGCCGCTGTCGAGACTGACCGAGAGGTCAAGCGCCTTGCGCGCGGTGGCGCGCCCGAAGCGGGCTCTGTGCCCGCCGGGGAAGACGAAGGCGTGCAGCAAAGGCGGCGGAAGACAGGCCTGATCCACATCAGAGGAGAGGACCCCCTGGCCATGGGCCGGGTGACTCACTCCCGGCCCGCCCTCGAGGGCCTCACTTGGCCGGGTTCCCGGGTGAGAAGGCTCCCATCGAGAAGGCTCTCATGGCGACGCTTTGGCCTTCTCCTCCTCAGCACGCCGGAGATCAAACAGCGCGCCCGTATTGGGCTCGCGGATCAGGCCTTGGCGATGCATCACCGCTGCCTTGTACTCGTCGGAGTCGAGAAGGCGCGTCATGTAACGGATTGGTCGGCGCTGACGCAGGGCGAAGCGATCGTCGTGATTGAAGGTTCCGCGCGCTCCGCACCAGCCGAGGCACGTCTGCCCCTCACTGTCGGTCTTGAGATCCTGCACCGAGGTTGTGAAGGTGCCATCCTTGAGAACGATGCGCATCCGGCAGGCCCGCCCGTCCGGATCATGCCGCTCATAAACGAACGCGTTCACCTCGGCCTTGAAGATCCCGTAGAGGCTGCACGAGTGATAGTTTCCCCACATGGTCCGCATGCGCACGTAGGCCTCGGTGCGACCGTAGGGGACGATCTCCATCGTGCTCTCGGCATCGTAGGCGCCATCGCGCTCGTACAGGTGTTCGTATCGGAAATAGACGCCCTCGGTTTTTGACACAAACCGGGCAGATGCCCCTACATTGTTACTGTTTGTTTTTTCCACTGCTGACAGTTTTCGGGTATGGTTTGGATCCGCGAATGCAAAATTTGGCAAAGTAAATATTAAAGCAGTTAGGCTTGCACGAGCGAGGCACATGAGACGCTCACATTGGGCGGGCTATTACAGTGCAATATCTATTATTAAAAAATCATAATTTGTTCGACGGATTCCTCGCCTTTCATGACTATTTGGGGTTTGGTTAAGTGGAGGCGGCGATGATGGTCCAGGCCGGGCCTGCTCTCACCCTTTGCATCTTGACGCTTTGATTGAAATGCGGCTGCGCCCACTCCCGCCTGCACCGCAGAGGTGACCACCATGTCGGATGGGCCCGACGCTCACGATCACATCGCGAACCACGCCCCAGCGCACACAATGCAGGTGGGCCGAAGCCACAAACATGGCGTGGATTTTCCTTCCAGGCGGGCCGAACGCAATCGGGACTCGTAGCTTTGAAGGCCGGCCAGCATGAGTGCGGCCGAGCTCAAAACCTGCCCCTGATGACAGCCTTGTGGCGCTTGGCTTTGCGTTCCGGCATGTCCGGATTTTATAACGGCTGGTCACCAGTGCCATGTGCTGAAGCAACTCTTCGACTTGCCCCACATCTGAACTTACGTTCTGTGCCAAGTCGCGTGAACACCAAAAACTACCTTGCATCAAAAGGAGGCGGCCGATCTCGCACACGAGATCGGCCGCCTCGTCGATTTCGACGAGGGTCCGGGGGGGGCAGGACGTGCTTGTGACAGACAAATTGAAAACACAGCTGTCACAGTCCAGGCCGGTCCATTACCTCCCCGCCCACTTTCAGAACTCGTTCACGCAGCCTTCTTCAAATGGATATCGACCAGAGCCTTGTTTAAGATGAAGGCATGATCAAATTCCCACGTCGCATCGTCCGGCTCGTGTTCTTTCATAAAACTGTAGAAAATTTCGCAACAAGGTGTGTAGATTGCGTGAGATTTCAGAGCGAAGTCAGCCGAAGCGACCACGTAAGCCAATTTAGAAATGCTGAGTGCACGGCTGTCGCACCTCAACGCAGCCTCGATCTGGAATTCGTGATGGCTTTTGTTGTCCAGGTTTGCCTTGATCAGCCCGATGCCGAGCACGCGGGCCTCGAGGCGCAATAATTGTCGGATGGGGGTGGGACCACCCTCGGATCCGCGCTTTACGATCTGCCGGGCGTCCTCCTGTGCGCGCACGTTGAGGTTGTTGATTCGAAGCTGTTTTCGGGCCGAGAGTGTCTGAACAGTACGCATGGATGTCTCCGTGCAAGGTCTCTTCCGCGCGGGAAGGCAGGGAGGCAATGCTTCGGCTAAGCCGGAGCCAGTCACTGCGCACACTATATAGAAAAAACTGGCGCAACCGCGCAGCTTGGCTGTTCAAAAAAATGCTTATTGGTCCGAAAGACAACTTGGAATTAAGTAAAATTAACCAGAGGTAAATCCCCTTGTCCCCTTTTGGACGAGGTGACCAAACACAAGCGGTGCGATGCGGTGCGATCGCCAACGCATTGATGTACGGGTTTGAACGAGGCGGATGTCGCAGCAGTGATTAAACCTGAAATTGTTTTATGCGGTTCGCCGAGCGCGTCGTAGGCTGGCTCTGTCCGCCGTTCGCAGCTCCTGATGCCGACGTCAGGAAGCGGGATGAGATGCCCAGGATCGGCAAGGGCAAGGTCGGTCTCGACCGCTTATCCCTTTCCATCGCTCGGTTGTGGCGAGGCTCGGCAATGCATGGGTCGCGAGCGACGTCGCCTTGCGGCACGCGCTCAACGAGCGGGGCCAGCCTGACCTACGTCCTCTTTGCATCATGCATGACCTGCGCGGACAGGGATCTCGCAACCGTTGGCCCAAGCCGGTCAGGAATGCGCTGGACCGGGTCGGCGCATGGTTCTACGCGGCCCCCCGCGCGATCATAGCGCCTCCTGCGCCTGGCTGGTCCGCTTGGAGCGCCAGCTGAACGGAACTGGCACCTATCGCTACGGCGCGAGCTGGCAGGGGCATCGACGCCCTGCGATGAGGTGCTCAGGCTGCGCATCCATGCGACCGCTTCGCTGGAAACCTCCACCGCTGAGTGGGGCGAGCGCCAGGGGCGCATGCGCTACCAGGGCGTTGTCCTCGGCCTCGAGGCCAAGCGCATCCCCGACCTGATCAGCTCAGCATTGACGCCGCCGTCGCGGACGGCCGGTGCGCGGTCAACGACGACACGCGCACACCGCTGGGCGACCCCACCACCACCTACGGCAGAAAGAACCTCTACTGCATCATGGCTTGCTTGCTTGCAGAAGCACAGCACCGGCAAGCACGAGGTTGTCGCCCGGCGACCCGACCTGGCGCTACTGCTGGTTGATATCTGCGGCAAGCCCGAGTGGAGCGTCCTCGACAACGCATGACGGCTGATGGACGTGTCCATGCAGGAGTCCTGGGAGGTTGCGGGCGTCTCCGTGCCATGGGCGGTGGTGAGGAAGCCCGAGCAGAGGACCATCGCCGAGCGCATCGTCCGGACCGTGACCCCAAGGCGCCTGGAGCGGTGCCGGTCAACGTGGCCATGTGCCGGCAACTTGGGGCATTGAACTGTCAAGACGCCTCCTCGCATCACGGACGGACGGCCATCACGATCGCCCCAACGCGAGGGGTCTCGTCGCAGCGTTCAATCTGAAATGAAACTCCGGCTGAATCGAAATCAAACGGAACAAGAATTGAAATTTTGTTCACTTTTGTTCTCCAAAATTGCGGTGCTATTTTTCTCTCTATGTAATTGATATTGCTCATAATTTACCATATATCCCAGCTGCGGAGCATGTGATCGCGATCGTATATCAAGCTGTCGACACCATTTCGGGGATCCTTATCGACGGCCTTCTCGCCTAGGCCAGCTCGAGACAGGACGGCGTTCTCGGCATGGCGGAGCTCCACCTCACGAGACCACCGGTGCCGATCTGCGTGCTCGTGGGCCTCCCACCCCTCGTCCAGCTTATGCCACGCGCCGGCCTTGAACGCGGAAAGGTGATCAAATCCACGCCGGCGCTCGAGGGTCTGCGCGGCGCGGCTGATCGAGTCGGAGGTGCTGTAAATTTGGCGTAGCTGCAAACTCCCGGCGGGGCGGCGCAGGCACGGTCGCACGCCGATGAGGTCGATGAGCGGATGTCGCAGGCCGTCGGAGCCTCGCGCCATCAGCATGGGGTCGAGGCCCCGGCACATCAGGCGCATGAGATGGGCGTGTTGCCATGCCGGCCGGCGATCGTGCAGCCCGATCGCGACGATGGAACCCATCTTCAGCCGCACAGCGCTCGCCCGGCTTCCGAGCTGTTTACCGTGCAGGAACGGCCCGGCGAACCACGCCCGAGCGTCGCGGTGGTGGCGGACCGGGATATGTGCAATCACGGTGCTGACGGGCCCCCGGCCTGCCTCGTTCTCGTGTAGGCATATCCAGTGCAACGCTGTGTCGGCGGCCGGGTTACTCGGGCCTGCCGGCCCCCACCGACGCAAGCCCAGGCGCAGCTCGTGGACGAAGCGACTCACGAGGTCGGCCGCTGCCCCGTGATCCGTCAGGCCGAGACTGGTATGGCGGAATGTGGCGCGGGTGTTGAACCAGCACCCGTGGTGGCGGGCCATGAAGGAGCCGGCGTCGAACACCCGTCGCGCGTGCGCCCGTGGTAGGTACTGAGCGCTGGCCTCACAGCCCCCGATACCGTGGCGGAAGCCGGAATTAAGCTTTTGGGCGCGGACGGCGATGCGCTCGCCGCGAGGCGATACGCGTCGTGGCGGCACCTCGACCTGCGCGGGGGGCTGGGCTGGGGTCGGAACGGGTGGGTTGATGCGCGCATCGAAGCGCATCATGCGTTCCCGCAGTACGCTCTCGTTCACCGTGCCCGCTCCGAAGGTCCAGAACGAGATCAGGTCCTCCCAGAACGCACGCGGGCTGTGCCCCCCGGCGCGCGCGCGTTCGTTGAATGCTCCGACAAGCTCGAGGCGCTTGGCTTGTGTCAGCTGGATCAGCGTCCGGTCGGCGACGTACTGCCGCCTGACCTCATTCATGTACATGAACCACAGCAAGCGCTGCAGCGCATCGGCCTTTAAGCCAGGTTCGGTCGTCCACTCCTTGAGGATCTCGATCTGGACGGACAGGGCTTTACCGGCCACGAGGGCGCTCAGATAGTCGAGCAGGATCGGCGTTCGGCCAAGTTTGACGAGCCGCTGCACCTGGGTGACGTCGATCGGCCCGGTCTGAGCGACGAGGTCGAGGAGCTTGACGAGGTCCCGCACGTGCCCTGCTGCGTGTGCCACCAGCAGGTCGAGCGCGGTGTCCTCGCACACGATCCCCTCCTGACGGCAGATGTTGGCCGCGTAGCGATGGGCCAAAGCGTCCGGCACGAGACCGATCGCAAGGGGTGTGCAGCGGGACTGGACCTCGTCCGGTATGGCGTCCCGCTGGGTCGTGACGAGAAAGACCGTCAACCACTTCGGTGGCCTGCCCAAGATCTCCCCGAGAGCTTCGAAGCCGGCCCGCTCAAGGTTATGAACCTCATCCAGCACGATCGCGCGCCGTGGGCCGTGGAGACTGGGCGGGGTCCGGGCCTGATTCGCGATCCATCGTATCGATGCGACGGTCCTGTCGCGCCCGCAATCGTGATACTCAAACAGGGGGTTCTGATAGACCTGTGTCGTGAGGGATGCCTCAATCTGAAGGCATGGCTCGCATCGGCCGCACGGTTCGGAAAACGTCAGGGGCGCGCGCGCTTTGCACAGAAGTGCCGAGGCGGCGATCGCGGCGAGGGAGGTCTTCCCGCACCCGTACGGCCCCTCCAGCAGAAACACCCCCGCACCGCCCGAGCGGATGTGCGCGGTGAGGATCTCTTTGGCTATATCCTGACCAACGATCCCCTGAAAGTCTCGAGGTTTGTATTTATCGACCAGGCGTATCAACGATCCCACCGCAGGCCTATGTGAAATCCGCTGAACCTGCATAGGGCAGTCGTGGTCGATGAGCGAGGTATTGGCTGTGGAGCACAGGATGAAAACCCAGGATGCCTTGGACGCCGACAGCTTCTCAGCGCAAGCGGTCGACAACCTCTGGAACCGGATCCACACCATTGCCCCCCTCGACCACCCGGAGATGCAAACGGCTGGCAATGCTCACCGGCGTGGAGGCGTCGGCTTCAGCATCACTGTGGACAACTTCTTGGACGCGCTCGCCGTCTTGGACTTCCAGGCGGACGCGGAGATGGTTCGGTTCGAAGTCGACCGCACCTTCCTGCGCGTGTCCGTCCTGCGGGAGAACGGACAGCTCAGCCGTGTCCGCGCGCCTCTCACGCGTGGGCCTGCCCGGGGCGCACTCGCCTTCGAATACCCGGCAGAGAATTTGCGCGCCTGGTCCAGGCCGGTGCGAGCGAAGCTAATGGACAGGGGGAAGTTACTTTACTGCCGTATCACGCCCAAGCGGAACGTGTTCGTCATCGCCACGGATCGAAGGCTGCTCGACCGTGGGTTCCAGCCTGTGCGGGTCGACCGGAGGATTCAGACGCGCCCCCGAGAGCTTTTCCTGCAGTGGACGGTGCGCTTGGTCAATCCGGGCCATCCGCTGCCCTGGGACGAGTCCGCCGAAGGCGGTCAACCTGTCCCGAACGCGGTGCTGGAGCGAGCCCTCGCCTACGCCGCGCCAGTCGTGGAACCCCGCGCGCGGCGCGAGCAGTACGCGCAGGTCCAGATCACCGCAGGGGCGGCCATGGCCTGCACCGAGGCCCAGACGACGCTGATCCACGCTGCACATGCCGACCTCAACGCGCTGTCGCTGCGCGTCGGCAGCCGGGATCTCAACGTGCTGCGCCGCGCGCTGCGTGTGGCCAGGCGCGACCATACGCGCCTCTTCCACGTTCCGGGCTATCATGTCCTGTATGACGGGGTGCTGCTCTGCGCAGTGCCTGACAGCGGCCTGTCCTTCCCGGTGCCGGACGCTCTCATCGACAGTTCACCCCAGTGCGAAGTTGTCGTCCCCCGCGAGAATCCACACTCGGCCCCCTACCGAGCTGAGGACGTGACATTGGCGTTCGCAGCGCTTCTTGCCGGGACTGGCGATGCGGCGCCGGAGCCCCGGCCCAAGGCCAATGGCGGCCTGGGATTCACAAGCGCGGCGCACCAGGCGAAGGTCGTCACCGTCGAAGCGTACGATCACTTCAGGAGTCGGAACGCGGGCGGGCGATCAGCGGATGCCGAGAAGCCGCCCATCGTCGCGCTGACCATGCGGAGCCAGGGCGCTGCCGCGAGCCTCGAGATCTCCGCAGCTCAGCTGGAGTTTACCTACAAGACCTCCGTGCTGGGCGTGCGTTCAGATACGGACGCAGGCGTGCAGCCGGGTGAGGCCGCCGCCGATGGCGAGGAGGTGGGTTCGCTTGCGGATCCAGGGGAAGCGGAAGCGCCAGTCTCTGAACGGACCACCCACGTTATCTGTTCCGACCTGAACACGGTCGCCAAGACACTGGACGGCGAGGCCATCGCGGTCGGGTTCAGCGAGAACTGGTCCGTCTTCCGGACCGAGCGCGCGGGCTTCACGGTGCGCGTATGGCTGATCGACCCGCTGGCCGCCGCCTCGAAGGACGCGCGATCGGCAGTCTCGGACGTAAACGCGCGCCGCTGAGACGGGAACCCCAGCTACGCCGCAGCTGCGGCCAAGCCGGGAATCCGCCTCCATGCTCGCGACCGCCCCACCCGCCAGCGACCTGCATGCCCGCCTAGCCGCGATCATCCTCGCTCAGCTTGAGACCGCCGACCCCGCTTCTTGGACCCCACCCTGGCACGGTGACGAGCCCTTACCCTGCAACGCCCGCACCGGCCGGCGCTACCGCGGCATCAACGTCCTGGCGCTGTGGTGCGCGTCCCAGGCCAATGGCTACTCCGACGCACGCTGGGCGACCTACCGGCAATGGGCCGCGCTGGGCGCACAGGTCCGCCGGACCGAGCGCGGCACGCTGGTGCTGTTTTACAAGGAACTGCCGCGCAGCGTCCGCACCGAGACCGGTGACGCCGACTCGCCCGACGGTGCCCCCTTCGTTGCCCGGGCCGCCTACGTCTTCAACGCCGCCCAGGTAGATAGCGCCCCGCCGATCGTCGCCCCCACCGACAGGTCGCCCCCCACACTCCTTCCGGTCTTCGACGCCTTCGTCACGGCCACCGGAGCGCTGATCCATGAGGGCGGCACCCGCGCCTGCTACGTGCCAGCCACTGACACGATTCACCTGCCGCCCCGCGCCGCCTTCCGAACGCCCACGGGCTACGCCGGGACGCTCGCCCACGAACTCATTCACTGGACCGGCGCACCCCACCGGCTCGCCCGCGACCACACCGGCAGGTTCGGCACCCGCGCCTACGCCGCCGAGGAGCTGACAGCCGAACTCGGCGCCGCCTTCGTCCTGGCCGACCTCGGGCTCGCCCGCACGCCGCACCCCGACCACGCCGCCTACTGTGCGTCCTGGGCAGCACTCCTGCGCGCCGACCCGCGCGCGCTCAGCCACGCCGCCGCGCAGGGCTCGCGCGCGGCCGACTACCTCGCCGGCTTTCGATCGAGCGACACGCGCGCACAGGACCCTCACCCCAGGCCAGGGATCACCCGCCAAGCGGCGTCCGGTGTCGACCGCGCGCCCTTCGGGACGGGAGCGCTGGCGTGAGCGCCGTGCCCCTCCCCTCTCGCCGCGTCCTGGCCGCCCTTCGCCCGGTTGATGGCGGCGATGGACCGGCGGTGCCCCCGTCACCCGCGGTGGCGCGGGCCTATGCCCGGCTCGAAGACGCCCTCGAGCTGCATGGGGCCGCGCTCGACGCCCTGGACCGCATCGAGGCTGAGGTGGTCGCCGCGCACGGCTACCCGCGCGTGCCCCTACCGGCCACCGACGGCGCTGCCATCGCCGACGCGAGCGAGGCGGCCACGATCGTGCGCCACCTCAGGTCGAGCCCCCGCAGGCGTCGCCTCCTGGCCGAACTCCGGCGCCGGCAGGCCGCCTTCACGCAGGCCGCCGTGGCCGCCGGCCTCGATCGGGCTCAACTGCGGGAGGTGCAGGCGGCGCAGGACGTGAGCGACGCCGCGGCTAGCCTGCTGCTGGTGCCGGGCGCGACACGATCGGACCTGATCCTCCACCTCGTGGTGCTGATCGCGGCGGGGGAACACAGCGAGGACGACGCGCATGCGTTTCCCTGGGTCTACCTGCGGGCCCTCCTTGCGGATCTGCGCAGCCGCGCCTGACCACCGGAGCGCTTGATCGCGTCGGCCCCGGCTCCGCGTCGGGAGAGTCCGGCAGTCTCGGGACCGCGCAGCCTGTGCGCGGCACACGGCGCGCCGTCTATATCGGGCGGGACAGCGGCTCGCCGCCTTCGGCGTCGCCCGCAGCCACCGCAGACCCGGGAACCAGCCGTGCGTGAGCCCCTCTCCCGCGCCGAAAAGGGCGCCTTCAATCTCCCCGAATTCCTCCGGTGGTCGGGCCTTGGCCGCACGAAGACGCTCGAGGAGATCGCCGCCGGCCGCCTGCATGCGGTCAAGGTCGGGCGCCGATTGCTCATCCCGGTCTCGTCGGCCGAGATCTGGCTCGCCGCGCAGCCGACGGCGCACTATGGTGGCGTCAAGGCCTGATCTTCCCGAGTGAGGCGTCTGCGCTCCTTAACAGGGAGCATCAGAACATCAGCGTCAGCGCTTCTGGCGCTCTGTCCAGCTTCGGACCTGTTTGCTCAGAGCCGAGCGGACCGCATCGGGCAGACCACCCATCGAATCGGCAGCGGCGACCATCTCGGCTTCTCCGTAGCCCTTCTGCTCCCCCTTCCGAATAATTGCGGCAACATAATCACTTATCAGCGAAGCCGGGTAGTCATCCTCAGGGTCTGTATTTTCAGAAACAATACTTTCGATCTCAGAGAGAATGAATTTTTCTATCTCCTCGCGCCGATCTGACTTGGAGTGCTCGTTCTCAGCAGGCATGTTCAGGGTATCCAGGTTCGAATTTCGGTCTGGCTACAGGCGTTCGTAAGATATCACCGCTACGGTAAGGTCGCCATTTGCGGAGCTTACTGCTTCGAGACATGCATCGGGGCGGGGCGCGTGGAAGCCCGCCATTGGTCGAGAAACATCCCGAGATGCGGTCGATCCGTGCGGTGCTCCTCCAGGCAAGCCACGAGGCTGTCGAGGCTCGTGTCGTGCCCCCGGGCGTCCGTTCGTCCGGTGAGCAGGGCGTGGCGCACGTAGAGCGCGAACAGGTTCAGGCAATCGCATTCGCAGTAGGAGCGGACACGGTCGATCTCCCCGGCTGCCACCATCGCGGCAACCTCTGACCCGTGTCCCCCGATTTTCCCCGGCAGGCCCATCGCGACCGCCACGTCTTCCATCCCCATGCGCGCCACGGCACCGTAATCGGCGAGCTGTTCCATCAGGTCGCAGTGCCAGTCCGGCGCGTAGCGCTGTGTGTAGCTCTCCCACTTCGTACCGCGGCTGAACCAGGCTTCCGCCGGGATGCCATACATCATTGCCCGCAGCCGGAGCACAGGCAGGTCGAAGCCCTTGCCGTTCCAGGTCACGATCCGGGCCTGCCGCTTCGCAAAATGTCGCCAGTAGGCCTGGAGCAGGCGCCGCTCGTCCCAGTCCGCCTCACCGCCCGTGCGACAGCACTCCACCACGTAGCGCTCGTTGCCCGTGTCGCGCTCGATGCGCGCCTCGACGAAGGAGATCGCCACGACCCGATGCCAGATCGGCTTGCGCACGAACTCACCGTCGGGCCAGTCGGCCGGCAGCAGGTCGTGGTCCGGTACCGTCTCGATGTCGAGGCAGAGCAGGTGCTCGTGAGGCATGGCACCGCAATCATGCACGCCTGCACCCCAGCGCGAAGCCCAGGGCCCGGATCAGATCGTGAACACGCCGGAGTTTCTCGTGCGTGCCGTGCCGATGCGGGGGCGTTGATGCGGGGGGATCACACCGGCGCCGGCGAATGCCCGGCTCGCGGCCTTTGTGCGCGCTGCGGCGTCATCCTCCACAAGGGGAAAGCGTCGCCGCCACACCTGCGCGCAACTGATCGCGTGCGGATTCAGGCACGGCGACGTCAAGGGTCAGCAGGGTGAGCCGGCTCCCGTCAAGGTTTGCTATGCCGTGTTCGGCCAGACGCCCCGCTGGCGTCGGCAGGCCGGCGTGGTGCGGGTACACCAGCATCAGGTCGCGGCAGCCGTAGACCTGCCCGTAGGCCATCATCTGGTAGACGTCAGCCTGTCCAACCCCGCGACGGGGATCCTCGAGCCCGCCCGTCAGGCGCTTCCATTTCGTGTCGAGGATCAGGGTCGGCCCGCCGTGCCGGCTGACGACGATATCGGGACGCGTGGCAAACAGAGGGCGGTTCTGCGCGAGATCGATCAGTGCGTGGCCGCGCGGTCCCTGCAGCGTGACGCTGGTTCCTGATCCGGCAAGCGCGCGACGCAGGGTGCGTCCGACGAACTCCTCGAACAGCGTGTTCATCTCGAACAGCAGTGCGAAGCCGCGTGCCTCACCGGCCGAGGTCGTCTGGAAGCGGTCACCGAGCAGGAGGCGCGCGAAGCCGAGCACCTCGCACCACGCCGCATTCGTGCGGTCGAGCACGATCTCGCTCCACGGCAGGGCCCCACGCGCCGGAAGCGTCACCGCGCTGTAGACGAAGAGAAGTTCGCTCAGGCGCCGCCGCGTCTCCGGTGCGCGTGCCAAGCCCGCAAGGCGCACGAGGGCGGCTTTCAGGATGCGGTTGATGGCGATGTCGGGGTCGAGTTCCTCGTAGCGGCAGGCCAGGCGTTGCGGGCTCGCCGCGAGCACGGTGCACTGGCGGATGACGTCGAGGCGTCCGCGCAGGGCGGGCAGGTCGTCCTCTCGCCGCAGGTAGGCGCGCGGGAGGCCGCGCCGCAGGACGGCGACGAGCTTGTCGCAGAACAGTCGGATCAGGATCTCGAGGAAGTCGCGCGACTGCCAGCCGAGTTCGGTCGACGGTCCCGCGGCGATCTCGAGATCGTGGACGGCCGCGAGCATGTGCACGAGGCTCGCGCGCGCGGTCGCCGCGTCGGAGTCAATCTTCGGCAGGATCTCGAGGGTGACGCCATCCGCGACGAGAACGCCGACGACCTGCTGCGCGCGCAGGCGCCGCCCACCGTCGACGAGCACCCGTTCGCCGTCGGCACCACCGAGGCCCGCCGCGCGCGCCGCGGCGAGCAGACGGTCGGCCTGAGCCCGGGAGATCCCGGTCTCGCCTTCCGCGTCAGAGACGGGCAGGTACTCCCATTCCCGGAGCGCGCGGCGGATCACGCGAGAAGCTGCGCGTAGGCGTGGTCGTCGAAGGGCTTGCGCACCGCGTAGCGCCAGCGCTCAGGCCCGGGATCCTCCAGGCCTGGTGGGGGTGCGAGCCGGGTGCGGGCGAGAAAGGATCCCGCATCCGTCGTCTCGCCCAGCACCAAGCGAATGCGTTCCCAATCCTCGAAGAAGTACTCCGCCAGCAGCGGGATCACACGGTCGCGCATCACGGCGTCGACGTCTGCGCGGGTGCGGCAGTGCATGAAGAAGGCGTGGCCGATCCGGTGCTCGCGGTCGACGAGGTACTCGATGCGCGCATTCAGCGCGCTCAGGACCGCCATGAGATCGATCCCATCGACGTCCGCCGACAGCCTCTCGGGCCGGGGCGCGAGTTCGCGGAACGCGAAGCGGCGGCGCAGCGCGGTGTCGAGGAGCGCGATCGAGCGATCGGCGGTGTTCATCGTGCCGATCACGTGAAGGTTGTCCGGCACACCGAACGTATCGCCCGAATAGGGCAGCGTGACGGTCAAGGCGTTGCCCCGCCCCAGCCGCTTGTCGGCCTCCAGCAGCGTGATGAGCTCGCCAAAGACCTTGGACACGTTGGCACGGTTGATCTCGTCGATGATGAGCACGAACTGGTCGGGGCGTGCGGGCTCCGGGGCCGGGGGCGACCCGCCTATCAGGCGGCTCAGCGCCGCCTCGCGGACGCGCCGCCGCGTGATCTCGTAGAGGGTCCTCATCGTGAAGTTGCCCTCAACGATGGCATCGAGCGGCAGGGGCTCGTCGAGGACAAGGAGCCATCGGACCGTGCGGCGGTGATTGTAAGTGCCGTCCGCGCCGCGCTCGAAATAGTAATCACCGGTGACCTCGGCCACCGCCCGGAACGCGGCGTTGCCGTAGGGCACGATCACGATGTCGCCGGTCTTCATCGCGTTCCGGAACGTCCAGGGCTGACTCGTGTGGCCCGGCGTCCTGTCGTCCGGGTAGCGGGCGCGCCATTCCCGCTTCATGGCCTCGAAATCGGCAAAGCGGGGGTCGCTGAAGTCGACGTCCAGGCCCCAACCGAGCGCCACGTACCCGCCCGCGACCGCCGCTTGGTAGACGTGCTCCTCGCTGCCTTTCGCGCCGAGGGCCATCTTCCAGAACCGACGACCCTCGAGGTCGAAGCCGCCGCCCTGCCGCCCCTCCGCGGCCGCCTTCCGAGCCTGTTCGGCGAGCGTCGCGATCTCGCGGAAGACGCCGGGGACGGGGATCAGCCGGAAGCCGGCGCCTGGCTGCCCGTCCTCCGGATCGCCCGTGGTCGGGCGCAGGCCTTCGACGAAGTCCTCATAGGCGTAGGACTGATGGAACGTCACGAACCGGATCTGGCGCGTCCGGACCAACTCGTCATAGCGGCGACGGATGGCCACTTCGTCGCCAGGGGGCAGCACGCCGTCGCACAGGCTCACCGCCTCTGCAGCGGTGGCGAAGGTTTTTCCTGTGCCGGGAGGGCCGTAGAGGATCAGGTTAACCGGCTCGATCTGCGCTTCAGATTGCGGCTCATCCATCTTCAGATTCCCCTCCTTTGAAGCCGGATCGCTCGGTGCCGAGGCGTACCAGGCCAGGAGGGCATCCAGCGCACTGAGGCTTTCGATCCAAACAATCTGCTGACGATCCTTCGCGAGGCGGGCGTTCCCGATTTTGTAAGCGCTGTTGCCAAGCTGCACGCCTGGATCGACGCGCTTGAGACCCGTGATCCGATCGGTTTCCCGCCAGTCGATCGGACCGTTTGGCGGCGCGCTCTCGAGCACGAGCCTGACGCGTCCGGGTGAAGTTGTAGGCGCCACACGCATCTGGAGTCGGTAGCCGCCTTCGGTCGTCCGCGGCTCGACGGATGCGTCTGCCAGATCCAATCCGAACGACCGCCCACTCAAATTTTCGTATAGGAGCCCCTTCGTTGTACGGGATGTCCCGCTTACCCGCAAAAGAGTGCCCGCCAGAACCTTATCTTCCAGCGCATTGAGTGCATCCGGCAAATTCACTGCTGTTCCTGCTAATCTCGAGTCAATAAATCCGCGCGCCTGAAGCCGCGCTCCCTCCCCTGCCTACGCGGCGGTTTCTGGGCCGCAGAGTTAGGTCCAGACCCCCCTCCGGATCAACCAGCTACGAACCCGGTCTGCTCGCGGCGGAGGCAGCTGTGAGGCCGAGTTTGTGCGCAGCCGATCAGCTACAGCTCGTGGAGTGATCAGCCGCCTTGCGCGACGTCCGACCTGTGTCGCCGCCGACACAACAACCTGTGGTAGGAGGGTTTGGCACCATTTCACGGCCACGCAGTCGGATGGGCACGGAGGGAACATGCGAGCGTCGACGTACGAAATCGGCCGACTCTCACCGACCTTCCTTGCCACGTTTCTCGGCTGTACAACGTCCGCGGCCTGGACTCTCGAGAAGCGGCGCGGCCTGCGCCCGGAGCCCAAGGCCATCGCGAACGCTCAGGCCGACCTGATCCAGCGGAAGGGACAGGAGCACGAGGACACCTGCCTCGCCGCGCTTGCGGCGCTCCACGGGCCACCGGTCGCGATCGCGCGAGACACGCCGGAACGATGCATGGTGGAGACGTGGGCCGCGATGGACCGCGGCGCACCGCTGATCGCGCAAGCCGCGCTCGCGGACGGACCGTGGATTGGCTACGCCGACTTTCTCGTACGCGTTGAGGCCTCCTGCCCGAGCTGGGCGTGGTCCTACGAGCCCTGGGATGCCAAGCTCGCTCACACCGCCCGGCCCGAGCACGTCATGCAGATCGCCCTCTACGGCGACCTCCTGGCACGGGTGCAGGGGCGTGGGGCCGAGTACGGCGCGCTGATGCTCGGCAGCGGGGACGCGGCTGTGGCCCACGTGGTCGAGCGCTTCCGGCTCGCGGACGTCAGGTACTACGTCCGCCGGGCCGCCCGACGCCTGGAACAGTTCGCGCAGGACACGCCGGTCGGCCTGCAGGGCGAGCCGTGCGGCCATTGCGGCAAGTGCGAGTGGGGACCAACCTGCGACGCGGCCTGGACGGAGGCGGATCACCTCTGCCGGGTCGCCGATATCAGCCGCCGTCAGCGCCAGCGCCTGATGGAGGCCCATGTCTCGACCGCAGCGCTCCTCGGCGGGCTCGGCGAAGGGCGCGTACCGGGCATCGGCGCCGAGACGCTCGCACGTCTGATCCAGCAGGCACGGCTGCAGCGGCAGAGTGTCGATGAGCGTCGCGGCGTGCATGAGCTGCTGGCGCATTCCCCTGGTCTCGGATTCGATCGCCTGCCCCCGCCCCACCCGGATGACCTGTTCTTCGACTTCGAGGGCGACCCGATGCATCCGGGCGGCCTAGAGTACCTGTGCGGCGTGCTCTGGCGCGCGCGGCCCGGTGACGAGGACGGTGAGCCGGTACCCGGGCATCCCGAGTTACGCTTCCTGGCGGTCTGGGCGCACGATCGGGCGCAGGAGAAGCGCGCACTCCGCACGGTGATGGCCTTCCTGGCGCGCCGGCTGTCCGCGGCGCCGGGCGCCCATCTCTACCACTACGCGCCCTACGAGAATACGGCTCTGCGCCGGCTCGCCTCGATGCACGCGGTGGCCGAGGCCGCGGTCGACGACCTCCTGCGCGAGGGCCGCATGGTCGACCTTTACCGCGTCGTGCGCGAAGGCGTGCGGGTCGGCGAGGCGAGCTACTCAATCAAGAGTCTCGAGCGCTTCTACATGCCGCCGCGCGCCACCGAGGTGACCTCGGGCGGTGACAGCCTCGTGCTCTACGACCGCTGGCGCACGACTGGGGACGCGAGCGCCCTCACGGCGATCCACGACTACAACCGGGACGACTGCCTCTCGACGCTGCTTCTGCGCGACTGGTTGCTCAGCCTCGCGGAGACCGCCGGCATCACGGTCGGGCGCGGACCGGGGGCGGGCGATGCTCTCCGGGATGCGGAAGAGGCGCGCGAGATCCGAGAGCAGCGCGAGCGTGAGCAGGCCGAGCTCGAGGCTTGGGTCGCGGGCGAGCCGGGGCTGCCGGGGTCCGAGGCGCGCCAGCTCATGGCCGACCTCGTGGGGTTCCACAGGCGGGAACAGAAGCCCGCATGGTGGGCCTACTTCGACCGCCAGGAACGCGGGCCGGAGGAACTCCAAGAGGATGATGAGTGTCTCGCCGGCTGCCGCCGTGACGGCGAGGATTGGCTTGGAACAGAGGCGCGCAGCTTCACCTACCGCTTCCACTATCCCGAGCAGGAGACCAAGCTGCGCGCGGGCAGCGAAGTGTGTCTCGCGGCGGGCGGGGCCTCCGCCGGGGAGATCATCGCTGTCGACGAGGCGCGCCGCCTCGTCACGCTCAAGCGCGGCAAGAAGAGCGGGCCTCCGCCGGAGGAGGCGAGCTTCATCCCCGGACAACCCTTCCGCGTCGACGTGCTGCGTCAGGCGGTGTGGACGGTTGCTGCGGACCTTGCTGCGGGCGGCGCGGGCTACCCGCACATCGCCGCGCTGCTGCGGCGCGAGCCGCCCCGTCTCACCGGACGGACGGCGGGCAGCCCCGTCATCCCACCCGATGCGTGCGATGATCCCACCCAACTGTTGGCGGCGGCGATCGCGGCGGTGCGCGCCCTCGATCGCTCCTGGCTCGTAATCCAGGGGCCGCCCGGGGCCGGCAAAACCTACACAATCTCCCACCTCATCGCGGCGCTGATCGCCGACGGGAAGACGGTCGGTATTGCCTCGAACAGCCACAAGGCGATCGACAACGTGCTCCACGCGGTCGAGACACGACTCCACGAGGCTGGCCAGCCTGTCGCGATCCTCGGGCAGAAGAAGGACGGCGCAGGCGACGACGGGTTTACCGGCCGAGGCTACGTCGCAAGTGTCACCGATAATAAGAAGGTCGACCCGGGCCTGCCGATCCTCGCGGGTACCGCGTGGCTGTTTGCCCGCGAAGAGCTGCGGGCGAGCCGCGACTTGCTGTTCGTGGACGAGGCCGGCCAGGTCTCGCTGGGCAACCTCGTAGCGATGGCGCAGAGCGCGCGCGCGCTTGTGCTCGTCGGCGACCAGATGCAGCTCGCCCAGCCGATCCAGGGCGCGCATCCGCGCGACAGCGGCGTCTCCGCGCTCGACCACCTCCTTGAAGGTCACGCGGTGGTACCGCCGGAGCGCGGCATCTTCCTCTCGCGCACCTGGCGGATGCACCCTGACCTGTGCGGCTTCGTCTCGGCGGCCGTCTATGACGGGCAGCTCCGCGCGGAGGTGGGCTGCGCCCGGCAGCGACTGGTGCTCGGCCCCGACGCGCATCCGGCCCTGAAACCCGCAGGTCTCGCCTTCCGGCCGGTTGTGCACACGGGCTGCCGGCAAAAATCGGAGGCGGAGGCGGAGGAGGTGCGCGCGATCCTCGACAGCCTGCTCGGACAGCGCGTGGTCGATCGTCGCGGCGTTGAGCGCGCGATGACGCTCGACGACGTGCTCGTCGTCGCCCCCTACAACATGCAGGTCAACCTGTTGAAGAGTCGCCTTCCTGCGGGCGCGCGGGTTGGCACGGTCGACAAGTTTCAGGGGCAGGAGGCGGATGTCGTCCTCGTCTCGATGGCGACCTCCGGTGCGGAAGACATGCCGCGCGATGCGGCGTTCCTGCTCTCGCGCAACCGCTTCAACGTCGCCATCAGCCGAGCGCGGTGCCTCGCCGTGCTCATCGCGTCACCGGGACTGCTCGATCTGGTAGCCAACAGCGTCGAGGAGATGCGCTTGGCCAACCTGTTTTGCTGGGCCGCCGAAGCCGCGGCGTAGATGCGCTCATTTCGAGTCCATCGACACGCCTCACGGTTCGAAATCCCTGTTCCATTCGGTGCTCGCCGAATCCCCACCCCCGCTTGAGAATCGCCCGCATGCCCGCCTACGTGGTCGATGCCCGCTCAGTCGTACTGTCGATCCGCAACAACCTGCAGGACCGCTACAAGACCCGGTTCTCGATCCTCAAGGAGCTGATCCAGAACGCGGACGACGCGGAAGCCACGACCCTTTCGGTCGACCTGCGAGAGGGGATGGCCGGTGCGGTAAATCCGCTGCTGGCCGGCCCGGGCCTCCTCGTCGTCAACGACGGTCGCTACAGCGTGAAGGACGAGCAGGGCATCCGGCACAGCTCGGCCAGCAGCAAGACGGAGGAGACAGGCTCGGCGGGCCGGTTCGGCCTCGGCCAGAAGGCAGTCTTCCATCTGTGCGACGCCTTCGTGGTGGCACCGGCCGGGCACGGCGCGGGCTTCGCGCCGTTCGTCGTTAATCCTTACCTTGGCATCGAGACGACTCACGCAACCACCGAGGCGTGGGAGAGCATCGAGGCGGATGTCGCCCGCCTACACGCGCAGGTGGACGCCGTCGCATTACCCGGGCCGTACCTGGCGCTCTGGCTACCACTCCGGCGCAGCGATCTATGCCCCGCCGCCGGCATGGGGTTCGTCGAGCGACGCTTCGACGACGAGGCCGCGCGCAGGGGACTTATGAACGAGCTGTGCCGGCCCGCGGACTTGGCGACGATCCTCGCCGCGACGCGCCATCTCAACCGAATCGACCTAAGGTGGGGAGGCGTGGACCAGTTGTCGCTGGTCCGCTCGGGCGGTCGCCTCGCGTGCCTGCGCGAAGAGAGCGGCGGGGCGAACGGCGCCTCCCGCGGCGAGGCGCGTATTTTCGGCGGCTCGATCGCGCTGGTCACTGAGACCGGATCCCGGGAGATCCGATTCTCCGGGATCGAGACTCTGTCGGCGGACGCGGACCTTCGCGCGATCAAGGCCGATCCGGACTGGCCCTCCACGCTGACGCTCGAGAACGAGAAGGTGCGGGAGAAGGCGCTGCCGCACGGCGCAGGTCTGCTGGTGCGGGATGCATCGGCGGAGCCCGGTCTCTCGCTCGATTGGGGGGTCTTTCTGCCGACCGGAGAGGGTCCCGCCGTGAGGATCGGTGTCGCGCCGAGCCCAGAGCCGCCTCTCTCTGCGCGCCTGTTCCTGCACGGCTATTTCTTCGTTGATTCGGGTCGGCGCGCGATCCTGGGCTTGGGCGAGGACGGAGCGGACGCCGGCGAGGCGCAGGGCGCGCCCGTGCCTGCCCGATGGAATCGCGCGTTGCGCGACCGCGCGGTGTTGGCTTGGCTGCCGCGACTGCTCCTAAGCGCGCTTGAGGACGGGGTGCTGTCTTCAGGCGACCTCGCTCGCCTCGTGCGGGCTCTGGCCAAAAGCCCGTGGTTTGCAATCCATGGGTCCGCGATCGAGGCACGATCCGTCCTCGCTGAGATCTGGGATGGCCGACGGCTCGCCTGGAAGCTGCTCGTACCACCGGCCTCCTTTCGCCCACTTCCGGCCGCCCTTCTCGGCGTCCCTGCGGAGCTGCGAGCACTCTTGCCCGACCTCGATGCGTTCGTGGGGCACCGCGAGCTCGCTCTGGTCTCTGCGGACGAAGACGGGATGGTGCGCGCTCTGGCAACGGAGGTGCCGGCTTGGAGCGCGGCGGAGCTCGCGGAATTGCTGGCGATGGTGCCGCCGCGCGTTCTCCGGCAACAGAAACAAGTCGCAGCGCTCGTAGAGATCCTCGACGGCGCGAGACTTGGTCCGGTTGCGTCAGAGGCGATCGGCGCCGTCCTCCGGCGCAAGCTGCGGGAGGCGATCGCGCTCGAGGGGTCACGCTTCCCACCCGACGAGATCATGCGGGCGCTCGTGCGGCACGTTCCGGCCGGCACGGTCGTGTTCCTGCCCGATCGCGCGACGCACAGCGCCGTGCTGCGCGCGTTCGCGCTGGCGCCAGTCGACGCGCTGGTCGTCGGTGAGCAGTGGCAGGGCGCGGGGGGGCAATCGCGTTTGGTGAACCGCGGCCACCTCGCCGAGTTGCTGCGTGCGATCGAGCCGCTCGCGGCCCAGGAGCATGAGGCGGCTCGCGCCGAGCAGGCCACGGTTGCGGCGATGGCGCTCATCCGCGCGAGCGGCGCGGCGCTGAGCACGCTCGCCAGCGATGAAGGTCTACGGGGCATCCGCCTGTTCCCGGTCACGCAGCAGCCCGAAGACGCGCGCCAGGTGCTGTCAATCCGCGAACTCGCCGACGCCGCGGATCAGCGATTGCTCTTTCTCGGCACGCCGAAAACCTACACGTACTTGAAGCCGCTCGTGGCAGCGCTCCCGGGCCTCTCGCTGTCGATCATCCCAGCGAGCGAGAAGGATCTGTTCGACAGCGTGCCAGGGATGGAAGGCCGGGGTGGGAACCTCGATCCCACCGCCGTGATCGGTTTGGTCAATGCCGCTAGGCGGTTTAGCGAGAACGCAGATGTGCGTAGGGCGCTGGTTGAGAAGATCCGGCAGTCAGGCGTGCAAGGCTCGGCGCAGGTCGCGGCCCTTCGCCGACTGCTGGCCGGCGTTACAGAAGCTGGCGTGAACAGCGCGAAACTCTACTACGGCGTCCCGCTCGGACTCGCGCCACTCGTCGAGCGCCTCCTGCGCGGCGATGCAGCGGCGTATCTAGCCGCGGACTTGATCGTGGACGACCTGTCGCGGGGGGAGCTGACTGCGCTCGCCCTGACGCCGTTTGCCCCACCCGAGTTCGAGCGGCGATTGGAGGAGGCGCTCAGGCGAGGGCACTTCGAGGCCTCCGAAGCGGAGAGCCTGCTCCTGCTGGGTTGCGGGCTAGGCGCCGCCCTCCTGTGCCGCCTGCCGATCCACGAACTCGAAGCCGGGGGACGCGTCGCCATCGACGACACGATGTGTCTGGCCGCCGACCGGCCAGTCCCCGCGGTGCTCGGCCCTCTCCTGCATCGCGTGCGCCGTGCGCCTGACCCGGCGGCGCATCGGGCGCAATCAGAATTGCTACCGCCGCACGACGCCCTCGCCGAATTACAGGCGTCTCTGAGGGGCCTTCGAGCGGGTTCCGCCGCACCAGATGCCCTGGAAGGCGCTATTCTCGACGCGCTCACCGACCTGCCCGCGAAGGCGATGCTGCCCGATGTGCGGGACGGCCTGCGTGAGCAGGCTTGGCTCACGCTCGGCGGATACCCGGTTTCGCCCGGAAGCGTGCTGGCCTTGCCGGAGGAGGTTGGCGCGGCGGCCGCGCGCCTCTTTGGACGGGGGCGAGTGCTGGCGTTCCACCCGGCAGCGAGCCTTCCTCCCGAGACACGCGCGCACCCGGGTTTCCACAAGCTGCAGTCAGCGATCCTTCCGGACGGGCGGGAGTCTTTCGAAGCGCTCGCGCTGCAGATTGCCGAATGCGGCCTCGTCGGCCTCCCAGTAGCCTGGAGCGAGGAGCACCGCCGCAACTTGTCCGCTCTCGCACGGGCGGGCGTTGATCTCGCGCTTCCGGGTTGGTCGCTCACCGCGGCGCTACTGGGCGTCGGGGATGAGGATGGGGCGGCATCGGCGTCTTGCCTGTCCGCCCTTGCGCCCGCCGGCTCGGTCGAGGATCTGACCGCCGTGTTGAACGCGCTCGCAGGGGCCGCGGGGGCAGGCGAGACGCGGGACGAGGCCGCGCGCCGTCTCTACGCCGCAGCTTTCAAGGCAGGGGTGGTAGCCCTCGGCGAGGCAGCGCAGCGGCGGGTCTTCGCGGAGGCGATCGTCCCGACCCGCGACGGTGGCTGGCGGCGGGCAAGCGAGGTGGCCGCGCAGGCCGGCCTCGCTCCGGCCTGGCTGCTCGATCCGGACCTCGCCGATTCGCTGCGCCGGGGCCCCGGTGCGGATGGCGGAGAGCCGGGCGCTTTGCCCAGCTCCATGGTGGATGCCGTCGCCCCAGCCTCTGGCGACCTTGATGCGCTCTCGGCACGCGGGTTTGCGGAGTTCCTGGAGCCGCTTCGGGGTCGTCTTCCCGACGACCTCGGCCTCACCCTGCTCGGCCTAGTCGGCCGGTTCGATGCCATGCGTCAGGTGATGGCGCGATGGCAGAGCAATTCTGGGCGCAGCATCAACGATCACTTGGCGGAGATCGACCGCCGAATCGAACCTCATATCAAGCCCCACGTGCTGGCTCGAGAGATCGAGGGCCGGCGCCTTCTGATCGAGCTCGCCGCAGACGGACAGGCCCGAGCCGTGTCGCTAAGCGGCGCGGTCTTTCAAGCGCCGCAGGGCGAGGGGTTGAGCCTGCTGGTTGGGAACGGGCACGAGAGAGGCCGCCAGCAGCGTCTGCCGGACGGCCGGGCGGTCGTCGTACACGTCCTTCAGCTCCGTGCCCATGCGCTCGCTGGCGCTTCCGCCAGCGATGTGATCGAGCATGTGCGCGACTTCGTGCGCACTTTAGGCGAAGGCTGCCTCGGCCTCATCAGGGCTCCGCAACAAGCGGCCGTCCGAGATCTGCCGGAGATGACCGGCGCCATCGCCCAGAACCTGATTGAGCAGACCCAAGCCGACCTGCGCGAGGAATTGCCGAGCCTCTTAAGGCAGCTCCGCCTCAAGGAACATGTCGGTCTCCGATCCTTGGTCGAGACATATGAGAGGATGACCAACGACCGGCGTTCACTTCCGTCCTTGCAGCAGGCAAGCGGTCGCATCGCCGCCGAGCATAGGTTATGGGACGGGCTGATCGACAACCCGGCAGCACAGGCCGCGCTCCTCGGCCGCGTGCGCGAGCGCGTAGCGGAGTTCGGGTACGACCCCACGCGCGTCGTGCTCGAGTTGTTCCAGAACGCCGACGACGCCACACTGCAGCTCGACCGATCGGAGGGGTCGCGGACCTTTCGCCTGAGGGGCGGCCCGGAAGGCTTCGACGCCGTGCATTGGGGGCGGCCGATCAATCATCGCGGGTCGGATCGCGCCGCAGGAGAGCGTAAGAACTACCACCGCGACCTTCAGAACATGCTTATGCTGCACGTCTCGGACAAACCCGGCGGCGCGGAGACGACGGGCAAGTACGGGCTCGGTTTCAAGTCCGTCCACGCGCTTGCCAGCGAAGTCCTCGTCGCTTCAGACCTCCTGGCCGCCCGGATCGTCGGCGGGATGCTTCCGAAGGCTTGGGCCGACGGACCGAGCGAAGTGGTGGGTCATCGTCTGGAAGGTTGCCCAGCGACGCTGATCCGCGTGCCCTTCGATGCGGAGCACGCCAAGGACGGTCGGGACGCTCTCGCCCGCTTCGGTGCCTGCGCGCCCTACCTGCCCCTGTTCGCCAAAGCGATCCGAAACGTGGAGGTGGAGGACGGAGTCACCGCGCGCGCCTATCGAGCTCGGGACACCCGGCCGATCGATGGCGTCGCGGGAGTTCGGCTCGCGGTCATCGAGGGGTCGCGCCCCTACGCGGCGCTTCTCCTCGATCTGGGCGCCGGCTACACCCTCGCGCTCAAGCACGACGAGACCGGCCCGACGCCGTTCCAGGATGCACCACGCCTGTGGTGGACGGCGCCGCTCGACGCGGCGGTGCAGGCGGGCTGGATGCTCAACGGTCCGTTCCCGCTTAGCCCGAATCGAGCCGCACTCGCGAGCGGGGCGGACGCGCAGGCTGCGCTGTTCGCCGAACGCGGCGCGGTGCTCGGCCTGCGCCTCGCGGCGCTCTATCACGCCGCCGAAAAGGATTGGCCCGCGCTCGCTGCCGCGCTCGGCCTCAAGCCCGTCGAAGTGCCGCGTCCGAAGTTCTTCGCGCGTTTATGGGATGTCTTGCGGATTGACCTCGACGACCCCCTAGCCCGAGGGCTCCATGGCCCGGACCGCGGCCTCGGCGTGCTGGCCGCGGTGGCGCCGGTCGTACCGGTGAGCGAGGGCGCAGTCTCCGGAAAGGGCATCCGCGGCGGAGAGGCCGCGGGCATGTTCGGCGGCGCCCTACGCGACCCGGCGCTGCGGGCGGCGATCGCGGCCTGGGACGTCTTGGTGGACCGACGGGGCAGGATGGTCGCGCCTGAGACGGCGATCGACTTGGTGCGTCTCGGCTTCGGCCTGCCGCCCACTGTCACCGCCGAGGGCGTCCTCCGGGAGGAGCTTGAGGCCGCGGATCACCGGGTCTCGCCGGCGATGGCGACCCGGCTCGGAGCCGTCTTCACGGCCGATGCCCTCCGGCAGGCCCCGCTGCAGGAGGAAGGGGCGCAGCTGCGCGCGCTGGCCACACGGGCCCGGTTCCTGAATCGCGCGGGCGCGTGGTGCTCCGTCGGTGACCTCACCGTGCCCCGGCCCGAGTCTCCCTCGGAAACCTTGCGAGCTCGCTTCGCCCCGCCGGAGCGTGTCCTCGGCGAGGCCTACGGCGCGGCGAGCCTCGAGTTCGTGCTGCTCGCCCGGGCCGGGTCAGGCTACGGTCCCGGAGGAGAGACGCATCGCGCTTGGGCGGAGCTCGCCGTGACGGACGAGGCGCGGGAGGCGGTCCTGCGCTTCCTCGTTTCCGAGGACGATCGGGAGGACTTCCTCATCAGCGTGCTGCGCGCCCCGCCCGCATGGATGCGCCCCCTCGAAACCATGGTCGATAGCCCTTGGGCGCAAAGTCTTTCGCCCGACGAGCGCAATAGGCTTCGGGCCAAGCTCACCGATTACGCGCCTCCGTCGGTCTCGACCTTAGCACCTGCGGCCGAGCATACGGACACGCCGCCAGACCGCCCCCCTGCTGTCGTACTCGAGGCGATCTGGGATTGGTGGGGCAGAGAGCGTGAGGGGCTGATCCGCGACTACGAGGCTGGGTCCTATCCGGCGAACCTGCGCCCACTCGCCCTGCCGCTGGCCTCAGGCCGCACCGAGCTCGATGCGCGCGCGTCGTGGTTCACATTCCTGGCGCTGGCCTGCTTCCAGAGCTTGGGCGGCGCGCAGGCGGGACAGCACCGGACCTTCGTCGAAACCGCAGCCGCGCAGGGCTGGTGGGCGGAGCTGTCCCGGTCGCCTCCGGCCGCCGATCCCGAGGTCTGGCTCGCGCGACTACGGGACTGGGCGAGCGATGCGCAGCCCGACCTCGCGTACTGGCGCTGGCGGCGCACGCTGATCGACCTCTACAAGATCGCCCGGTGGCTGCCGCAATACGCCTGGATCGCCACGAACCTACCGCGCGCGATCGAGTGCGCGCCGACGAAGGTCATCAGCCTGAGCGACGTCCTCGTGCCCTCCTTCTCGCCGGTGTGGCGCGAGGCGGAGATCGAGGCGGCACCGCTCGTGCGGACGCTTGGCCTGGGCGCAAACTGGATGGTGCGCGAGCTCGCTCGGTCGGGCTTCTGGGATGCGCGCGGGCGGACGGTCATGGCGCCCTACGGGTGGGCCTCGACCGGGCGCGTCCGCCGGCTCCTCAACGGGCTCGGTGCGGGGCTCGGCGACGAGGGCACGATGGACAGGAGCAGGGCCATCTGGGAGTTCGTCTCGACCCACCTCCCCCACCGGAAGGAGGACCTCCTGCGCGACGGCGACCTACCTTTGCAGTTGATCACGCTGAAGGCCCATGAAGACACCTTGCTGCGCTGCCGCGGCGGCTTGCCGGCCGCCAACGTGTCCTGGCTGGAAGAGGATGTCGACGAGGGCGACGACTACGATCTCCCGGACGCCGCCGAATGAACCCGACCTTCGAGCCGAGCACGGCCGTCGAGCATCCGCGCCACGGCGCTGGCCGGGTGGTGATGCAGGCCGGCGATCTCGTCATCGTCGAGTTCGAGGGCGGCCTGCAGCGTGTGCCGGCCGACGAGCTGACCACCGCGGCGAGCCTGGCCTCCGCCCTCACTGAGGGCGGGGTCGGCGATTCGGTCGAGGCTGTGCTGCGGGCGCAGGCGCTCGCCATCACCTCGGTCAACGAGCAGTGGGGGGTGTTCTCACGCTCCCGAGTGCAGATCCTGCCCCATCAGCTGTGGGTCTGCCGCAAGGTGACCGCCGCGTGGCCGTTCCGCTGGCTCGTCGCCGACGACGTGGGCCTGGG
Organism: Methylobacterium sp. HJ2; assembly: GCF_056431005.1. Lineage (NCBI taxonomy): Bacteria > Pseudomonadati > Pseudomonadota > Alphaproteobacteria > Hyphomicrobiales > Methylobacteriaceae > Methylobacterium > Methylobacterium sp. HJ2. The sequence goes on along the minus strand of NZ_JBWJYM010000005.1, from coordinate 274,779 downwards.
CAAGACGATCGAGGCCGGCCTGATCCTGATGCCGCTGCTCGCCGCGAACCGCGTGCGCCGGCTGCTGGTCCTGGCGCCCGCTAAGCTCGTGCCGCAGTGGCGCGCGCGCATGAAAGCCATGTTCGACATCCGGCTGCAACAGTACGCGGCTGCCGCCGACACCGCCCGCAGCAACTTCTGGGACACGGCCGCGATGGCCGTGGCCTCGTTCCACACCCTGCGCGCCGACGGTCGCGGCGCGCGGACACGCCTTCTGGAGGCCGACCCTTGGGACCTCGTCATTGTCGACGAGGCCCACCACCTCAACCTCGACGAGCACAGCGGCGACACCCTCGCCTACGCGCTCTTGCGGGAGATGCAGGAGCGCGGCTGCATCGCCTCGCTGCTGCTGTTCAGTGGCACTCCGCACCGGGGCAAGGATTACGGCTTCTTCGGCCTGATGCGGCTGCTGCGCCCCGACCTGTTCGATCCCGACGCGGACCGGGAGGGCCAGCTCGCCGCCCTGCCGCAGGCGATGATCCGCAACAACAAGGCGACGGTCACGGACCTCAGGGGCGAGCGCCTGTTCCTGCCGGTCGTCACCGAGAGCCGCGACTACGCCTACTCGGAGGCCGAGGATCTCTTCTACCGCACGCTCAGCGACTTCATTCTGGACGGGCGCGCCTACGCGGACAGCTTGACCGGACGGGCGCAGACGGCCCGCATGTTGGTCCTCATCACTCTGCAGAAGCTCGCCGCGAGCTCGATCGCCGCCATCTCGCATGCCCTGACCCGGCGGCGGGACAAATTGAAGGGGGTGCTGGCCGCGAGCCGTGGACGCGAAGAGCTCCCGGCGCACACGGGGGAGCCCGGCGAGGATGAGGACGCGGGTCCGGACTTCGCCGCACTACTGATGGAGAACGAGATCGCCCGGCTCGACGAGCTGATCGCGCTCGCCGCCGCCGCGTCGCCGGAGACCAAGATCGCGCGCCTGCTCGACCTGATCGAAGGCGAGCTCAGACCCGATGAGCAGGTGTTGTTCTTCACCGAGTACAAGGCCACGCAGGCTCTGGTCCTGAACGCACTGCACGCGCGGTTCGGGGCAGACACCGGGACCTTCATCAACGGCGACGAGCGGCTCGACTGTGTGGTCTCGCGAAGCGGACCGCAGACCGTCTCCGTCGGCCGCGAAGCGGCCGCGGACGCCTTCAACGCGGGCAGGGTTCGCTTCCTCATCTCGACGGAGGCTGGCGGCGAGGGCATCGATCTCCAGGAACGCTGCTCGACGCTGATCCACGTCGACATGCCCTGGAATCCGATGCGGCTGCACCAGCGTGTCGGGCGCCTCTCTCGCTACGGTCAGCGCGAGGAGGTGCGCGTTTTCCTGCTGCGCAACCCAGCCACGGTCGAGTCACGGATCTGGGATCTGCTGACCGCGAAGCTCGAGCGCATCCAGGCCGCGCTGTCGAACGCGATGGAGGAGCGGGAGGACATCGCGCGCCTGGTCATCGGCATCGCCGGCGAGAGCTTCTTCAACGATCTATACGCAGGCGCAGAGGGGCGGCGCGGCGGTCGATTGACGGATTGGTTCGACGAGAAGACAGCGACGCTGGGCGGGCGCGACGTGATCGACACCGCGCGCGACCTATTTGGCAACGTCGCCCGTTTCGACTTTCAGGAGGTCGGGCGCGACGTGCCGAAGGTCGACCTACCCGCTCTCGAACCGTTCTTTACGGCGGTTCTGCAGTGGCACGGCCGGCGTGTCGGCCGAGGAGAGGACGGCGGCCTGGCCTTCAAGACGCCGTCAGCGTGGCGGGCCAAGTCGTGGAGCGTCGACGAACGCTACGAGGGCCTCGTCTTCGACCGCACGCTCAAGGGCGAGAACGCGGCCAGCCGCGTTCTCGGGGTTGGTCATCAGCTCATGGATCTCGCCATCCGAGAGACGGCCGATCTTCCAGCGCGATTGGCCACGATTCACGGCCTGGACGCCCCGCTTTTGATCGTTAGCGTCGAGGATGAAATCACGGGCACGGGCAGCACGGCGCGACGGCTTATATTTGGAGTCAAGCAGTCGCAAGGGGCTGTGAGCTTATTTCAGGACTGGGAGCTCCTCGTTTATCTTGACGATTTCGCGCGCGGCATACTGCAACCGGTACGGACCAGCGAGGAAGACGATCGCCACGACGTGGCAATCGCAGCCGCCGACCAGCTCCTAGCGGCTTTCCGGCGAGCTATGCCGCCGACGACGGCGATCTTCCTCCGCCCGACCGCCCGCGCCGAGATGCTATTCATACCGAGCGACGCAGCGATGCGCACCGGAACCCCGAGGTGAGTGTGTATGGAATGCCAGAAAGCATCTGCCGGCCGCCATTCCACTTAATGCCAGCTGGCCGGGGGCCGCGCTCGCGGCAGAGGTTCAGCGGAGTGTCGAGCAGCAGCGCTTCGGCGCCGTCGGCCAAGAGAAAGCAGTAAAACTCGCTCAGAATAAGATGTTGAGGCATGAGTAAGTTGTGGCGAGACTGATCAGGTACTTCCAGTGTTGCGAAGTCGTGCGGCAAGGGACGTGCGACGGTCGGACAAATCTTAGGAGAACTGCAGAAGCGTAATCAACGCTAGCCGCCAGGGGCAGTCGGTGCCAAGCGTAGACTGGTGAGACATCCCCGATCCAAAAACGCCCGCTATCTCAAACCGCTCAACCTGATGCGCCAGCAATTTCCAAACTTGGATGATCCCAAATTAAGACAGAACGAAATGGGAGCACCTGCTTTGGCAACTCACGCCGCCTCGTGCGGATTAGTTCCGCTGTCCTGGCTGAGAATTTGGTCTAAATTCGTGGCTGTCACGAAGGGCACCCGCAGCGCCGTAAAGTGCGCTTTACCGCAGGCGATCTGCGCCTTCTCGGCTTCGCGGAGCGTGTTTAGGTCGCCTTTGCTCTCGCTTACCAGGTAAACGTCCTCTCGGTTGTCATGCTGGCGGACGATGGCCCAGTCTGGATTGTAGGTGCCGAGCGGCGTGGTGATTTTGAAGCTCTGCGGCAGCTTGGCGAATACCTTGATCGCGCCGCTGATGTCTAATGCCTTGGCCAGCTCGGCCTCAATGCTCGAGTCTATGACAATGTGATCTAGCGGTGCGTGCTCGACCGCAACTAGCCGGTCGAGTGGCACGTCCGTCTCAGCGGCAAACAGGCTCTGTGCCCACCATTCATCCAACGGCTTATAGACTATGCCATTGGTCATTATCAGCCGCTTGCCCGCCTGAATGATCGCCGTCGCTGCATCGACGAACGCGGAGGGATTTATTGATGCGTCCGCCAGCCGTCCAGACTGGACGAGGATGTCGGCCAGCACCTTCCGAGGCAACTCGGTGCGATTCTGCAGCTCGCTCAGCAGATCTGGCACGTCGAGGCTCGCGGTGGCCAGCCGCTGCGGGACCGAGGTGCTGACCCTCTCCGGTGTCACGCCGTCGCGACCGATCAGCATCTCGGCCAGCTCAAAGGTGACGCGGGCCTCGCCGGGACGTGGCATATCCCGCAACGCCTGCACGCACCGCGCGACCAGAGCTGCGTCGTCGAAATCAAGTCGGTAGGTCGTCTTGCGGCTGATCCGGTCCCAAAGCGCCTTGAAATCGTGCCCTTCGAGCACCGCGAGGTTCAGCTTCACCCGGCCCTTCGCCCGCGCATCACTGACCGGCACCTTGCGTGCCAAGCGGTGGAGCATGTCACGGACCAGCTTGGCCGCTTGCTCCGGCAGGCAGGCCGGCAGCGGCACAATGTTCTGAGCGAGCGCGGTGCGAAGCTCCGGCTTGGCATATCCCTTCTTGTCGATCAGGTTCGCTTTGATGAGACCGTCGAAAATGGCGCGGCTTTCCACTACCGAGACTACGGCCGTGCCGCCGTTCGGAAGAGCGTATGTCAGGCCGGCGAATAGATCGGTGGTAACAACGCCCAGCTTGACCTCCAAGTCCCGCTCCATCTCACTCTGAAGGCCCGCGGCGAACGCCTTATATCCCTCTTGCGCAATGACAGTGAGGACATTTAGTCCCTCGTCGCGGCGGCGCTGGCCGCTCTGGTCGACGCACAGGCGCAGGCCGCGACCGATTGACTGGCGTCGCCGCGTCTCGTTGGCCATCTCGCGCAGTGAGCAGATCTGGAAGACATTTGGATTATCCCAGCCTTCGCGCAAAGCCGAGTGCGAAAACAGGAAGCGCAGCGGCTCTGCCTCATCGAGCAAGCGCTCCTTAGCCTTCATGATCAAGTCGAAGATGCGCTCGGCCTCCTCGCGACTCTTCTGGTTCGAGAACTCGCCGTCATTGTTCAGCGCCGGCTCCGTGAAGCGTCCCCTTTTGTCCTGAGAGAAGTAGCCTTCATGCGCACGAGCTGCGTCGGGCAGCATCTTCATGAAGAGCGATTGGAAGCGCGGCTGTGCAGCCAGCTTTGCATACTCTTCCTCGAATATGATCGCGAGTGGGCCTAGCTGCGCGTTTCCGGCTCCGTCGTACCGGCGGTAGTCGGCCACCGCGTCGATGAAGAACAGGCTGAGGGTCTTGATGCCTAGTGGCCGATTTCGCAGCTCCTTGCGGAAATGGTGCTCAATAGTCTGACGCACCATGGCGCGAGTGAGTGACGCTGCATCAACACCGCCCCAACTGTCGCCGACTTCCAGCGTCTTCACGCCATCGCCGGGCACGACTAACTGCATCGAGCCAGTACCGCGCATCTTCTGGATTATTCCGATGCGATAGCCGGCATAGATGGTCCGACCGCCGGACGCTTGATCCTCCGTCAGTTCGGTCCCGTCATATACCCAGACTGACTGGCGCGACACTCCCCCCTTCATCTGCTTAGCTATTTCGACCCGGGCGCGCGGAAGCTGGCCCTTCTTGAACTCGATCTCCAGCAGCTTCAAATATGGACTGTTGTCTGCATCTTGTATTTGGGCCCCGTCGACCTCAATCGACTTTACCAGCCCTCGGTCGTGCGCATCGAAGGAATCAAGGCGATAAATCGGATGGAACTTGGCCACATGGGTTGCGGAATAGCGGATTGTCGCCAGCGGCTGCATCGCCCGCATGATCTGGCGGCCGGCGCCGTTGGGGTTGGCGTCGACCGACTGCGGCTCGTCGACGATGATGATCGGCCGGGTGCTCCTCACCCATTCCACGCCGGGGATGTCACGCGTCTGCTCGCGCGCCTGCTGGAACACGGCAGTCCTGGTGCCGAGCGACTGCACGGTGGCGATCATCACCCGGATCGATGAGGACGTGGCGAATTCGATGATCCGCGACAGGTCTGCGCTGTCATAGACGAAGCTCTCGAACGGCACGCCGTCATAGATTTGGCGGAAATGGTCGCGGGTCTGCTCGATCGTCTTTTTCACACCCTCTCGGATTGCAACCGAGGGGACGACAATGACGAACTTGGTGAAGCCATATCGGCGGTTCAGCTCGAAAATGGTACGCAGGTAGACATAGGTCTTGCCGGTGCCCGTCTCCATCTCGACCGTAAAATCCATGCCGAAATCGCCGCCGGCATCCTTCTTGCTCTTCGATGCGACGTGCAGCTGCGGTGAGGCTGGCAGCGCGTGGCGGTTCTGCACGATGTGCAGGTTGTCCAGCACCGCCTCCTCCAGCAAGTCGAAGCGATTGGCGTAGCCCAGCAGCTTCTCGTTATATTGCAGCTCGCCCGCAATTTGGCGCGGCGCGATCGTGAAGAGCGACTGGCGCTCCTCCTGACCGGCGAACAGGTCGATCACGGCGTCGATCGCGGCGACCTGATGCGGCAGCTCGGCTTCGAAGACGAATTTCATCGGCCCCACTCAGATACTGGCGATCTTGGCGATGCGATCGCCCAGACGCTGGCGCAGGATGGCTGCGAGGTTCGCCTTGGTCGCCGCGCGGTAGCCGTCGGCGCCCAGTCCGATGTCCTTGAAATAGATCGTGGTCTGAACCGGATCGAGCGCATCGATCCAATCCGCCATGCCTTGACCCAGTGCCTCAGCGTCGTCGGCGCTGACATTACCTAGGCATACCATCAGCGTACCACCGCCCAGCGCGTGGACAGTCCGACCCGCGATGCTGCGCTTTTCTTCCGACAGGGTCACGTCAATACCGGTCTTAAGTAACAGCTCGACGAGCAAGTCGTCCTCAGTGCGACCGGGCAGGACGTTGTCGACGGCATCGAGGATGCTCGCCTCAAGATCCTGTGCGTCCGGCTGCCACGGCTTAAGATTTGACGTGGCCAGCTTGTAGACGCGGAAGCCGGCGTCAATCTTCGTTTTAGGGTTATCCTCGCGGACCCTATTACCTGCTCGCCTCAGTCGCTCCTTAGTGATCTCAGCGATGTTGCTCGGCTTTTGAATGGATGCACAAAATTCCGCAGCACCGCGCTGATCCTTATTGTCGCGGGAAAGGAGCTCAGGAATTTGGACAAGTATGTATCTTATCTGCTTTCCAGTCGCTGCGCTTAACTTAAGCGCAGCATGACCGGTTGTTCCCGATCCTGCAAAGAAATCCATCACTATATCGCCGTCACCCACGTTTGCGGTCCGAAAGACCTGCTCCAAAAGTCTAATTGGCTTGGGAGTATCAAAGACTCCTCCGCCAATAAGTTGTGATACTTCCTTTTTTGCTTCGTCTGTATGTCCCGCGTCGCTATGTGGCCACCACGACGATATAACGACTCCTTGCTTCACTTCGCTAAGAAAGCGCTTAACGCTTGGAACGCCCATCCCATCTCGACCGAAATAGATTCTATTGTCGGCAATCATATCGAGAACTTGCTGCTCCGGATGACGCCAACTAGTTCCCTGCGGTGGAATGTGTTCGTTTCCTGTAGTCGGAGATATAATTTTGTATTGATCACGCGAACGATATTCCATTCTAAGAAGATCGCCGGACTTCCATGGACCTCGCGGATCATCGTCCCTATTTTGATAGGCTGCGTCTTGCTTTTCACTGCGCGGCAGCAGACCGGGCTCGAATTTTCCGCTCTTTTGATATACTAGTATGTGGTCCTGCATGGCAGGTATGCCCTTAGCATCTGCAGATACGCCATACTTCTTCTGCCATATAACATCGGCAACAAAATTCTCTTGGCCAAAAACCTCATCAAGCATCGCTTTCAGATTTGCCATTTCCTCGTCATCGATGTTTACGAATATAACTCCATCATCCTTTAATAACTCGCGCGCCAGCATGAGGCGAGGATACATCATGTTGAGCCAGTTTGTGTGAAATCGCCCGCCCTCATCGCTATCAGAGGTGAGTAATTCATCATCCTTTCCGACCTGACCTGTTAGTGAGAGATAAGATTTTATAGATTGCTTGTAGTCGTCGGGATAAAGGAAGTCTTTTCCTGTATTGTATGGAGGATCTATGTATATTAATTTTATTCTTCCAGAATAAGATCGACGAAGTAATTTTAAAGACTCGAGGTTGTCGCCTTCAACGACTATGTTTTGTGTTGTTTCCCAATCGACGCTGTCTGACGGCGCCGGACGCAACGTCCCGAGGCTGGGCGTCAACGCGAACGCGCGCGCTTTACGCTTTCCCTTCCAGTTCAGTCCGTAGCGTTCCTCGCCATCCTCCACCGCGTCTCCAAGCACGCTCCGCAGCACGTCGAAGTCGACCTTGCCGTCCGTTACGATCTGGGGAAACAGCGCCTTCAGCCGTGTGACATTGCCTAAGACAAGGTTACCGCTGCTCGCCGAATCGTCATCGCAAGTGATCTTCGGTATGGGATCGTTGGTGTTCGTCACACATCTCTCCATGCACGCCATAGGCACGCATCTCGTGGAAAACACTAAGGGCGAGCGATGGGAGTACCAGTCAACTCCCCCTCAATGGCTCTAAGCCTATCTTTAAGCGCACGCACTCGATTGCCAAGCACGACCTGCTCGGCAAGCCGCTTTTCCCGCTTCGCCGCCGCGCGGGCGGCGAGCCATTCCGCTTCCGCTTGCTCATGACGGGCGAGCGCATCACGGCGCCGTACCACCGCCGCCGCATCGGGGAGAAGCTGGTAAGGTGCGCCGACCAAGCACGCGACAGACAGCGCCTCGGTCCGCTCAATCAACGCGCCGTAGAGCGCAGCCAGTGTCGTCTGCGGCAGCCCGGGCAGCGCCAAGCTGGCGAGGAACGCCGCCGATGCCGGCTCAGCCTCCGCAACCAAGTCAGGCACAACGACCAGCCGCTCGACGACCATCCGGTCTGCGATCCGCTCAGCCCTGCGCAGCGGCGCGAGGCTTAAACGGGTGCCAGCGTTTCCAGGCAGTGCCGAGGCGAGGACGACAGGCACCGGGATGGCGCGGTGGACCAGGGCCAGAAGCCGCTGAGTCGGTTCGACCCGCGTTGTCATCGCCAGCAGCTGAATGGCGGGGACGGGCCGCTCGTCATCCGTGCCTGCCGCGACACCGATCGTGGTTGGCGACAATGTCGCCCACCAGTCCAGCCGCTCGATCGCGCTGTCGATCAGCTTACGGTCGGCAGTGTTGGCGGCGCCATGCTGCGCCAGCACCTCCTTCGGCAGTCGGCGCGCCGGGGTATTGATAGGCGGCAAGGCCAGCGCGACGCGGATGTCGACGGGCGTAATCGTCATGCCCGCGGCAGGATCGCCAGCCAGCAGACCACCTCCCAATCGTCCAACCCGCTCTCGCCCCCCGGTCCCTCGATTCCCCCGGTGGTAAACAGGCTTTCGACCGCGCGTTCCTCAGCCTTGCCGGTGACGCCACGAATGGCGGCGGCGAGCAGCGACTGCCACGTCTCCATCGCTTCGCCGCCGCGCGTCTCGACATCGAACCGCGCCCAGGCCTCGGCTTGCCGCCCAGCCGGAGTTGCCGCCGCGAGGCGGAGCACGTCCAGTATCCGTTTCGGCTGGCTGTGCGGCAGGATGATGCGGTCATCCATGCCGACGTAGATCAGTGCATGCGGGAAGAGCGGGTCGCCCTTGGCGATCGAGCGCTCGGCCGCCGACGTCTCGGCGCGAAGGACGAACAGCGCGCCGGGCGGAAAGTCGTCGCTGGCGAAGATTGGTGCGTAGGTGCCGAGCAGCTGCTTGCTGAGAGTTGCGCGCTCGTCCGGCGACAGGCGCGCCAGATCCATCCGCAGATCGTTAAGCGTCAGGTCGGTGATGGATACGCCTGATGACAGATCCTCAAGATCGATCACCCGCGATTGCAGGGTTTCAAGCTGTTGGCGGCGATATTCTAGATCATTCATCTGGTTGCCGGCCTGCGTCTCGATCAGGTTTTCCTCGCCGGTCGCGGAGACGTCGAGCAGAATCATCTTACCCGAGACGCTGCGTTCCAGGCCGATATAGCTGTCTAGGTCCATGTTCGGCCAGAAGTTGACCAGGCGGATGACGGCGTTGGGCGACCCCAGGCGATCGACGCGGCCGAAGCGCTGGACGATGCGGACCGGGTTCCAGTGGATGTCGTAGTTCACCACGCAGTCGCAATCCTGCAGGTTTTGGCCTTCGGAGATACAGTCGGTGGCGATGACGAGGTCGATTTCCTCCTCGCCCGCCAGCGCCTCCGGCCGCGATCGGGCGCGCGGCGCGAAGGCAGTGAGGATCGAACCGAGGTCTGCCGTCAGCTTGGGGTGGGTCGTCCTATTGCGCCCCGATCCCGTTACCAGCGCCATCCGATGCGGATAGTCCGCCCGGACCGCGTCGTAGAGATAGGCAGCAGTTTCAGCGAAGGCGGTGAACACGAGCAGCTTGACATTGCCGGGGTTGAAGGGCTCGGCTAGCTTGTCGGCGATCAGCTTCTTAAGGTCGGCGAGCTTGGCGTCCCGTTCTGGCGTAACGCTTTTGGCTTGTGTGTGCAGGCGCGCGAGACGATCCCGATCCTCGGCCAGATCCTGACGCCAGCGGACGAGATCAGCGTCGCTGAGCAGTACGCGAACGCTGCGTCCAACACCGAGTTGATCGAATGTGGGATCATCATCATCAAGATCGTCGATCGTGGGCGCGGCGACGCTGTTATCATGCGCATCGATTCGCGCAATCAACGCCTCGACGATCTCCAGTTGGCGACTGATTGTCAGCGTGAAGGCGTGGACCGAGCTCTCCATCCGCTTTAGCAGGTTGACCCGCAGCAGCGCGATCAAGCTTTCCTCGCGGTCAAGCTGGCGGAACACACTAGCGCCGCCGCCAGCGCCGGCAACATCCTGATTGTAGCGCCGCTCGTAGGCCGCGCGGCGGTCGTCCAGCACGTATCGGAGTGGCGCAAAAGCCGCGAGCTTCAGCCGGCGAATCTCGGTGTTGACCTCGACGATTGGCGGGAACGAGCCGGTAAGGTCGACGTCCGACTTGATGTTGACCGGCGTCAGCTTCTCCGGGAACGAGCCCGTATCGGCGGTCCCGTAGTAACGCTCGATATGCTTGCGGCTGCGAGCGATGGTCAGAAGGTCGAGCAGGCGGAAATAGTCGAAGCCGAGCATCTCTAAAAGTTTGACCGGCGTTCGGGCTGCCGCTGGCATTTGCTGCCAGCGGTTGAACTGACCCTGCGCAATGCGGATCGTGCCTGCGATACTGGCGATGCCGTGCCCGGCCAGGGCCTGATCGTGACCCTCGGTCGCGAAGGCGATCTGGTTCTTCAGGTCATTGAGACGGTTGTTCACCGGGGTGGCCGACAGCATCAGCACTCGGGTCTTGACGCCGGCCTTCACCACAGTGTTGAGCAGCTTATCGTACCGACTCTCCCGCTCGCCCTTGCTGGCGGGGCGATTGCGGAAATTATGGCTCTCGTCAATGACGACCAGATCGTAATTGGCCCAGCTGATATGGCCGAGGTCGATGTTGCCGGATTGACCGCCCTCGCGCGACAGATCGGTGTGGTTCAACACGTCGAAAGCGAAGCGGTCGGCGGCGAGCATGTTGCGGACATCGTTGCGCGTCCACAACGTCCAGTTCTCGCGCAGACGCTTGGGCGCAAGCAGCAGCACGCGGGCGTTCCGCAGCTCGAAATATTTGATGACCGCCAAAGCCTCAAAGGTTTTGCCCAACCCCACGCTGTCGGCGATGATGCAGCCGCCGAAGCGCTGCAACTTGTCTATAGTGCCGATGACGCCGTCTTTCTGGAAACGGTAGAGTTTGGACCAGATCTGTGTCTCTCGGATGCCGGTCGCGGGATCGACGATGCGCGACTCGTCAGTGCTCGCCTCCATTTCGGCGAAGAGCTGGTGCAGGGCCTGCGTATAGACAGCGCCGGGGGCGTGATCGGCCGCGGCGGCGGTGACAGCCTCGGTTAGCGCCGATACGGCCGGCCCCTGCGGATTGGCGGCGTTCCATTCCGTCTCGAACCATTGGCTGACCATCGCCAGCTCGGCATCGCTCTCAGTCTGCTGGACGAAGCCGAGCCGCGATTGCGGCGCGAGGCCGAGACCGCCGGTCGTCAGGCTGCAATTCCCAACGATGGCGCCGCGCTGGGTTAGGAGCACAGATTGGGAAGACGGAAGGCGCGTTTGCCGGATTTCTGCACCGGCCAGTGCTCGAGCAAACGCGGAGGACACCGCGCGGTTCTGCAGCCGATTGCGACGGACGCGGTCCGTGTCGTCACCCCCGAGAAGCGCGTCTGTTGCAAGACCAAGCAGGACACGTCCCAGTCTACGGGGACCAACCTCAATGGCGGAGCGTGCACCGAAGATTGAGAGCTGATCAGTGAGGACATCAAGTGAGTCGCCCTCGACGTCTTTTAAAATATCGGCAGTTCGATTGCTGCCGGTGTTTGCAACAAGCCGCACTTGCATACATCCTTCTTGCCCGCTCATCCGCGTCTGTGAGGTCGCTTAGTCCTCCTGGCGCACGAACCGGACATCAAGGCTGGTCGGCAGCGTGCAGTCAACGCCGCGGGGTCGTGCTGCTTCTAATCGAGCCCTTGGCCATATCGACTCGCGCGCGCCACCAACGACCTCTTCGCCACGCGATTACGGCCGTCGTCGGAAACATCCTGGCAACCGCGGGGCTCAGCAGCGCGTTCGACGGCCAGTGCTTCTCCCACAAGGGCGGCCGCCGCACCATGCCGTCGACTCTCTACGTCCAGAATCAGGCGCGGAGTTGCTGCTCTGGCGTTGCTTGCGTGCCAATCGCGCGTTGAGTAGCTCAAGTGTCATTTCTTGGGAAAAAGCGGACTTATTATGATATGTCGTGCATAGCTGTAGTTGATTTAAGCGATTTCGAACACGAAAACGCTTAAACGGCTACGATGGATCTAAACCAAGCTTTGGCAGTGCATGCCGGACCGCTTCGCCGACGTATGACGGCGTAAGGTGAGCATAGTGTTTTTCGGTGACGCGCGTGTCGGCATGCCCAAGCTGGTCGGCGATGACGCGCATCGGCACGCCCTTCATCGCCAACGCGCTGGCGTAGGTATGGCGCAGTATGTGGAAGGTGCACGGTGGCTCAAACCCTACCCGCGCCGAAGCCTCGATCAGCGGCCGCTGCTGGTGTGATGCTCCCCAAGGTTCTCCGTTAATTCGGGAGAACACGCGCGCTGTCCTCGGCCGCTCGGCGGTGAGCAATGCGAAGAAGGCGGTCCCCTCGTCGCTTAGCGCGATATGGCGCGGCTTGGCCTGCTTCGACTTGGCGATCAGCACGGTGCGCGCATGCGCGTCGAAATCGGACACCCGGATCCGCCCGAGCTCGCCGTATCGGCACCCTGTCGCCAGCGCGCCGCGCACGAGATCGCGGAAGGCCCCATCGCAGGCGTCGAGCAGGTTCCGGCACTCGGCCGCGGTGAGGTAACGGATCTTGGCGGCGTCAGCCTCGCGGTAGGGCTTTACTCGGCGCCAAGCTTCGTCCGAGTTGCTCTTTCCCTCCTGAAACGCATGGTTGAGCGCGGCCTTCAGGATCGTCAGCACTCGGTTGGCTGTCGCACGCCGCGCCCGCACCGCCTCCGGATCCGTCGCATCGACCGCGGCCAAACGTCGTGTTTCTACCCCAGACGCGGTTCGGCGCAGCTTCGGCGCCTCGGCGAGGTCATGGTGCCAGTCGCGGATGCGCTTCGTCGTCAGCGCCGTCAATTCGAGCGCGCCGAGCACCGGCAGGATGCGTGCCTCAGCTGCGTAGCGGTCTGCCCGCACGCCCTTCGACCCGCGGCGCTCTCGTGCGGCGAGGTAGTCGGTCAACGCCGTCGCGACCGTCCAGGGGACTTCAACCGCCTCCTCATCGAAGCCGGCGAGCTCGCGCGCCTTCCGAGAGAAGTAGACACGCGCCCGCTCTTGAGCCTGAGCGAACGAGAACACGGTCAGGCCGTCGGCATCGCGGTTGTCGTCTGCGGCGCCGAGCGCGTCGTAGTGCTGCTTGGCCCCATCACGCATCCGCGCGACCCACGTGCCGCCGTTGGCGCCGCGCCGGTAACCGACGGCACAACCGGCCGAAATGACGGTCCAGTACGGTTCGCGCCGAGCAGCGAGTTTGGCACGCCCCGAACGCGTGTCGAGCTTGGCATTGCGTACCGTGCGGGCCATGGCGCCCTCCCCGCTTCTGTACGGAAATCGTACGGAAAAGGCGTAGGCGGATGTCAGCGAACTCGCAAGGACGAAAGATGATGATCACAGAGTGAATTAGGGGTTCGCCGACGTTCGCTGAAGGCCGCAAAATGCCCCGTTACCACTCTTTCAAGGCGAAAACGGCTTCATCTCTTGCAGGCAGTGTTTATCCCAGTCCTTCATCATCAAGCGTCGTTTCTCAAGGGCATCGCCCCGGCGGTACGCGCGCTCGACGGCATCGCCCGACTGATGCGCAAGCGCCGCTTCCGCGATCTCGCGAGGGTAGTCCGTCTCTTCCCCGGCCCAGTCCCGAAATGCGGATCGAAAGCCATGCGGGGTCTCAGTCAGCTTAGCCCGGCGCATAACCATTTCCAGGGCCATGACCGAGAGCCCTTTGCCCGACCGCTGGCCGGGAAAGACGTGCGGGTTGTCGGCGCGGCGAAGGGCCTGCATCTCTTGTAAGATCTCCGCGGCCCGGCCAACCAACGGCACCCGGTGCTCACGGCCAGCCTTCATCCGCGTGGCCGGCACGGTCCAGACGCTCGCATCGAGATCGATTTCCGACCACAGTGCCCCGAGGGTCTCGCCCGAGCGGGCGGCAGTCAGGATCGTGAACTCGAGCGCGCGGATGCTCACGCCTGCAGCGGTTCGCAGGCGCCGCATGAAGGCGGAGACGTCTTTGTAGGCCATTGCCTTGTGGTGACCGCGCGAGAGCTTCTGGCGCTTGGGCAGGAGGAGGTCGAGGTGCCCGCGCCACCGCGCCGGGTTCTCACCTGTGCGCAGCCCCTGCGCCTTCGCCGCATCGAGCACGCGTTCGATGCGTCCGCGCAGGCGGGAGGCCGTCTCCTGCTTTTCCAGCCAGATCGGGCGCAGGACGCGCATCACGTCCTCTGTGCCGATCGCATCGACGGGCAAGGAATGGAGGCCGGCTGCGTACTCGCGCAGCGTGGTCTGCCATTGGGCTGCGTGCTTCTCGTTACGCCATTGCACCTGCATGGTGGCAATGAATTCGTCGGCGACCGTTCCGAAGGTCTTGACCGTACGGGCCGTCCTGCGCGCCTCGAGCGGGTCTTGACCCTGTGCGACGAGCTCGCGCGCTCGGGCCGCCGCCTAGCGCGCGCGGGCCAGTGCGACGTCCCGAGGGCTGCCGAGGCCCATCTCACGCAAGCGCCCATGCCAACGGTACAGAAAGACCCAGCGCCGCCGCCCGTCCCCTGAGATCGACAGATAGAGGCCGCCCCCGTCGGCGTGTCGGCCCGCAGTCTCAAGCGACGCGACCTTTCTGGCATTCAGGCGGTTGAGGAGGCGGGCCAAGAGCGCTCCGTCGAACTATCCGGCCCTAACGCGGGCCCCAACTTGAGCGGCGGATCGTAGCGGATCTCGGCGAACGTCGCCAGATCGGGAGATCGACAAAACACACTAAAATCAATGCGATGCGCGACGCCGGCGGACCGCCGCGAACCCCCGCGGACCCTGGTATGAGGGACATCCGCTTCCGCCAAGGCGCCTTGCGCGCCGCCCTGCCCGTCAGCCGATTCCGACCTCAGCCCGCGGCCAGGGCGAGATAGCCCGAGACGGTGGCGATCGAGAGGATCGTCGAGATCAGCACCGTATCGGCGGTGATGGCGGCCTCCCGGCGGTAGAACTCGGCCAGCATGAACGGTCCCGTTCCGGTGGGCAGCGCCGCCATCAGCACCGCGGTGTGCAGCAGGAGCGGCGGCAGGTCGAAGACGTAGCGGGCGAGCGCGTAGGTCAGGGCCGGGTGGACCACGAGCTTCAGGGCGACCAGCATCGCGGTCGCCCGGGGGGCGCGGCGTGTGGCGCCCCGCTTCTCGGCCAGGAACAGGCCGAGCGCCACCAGGGCGCAGGGCGAGGCCGCTGCGCCGAGGAGCTTCAGGAAGGTCTCGACGGGGGCCGGCACGCCGAGGCCGACGGCCGGCACGAGCGCCCCCGCGGCCGGCGCGATCAGCAGCGGGTTGCGGGCGAGCGAGAGCAGGACCTTGCGCGCGAGCGCCCCGCGCCGGCCCGGCACCGCAGCGCCGCCCGCGCGCAGTCCCGTCTCCCCGTGCCGCCTCGTCTCGTCTTGCCGCCTCGCCTCGTCTTGCAGCCCCACCTCGATCAGCACGATCGCGGCGGCGAAGATCAGGCAGACGGTGAGGATGGTAGCGATGGTGGTCGGCGCGAGCGCGGCCGGCCCCAGCGCCACGAGGGCGAGGGGAAAGCCCATGAAGCCGGTGTTCGGGTAGCCTGCGTTCAGCCCGTCGATCGCCGCGTCCGGGAGCGGGCGCCCGCGGGCGCGGGCCGCGAGCACGGTGAGCCCGAGGACCGCGAGGCTGCTCGCCCCGAACGTCGCCATGAAGCCCGGCTGCCAGATTTCGGGGCCGACCGCATGCGCCATCACGTCGAACAGCAGGGCCGGCAGGGCGAGATAGACCACGAAGCGGTTGAGCTCGCCGCTGGCGGCGGGCCCGAGAAGGCCCGTCCGGCGCACCAGCCATCCGACGAAGATCAGGGCGAAGATCGGCAGCACGACCGCGAGCGTCGTGAGCATGGGCAGGAGACTCAGACACGCGAGGGGGAGCTGGCGCTCGGCCGGGGACGGCCCGTCCTGTAGCCGGGACCGGCTCCGCCACCAAGGCGGGCCGCGGGATCCTCGGCGCGAGAGTTCAGGTCTTGGCCCCGGGGTCGCGGTCCGGTGGCGATCAGTCCCCGGTTTTCGTTGCGACGCCGAAGATAATCCCGGTCAGGAATGCAGTCCGTCAAGTCAAAATTCAACACATGTTTAATGACACAATCTCGCCGCAATTTGACGTTTGATCTCGGCCGTAACGAATACGAATTAATCTTTGATAACCGCTGATTAGTTCGTACAAAATCGTACCACACTCCGTTTTGTACTAACCAATACATTCTGGCCGTACCGCTTCCAGGTGCGTGCCATCCCGCCTCCCCCCGTTCGATGCGAGGCCGGCCTGCACGGTCGGCCTCGGTCGGAGCGCCGTGCGCGAAGCACGGATCCGGACCCCGTCGCACCCAGCGGCCGGGATGAACGCCCGCGGCCCTACGGCCGGGGCTGCACGCCAAGCCACAAAGCAGAGACGATGCACCCCACCTCCAAGCACGAGACCCGCATGAACCATGACGTCACCTCTGGGAGGACCCGGCACTGGTATGAGCCGGACGCGTCCGACGCGCTGATGCCGGCCCCCGACCCGATCGAGACCCCCTCGTCCACGGACCTGCCCCCGGTCCCGACCACGCCGACCACACCCGTGCTCACACCCGACCTCACCTCCGCCCCCAGCCTCTCGCCTACCCCCAGCCTCTCGCCCACCCCCAGTCTCTCGCCCACCCCGACGACGGTCGTCGCGAGCGCGCCGGTGCCGGTGGCCCCCCAGACGGCGGCGACCGATGCCGCCCTCGTGACGGGCGATCCGCTGCCGCTCGCGCCCGCCGCGAGCACGGCGGCGACGCCGGCCGCGCTCACCCGCCACGACGGGACGATCTACGCGCAGAGCGGGGACGTCATCGAGAACCTCGACATCTACGCCGACGGCTACGGGATCGAGCTCGAGGAGGACGCCAACGTCACCATCCGCAACGTCCGGATCCACTACAACGGGGCCGACCAGGGCGGCGCGGGCATCTCGGGCGTCGATGCCAGCCACCTGACGATCGACGGCGTGGAACTGATCAATGCCGGCGCGCCGGCCTCCGGGCCCAACACCGATTCCGAGCAGTACGGCATCGGGCTGTTCAACTCCCCGGGCGCCGCGATCAGCCACGTCACGGTCCGCGACGCCTCGACGGGGATCTACCTGCAGGACTCGCCGCAGGCGGTGCTGGAGGGGATCGAAGGCTACGACATGCGGGGGCCGTTCCCCCGCGGGCAGCTGGTGCAGTTCAACCGCTCCGGCGACAGCAGCCTCACCGACTTCTCCGTCTACAACAACCTCGAGACCTCGTGGACGGAGGACAACATCAACATCGGCGGCAGCAACGGGGTCACCGTCAGCAACGGCCTGATCGACGGCAACAACTCGCCGAGCGGCGTCGGGGTCATCACGGAGAGCTCGAGCGGCGTCACCGTCCGGAACGTCGACACCGTCCACATGGGCGACGGCGCGTTCTCGGATTACGGCAGCGGCAACACCTTCGACCACGTCCGCTCGTTCGACAACTTCGTGGACAGCCACGCCGGCCGGGGCACCCCGCTCTCGGGCGGCCTGATCTTCAGCCTGGCGGACGACACGACCGTCACCAACGCCGCCTACCAGAACCCCGCCAGCCCGAACAACGTCGTGTATGGCGGCGGCATCCAGGATGAGGCCTTCAAGGGCACGTTCGCGGCGACGGAGATCACCGGCCAGACGCCGATGGCCGGCTACCACAACACCTTCTCGTGGGCCTGAACCTAGAGCGCCCCTGAGGGACGGGCGGCCGCCGCGACAGGGCGGCCGCACCCATCGCGCCCCGGCCCGGAACGGCCGGGGCGAACCATCAAACGGCCGTATTGGATGCGCTAGAACGCGGATGCGGCCGGCGCGCGGCGTGAGAGCCTCGGGCCGCCGCGCCCTTCCCCGCAGTGAGATCCGCATGGTGGTGCGTCCAGAGATCGTCCGTGACACCTTCCGGGAACAGCCCGGCGGCGTGGACGAATCCGCGCCGCCGACCGAGAGCTGCGCCGCCGGCCTCCTCAGCCTCGAGATCGGCATGGAGGCGATGCGCGCGGTGGCCGACGCGCTCCGGGGCGACCTCGGGGCCGCGTTCGACGCCGCCGTGCAGAGCCTGCTGGCGGTCGAGGGGCGGGTGATCGTCTGCGGCGTCGGCAAGAGCGGACATATCGGCCGCAAGATCGCCGCGACGCTCGCCTCGACGGGCACGCCCGCCTTCTTCGTCCATCCCACCGAGGCGAGCCACGGCGACCTCGGCATGATCACCCCGCAGGACGCGATCCTCGCCCTGTCGTGGTCCGGCGAGACGGCCGAACTCGGCGACCTCACCCATTTCTCGCGCCGCTTCTCGATCCCGCTGATCGCCATCACCTCGCGCAGCGAGAGCACGCTGGGCCGCGCCGCCGACGTGGTGCTCGCCCTGCCGCGCGTGCGCGAATCCTGCCCGCACGACCTCGCGCCGACCTCTTCCAGCCTGATCCAGCTGGCGCTCGGCGACGCGCTGGCCGTCTCCCTGCTGAAGTTGCGCGGCTTCACCAGCTCGCGCTTCAAGATCCTGCACCCCGGCGGCACGCTCGCGGCCCGGCTGAAGACCGTGCGTCAGCTCATGCATTCGGGCGAGGCGATGCCGGTCGTCGCCAGCGGGACGCCGATGTCGGAGGTGCTGGTGCGGATCGCCGAGCACCGCTTCGGCTGCGCCGGCGTCGTCGACGCGGTCGGCGTGATCCGCGGCATCGTCACCGACGGCGACCTGCGCCGCCACATGGGGCCGGCCCTCCTGGGCATGCCGGTGGAGGAGGTGATGACGCGCCGCCCCATCACGATCGAGCCCGACAGCCTCGCCGGCTCCGCCCTGGAACTGATGAACCGCAAGCGCATCACGGCGATCTTCGTCGTCGAGAACGGCCGCCCGCTCGGCATCGTCCACGTGCACGACCTGCTGCGCGCCGGCGTGGTCTAGCCCCGATAAGACCGGAACTCCGCACGGCGCGGCAGGTTCGTCCCCGGCCACCGGAGATCCGATCCATGCGCCTTCCGCTCATCGCCCCCGGCGACCTCTCGCCCGCGCAGCGCCCGCTCTACGACGACATGCGGACCGGTATCGAATCGGGCTTCCAGGGCTTTGCCGCGATGCGGGAGGACGGCGCCCTGATGGGTCCGTGGAATCCCTGGCTGCACGAGCCGGAGATCGGCGGAGCGATCTGGAACCTCACCAAGGCGCTGTCGGCCAGCGCCAGCCTGCCCGAGCCCGTGCGGCAGGTGGCGATCCTCGTCACCGGGGCGGCCTACCGGGCGGCCTACGAGATCTACGCCCACGTGCTGGTGGCGCGCCGGGACGGCCTGCCCGAGGACAAGATCGCCACCATCGCCGCGGGCCAGCGCCCGCCGGACCTGACGCCGGACGAGGCACTGGCCTACGACGTCGCGGCCGCCCTCAACGCGGGCGGGGTCCTGCCGGCGGTCATCTACCGGCGCAGCGTCGAGGCCTTCGGACCGCATGGCGCGGCCGAGCTGATCTATCTCGTCGGCCTCTACGGGCTCGTCTCGACCACCCTCAACGGCTTCGACGTGCCGGTGCCCGACGAGGTGCGGGCGTGACGCGGCGTCCGCCGAATCGGAGCTGACGCCGGGGCGGCCGAGCCCGTCCGGCACCCGCGATTCGCCCCGGCCGGAGGCCGAGCCGCCGTGCGGGAGGATTCGACCGGCCGGGATGGGGCCCGTCGGGTGATTCGTCCCGAACCTTCCAGCGGGCGCGTTCGAGGCCGGGCCACGCAGGCCCGTGGCCGATCGCGCCTCCACCCAAGCGGCACAGGCATACCTGCCCAGCGCGGCGCGAAATTGTGCAGGACTCAGTGCTGGCTAAAGTATGGGCTCCTCCCAAGGGTTCAGGCCCTATCCTGCCCGCTCGGCCCCGGCCGGGCGGGCTTTTTCATGCCGGCGTTCGCGCCGTGAGGGCGGCCTTAGGAAGATCGATCTACTGGCCGCCGCACCGCGGCGCCCGCGATTCCCGCCGGCGCCGCGCGCGATCGCGTCGCGACGCGGAGGGGCGCAAGGCCCGCGCCGGAGGGCGGAGCGTCCCGGCGAACCGGCTTGCGTCGCGGCGGACCGCGCGTCGACCGGCGGTCGCTCCGGGCAGCAGGACCCGGGCCGAATGCGCGGCTCGGCCGTCCCGATGGCTGGCGTCGCCGCGCGGGCGACCCGGAGCGGGCGCGGTTCGCGGAGATCGGGAAACCTCGGGGGCGCGGGCCCATTGCCCGGAGGCGGGCCGCCCCGGGCCCGGCCGATCCTGCGGAGGCTCGAGACGTTCGTGAGCAACCCGACCTACCCGCCTCTCGACGTCCTGAAGCCCGTGGGGCGCGATCTCTGGATCGTGGATAGCGGGCCGCTCAGGGTCCTGGGCATGCCGCTGCCGGTGCGGATGAGCGTGGTGCGCCTCTCGGACGGGGCGATCTGGCTGCACTCGCCGACGCGCTACGACGCCGAACTGCACCGGGCCATCGCCGCGATCGGGCCGGTTCGCCACATCGTGGCGCCCAACGTCGCGCATTGGAGCTTCGTGCGGGCGTGGCAGGAGCAGTGTCCCGAAGCGACGACCTGGGCCGCTCCGAACCTGCGCCGCCGCGGGCCCCCGCGGCGCGCGGGCCTGCACATCGACCGCGACCTCGACGAGGCCGCGCCGCTCGCATGGGCGCGTGACCTGGCCCAGGTGGTGGTGCCGGGCGGCCTCGGCTTCCGGGAGGTGGCGTTCTTCCACGCGGCCTCGCGCAGCCTGCTCCTCACCGATCTCGTGCTGAACCTGGAGCCGGCCCGGCTGCCGGCGGCGATGCGTCCGCTGGCGCGGCTCGCCGGGATCACGGCGCCGGACGGACGGGCGCCGATCTACCTGCGCGCGGTGATCCGCATGCGGCGGGCGGAGGCGGCGCGCGCGGCGCGGGTCCTCGTGGACATGGCGCCCGAGCGGGTGATCTTCGCGCACGGGGCATGGTTCGCCCGCGCCGCCACGCCCGCCCTGCGGCACTCCCTCCGGTGGCTCCTCGACCGGGCCTGAGGCGCGTGGGCCTGCGACGACCCGACCTACCGCGCGGTCGGAACGGCCGCGGGATCCCGCCCGTTCGCCCCTGCCCCGACCGGCTGCAGTCTCGGCCGCGCTGCCGGTCCCCCGATCCGAACAGAGCGATGATGCATATCCTGGTGGCCGACGGGAACATCGCCGAGGCCCGTCGGGCCCATACCCGGGCGACGGGGCGGACCTCGGCCGAGGCCTACGCGGCGATTCTCCGCGCGCTCGCCCCGGATGCCGCCTGCACCCTGCTCAACCCCGCCGATGCCGAGGCTGCCCTTCCGGCGGGCGCAGCGCTGGCCGGCTACGACGGCGTGGTCTTCACGGGCTCGATGCTGCACGTGACGGATGGCGGCCCGCCGGTTCAGCGCCAGCTCGACCTGATGCGGGCGAGCCTGGAGGCGGGGCTGCCGGTCTTCGGATCGTGCTGGGGTGTCCAGGTCGCCGCGGCGGTGGCGGGGGGGAAGCCGGGGCGTAATCCGTGCGGTCCCGAATACGGCTTCGCCCGCCGCATCGCCCCGACCGATGCGGGCCGCGCGCATCCGCTCTTGGCCGGCCGTCCGCCGGCCTGGGATGCCCCGGCGATGCATCTCGACGTGGTGCTGGTGCCGCCGCCGCAGGCCGAGGTGCTCGCCGGCAACGGGCTCCTCGACGTCCAGGCCCTGGCCATTCCCCTGGGCGAGGGCCTGTTCTGGGGAACGCAGTACCATCCGGAACTCGATCCCGACGAACTCGCCGCGATGCTGCGGCTGAGCGCGGACGACGTGGTCGAGGCGGGCCTGTGCCCCGATGCCGAGGCGGTGGCGGCCTACGCCGCCGAGATCGAGCAGATCCCCGAGCGGCCGGACCTCGCGTGGCGCCACGGCGTCGGCCCGGAGATCGTCGAGCCCGACCGTCGTCGGCGCGAGATCGCGAACTTCCTCGACTATCTGGCCAGGCCCCGCGCCGAGCGGCGATGAGGCCCCGCGCCGAGCGGCGATGAAGCCCCGTGCCGAGCGGCGATGAGGCCCCGTGCCGAGCGGCGATGAGGCCCCGTGCCGAGCGGCGATGAGGCCCCGCGCCGAGCGGCGATGAAGCCCCGCGCCGAGCGGGGACGAGGGGGTCGGATTGCGGGCGCGTGCCGCAGCCTCGGCGGGGGAACCGGGTGCGCGGCCGCCGCGTCGTTCCGGCAAAGGCCATGCAACCGGAGATCGTCCATGCGCAGCCTAGCGCTCGCCGCCATCGCCACCCTCGCCGTGACCGGGGCCGAGGCCCAGGTCTCGACGCAGCCGAATCCGAACAGCTGGAACCAAAGCCTGATCCAGCAGAACGAGATCCGCTCCCTGCAGCAGCAGAACTACAGCAGCCTCAACGCCCTGCGCCTCGACAACATGCGCAACGTCCAGCTGCGCCCCGCCGACACCTATGCGCCGGTGATCCTCCGCCGGGGCCACGGTTTCAACACGGCCGGGCCGAGCGGGCGCGGCGTCCGGCGCGGGCGCACCGGCATCGACCGGTCCCTCGACACGGGCATCTGCGTCGGCTGCTGAGCGGGGCGCGGGGCGCGGGGGGGCGGCCCGTCGATCCGCGTCGCCCGCGTTGCAGCCGCGGCACAGAGACTGAATTTATCCGGCGGCGGCTAGCGGCGTTGCAGCGCAACGTCCACAAGGGTTTTATGACCTTGGCTGCGGATTAAACGGTGGACTTCACCTCGACACGGCGTGCGAGCCTCCTTGGTCTGCCGCTCATCTTGGGTCTAGCCGGTCCGGTCACGGCGGCCGACCTCAGCGCGCTGATGCCCATGCGTCAGCCGGCCTTCACCCAGATCGACCCGAACACCTGGGTCGTGACACTGAGCGGGACGATCCAGGGCATCCCGCGCTATCCCGGCGCGGCCGAGTACACGGCTGTCGGCTATCCGGGGATCGACATCCGCCGGGCCGGCGAGCCGCGGCGCTTCTCGGCCCCGGACGACAATTTCAGCGTGTCGCTCTACGACAGCGACATGGTCCGCCTCGGCCCGACCGTGCGGATCGTGCCGGGCCGCTACTACGGCGACGACCGCCGGCACCTGTTCGGGTTCCGCGACGCCCGCTTCGCGGCCGAGCCCGGCCTGTTCGTCGAGATCTACCCGATCCCCACGATCCGCCTGCGCGGCGAGGTCCGCCAGGGCGTCTACGGCCATCACGGCACCGTGGGGTCGGTCGGCGCCGACTACATCCTGCCGTTCGACCGCTGGCAGGTCTCGATCGGGCCGCGCTTCAACATCGGCGATGCGAGCTTCGCGCGGAAATACTTCGGCGTCAGTCCCGCCGAGGCGGCCCTCAACGGTCGCGTCACCCCGTACGACCCGGCGAGCTTCTACGCGGCCGGCGTCCTGGGCGCCGTGACCTTCCGGCAGAGCGCGACCTGGGCCTACACGGCGTTCGCCGGCTACAACCGGATCCTCGGCGCCTCGGCCGACAGCCCCCTCGTCCGCCGTCCGTTCGGCGATCCCGACCAGTTCCTGTTCGGCCTGAAGGTGGATTACTCGTTCACCACGCCGGCCCTGTTCTGAGGCGTCCGGCCCTCACCCGCGGGGCGGCGTCCGGTGGTCGCGCGGGCGTCGGGTCCGGGCCTCCGCGCGGCCGACCACGCCGCCCGAAGTCGCCGAGCCGAGGAAGGCCACCCCGACCGTATCGTCCTGCCGCCAGACCACGCGGGCGTGCAGGGTCCGGCCCAGGATCGGGATCGTCAGGTCGAGCGCCTGCGGCAGCGGCACCGCATCGCTGAAGGCGAAGCGGGCGCCGTCGGCCGACAGGTCGCGCACCAGGCAGTCCAGCGTCTGGCTGCGATGGTTGAAGGTGACCGTGCCGCCCAGATAGGTCCGCCCGCGCGGGGCTCGTCGCCGCTCGATCATGCCGGCCCTCCTGCGCCTCGCGAGATCACAGGGCCAACGCGGAGCGCGCGCCTCCGCGCATGGGCGATCTCGGGACAGGGTTAACGCCGCTCCCGCCCGTCGGCGGGTGCGCGGCGCGGGACGGTCCTTGCGGATGCCACGAACGGCGAAGGGCCGGCGCCCTGTCGGGAGCGCCGGCCCTTCACGGAACGTTCCGGCGGCCTGTCGCCGGAACGGGTCAGGCGGCCGCGGAGGCGGACGACTCGGTGGGAACCTCGGAGATCGTCTTCAGGATCTGCGAGGCGATCTGGTAGGGGTCGCCCTGGCTGTTGGGGCGGCGATCCTCGAGGTAGCCCTTGTAGTCGTTCTTCACGAACGAGTGCGGCACGCGGATCGAGGCGCCGCGGTCGGCCACGCCGTAGCTGAACTTGTTCCAGGGCGCGGTCTCATGCTTGCCGGTGAGGCGCATGTGGTTGTCCGGGCCGTAGACGGCGATGTGATCCTCGATGTTCCGGCCGAAGGCCGCCATCAGGGCCTCGAAATAGGCCTTGCCGCCGACGGTGCGCATGTACTCCGTCGAGAAGTTGGCGTGCATGCCCGAGCCGTTCCAGTCGGTGTCCCCGAGCGGCTTGCAATGGTACTCGATGTCGATCTCGTACTTCTCGCAGAGGCGCTGCATCAGGTAGCGGGCCATCCACATCTCGTCGGCGGCCTTCTTGGAGCCCTTGCCGAAGATCTGGAATTCCCACTGGCCCTTGGCGACCTCGGCGTTGATGCCCTCGTGGTTGATGCCGGCCGCGAGGCAGAGATCGAGGTGCTCCTCGACGATCTGGCGCGCCACCGAGCCGACGTTCGCGTAGCCGACGCCCGTGTAGTAGGGGCCCTGCGGAGCGGGGTAGCCGGTCTCCGGGAAGCCGAGCGGGCGGCCGTTCTTGTAGAAGAAGTACTCCTGCTCGAAGCCGAACCAGGCGCCGTCGTCGTCGAGGATCGTGGCGCGCTTGTTCGACTCGTGCGGGGTGACGCCGTCCGGCATCATCACTTCGCAGAGCACCAGCACGCCGTTGGTACGGGCCGGATCGGGGAAGTGGCGCACGGGCTTGAGCGTGCAATCGGACGAGCCGCCCTCGGCCTGCTTCGTCGAGCTGCCGTCGAAGCCCCAGAGCGGAAGCTGCTCCAGCGTCGGGAAGCTGTCGAAGTCCTTGATCTGCGTCTTGCCGCGGAGATTCGGCACGGGCGTGTAGCCGTCCAGCCAGATATATTCGAGTTTGTATTTCGTCATCGCGATTCTCTCGTCATGTACTGACAAAAGTCCTGAAGGGAACGGACCTCACGCGCCGGCGACGGCTGGGCGGCCTCTAGCACGGGCCATGCCACGGGCGCCGGGATCGCAATTTCGGGCTCGCGTGTCCACACTCTTCCGCGGCGGGTCGCGGAACCGTCCGGTGGGCGCCGCATTATCTCGGCCCTCCGGCAGGCGGGAAGGCGGCCGGGACGCACAGATGCATAGCATCTAGGCAGTGTCGCGGATGAGGCTGAAACGCCTATCGATCGGGCACCGCTTCGCAGATTCGTGAGCGATCAAACATCACCCGATCTCGCAAGTGCTGCGCTGCGCATATTATCAGCAAAGAGTGATTTTGAGGGTGCAGATCGCGCAAAGAGTAGGCATCTTTCTCTCAACGGGCCCCCGACCGCGTTGTCGGACGGCGGGCCCAGCACGGGAGTTTCACGATCATGCAGACCGGTTTTCATCATCCCACCGCCAAGATCTATGCCTTCCCCGCCGGGGGCCGCGCCGCGCTCGGGGGCTTTCGCAGCCTCGGCTCGATCGCGCCGAGCGCCGCTCCCGTCGTGCCGACCGTCGCGGGCGGCGGCTGGTACCACGACGCCGCGATCCAGGAAGAGGCCGAGCGGGCCCGCAAGCCCCAGGCCCGCTGAGCCGCGCAGATGCAGCGGGACGCGGGGGGCGTGGGGGGACGGCGTGCGATGCGCGCCCCGCCCTCCCCCGCGGCGGAGAGCGGTCGCCCCGCTCACACGCCGAAGATCGACCAGCCCATCCGCTTCGTGAGCGCCTCCAGGGCGATGCGGCCGAGATGGGAATTGCCCGCGGCGTCGAGGCCGGGCGACCAGACCGCGATCGAGGCCTTGCCGGGCGCGACCGCCAGGATGCCGCCGCCGACGCCGCTCTTGCCGGGCAGGCCGACCCGGTAGGCGAATTCGCCCGACCCGTCGTAGTGGCCGCAGGTCAGCATGATCGCGTTGATGCGGCGCGCCCGCTCGGCCGAGACCACCGACAGGCCCGTCGCCGGGTTGCGCCCGGAATG
The DNA here is from genome assembly GCF_056431005.1 of Methylobacterium sp. HJ2. Taxonomy (NCBI): domain Bacteria; kingdom Pseudomonadati; phylum Pseudomonadota; class Alphaproteobacteria; order Hyphomicrobiales; family Methylobacteriaceae; genus Methylobacterium; species Methylobacterium sp. HJ2. Next base: position 248,403 of record NZ_JBWJYM010000005.1, on the reverse strand, counting down.
GGCCAGGAACCGCCCGGCCGCGGCGAGCTGGCGGCAGGACATGGCGATGGCGCAGTGGTGGAAGTAGACGCCCAGCGTGTAGACCACCGGATTGTCCAGCACGTCGAAGGACTTCATGTAGTTGGCGAGCGCCGTGTTGCGGTAGCCGGTGCGCTGCTCGGAGGCCGCCACCGCCTCGTCGATCACGATCGACGGGTCCTGTGCCAGGAATTGCATGAAGCGCAGGATCTCGCCCAGGGCCTCGCGCGGCTGGTGGCCGGACAGGATCACGTCGGTGACCGCGATGGCGCCCGCGTTGATGAAGGGGTTGCGCGGGATGCCACGCTCGCGCTCCAGCTGGACGATGGAGTTGAACGGGCTGCCGGAGGGCTCGCGCCCGACGCGGCGCCAGAGCCGGTCGCCGACCATGCCGAGCGCCAGCGTCAGGGTGAAGACCTTCGAGATGCTCTGGATCGAGAAGGGCGTGTCGGCATCGCCCCCCGCCGCCACATGGCCGTCGTTGTCGATCACCACGAGGCCGAACTGGCGCGCGTCGACCCGGGCGAGTTCCGGGATGTAGTCGGCGACCGTGCCGCGGTCGGGCCGCGTACGCATCTCCTCGGCGATCTCGCGGACCGCCCGATCGAGCTCCGCCGCGCTCATGCGGGCACGGCCGGGGATGGGGCCGCCGCGCAGGCCGCCATGACAGCGCGGAAGATCCGGTCGGGGGCGAAGGGCGTCGCGGTCGGGCGGTGGCCGGTGGCGTCCCGGATGGCGCTGGCCAAGGCCGCCGCGACCGGGTTGAACGGGCTCTCGCTCATGGACTTGGCCCCGAGCGGCCCGACCGCGTCGTGGGTGGCGGCGAACAGCACCGTCGTGCGGGGCACGTCGGCGCAGGCCGGGATGTGGTAGTTGCGCAGCGTGCTGGTCACGACGTGCCCGTCGGCGAGGCGCACGTCCTCGTAGAGCGCGGCGCCGATGGCCTGGGCGACGCCGCCCTCGATCTGGCCGCGGCACTGCATCGGGTTGATCACCCGGCCCGCATCGGCCGCGTGGATGCTGTCGAGGATGCGGACCTCGCCGCTGCCCGGATGCACCGCCACCCGGAAGGCCTGGACGTTGAAGGCGACGGAGCGGGGCGTGCCGTCCGCCCGGCCCACGGCCTCGAGCCCCGCGAACTCGGAGAGCGGCAGGACCTGGCCGCCGGGAAGCGCCACGCCGTCGCGGGTGAGCCGGCAGGTTCCGGCCCCGCTCCCGGTGCGGGCCCGGGCCGTCTGGCAGAGCATGGCCGCCAGCGCCTCGGCCGCGCGGCGGCTCGCCTGCCCCCCCACCACCGTGCCGGTGCTGCCGTAGGCGCCGGTGTCGTGCGCGACGGCGTCGGTATCGGCGGCGCGGATCCGGATCCGGTCCGGCGCGGTGCCGAGCGCCGAGGCCGCGAACTGGGCGTGCACCGTCGCGGTGCCGTTGCCGAACTCGGCGGTGCCGACTGAGAGGGCGTAGCCCCCGTCCGGCTCCAGGCAGATGCGGGCCTCGGCCACGTGGCCGCGGGGCGGGATCGTGTCGATCATGGCCATGGCCATGCCCTGCCCCACCCGCCAGCCGGGTCCCGGCACCGCCGCGGGCGGCAGGCCGGCGAGCGCCCGCTCGGCGAGGTCCAGGCATTGGTCAAGGCCGTAGGAGCCGTATTCCACGTCGTGCGGCTCCAGGCTCGTGGAGACCATCGGGTCGCCCGGGCGCACCGCGTTGCGGCGGCGCAGCTCGAACGGATCGATGCCGAGCCTCCGGGCGAGCTCGTCCATCGCCGATTCCACCGCGAAGATGGTCTGGCTCAGGCCGTAGCCGCGGAACGCCCCCGCCGGCAGGGTGTGGGTGTGGACGCTGTAGCCGTCGACGCGCTTGTTCGGGCAGCGATAGACCGCGATCACCTCGTTGCAGCCGTGGTGCAGCACCCCGCCCGAATGGTTGCCGTAGGCGCCCGTATCGGCCAGCACGTCGAGGGCGATGGCCGTCAGCGTGCCGTCGGCCCGGGCGCCGAGCCGCACGCCGACCCGCATCGGATGGCGCGTGGTGGTGCCGGTGAACTGCTCGCTGCGCGTCATCTCGTAGGAGACCGGCCGGCCGAGCTTCAGCACGGCCAGGGCCACGAGGTCCTCGGTCAGCATCTCCTGCTTGCCGCCGAAGCCGCCCCCGACCCGGCCGCAGACCACGCGGACCCGCTCGCGCGGCAGGTCGAACAGGGCGCAGAGGGCGTCGCGGGTCAGGAACGGCACTTGCGTCGAGGCGCGGATCACGAGGCGGCCGGCGGCGTCGAGCCAGCCGACCGCGCCGTGGGTCTCGAGATGGGCGTGCTGCACCCGCTGCGAGCGGTAGGTGCCCGCGTGCACGATGTCGGCCTCGGCAAAGCCCGCATCCACGTCGCCGATCGCCCCGTGCGCCTCGGCCGCGAGGTTCGGATGGGGCCCGAGCGGGGGCGCGTCGGCGCCGGGCTCGGCGGGCGGCCGGTCGGCCGGGTCGTGCACCAGCGGCGCGTCGGGGGCCAGCGCCGCCTCCGGATCGAGGAGCGCCGGCCGCACCTCGTAGGTCACGCGCAGCGCCCGCAGCCCCGCCTCCGCCGCCGCCTCGGTCTCGGCCACCACGGCGGCGACCCGCTGCCCGACGAAGCGGATCACCGGATCGAGCACCAGGGTATCGGCGGCGTCGTCGGCCGGGTCGTGGTGGCGGGCGGTGGAGAAGCGCCGGGGCGGGGCGTCCGCGTGGGTGAGCACCGCCACGACGCCCGGCAGCGCCAGCGCCGCCGCATCGTCGATGGCGCGGATGCGGGCATGGGCATGGGGCGCGCGCAGCACCCGCATGTGCAGCGCGCCCGGCACCGCGAGGTCCAGGGTGTAGGGGGCCCGGCCCGTGACCACGCCCGGCCCCGCGGGCGCGGGCAGGCTGCGCCCGACCGGATCGGTGCCCGCCTCGAGGGTCTCGGCATGCGCCACCCCGGCGATCGCGTCGCGGATGGAGCGATAGCCGGTGCAGCGGCAGAGATTGCCCTTGAGCGCGGCGTCGAGGTCCCGGCGCTGGCCCTGGTCGAGGGCGGCGGCCGTCATCACCATGCCGGGGGTGCAGAAGCCGCACTGGAACCCCTGCGCCCCCAGGAAGGCGGCCTGGGTCGGGTGCAGCGCCTCGGGCAGCCCGTCCTCCGGGCTGCAGGGGCCGGCCAGTCCCTCGATCGTGGTGACGCTGCGCCCCGCGGCCCGGAAGGCCGGGATCAGGCAGGCATGCACCGGCTCGCCGTCGAGATGGACGGTGCAGGCGCCGCAATCGCCCGCGTCGCAGCCCTTCTTGACCCCGAACCAGCCGAGCCCGCGCAGCAGGGTGCGCAGGCACTGGCCCGGGCGCGGCTCGACCGCCTGCGCCTGCCCGTTGACGGTGACGATCATCGGCGCTCTCCGTCCCCCGATCCGTGGCGGCCAAGCGGATGGCGGCCGCCGAGTTCCTGCCGGATCTCCTCGGCGAGGAGACCGCTGACATGCGCCCGCCAGTCGGGCGCCCCGTGCACGTCGTCGTACCAGAGGGCGTCCGGAATCGCCGCCACCGCCTCCGCCATCCCGGCCGCGTCCGGCAGGCCGGCGAAGCGGAGCTGCAGCGGGCGCCGGGTCGCGGCCGTCACCGTCAGGGCGAAGGCGCCGCTCCGGTCCAGGCTGCCGATCAGAAGCGCGCCGGAGCGCCCGTTCGGGCTCAGCGAGACGCGCCGGAAGGCGGTGCGGCGCAGGAGGGCCGCGGCCGGCAGGTCGATCGCCCGCAGGATCTCGCCGGGCGCCAGCGCCGTCGCCTGCGGTCCGAGCACGAAATCGAGCACCGGCACCCTGCGCTCGGCCCCGTCCGGCGTCCAGATCAGGCCTGTCCCGTCGAGGGCGACGCAGAGGGCGATCATCGGTCCGGCGGGCAGCGCCATGCAGAGGTTGCCGCCCACGGTCGCCGTGTTCCAGACCTTGAACGAGCCGAGCAGCGCCCGGCAGCACTGGGCGACGAGGGGGCCGGCCGTCCAGGCCGCGGGCAGCTCGAGCCGTTCCAGCGCCGCGATGGTGCAGGTGGCCGCGAGCGAGAGCCCGTCCTCCGAGAGCGCGTGCGGGGCCCAGCCGAGCCCGCCGAGATCGATCAGCCGGGCGAGATCGGGCTGGGGCTCGGAGAACAGCCAGGTGCCGCCCGCGAGCCAGGCATCCCCCGCTCGCCAATCCGGCAGATCGCCCCGTGCCCGGGGCGACAGCACGCTCTCGATCGTGTGCAGGTCCATGGGATCCTGTTCGGTGGGGCCGGTCCGCGGGTGGTCTCGCAAGATCGGCGCCCTGGCAAGATCGGCGCCTTGGCAGGATCAGTCACCTGGCAAGATCGGTCACTGGGCAACATCGGTCACCGAGCAGGATCGACGACGAGGCCGTTCCCCCTCAGGCCCGCGGTGCGAACCGGCGCAGGAGCCGGTGGGTCGGCCAGAACAGCAGGGCGGGCAGGCCGGCGATCAGGCCGCAGAGCCAGAGCCAGGCCGGCACCCAGCTCTGCGCCGCCGCGTCGCCGGGGCCGTACACGTAGTTGATGTTGACGGGGGTCAGGCCCGCGTCCGGGCTCGGCGGCGGCATCAGGAAGAAGCAGACGAGGAGCGTCGGCACGGCCATCAGCGTCCAGGCCTTGAGGGCGCGCCGGTCGTAGCCGAGCCGCGCCACGAGGTAGACGAGGAGCAGCGGCAGCCAGCCGTGGAAGCCCGAGAGGCCGCGCAGCAGCAGGGGCTGGCGGGGATCGAACATGTAGGCGGTCATCCCGGTGAGCGGCGCGCCGAGCAGGGTCGCGAGGAAGTCGAGGATCCAGAGCGCCTGCGGCGCGAGGATGCCCACGGCGCACATCGAGATCAGCAGCGGGCTCTCGAGCCAGAGGCCGGCCAGGGCGAGCAGCACCGCCTGATCGCAGAAGTAGAGGAAGTTCGTCGGCCCGTAATGGGCGAGGTAGACCGGCACCAGGATGCCCGCGAACAGCGTGTAGGCGAGCTTCACCGGCAGGGGGATCCGGCCCCGCGCCGACCGGATCGGCGGGGCCGGCGTCCAGGCCGGCTGATCCGGCACCCGGATCGGCGGGGCCGGCACCCGGATCGGCTGATCCGGCACCCGGATCGGCTGATCCGGCACCCGGATCGGCTGATCCGGCACCCGGATCGGCCGATCCGGCAGGGTGGCTTGCGGAAGCGTCACGGTGTGTTCCCCTCGATGGACGACCCTGCCGGCGCCGGCCGGCAGGGAAGACGGCCGCGCCTCACTCCTTGGTGGTCGACATCAGCAGGCGCTCGGTCTTGGCGTCCTCGATGCGGTTGACCATGCGGCGGCTCTCGTGGACGTCGCGCACCGTCTTGGTCATGGTCACGCAGGATTGGACGAGCATCACCGCCGCCATGGCGAAGTAGCCCTTGAGCCAGATGTCGACGGGCATGAACGCGATGCCGAGGGCGAGCATCGCCACCGAGCCGATGAAGGAGGCGTAGGTGAAGGTCACCCAGCCGGAGGAATGCTGCGCGGTGTCCTGGGGCATGGTCGTGTCTCCTGACGGTGATGGGGAATGGACGGGGTCTCGGGATCAGGCGGTGTGCGGGGCGGGTTCGGCTCCCCGTTCGGCCGGGTGCTCGGGCGGCTGTCCGGCCGCTTGCCGGCGCAGGCGCTGGAGCACGGCGTTGCCGTCGTCCCGGCTGCGGGGCCCGAAGCCCGCGCGTTCCAGCCGCTCGCCGATGCCGTGGCCGGGCTCGGCCTCGGCCAGAGCCGCCTCGGTGTCGGCGGCCTCGGCCTGCAACTCGCGCAGCCGTGCCAGCGTCGCCTCGGCCTCGCGCAGCGTCGCGGCGTCCTGGCGGGTGGCGCCCGTGCCGAGGCGGCGCACCGCCTCGTTGGCGGCGGCGACCCGTCGGCCCCGCTCCAGATCGGCCTGCCGGCGCGTCGCGTCGGCGACGGTCTCGCGGATGCGGCCGATCTCGGCGGCGAATGTCGCACGGGCGGCCCGCAGCGCGTCGCGCTCGGCCTCGAGATCCGCGATGGCGCGGGCCGCCTCCTCGGCCAGATCCTCGCGCCCGCCCCTCAGGGCCGCCACGGCCTGCGCCTCCAGGGCGGCGGCGCGGGCCTCGGTCTCCTCCAGGCGGCGCGCCTCGGCGCGGTCGCCCGCCACCGCGACGGCGAGCGCCCGGCGGCCCCGCTCCAGCCCGGCCCGGGTCTCGCGGATCTGCTGGTCGAGGACGAGCAGCGCGTTGCGGTCGAAGATCTCCTCCACGGCGCGCGCCGCGTGGCCCCGGACCAGGATGTCGAACAGCTTGAACACGGCGTCTCTCCGTTTCATGAACGTCGTTCACAACGCGGTTGTCCCATGTTCATGAACGATGTTCAGTGCGTTTTTGCACGTCGTGTAAAATCCGTCCCCTCGTGCGGATCGCGGGCGTGGGCGTCGTGACGGGCGAGACGCGGCGGGAGGACAGGCGCGCGGCCCTGCGCGCGGCGTTGCTGGCGGCGGCGGAGCGGATGATCGCCGCCGACGGCTTGGCGGGCCTGCGGGCTCGGGCGCTCGCCGAGTCGGCCGGCTGCGCGGTGGGCGCGATCTACACGGCCTATCCGGATCTCGACGCGCTGGTGCTCGCCGTGAACATCCGGACCCTGAACCTGTTCGAGGCGGCGCTCCGGGCAGCCCCCGAGACGGTCCTCGACGGGCCCGCGGCGGCGGCGGACGCGCTGGTCGCCCTCGGCTGCGCCTATCTGGATTTCGCGCGGGATCAGCCCCTGCGCTGGGATGCCCTGTTCCGGCACCGCTCGGCCGGGGGATCGGGCGCGCCCGACTGGTACGTCGCCGAGCAGGTCCGCCTGTTCCGCTTCATCGAGGCGCCGCTGGCGGTGCTGCGGCCGGACCTCGCCCCGCCGGAGCGCGGGCTGCTCGCCCGCAGCCTGTTCTCGGCGACGCACGGCATCGTGGCGCTCGGGCTCGACCCGGAACGCATGGCGCTGCCGCCGGAGGTGATCCGGCGGCAGCTCGACGTCGTGGTGCGGGCGATGGCGGCGGGGCTGCGGGTGCAGATCCCGGCGGGTGTACAGATCCCGGCGGGACCGGAGGCCCTGGCGGGAGGACCGGAGGCCCCGACGGGTCGGGGCCTCCGCTGAGCCGCCCTATTTCGGGGCGGGGACCGGCGCGGCCGGCGCCGAGGGCGCGGCCGGGGCGGCATCCGGCTTGGCCGGCAGGGTCTGGGTCGAGGCCGCGGCGAGTTCCGGATAGGTCTCGAGCATGTGGGCGCCGTTGAGGGGCTTGGCCTGGCCGTTGTGGCAGGTGGCGCAGTTGATCTTCGGCGCGTCGCCCGTGGGCCCGAGACGGTTGGGCGGAAACACCCCCGTCAGCGGCGTGATGTAGTCGCCGTTGAGGTCACGCACCATCCGGATGCCGTGCCAGGCGGTGGTGCGCTGGGGCGTGCTCTGCGACCAGTCCGCCACCGCCCGGGTGTTGTGGCAGTAGGTGCAGTTGACGCCGAGCGATTCCGCCATGTGGATCATCAGCCCGAAGGTCTTCTCCGCGGACTGGATCGGCTTGCCCTTGCTCTCCGGCAGCGCCGTGGTGGCGTTGACCCGGATCGCGTTCTCGTTGGTGTCGGGCTTGGCGAGGAAGGTGGTCAGCACGTCGTAGGGCAGCGAGGCGAGGCCGACGACGGGCGAGGCCATGTTCTGGCTGTTGTTGCGGGCGATGAAGCCGGACTTGTAGGCCGGACCCGGATTGTCGAACCAGATCTGGGCCGGCACCGGGTTGCCGCGGTGGCAGGTGTAGCAGGTCACGCCGGTCTCGCCGACGTGCTTCTCCTTCCAGGTGGAGTTGATGTGCTGCACCATCTGCAGCATCCGCCGGGCGACCTTCTTCTGGTAGAGGCTGTCGTCGGCCATGTTCTCGGTGTTGTGGCAGTAGGTGCAGCCCTGGGCGGGCGCCACCCACTCGGTGATCGAGACCATCAGCCGGTTGAACTCCTCGACCGGCAGGTCGCCCAGCACCTTGACGTTCTCGTAGGTGGTGCCGGCCTTGTCGGGGCCCGCCTCGACCGGGTCGGCGGGCGCCGGGGCGAGGTTGGCCTCCTTGAGGGCCGCCGCCCCGGCCTTGGTCTTGATCTGGTCCATGCCCGTGCCGCGGAAGCCGTGCTGCTGGGCTAGGATCGGCGGACGGTTCCAGCCGGCGGTGCCGAACTGGGCGATGGTGAGGAACAGGGCGACCACCCCGGCCGCGAGGGCGACGATCGTCTTCATGGGCTCACCCCCGGGACCTTGAGCGGATCGACGATCGGGCCGAACACCTGCGGGTAGGGCGGGGCCACGCCGTGCTTGACCGCCCAGAGGTACCAGTTGTCGACGACGGTGCCGGTGAGCAGGATGCCGATGCCGCCGGTCAGCGTCGTCAGCACCGCGAACCACCAGGCCCAGCGGTGGACCGATTCCATCGTGGCGTTGAAGCCCATGGTCCAGCGCCAGAACAGGGCGGCGCGCTCGGTGGCGGTGCCGCGGTCGACGATCTGGTCGATCTCGCGCTCGGCGCCGTAGCGCGAGCAGGCCAGGATCGTGCCCCCGTGCATCGCGAAGAGCAGCGTCGACCCGTACAGGAAGACGATCGAGAGCATGTGGAACGGATTGTAGAACAGGTTGCCGTAGCGGAGCGAGAAGGCCGCGGTCCAGTCGAGGTGCGGGAACAGGCCGAAGGGCACCGCCTCGCTCCACGAGCCCATCAGCAGCGGCCGGATGAAGCCGAGCACGAGGTAGAGCCAGATGGCGCTGGCGAAGGCCCAGGGCACGTGGTTGCCGAGGCCGAGCGCCCGGGCGCGGCGGTAGAGGCGCAGCCACCAGAGCAGGATCGAGGCGGTGAGGAAGAAGCCGGCGATCAGCCACCAGCCGCCCTCGTTCAGGGGCGGCAGCACCCGCAGGCCGTATTTCGGCAGGGGGGGCTCGAGCGCGAGCCAGGGCAATTGCCGCACGAACTGGACCGGATCCCAGTTCACCGAGGCCCACATGTTGAGCCCGATGATCTCGAAGGCGATCAGCCCGCAGGCGAAGGACAGCGCGCCGAGATAGCCGCCGTAGATCGGCCCGACCTGGCTGTTGCCGATCAGCCCGAACAGGTAGCTGTTGAAGGGCTTTCCGACCCGGGCGTCGACCGAGACCGGGATGCCGTGCTCGGGCACCCGCGGGCGCACCTGCACCTGTGTGAGGATGTTCTGATAGTAGGCCATGGGCGTCCTGGTCCCCCTCGCCTCTCGGAGCGTGCGCCCGGACCGGGAGCGCGCCGTTCATTCAGGGTCGTGTCTTGCGGTGTTTCGATGCTCGTGGGCTCGCGAGCCCTCAGCGCCAGACCGGCAGGTTGAGCCACCAGCCCCACCATTGCGGCCAGCCCTGGGTCCAGAACGGGCCGCTGATCACGATGCAGACCGCGCTCCAGAACCCGGCCGAGAGGGCCAGGAACAGGCCGAGCCGGTGGATGCCGAGCGTGCCGATCGAGTAGCCGATCGTGTCGCGGAAGAAGGTGTCCTCGTGCTCGGGCGTCTTGACCACGTTGTCGTCCTTGGGCGGATTCGTGGACGACAGGATCAGCGAGCCGTGCAGCGCCAGGGCGAAGGTCGTGGTGAAGAAGAAGCTCACCCCGAGCATGTGCGCCGGATTGTAGTGGAAGTGCAGGTACTGGTAGCCGGTGTTCGACACCCAATCGAGGTGGCTGAGGATGCCGTACGGGAAGCCGTAGCCCCAGGCGCCCATCAGCAGCGGCCGGAACACCACCAGCGTCACGTAGGCGAAGATCGCCACCGAGAAGGCGAAGGGCACGTGGTAGCCGATGCCGAGCTTGCGGCAGATCTCGACCTCGCGCAGGGCCCAGGACACGAACGCCCCGACCGCGCAGAAGGTGATGATCTGCCAGAGGCCGCCCTCCTTCAGGGGCGCCAGCGCCAGGCCGTATTTCAGGTCCGGCGGCGCGATGTTGATCTGCCAGATGTTCCAGGTCGGGCCGAGCGCGGCCCCGTAGAGGATCAGCGCGGTGCCGAGCACCGAGAAGAACAGCGTCGTGACGCCGAAGAAGCCCACGTAGAAGGGCCCGACCCAGAAATCGAACAGGTCGCCGCCCACCAGCGTGCCGCCGCGGATCCGGTATTTGCGCTCGAAGCTCAGCATCGCCATGGCGGGCACCCCCCGGGTAAGGCCGTCGGGATCTCAGGAGTCGGAAGGGTCGGGGCACGGTGCCGCGGCCTTTGCGCCGCGGCACCGGCAGGTCCGGTCAGGCCGGCATCGTCGGCAGGACCAGGGTCTGGGCGTTGGCCGCCTTGGCGGGCTTGGGGCCTTCCAGCCAGTTGAACCGGTCGGTGCTGAGCAGGATGAAATGGATCAGCAGGGCCAGGACGAACAGGAAGGTGAACAGCGCCACCAGCGTGCGCCGCGGATCGAACAGAAGCCAAACCTTGTGCATTGCTGCGATCCTCCCTTAGCCGACGAGGGTGACGAGGGCGCGGGCCGCATCGCCGACGGAGTCGAGCGCGGCGTAGCCCTGCGGTCCTGGCAGCCAGGGCCGCCACATCCACACGAGAATGTGGGCGACCACCGCGATCGCCGTGAAGATGATGAAGCTCGTCAGGAAGATCGCGTGGAACTCCTTGGCTTCGGGTTCCGTCAGCCCTGACAGGCTGCTCGGTCTTTCTTGGGTCACTCCGCTTGCCATCGGTCGAACCTCCGTTGGGTTGGCCGCAGACCGGGAGCGGGCTGCGGCAGGTGCCGTCGCGATCCGACCTGATCGCGGCGTGTCGTCCCCCGTCACCGGACGGAAGCGTTGTGGGACCTCGCCCTCGGGCCGGCGCTCGGCGCGGGCCGCGCAGGCTCAGCCCGTGAAGGTTCAGCCCATGAAGGCGAAGGGGATCGCCTGGACCGCCATGGCCCGGGCCTCCCCGAACACGCCGCGCCGGGCGGGCGCGAAGCCGGGCGAAAGCGCGGGCCGCGCGGCCTGCCGGCCCGGCACGATCCGCTGCGCCACCGCCGCGGCGAGGAAGAACGGGTAGGTCGCCGCCAGGATGATCCGGAACTGGAGCGCGTCCTGATGCAGGCGGGCCGTCGAGGGCATCGTCGAGACCATCGTGCGGGGCATGGGGACCTCCTTCTGGGCGCGGGACCGGAGCGGGGCTCCGAAGGGAGAGGGGGCACCGGAGCGGAGCTCCGGATGGGGTGTCGCGCGGGCGCTCATGCGGCGGCCTCCGCGGTCTCGACGTGGCTCGGGGCGACGCGCTCGGCGCCGGCCCGGCGGGCGGTGCGCTCGGCGGCGTCGCGCAGGCGCTTGGCGGCCGAGATCCTGGCCAGGACCGGGTGCGCCTCGACCAGGCTGTCGAGGCGGGCGCGGGCGGATTCGTCCCAGGGCAGCTCGCGGTGGGGCCGGGTCGGCGTCGCCTCCACCGCATCCATGTCGCGGGCGAGCGGCAGGATGTGGAAGAGCGTGTCGAACAGCGCGTTGCAGATCTCCTGCACGAGGTAGGTCGCGCCGGCGTAGCCCATGAACGGCGTGCCCGTGTGGCGCCGCACGATCGCGCCCGGGAAGGAGGCGGGCAGCCAGGTGCCGCGCCCGCCGGCCTCGGCGAGGTACATCCGCTCGTTGAAGGAGCCGAAGGTGACGAGCGGGGGCCGCGCCCGGATCGCCGCCCGCACCGCGGCGTTGTCGGGCTTCTGCCCGGCCTGGCGCGCGAAGGCGAAGTGGCAGGGCAGCCCCATCTCGTCCTCGAGGAAGTGGCGCACGCCCCGGGCGTAGGTCTCGGTCGCCACGATGCCGAAGCTCGCGGTGCCGAAGAAATCCTGCGTCACCGAGCGCCAGAGGTCCCAGACCGGCTTGATCGTGGTGTGGCGCTCGCGCTCGATGAAGGGCTCGGGGTCGAGTCCCAGGATCTCCCCGAGCGAGCGCAGGAACTTCGTGGTCGAGAGCACGCCGATCGGCGCCTGCAGGTAGGGCCGGCCGAGCGCCTCGCAGAGGCCGCGCCCGAACTCGCGGTAGAGGCAGATATTGGCGTCCGCATCGACGAGCTTGGGCACGTCGGCGAGGTGCGAGCCGAGGGGGAAGGTCAGGTTGACGACCGCCCCGATCCCCTCGACGAGGCGGCGGATCTCGGCGAGGTCGGAGGCCGCGTTGAAGGTGCCGTAGGCCGGGCCGACGATGTTGACGCGCGGCGCGTCGCTCCCCTGCGGGGCTTGACCGGGCTTCCGCTCCGGCCGCGCCGGGATGCCGGTCTTGGCGTATTTGCGGGCGCCGTATTCCTGCCAGAGCCAGGTCATCGCCCGGTCGGCGGCCTGCCACTGGTCCTCGTCGATGGTGCGCGGCAGGAAGCGCTGCAGGCCGGTGCCCTCCGGCGTCACCCCGCCCCCGATCATCTCGGCGATCGAGCCGGTGACGACGACGCTGGGCAGGCCCGGATCGAGGGTGGCGTGGGCGCGCTTCATCGCGCCCTCGGTGCCGTGGCGGCCGAGTTCCTCCTCGGCGAGCCCCGTCACCACGATCGGCAGCTCGTGCGGCGGCAGCGCGTCGGTGTAGTGCAGCACCGAGGTGACGGGCAGGTTCTCGCAGCCCACGGGGCCGTCGATGACGACCTGCAGGCCCTTGATCGCGGTGAAGACGTAGACCGCGCCCCAGTAGCCGCCGGCCCTGTCGTGATCGAGGACGAGCATCAGGCCATCTCCCCGATCGGCTTCTCGGGGGTGCGGCGCACCGCCGGGCCCTTCCGGACCTGCGGCACCGCCTGCCAGATCCCGGCGGCGTGGCCGGTGCCGACGCCCTCGAAGAAGTCGCGCATCGCCGCGAAGCGCGCGCGGTTGCCGAGGGCGGCGTTCACCACCGCGGCGAGCGAGCCCGCGCCGGCCGCGCCCATCAGCGGGCGCGCCGAGATCAGGTTGGTGAAGTAGAGGGCCGGGATGCCCCGCTCCTTGGCCCGCTGCACCACCGGCGTGGTGCCGATGGCGAGGTCCGGCCGGAAGGCGTCCATCGCCGAGAGGTCGTCCTCCAGCGAGGCGCGGTAGCGCACCGCCACGCCGCGGGATTCGAGCCAGTCGCGGTCGGCCTCCGAATGCGGCGTGCGCGGGCAGGCGGTGCCGACGTAGGGCACCTCCGCCCCGCTCTCGATGAGGAGGCGGGCGACCAGGAGTTCCGAGCCCTCGTAGCCCGAGAGCGTGATCCGGCCCTGGATCGGGCTCGCCGCGAGCGCGCCGCGGATCGGGGGCAGCAGCCGGTTCTTGGCGGCCTCCACCGTGGCGCGGGGCACGCCGCAGGCCTCGCCGATCCGGTCGAGCCAGTCGGCCGTGCCGTCGACGCCGACCGGGGCCGAGCCGACGATGGGCCGGCCCGCCGCCTCGAACTCGCGGATCGAGGCGGTGTAGAACGGGTGGATCGCCGCGACCGCGGCGCCGTCGAGGGCCGCGTAGAGCTCGCGCCATTCCCGCGTCGGCACCACCGGCCCGGCCTGGAGGCCGAGGGGTTCGAGGAGCCCGCCGATCACCACCGGATCGGCCGGGAACATCTCGCCGAGGAGCGTCACCGTGGGGCGCTCCGAGCGCCCGCCGCGCGGCGCCTGGACCGGGCCCTGCTCGGCCTCGCCGCGGGCGACGCGCAGCATCGCGCCGGCGAGCACGTCCTTGGCCTCGGCATGGGTCGGGACGCCGAAGCCCGGCACGTCGATGCCGATGATGCGGACCCCGTCGATCTCCTTTGGCAGCAGCCGCAGCGGAACGCCGGAGGCGGTCGGCACGCAGAGGTTGATCACCACCACGGCGTCGTAATCCTCGGGCTTGGCCGTCGCGTGGACCGCCTCGCGGATGTCCTCGAACAGCTTGCCGGTGACGAGCGTCTCGGAGTTGAACGGCACGTAGCCGACGCTGCGGCGGGCCCCGTAGAAATGGGCGGTGAAGCTCAGCCCGTAGACGCAGCAGGCCGAGCCCGACAGGATCGTGGCGGTGCGGCGCATGCGCAGGCCGACGCGCAGCGACCCGAAGGCCGGGCACATGCTCTGCGGCTGGTCGTGCGGCCCCGTCGGGTAGTCGGCCCGGAGCTGCTCCAGGGTCTGCGACATCCCGGCGGCCTCGGCGGCCGCCCGCAGCGCGTCCTTGCCGGCATGGCAGCCGAGCCCGTCGCCCTTGGTCGCGGCGAGGTCGACGCCTTCCGGCGCGACAGGGGGGACCGACCGAGGGCCGGCCGGCGACGGGGCCGGCGGCAGGGCCTCCGGGGCGGGCGCCGCGCGGCGGGCGCGCAGCTCCGCGATGTCGAGGGAGACGGCCATGCCCTAGACCTCGTCGTAGACGACTTCGAGGGACGGCTTGGCGACCGGCGCGGCGCCGCACATGTCCGCGACGGTGGCGGGCACCAGCACCACGTCGCGGCCGACGGCCGAGCCGGAGAACAGCGCGAGCAGGCTGTCCTGGGACAGGGGCCTGGGTTGGTGGGGCTGGGCCGCGGCGACGTTTTGCGACAGGTCGGCGAAGAGCGAGCCCCAGCGCCCGTCGGGCTTGCCGATGATCTCGTAGTTCGCACTCTTGCGGCGGATGTCCTCGTCGGCCGGGATCGAGGCCAGCACCGGGATGCCCGCCGCGTCCGCGAAGGCCTGCGCCTCGCCGGTGCCGTCGTCCTTGTTGATGACGAGGCCGCCGACGCCGACATTGCCGCCCATCTTGCGGAAGTACTCGACCGCCGAGCAGACGTTGTTGGCGACGTAGAGGGATTGCAGGTCGTTCGAGCCGACGACGATGACCTTCTGGCACATGTCGCGCGCGATCGGCAGGCCGAAGCCGCCGCAGACCACGTCGCCCAGGAAGTCGAGCAGGACGTAGTCGAAGCCCCATTCGTGGAAGCCGAGCTTCTCCAGGAGCTCGAAGCCGTGGATGATGCCGCGTCCGCCGCAGCCGCGCCCGACCTCGGGGCCGCCGAGTTCCATCGCGTAGACGCCGTCGCGCTTGAAGCAGACGTCGCCGATGGCGACCGCCTCGCCCGCGAGCTTCTTCTTGGTCGAGGTCTCGATGATGGTCGGGCAGGCCCTGCCGCCGAACAGCAGCGAGGTGGTGTCGCTCTTCGGGTCGCAGCCGATGAGCAGGACCTTCTTGCCCTGCTGGGCCATCATGTAGCTGAGGTTGGCCAGGGTGAACGACTTGCCGATGCCGCCCTTGCCGTAGATCGCGATGATCTGCGTCTCCTTCTTGACGGGGGCGGTCGCCACCGGATCCGGCTCGATCGCGGCCTCGGCCCGCAGCGCGGCGGCGCTCGACAGGGCGGCCTTGTTCAGCTGCACGTTCATGAGCAGGCTCTCCAGTCGAGGACCATCTTGAGGCAGGCCGGATCGCTGAACGCGGTCCGGTAGGCCGCCTCGGCCCGCGTTGCGGGCTCGGCATGGGTGATCAGCCCGTCGAGGGACAGCCGGCCGCCCGCGATCAGGGCGGTGACGGCGGCCAGATCCTCCGGCCGCCACTCGGCGGAGACGCGGATGCGCGCCTCGCGCAGGAACGCCGCCGGGAAGGCGAAGGACAGGGGCGCGGCGTAGAAGCCGGCGAGCACGATCTCGCCGCCGGGCGCGAGCCGGGCGATCAGGGCGTCGAGGCCCGAGGCGTCGCCGCTGACGTCGGTGATCTGGGCGTAGTCGCGCCGGGGATCGGCTTGCGGGTCGAGGACGGGGTAGCCGAACGCGCCCGCCGCGCGCAGCGGGTTCGTCTCCCACACGGTCGGCTCGGCGCCGGCCGCCAGCATCAGCCGGGCGAGCAGGCGCCCGAGCACGCCGTGGCCGACGACGAGGGGCCGCGCCCCCGGCCCGACGCCCGCGAGCGCGTGGTAGGCCGTGGCGGCCAGCGCGATCAGGCAGGCGCGCTCGCCGAGATGCGCCTCGACCGGCACGAGGCGGGCGGCCGGGGCGATCAGGTGGGAGGCTGCGCCCCCGAACAGGCCGCGCACCGCGCCGAAGCAGCGCGCGCCCGGCACGAAGACGCTGTCGCCCTCGGCGAGGCCCGACCCCCTGGGGGCCGACAGGACGGTGCCGACCGACTCGTAGCCGGGGACGAGCGGGTAGCCCATGCCGGGGAAGGGGGGCATCCGGCCGGACCAGAGCAGGCGCTCGGTGCCGGTGCTGATGCCGCTCCACGAGACCGCCACCACGGCGTCCTCGATACCGGCCGGAGCGAGGGCGAGGCGCGTGAGCGCCAGCTGCTCCGGTTTCTCGAGAACGACGGCGACGGTGTCCATGGTCTGGATCTTTCGCGTCCGGCACCGAAGCGCCGAGAATTGTCATTCTAACTAGACACTATCGAACGTCAACTGAAATGCACAGTTTGTGACACGACCTGCGGCGTCACTGGGCAGTCCGGGCCGTGATCAATCGGGTCAGCAGGGGGCGCCGGGTGGCGTGCTCGCGGATCGCGGAGAAGCCCGCCGCGACGAGCATGGCTCGGATCTCCTCCGCCCGGCGCGGCCGTCCGCTGCCCATGGCGAGGAGGTAGAATCCGAAATAGGCATCGCCCACGGGCTCGGCCCCGGGCGTACCGGCCATCGGCTCGGCGATCAGGAGCGTGCCCCCGGGCGCGAGCGCGGCGCGGGCGGCCCCGAGCAGGGCGAGGGCGGGCCCGTCGTCGTGATCGTGCAGCACGCGCACCAGCGAGAGGGCGTCCGCCCCCCGGGGCAGGGGATCGTGGTGGAAGCTGCCGCCGTGGCAGGTCGCCCGCGGCGCGAGCCCGAGCTCGGCGAAGCGCGCCTCCGCGCGGCGGGCGACGCTCGGCAGATCGAACAGGGCGAGGTCGAGGGCCGGCACCCGGCTCGCGACGGCCGCGAGGAAGGCCCCCTCCCCGCCGCCCACATCGAGCAGGCGCCGGTGGCGCGCCAGCGGATAGGCCGCGATCACGTCCTCGGCGATCAGCGCCTGGGAGGCGGCCATCAGCCCGCTATAGGGCGCGACGGCCTCCGGATCCGGCGTCGCCGCAGCACCGTCCGTGGCATTGGCCGCGTAGGGCCAGTAGCGGGCGAGCCGCGTCGTGCCGGCCGGTGCCCGCAGGAGGGCCACCGGGTCGGCGAGGTCGGCGTAGAGCAGGGCGTGGTGCTCGATCATCCGGGCGACGGACGGGTTGCCGAGCATCGCCGCGCCGAGATCGGCCAGCGCGTAGCGCCCGTCCGGCAGGGCCGCCACGAGCCTGAGCGATTCGGCGGCCCGCAGCAGCGTCAGCATCCGCTCGGGCGGGAGCGCGAGGCGCCGGGCGAGCGCCGGGCCGGATTGCGGCCCCTCGCCGAGGATGCGGAACAGGTCGAGCTGCACGCAGGCCTGGAGCACCTGCGCGTAGACGAAGCCGGCGCAGAGATCGAACAGCGCCCGGGTGTTGGCCCGGGCCACGCGGCGCGTCAGGGGGAAGCCCGCCGCCCAGCGCTGGAAGGCCGGATCGGCGACCAGCCGGTTGCGCAACGCCCTGAGGCGCACGCGCCAGCCGTCCCGCCGGACGGGGCCCGAATCCGGCTCCGAATCGGGCACCGCCCCGGCGGCCGTCTCGGGCCGCGCGGCCATCTCAGGCCGCGACGCGCAGGCTCGCGGGCAGGAACAGCCGCGCCTGCGCCGCGATCTCGCCCCGGAGCGCCTCGGCGCCGGGGCAGTCCGGAATCACCGCGAGCGCCTCGCCCGAGAGGCTTGCGAGGCGCTCCAGCGCCCCGCCCATGCCGAGCAGGGCCGCCGCGTTCGGCCGCCCGAGGGTGACGTCGCGCCCCGTGGGCTTGCCGATCTCCTCCTGGCGGCAGGCCACGTCGCGCAGGTCGTCGGCGACCTGGTAGGCCTCGCCGAGGCATTCCCCGAGGAGGCGCCAGGGCAGCGGCTTGGCGCCGGAGGCCGCCGCGCCCGCCACGGTGGCCGCCGCGAAGAGCGCGCCGGTCTTGGCCTGCTGGTAGTCGCTGAGGGCGACATGCGCCTCCGATTCCCAGGCCTGGCCCGCCACGATGCCGGCCGGCGAGCCGGCCGCGCGCGCGATCAGCCCGACGAGGCTCGCGAGGCGCCGGGGATGGCGCGCGGCGCCCCGCGCCAGGGTCTCGAAGGCGGCCACGATCAGTGCGTCGCCCGCCAGCACCGCGAGCGCCGGCCCGAAGGCGGCGTGCACCGCGGGCTTGCCCCGGCGCAGGGGCGCGTCGTCGAAGCAGGGCAGGTCGTCGTGGACGAGGGAGGCGCAGTGCAGCAGCTCGATGGCGGCGGCCGCGGCATCGGCCGCCGCCGGGTCGTCGTCGCCGCAGGCGCGGGCCACCGAGAGGCAGAGCCGCGGCCGGATGCGGTGCCCGCCGGGGAAGACCGCGTAGCGGATCGCCTCGGCGAGGAGGGGCGGCGCACCCGGCGCCTCGGCGTGGGACACAGCCACTTCGAGGGCCGTCTCGATCCGTTGGCCGGGATCCATCGCGCCTCTCCCTGTTTATTGAAGTTGTCAGATGCAACTGTCATTTTAGATTGACACTTGTTCGAGCCGGGATCAAGCCGGGCGTAGGGGCTCCGGGGCCGGTGCCGGAGCGTCGTGTCGATCGAGGGAGGCTCGCCGGATGGGCGGTCAGCGCGTCGCGGTGATCGGAGCGGGGATCGGCGGGCTCGCGGCCGCGCTGCGCCTCGCCCATGCGGGCCTCGACGTGACGGTGCTGGAGCGCGCCGCCCGGCCCGGCGGCAAGATGCGCAGCCTCGCCGTCGGGGGCGCCGCGGTCGAGGCGGGGCCCACCGTCTTCACCATGCGCTGGGTGCTCGACGAGGCCTTCGCCGAGTGCGGCGCGGCGCTCGACGATCATGTCCGCCTCACCCCCGCGGCGCTGCTCGCCCGCCACGCCTGGGACGACGGCGCCCGCCTCGACCTGTTCGCCGACGTCGAGGCCTCGGCGGACGCGATCGCGGCCTTCGCGGGCCCCCGCGAGGCCGAGGGCTACCGCCGCTTCTGCGCCCGGGCGGCCGAGGTCTACCGCACCCTCGAGGGGCCCTTCATCCGCGACGACCGGCCGAGCCCGCTCCAGC
Source organism: Methylobacterium sp. HJ2 (assembly GCF_056431005.1). Lineage (NCBI taxonomy): Bacteria > Pseudomonadati > Pseudomonadota > Alphaproteobacteria > Hyphomicrobiales > Methylobacteriaceae > Methylobacterium > Methylobacterium sp. HJ2. The sequence continues at coordinate 229,412 of NZ_JBWJYM010000005.1, read as the reverse complement.
TCGCCGCCCGCACGGGCTTCACGGGCATGGCCGACCTCTGGCGGATCCAGCCCTTTTCCACGCTGTGGTCGGCGCTGGGCGATTATTTCCACGATCCGCGCCTGCGTCAGCTCTTTGGGCGCTACGCCACCTATTGCGGCTCCTCGCCCTTCGACGCGCCCGCCACCCTGATGCTGGTCGCCCACGTGGAGCAGGCGGGCGTCTGGAGCGTGGCCGGCGGCATGAGCGCGCTCGCGCGGGCGGTCGCCGATCTCGCGGCGACGCGCGGGGCGCGGTTCCGCTACGGCGCGGAGGTCCGGCGGATCCTCCACGTGCGCGGTCGCGTCGCCGGAGTGGCGCTCGCGGACGGCACCGAGATCCCGGCCGAGGCGGTGATCTGCAACGCCGACACGGCCGCCCTCGGGGCGGGCCTGTTCGGGCCCGAGGCGGCCCCGGTCGGCGACCGGCTCTCCACCGCGGAGCGCTCGCTCTCGGCGGTGACGCTCTGCGCGCGGGCGCGCGCCGCGGGCTTTCCGCTCGCCCACCACACGGTGTTCTTCTCGGGCGATTACCGGGCCGAGTTCGACACGATCCTGCGCCGCCGGCGGCTGCCGGAGGATCCGACGGTCTACGTCTGCGCGCAGGACCGCGACGATGCCTGCCTCGGACCGGCCGGCCCCGAATCCCTGCTCCTCCTCGTCAACGCCCCGGCCGACGGGCCGGACCGACCGACCCCGCCGGAGATCGAACGATGCGCGAGCGTGCTGAGAGCCAAGCTCGAACGCTGCGGCCTGACGCTGACGGATGCGAGCCCGCCAACGATCACGGACCCGGCCGGATTCGCGGCGCTGTTCCCGGCGACGGCGGGGGCGCTCTACGGGCGGGCCTCTCAGGGCTGGGGCGCGACCTTCCGGCGACCGGGCGCGCGGACGGCGATCCCGGGCCTCTATCTCGCGGGGGGGAGCGTGCATCCGGGGCCGGGCGTGCCGATGGCGGCGCAATCGGGCCGGCTGGCGGCGCGGGCGCTGCTCGCGGACCTCGATTCGACGGCGCGGTCGCGCCGGGCGGCTATGTCTGGTGGTACGTCGATGCGCTGAGCGCGGACGGGCGCCAGGGGCTGACCATCATCGCCTTCATCGGCAGCGTGTTCTCGACCTATTACGCGATCGACCGCAGCCGGAACCCCTTCGCCCACTGCGCCTTCAACGTGGTGCTGTACGGCGCGCCCGGCCGCTTCGCCATGACCGAGCGGGGCGAGAGCGCGCTCGCCCGCGGGGCCGACCACATCGCCATCGGGCCGAACGCCCTCGCGTGGGACGGCACGACGCTGACGATCACGATCGACGAGCGCGGCGCGCCGATCCCGCGCCCGATCCGCGGCACGGTGCGGCTGCGCCCCCACGGGATCACCGAGGGGCCCTTCACCCTCGACGCCCCCGGGCACCACCGCTGGTGGCCGATGGCCCCCGCCTCCGCGGTCGAGGTCGCGCTAACGGAGCCGGCCCTGTCCTGGCGCGGCAGCGGCTACTTCGACACCAACGCGGGCGACGAGCCCCTGGAGCGGGGCTTTCGCGACTGGAACTGGTGCCGGGCCGATCTCTCGGACGGGGCCGCGATCCTCTACGACGTGCGCCGCCGCGACGGCAGCGGCCAGAACCTCTCGCTCCGCTTCGGCCGCGACGGCAGCCGCCGCGACATCCGGCCGCCGCTCGCCGCCGCCCTCCCCGCGACCCGGTTCTGGCGCGTGCCCCGCCCCACCCGCAGCGACGACGGCGTCGCGACGATCCTGCGCACCTTCGAGGACACGCCGTTCTATGCCCGCTCCCTGCTCTCGGCCCGGCTCGGCGGTGAGGCCGTGCGCCCGGTCCACGAGAGCCTCTCGCTCGACCGCCTGACCAACCCCCTGGTGCGCTTCATGCTGCCGTTCCGGATGCCGCGGGTGCTGGGATAGGGCTGGACGGACCGCGTCGGCGACCCGAAGATCGTCTCCGCTGGACTCACCCCGTTCGACGGACCGCGATCCCGGACGAGCACGCTCACGATCCGCAACCTTGATGCGGCGATCACCGCCAGCCTCCGCGCGCGGGCGACGCATAATGGTCGCTCGGTGGAGGCCGAGGTGCGCGCGATCCTGGCAGACGCCTTGTCCGGGCCGGCGGCCGAGCCGAATCTGGCCGAGTCCATCAAGCACCGCTTCGCCGCGGTCGGCGGCGTCGATCTCGATCCGCACCCATCCATCCCGATCGGGGCGGCGCCGAAGCTCGGGCGATGATCGTCCTCGACACCAACGTGATCTCGGAGCTGATGCGGGCAGCGCCCGATCCTGCGGTGCTGGCCTGGACCGCAGCGCAGCCGCGGCGACGCCTCTATACGACGAGCATCAACCGGGCCGAAATCCTATTCGGTATCGCGACGATGGCCGCCGGTCGCAGGCGCGAGATGATATCGGGCTTGGTCGAGGCCATGGTCGCGGAGGATTTCGCTGGCCGCGTCCTGCCGTTCGATGCCGGGGCGGCGATGCATTATGCCCAGATCGTATCCGGCCGCCGGCAGGCGGGCCTGCCGATCGAGGGCTTCGATGCCCTGATCGCGGCGACTGCGCGTGCAGCGGTGCCGAGATCGCCACCCGCGACGTCGGCGGCATCCGTGGATGCGGATTGACCGTCGTCGATCCGTGGACGGATCAGCCGGACTGACGCCAGGCGTCCCGGTCAGGCCTCCGGGTCCGCCCGCTCCGCCTCCGCGCGGGCCCGGTCGGCCCGGATGCTGCGCTTCACCGCGACCAGCTGCCAGAGCGCCAGCCCGAGGACGAGGGCGAAGGCGAGGCCGATGTCGAGGGCCGCGAAGAGGTGGTCGGTCACGGCGTGCGGGCGAAGGCGTCGCGCCGCTCCCAGGCCTCGATCAGGTCGAGGGCGTGCAGTGCCCGGCCGCGCAGGTCCCACCAGGCGGGCAGCGCGGGGCGCTCCGGCTCGGCCACGTGCTTCCCGGCGGGCCGGCCGAGCGCCGCGATCAGGAAGGCGGCCTCGGGCAGGACGGGGGCGTCGAGGCCGGGCGCCGCCCGCTGCGGGCCCACGGCGCGGGCGAGCAGCGCCGCCTTGCGCAGGGCGCCGACCCGGGCGCGGGCGCCGACCGCGTCGTGGCCGTTCGCCCGCACGGCCGTGCCGATCTCGGCGTAGATCAGCCCCGCCGCGCGGATCGCCGGGCGGCAATCGGCCGGCAGCGCCGCGAGGCCCGCTTCGGCCCGGGCGTAGAGCTCGTCGGCCGCCGCGAGGAGGTCGGCGACCAGCCCGGCGAGCGCCGGTCCGTGGCGGGGCGCGCGCAGGAACGCCTCCGGGTCGATCCCGGCCCGGTCGAGCCAGGCGAGCGGCAGGTAGAGCCGGCCCGCGCGGGCATCCTCGCCGACGTCGCGGGCGATGTTGGTGAGCTGCATCGCCGTGCCGAGATCGCAGGCGCGGGCGAGGGTGTCGGGATCGCGCGAGCCCATGATCAGCGTCATCATGGCGCCGACCGTGCCGGCGACCCGCGCGGCGTAGGCCGAGAGCTCGGAGAGATCGGCGTAGCGCCGGCCCGCCGCGTCCCAGGCCAGCCCGTCGAGCAGCGCGCGGGGCAGCGCCTCGGGGATGCGGTGCTCGATCACGAGGTCGGCGAGCGCCCGGTCGGCCGGGTTGTCGGCGGGGCGGCCCGCATAGGCCAGGGTCAGGCGGGTGGCGAGGCGCTCCACCGCCGCACGGCGGCAGCGGGCGGTCTCGGCCCCGTCCACGGCGTCGTCCGAGAGCCGGCAGAAGGCGTAGAGCCCGTAGGCCGGGCGGCGCACCCGGGCGGGCAGGAGCAGCGAGGCGGCGAAGAAGCTCTTCGAGCCGGCCCGGATCGCGTCCCGGCAGGCGTCGTGGTCAGCGGACGTGGCGTGCATCGGGCACCAGGGAATCGAGGACGCGGGCCGAGGAGAGGACGCCCGGCAGGCCGGCGCCCGGATGGGTGCCGGCGCCGACGAGGTAGAGGTTGCCCACGTCCTCCGAGCGGTTGTGCGGCCGGAACCACGCGGATTGGGTGAGCACCGGCTCCAGGCCGAAGCCGGAGCCGCGCACGCTGAGGAAGTCGTCGGCGAAATCCTGCGGCGTGCTCACCCGCGAGGTCACGATCGCGTCCTCGAGCCCGGGCAGCAGGCTCGCCCCGAGATGGGCCGCGATCCGGCGGCGGTAGGGCTCGGCCAGCGCCGCCCAGTCCTGCCCGCCCGCGAGGTTCGGCACGGGGGCCAGCACGTAGAAGGCGTCGTGGCCGGGAGGCGCCAGCAGCGGGTCGGTGGCGCTCGGCCGGTGCAGGTAGAGGCTGAAATCCTCGGCCAGCACCTTGCGGTCGAAGATGTCGGCCAGAAGCTCCCGGTAGCGCGGGCCCATCACGATGGTGTGGTGAGCGACGTCCTCGTAGGTGCGGTTCGTGCCGAAATACCAGACGAACAGCCCCATCGAGGAGCGCGCGGCCGAGAGCTTGCGCGGGTTCCAGCGCCGCGTCGTGCCGCCGAGGAGCTGACCGTAGGTGAAGGCCGAATCGGCGTTCGAGACCACGATGTCGGCGGCGATCTCGCGGCCGCCGGCGAGCCGCACCCCGGTGGCGGTGCCCCCCGCGGTCAGGATGCGGGCCACCTCGGCGTCGCACAGGAGGCTGCCGCCCTGCCCGCGGATCAGGCCGGCGAGGCCGTCCACGATCCGGCCGGTGCCGCCCATGGCGAAATGGACGCCCCAGCGCCGCTCGAGATGGGCGATCAGCCCGTAGATCGCGCTGGCCCGGAAGGGGTTTCCGCCGATCAGCAGCGGATGGAAGCTGAACACCGTGCGCAGGCGCTCGTCCCGGATGAAGCGGGAGACCACCGCGTGGAGCGAGCGGTGGCCCGAGAGGCGCAGCAGGTCGGGGGCGATGCGCAGCATCGCGCCGAGCGAGCCGAAGGGCACGTGGCCGAGATCCTCGAAGCCGATGCGGCAGACCTCGCGGCTGAAGGCCATGAAGCGCTCGTAGCCGGCGACGTCCCCGGGGGAGAACCTTGCCACCTCGGCCCGCATCCGCTCCGGATCGCCGCTGTAGGAGAAGGTCGCCCCGTCGGCGAAGCGGATCTCGTAGAACGGATCCATCGGAACGAGGGCGACGTCGTCCTCCAGCCGCCGGCCCGCGAGCTGCCAGAGTTCCTCCAGCAGGAAGGGCGCGGTGACGATGGTGGGGCCGGCATCGAAGGTGAAGCCGTCCTGGCGATGCACCCGGGCGCGGCCGCCGAGCTGGTCGAGGCGCTCCAGCACGGTGACGCGGTAGCCGCGGGCCCCGAGCCGCACCGCCGCGGCGAGGCCCCCGAAGCCGGAGCCGATCACCACGGCGTGCGCTCGCCGATCCGGGCTGGTCTGTGAGTCGGGCTTGTCGACCAGTGTCAACATAGGATGACACTATGCCGGGGTTTTCGGCCGGCGCAAGCACCGGGCGAGGGCTGCGCGCCGATTTCGCCCTGCCCGTCCGCCTACGGCGCGCCGGTCTCGCTCAGGGCCGCCACGAGGCCCGCCTCGCGCGCCTCGGCCAGGATCAGGGCGGCGACGCGCTCGGGCGCCTCCTCGTGGGCGAGATGACCGAGCCCGCGCAGCAGCTCGACCCGGGCCCGCGGCAGGCGGTCGCGCAGGGCGAAGGCGGTGTCCGGCCGGATCGCCCGGTCCTCGCCGCCGACGATCAGCAGGGTCCGCGCGGCGAGCCGCGGCAACTCGCGGTCGAGGCCGGCGAGGTCCCAGTTCGCCATCATGCCGAGGGCGCCGCGCACGTGGCCGGCCTTGGCGAAGAGGCGGCGATAGAGATCGACGCCCGCCGGATCGAGGCGCGAGCCGGTGCCGCCGATGAGGCGCTGCACCGCCGCGCGGTCGGCGCTCCAGGCGAAGAGCTTCGGGGTGAGGGGGTTGAGGAACAGCATCCGGGCCATCGCCGGGAACAGCAGGCTGCCGGCGCCGGGGAACGGCGTCAGCGCCCCGTTGATCGCCACGAGCAGGCCCGGATCGAGGCTGCGGTCGAGGACCATCCGGGCGAGGATCGCGGCGCCCGCCGAGTGCCCGGCCGCGATTGCCGGGGCGACGGCGAGGGCGCGCACCAGCCCGGCGACGGCCTCGGCCATGCCCGGCAGGGAGAGCCGGCCCGGCGGCAGCGGATCGGTGAAGCCGTGGCCCGGCAGGTCCGGGGCGATCACCCGGACCGTCTCGGCGAGGCGGGGGGCGAGCCCGCGGAAGGAATGCGTCGCCGCACCCGTGCCGTGCAGCAGGAGGAGGGCGGGCGCATCGGGCGCGCCGAATTCCTGGAGGTGCCAGCGCAGGCCGGCCGCCTCGACGAAGCGGCTCGCCGCGCGGTTCGGCCAGTCGCGGCCCTCCCGGTCCCAGCGGGGCCGGTCCGGGTCCTGGGATCCGCTCACCGCTCCGTCCTCACGCCTGCACCGCCCGCACCATCGCGCTCACCCGGCCCGCATCCGCGTAGGGCAGCGGGCAGTAGCGCGCGCCCGCGGCCTCGGCGATCGCGCGGGCGCCCTCGCCGCGCAGGCCGGTATCGACCACGAGGACCGGGACGCCGAGCGCCCGCAGGCCGCGCGCGGCGGCCTCGGCCTCGGCTCCGGCCCGTGCCCGGCCGCCCTCCCCCGAGCGCGCCACGTTGGCGCGCCCGTCCGTGAGCACGACCACCACCGCCCGACCTCCGCCCCGGCCCACGCTCCCGGCGACGGCGGCCGCGGCGTCGAGGCCGGCGGCGAGCGGCGTGCCGCCCCCGCCCGGCAATCCGGCGAGGCAGCGCTTGGCCCGCACCAGGGAGCGCGTCGGCGGCAGCGCCAGCACCGCGTCGCGCCCGCGGAAGGCCACGAGGGCCACCCGGTCGCGGCGGATATAGGCGTCGGCGAGCAGGAGTTCGACCGCGCCCTTGGCCTCGGCCAGCCGCTCCATCGCCGCCGAGCCCGAGGCGTCCACGCAGAACACCGTGGTGGTCTCGGGCGCGCGCACCAGCCGGCGGATGCGCAGATCCTCGGGCCTGATGCGGATCGGGGCCGGGTTCCCCGCCGTCGCCGGCCGCAGCCGCTGCCAGGGCGCGGCGGCCCGCAATGTCGCGATCAGGTCGAGCCGGCCCCGGCGCGGATCGCCCGGGCGCGCGCCGATCGGCCGGCCGGTACGGGGATCGCGCGCCGCCTGCCCGAACCGGCCCGCTGCTCCGGCGCCGCGCGGCGGCTCGCCGGCCGCGAGCCGGGCGAGGAGATCGGGCGGCAGCGCGGCGCGGGCGGCTTCCAGCACCACCTCGTCGAGGGGCGCGGTCGTCGGTGCCGGCTCGGTCTCCGGCCGCGGGTCGGGCTCCGCGCCCGGATCCTCCGGCGCCGCCTCCGGCTCGGGCCCGTCCTCGGCCGCCTCCTCGGCCGCGTCGTCCGCCTCCCGGCTCTCCTGCGGCGGCAGGCGCGTGGCCCGCGGCGCGAGCACGAGGCAGGCGGCCTCGGACACCGCCTCCTCCGCGGGTTCCGTCGCCATCAGGAGGCGGGCGAGGCGGGCGGCGAGCAGCGGCCCGCGCAGCGAGCGGATGCCGAGCGCCGCGGCCGCGGTGCAAAGCGCCGCGATCGGGTCCGGCTCGGACGGCGGGCCGTCCGCCCCCGCCGATGGGGGCGGGCGTCGCGGGCCCGGCCCCGACGCGGTGTCCAGGATCGCCCCGGGCCTGATGCCCCCGAGGTCGAGGCGGAAGGCGAGGCGGTCGGCCAGCGCCTCGGGCACCGCCTCCTCCCCCTCGCCCTCGTCGAGGAGGACGAGGCCGAACCGCGCGGGCAGGCGTGCGGCGAGGCCTTCGCGTTCCAGCGCGAGGATTCCGGTGTCGAGGGCGCCCGCGAGGCGCGCGGCGGCGGCGGCGGGCAGGCGCTCGGCCATCGGCACCACGACGATGCCGCCGTCGGCCTCGGCGAGGAGGCCGCGCGCCGTGACCGGCCGTCCGGCAGCGAGCGTCGCGGTGAGGTCGAGGCCGCCGAGCATCCGGTCGTCGGCGATGCCGGGCGGCATGCGGCGCCAGGGCCGGGGGCCGAGCGCCGTCCGCAGGGCCGCGAGCCAGCGCTCGCGCACGGGTCCGGAGCCGGCCCGCACCACGACGCCGCCGAGCCCGTGCGGATCGGCGGCCAGGAGCGTCGCGACGCGCAGCGCCGCGGTCCAGGCCGGGTCCGGGCCGTCCCGCGCGGGCGCGCCGCTCCCCGTCACGCGCCGAACACCTCCGCCACCGCCCGCGCCACCCGGGCGCCGGAGCCCGATTCGTCGAGGGGGTTGCGGCGGAGCCTGTGACGCAGGCAACTCGGCGCGATGCGGCGGATCTGGTCGTCGCCGACGCTGTCCGCCCCGTCGAGGGCGGCGAGCGCCCGGGCGGTGCGCATCAGGGTGAGCTCGCCGCGCAAGCCGTCGGTGCCGAGGGCGAGGCAGAGCCGGGCGGCCTGCTCCAAGGCCGCGTCCGGCACCGCGATCCCGGGGAGACGCGCGCGCGCGGCCAGGATCCGCGCCCGGGTCGCGGCCTCGGCCCCCGCATGGGCCGCGCAGAAGCCCGCGGGATCGCGCTCGTAGGCGTCGCGGGCACGCACCACGGCGATGCGGGTCGGGATGTCCTGCGGCGTGCCGACCTCGCAGGCGAGGCCGAAGCGGTCGAGGAGCTGCGGGCGCAGCTCGCCCTCCTCCGGGTTGCCGGAGCCCACCAGGACGAAGCGGGCCGGATGGCGCAGCGACAGGCCCTCGCGCTCCACCGTGTTGACGCCGGACGCCGCGACGTCGAGCAGGAGGTCGACGATGTGGTCCTCCAGCAGGTTGACCTCGTCCACGTAGAGGAAGCCGCGGTTGGCCCGTGCCAGCAGCCCCGGCTCGAACGCCTTCTCGCCCCGCGCCAGCGCCCGCTCGAGATCCAGGGCGCCGACCACCCGGTCCTCGGTGGCGCCCAGCGGCAGGTCCACCACCGGGACCGGCACGGTCCGGGCCTTGCTGCGCGCGGCCTTGCCGGCCTCCTTGCCGGTCTCCTTGCCCGCGCCCTTCCCTGTGCAATGCGGGCAGGACTCGGCCGGCGCGTCGGGATCGCAGGCATAGGGGCAGCCCGCCACCGCCCGCATCGGCGGCAGCAGGGCGGCGAGCGCCCGGATCGCCGTGGACTTGCCGGTGCCGCGGTCGCCGAAGACCAGCACGCCGCCGATCGTCGGATCGACGGCCGCGATCAGCAGGGCTTGGCGCATCTCGTCCTGGCCGACGATGGCCGAGAAGGGGAACACGGTGGGACCGGGCGCGGCGCGGGTCTCCCGGCGGCGCGGGGCGGGGTCGGGTTCGATGTCCTCCGGCTCCCTCTGTCGAACGGCCGCGCTGTCCATGAGCTTCCTTGCAGGTCCGATGCGCACGACGGCGCCGGGCGGCCCCTCCCCCTGACGGGGGAGCGGGCGTCCTACTCCGCCGCCTTCCGGGCCACGCCCATCCGGCCCCAGATCGTGGCGAGGGCGTCGACCAAGTGGGCGATGTCCGCGTCGGTGTGCAGCGGCGACGGGGTGACGCGCAGGCGCTCGGTGCCGCGGGGCACGGTGGGGTAGTTGATCGGCTGCACGTAGATGCCGAACTCGTCGAGCAGGGTGTCGGAGATCGCCTTGCAGAGCACGGGATCGCAGACCATCACCGGCACGATGTGGCTGTGGTTGGGCAGCACCGGGATGCCGGCCGAGAGCAGGGCCGCGCGGGTGCGGGCGACGCGGTCCTGATGGCGGGCGCGCTCGACGCTGCTGGCCTTGAGGTGGCGGATGCTGGCCGCCGCGCCCGCCGCCACGGCCGGCGGCAGCGAGGTGGTGAAGATGAAGCCCGAGGCGAAGCTGCGCACGAAGTCGCAGAGCGGCGCGGAGCCGGTGATGTAGCCGCCATGCACCCCGAAGGCCTTGCCGAGCGTGCCCTCGATCACGTCGAGGCGGTGGACGACGCCGTCGCGCTCCGAGATGCCGCCGCCCCGCGCCCCGTAGAGGCCGACCGCGTGGACCTCGTCCAGATAGGTGAGCGCCCCGTGCGCCTCGGCCACGTCGCAGATCTCGTCGATCGGCGCGATGTCGCCGTCCATCGAGTAGACCGATTCGAAGGCCACGAGCTTGGGCCGCGCGGGATCGACCAGCGCGAGCTTGCGGTCGAGGTCCTCCGGGTCGTTGTGGCGGAAGATGTGGCGCTCGGCCCGGCTCGCGCGGATGCCCTCGATCATCGAGGCGTGGTTCTCGGCGTCCGAGAACACGGCACAATCCGGCAGCCGGCCGGCCAGGGTGCCGAGGGCGGCCCAGTTCGAGACGTAGCCCGAGGTGAAGAGCAGCGCGGATTCCTTGCCGTGCAGGTCGGCGAGCTCGCGCTCGAGCAGCACGTGGTCGTGGTTGGTGCCCGAGATGTTGCGGGTGCCGCCCGCGCCCGCGCCGCAGCGCTCGAGCGCGCCGTGCATGGCCTCCAGCACCGCCGGGTGCTGGCCCATGCCGAGATAGTCGTTCGAGCACCAGACCGTGACGGGCCGGGTGCCGCCGGCATGGTGATGGGTGGCGTGCGGGAAGTCGCCCGCGCGGCGCTCCAGATCGGTGAAGACCCGGTAGCGGCCCTCGCGGTGGAGCCCGGCGATCTCGCTGCCGAAGAAGGCTTCGTAGTCCATCGGCTCCACTCCCCTCGTGTTGATCGTGGTCTCGATCGCGCGGTCCCGGGTTCGGGACCTCGGTCTTCCCGGTGCTTCAGTCTTTCTGGAGCTTCGGTCTTGCCGACGCCTCGGTCGTTCCGGGACTCAATCTTGCCTGGGCCTCAGCTTCGGGCCGGCGGGCAGGCTCCAGCGCCAGAGGGCGGCCGACGGCAGCGGCAGCATCAGGAACCAGTGCTCCAGGGTGGCGAGCGCCATCAGGGTGGCGAGCAGGCTCCAGGCGACGACCTCGTGGGCGAGCGCGCCGTCCGTGGCGGCGGCGCGCCCGAGCAGGAGCGCGGCGGCGGTGCCGAGGATCACCGAGAGCGGGAACAGGGGGTTCATCGGCTTGCGGGTCAGGTAGCCCGCGAGGTAGCCGAGATGGTCGGGCAGGAACTCGGCGTGCAGGTTGCGCACCCCGAGGAAGAGGTTGAGCCGGGCCGAGAGGTTCATCAGCACCAGCACCCCGTAGGTCCAGAGCGCGACGCGGTTCGGCTGGCCCCAGACCAGGCCGAGGATCGCCGCGCCGCCGATCAGGATCGCGCATTCGTGCCAGAGGCTGGTGGCGAGCGCCGCGCGGAAGCGGCCGAAGCCGCGGAGCGCGGGCGGGCAGGCCTGCGGCCGCGGGCCCGAGACGAAGCCCATGTAGTAGCTGATCTCCTGCCAGCCCCAGACCGCGAGCGCGGCCGCGAAGCCCGTATAGGCGGCGGCGACGCTGGTCTCCCGGGCGCTCGCCGCGATCGCCCAGAGGGCCAGTGCCAGCACCAGGGTGGCGCCCGCCATGCTCCAGGCATGGGTGCGCCGGGGCAGATGGTCGAGCACCAGGATCAGCCCGGTGGAGGACCACCAGAGCAGAGCCGCGACGAGGGCCGGGGCGGCGAGCTCGACCATGCTACCAGACCGGCTGCAGGCGGATGTCGGCGGGCATGGCGTGGCTCTGCACCGGCAGCAGGTAGAGCCGCGCGAAGGCGAGCCCCGCGCGGATGCCGTGGAAGCCCTGGGCGAGCTTGCCGCCGATCCCGCCCCGCGCCTTGGCCGCCGCGATCCCGCGGGAGCAGGCGAGCAGCCGCTCCAGCCCGGCGCGGAACTTCGGGTTCTCGATGTCGAGGGTGATCGGGAAGGTCTGCTTCGAGATCTCCGAGGTGATGCGGAAGACCGTGAAGTCGTAATCCGAAGGGTCGACGCCGAGCGCCGCGTGGAAGGCCGGCCGGTGATGGTCGCGCACGTACATCGTGGCGAAGACCGCGAGCAGGAAGAAGCGGATCCACAGGACGTTGGTGCCGCTCGTCAGCTTCGGGTTGGCGCGCATCAGCAGCGCGAAGGCCTCGCCGTGGCGGAACTCGTCGTTGCACCACTTCTCGAACCACTTGAAGATCGGGTGGATGCGCCGCTCGGGGTGGCGCTCCAGCTCCCGGAAGATCGTGATGTAGCGGGCGTAGCCGATCTTCTCGGAGAGGTAGGTGGCGTAGAAGATGAACTTCGGCCGGAAGAAGGTGTACTTCTTGGCCTTGGTGAGGAAGCCCAGGTCCACGCCGATGCCGAAATCCTTCAGCGTGTCGTTGATGAAGCCGGCATGCCGCGCCTCGTCGCGGCTCATGAGGCCGAACAGCTCGCGGATGTCCTTGTTCTTGGCGCGCTTGCGCATCTCGGCATAGAGCACGCAGCCCGAGAATTCGGCGGTGATCGAGGAGACGAGGAAGTCCATGAACTCCTTGCGGAGTTCCGGCTCCAGGTGCGACAGGTCGCAGTCGAACTCGTCGTTGCGCACGAAGTGGCGCTTGTTCGGGTCGGAGCGCAGCTCGGCGATCAGCACGTCCCACTGGGCGCGGACCGGCTCGACGTCGGTGCGGTCGAGCTCCTCGAAATCCGTGGTGTAGAAGCGGGGCGACAGGAAGGTCGTCTCCTGCGCGGCCTTGGTGGATTCGTTCAGCGGGAGCTTGGTGGCCGGGAGCTTGGCCGGCTGGAGGCTCGCGTTCGGCGTCACATGCAGGTTCACAGCGTCCTCCTCTCGGAAAAGCTCACCTCGTAGAGCTCGGTCAGCTCGAGATGGGCGATCAGCTTGGTCCAGGCCCGCTCGAGCCGCGAGGCGCGGGTCACGGTGGCGCGGCGGCGCACGCTGATGCGCTCGCCGTAGGGCGGCAGGGCCGGCGCGTCGTGCACCTGCACCGCGTCGCCGGGCTCGATCTCGAAGCCCGCATCCAGGGTCACGTGGGCGTGCAGGCTCTCGGGAGTCTGCTCGATCTCGACGGTGCAGGGCACCTCGACGACGGTTCTGGAGAGCCACGCCATCATCGGACCTCCGCGCTGCTGGGCGTCTCGGGCAGGAACCGGGCGAAGGCCGCGGCATTGGTCGGGCCGAAGGCCTCCAGCGTGACGCGGCGCCCGGTGGCGTCGTCGCTCAGCGCGAGGCGCCCATCGTCGAATCGGGTGAGGCGGAAGGGCCGCTCGGGCCCGAGCCCCTCGCGGTGGCGGGCCTGGGCGAGGCCCCGCAGGGTGCCGCGCACGAAGCCGTCCTCGCCGGGGCGGATCGTGCCCACCACCCGGCGGCTGCCGGCGTCCCGCAGCACGATCGAGCCGTCGACCTGGTCCTCGGCCCGGAAGTCGATCTCGGCCACGGGCTGGGCGGGCGGCAGGCTGATGCCGGCGCCCCCGCGCCCGATCAGCACGGCCAGCATGGTGAAGCCGACGAGCGCGCCGGCCCCGATCAGGGCGAGCCCCGGTCCCGGTCCGCGCGCGGGTTCGGACATGCTGGCCATCGTCCCCCTCCCCCTATTCCGCCGCCACGAGCCGTCCCGGGTTCTCCACCCGGTCGGGCCGCGTCACGATCACCGGCAGGCGGGCGTCTTCCGGCCCGTCCTCCCGATAAAGCCGCAGCGCCTGCGCGAGGCACTCGGCCACCGCGCCCGCATCCGGCACGGCGCGCAGCATGGGCTCGGGCCGCGAGAAATGCCAGGGCCTTCCGTGCGGCCAGAGCTGGAGATACGCGACGCGCACCCCGGCCTGTAGCCGGATCGGCAGGTCGCCGCTGCCGTCGCGGAAGCGCCGCAGCGCCGCGGTCTCGATCTTGGCGAAGGGCAGGTTCAGGGTGATGGGCAGGGCGATGCCGATATGCAGCACCAGCCGGCGGTTGGTGAGGGTGTAGACCGTGGTGCGGTGGCAGAGCCAGGCCAGGACCCAGAGCAGCGCGACGGCGGCGCCCAGGATCGCCAGGGTCGGCGTGAGCACGGCCAGCGCCGGCCGGCCGGAGACCAGCGCGGCCATCAGGCCCGCGCCGACGAACCACGCCGCCACGAGGCGGACGTGGAAGACGTGGAGCCACACGCCGGCCGTCGTCGGCGCGCCCTGCCAGAGGATGCGCTCGCCCTTCGGCAGCGGACCGGGCAGACCGCGCAGGGTGCCCTCGGGGAGGAAATCGGACTCGCTCACAGCAGCGGCTCCGCGCGCTCGGGGCTGGCATAGAGGGTTCCGGCGCCGAAGCAGGCCATGATCCGCTCCTCCTCGAGCAGCGTCACGGAATCCGGGTCCTTCGTCGTCGGGATCTCGGCGAACTGGGCGGCGAGGAGCGCTTCCGTGGTCACCTGCCGGCCGAAGAGCGGGGTGCGGCAGAAGGTGACGGGCATCAGCCGGCGGCTGCCGTCCATCAGCTCGACCTCGTAGTAGCGCACGAACGATTCGCCCCGGTCGACCCAGAGATCGACCACCACGCCCGCCGCCTTGCGGTCGGCGCCCACCACGGTGAGGCCGATCGGGTTCGGGCCGTCCTCGTGCACCACGAAGGTGTCGGCGACGCGCAGGGGGACGATGCGGTACTGGCCGTCCCAGGTGCGGTCGTGCTCGTCGTGGCGCTGCACCCAGGAGCCGGGGCCCACGCCGGACCGCAGCGAGGTCTCGGTGCGCTCGTAGGGGGCGCCCGGCCAGGGCTCGAGCTTGCGGCTCGGCACCGCGCCGTCGACCGCGACGTTGGTCTGGGGCGCGTACATCGTGTGCCCGCTCGAGAGGCGGAAAGCCTTCGGGGTCGGGATCAGGATCGGGTCCGGCGCCTTGAGGCGGCCGACCGACTCGTTCTCCAGGGGATAGCCCTCGCGGCGGTCCTCGCGGCGCAGGTAGAAGACCAGCCCGGCAAAAAACAACCAGAAGGTGTAGAGCACGACCTGGGCGACGTCGACGTAGCCGGTCAATGCTCCGGATGGCAGGCCGTTCGGCATGAGGGTCCTCCCTGGCTCAGGTGGTTCGGGGCGCGAGGCGGCGGGGCGCCGCCTCGCGGGTGTCGGCGTGGCGCGCACGCGGGCTCCGCTCGCGGACCAGCGGCCCGATCGCCACGAGGGCGGCGAAGAGCAGCGCGATCTCGATGTGGTAGACGATGAGGTAGCCGATCGCGGGCTCGTTCATGCCCTCGCCGAGCGCGCCCGACTGGGCGATCGCGGCGCCGAGATCGCGCACCACGCCGCTCGCCGCGATGGCGAGGCCGGCGGCGGTGGCCTGCACCGCGCCCCAGGCGCCCAGCGCGAGGCCGGTATCCTCCGGGCCGGCCTTGGCCATCGAGGCCGTGAGCGTGCCGTGGGCGAACAGGCCGCCGCCGAGCCCGATCAGCGTGACGCCGACGGCGAAGAGGCGGACGGAATCGAGGGGGCTCGCGAAGACGACCGCCGAGAAGGCCAGGATGCCGATCACGGTGCCCGCCCCCGCCACCCGGAACGGGTCGCCGCCGCGGTTGAGCCAGCGCGCCGCCAGGACGAGGCCGAGCCCGCCGCCCGCCGCCAGCATGGCGGTGAGCGCCGTGGTCGCCCCGACCGAGAGGTGCAGGATCTCGCCGCCGTAGGGCTCGAGCAGGATGTCCTGCATCGAGAAGCCCGCGGTGCCGAGCCCGATCGCCACCAGGCGCCGCCGCGCGCGGCCGCGGCCCGCGTAGCCGCGCCAGGATTCGGCGAAGCCCGGGCCCCGCGGCGCCGCGGCGCGGCCGGGATCGCGCGGCTCCTGCTTCCACAGGGCGATGCCGTTGAGGACGAGGGTGAGGAGCGCCGCGCCCTGGATCACCTGGATCAGCCGGACGGGGGAGAACTGCGCCAGCGCCAGCCCGAACAGCAGCGCGCTGCCCATCATGCCGGCGAGCAGCGCCGCGCAGAGCAGCGCCACCACCTTCGGCCGCGCATGGGCCGGGGCGAGATCGGTGGCCAGCGCGAGGCCCACCGTCTGCACCGCGTGCAGGCCGGCGCCGACGAGGAGGAAGGCGAGCGCCGCCGCCACGTGCCCGGCCCAGAGCGGGCCGGTGGTGTCGCCCGACAGGATCAGCAGGGCGAAGGGCATGATCGCGAGCCCGCCGAACTGCAGCAGCGTGCCGAACCAGATGTAGGGCACCCGCCGCCAGCCCAGCACCGAGCGGTGCGTGTCCGAGCGGAAGCCGACCAGGGCGCGGAGCGGCGCGAAGACCAGCGGCAGGGCGAGCATCGCCGCCACGATCCAGGCCGGTACGCTGAGCTCGACGATCATCACCCGGTTGAGCGTGCCGATCAGCAGCACCGCGGCCATCCCGACGGTGACTTGGAACAAGGCGAGCCGCAGCAGGCGCCCGAGCGGCAGCTCCGGCGTCGCCGCGTCCGCGAAGGGCAGGATCGCGGGGCCGAGGCGCATCAGGGCGCGGGTGAGGGTCTGGCCGGCGCTCATCGCGTCCGGCCCAGCGCGATGGCGTTCGAGAGGTAGAAGCCGCTGTTGATCCGCCGCGTCCGCGCAACCGCGAAGCCGGCGAGGGCGGGCTCGCGCGCGATGCGGCGGCGCAGGGTCCCCTCGGTGACCGGCACGATGGCGGGCGCCCGGTCGGCGCGCGGGAACAGCTTGCCGGCCGTGTGCATCAGGGTGAGCAGGGCGGTGCGCGGCGCCACCGTGAACAGCACCGAGCCCGAGGTCCGCTCCCCCAGGGCGGCGAGCGCCCGCACGATGTCGGCGGCCCCGTAATGGATCAGCGAATCCATCGCCACCACGTGGTCGAAGCGCCCGAGGCCCGGGTCCAGCATGTCGCCGACGCGGAAATCGATGCGGCCGGCGCCCGGGATCGCGGGCAGGCGCTCGCGGGCGAGGCCCACCAGCGTCGGCGAGACGTCGATGGCCACCACCTCGGCGCCGCGGCGCGCCGCCTCGACGCTGAGGGCGCCGGTGCCGCAGCCGGCATCGAGCAGGCGCATCCCGGTGAGGTCGTCGGGCAGCCACGCGAGCAGCGTGCCCCGCATGGCGTCGCGGCCCGCCCGCACGGTGGCGCGGATGCGGCTGACGGGCGCGTCGGAGGTGAGGCGCGACCACGCCTCGACCGCGGTGCGGTCGAAATAGGTGGTCAGCTCGCCCCGCCGGGCCTCGTAGGTGGTGCCTTGCAGGGAGCCTTGCAGGGCGCCTTGGGTGATGCCGGCCATCAGTCGAACCCCAGGAACTCGAACAGGTCGCGGTCCTTCATCGGCACCGCGTCGAGGGCCGGCGCGCCGGCCCAGAGCGTCTCGGCGAGGCGCATGTACTCGGCGGTGACCGCGTCGAGCTCCGGCGAGCGCTCCATCTCGAACAGGGTCGACTTCTTCAGGCGCGAGCGCCGCACGATGTCGAGGTCGGGGAAGTGGGCGAGGCGCTTCAGGCCGACCGCGTCGTTGAAGCGGTCGATCTCGTCGGTCTTGGCCGAGCGGTTGGCGATGACGCCGCCCAGCCGCACGTCGTAGTTCTTGGCCTTGGCGTGGATCGCCGCGACGATCCGGTTCATGGCGAAGATCGAGTCGAAGTCGTTGGCCGTGACGATGAGCGCCCGGTCGGCGTGCTGGAGCGGCGAGGCGAAGCCGCCGCAGACGACGTCGCCCAGCACGTCGAACACCACCACGTCGGTGTCCTCCAAGAGGTGGTGCTCCTTGAGGAGCTTCACCGTCTGGCCGACCACGTAGCCGCCGCAGCCGGTGCCGGCGGGCGGACCGCCGGCCTCGACGCAGCGCACGCCGTTGTAGCCCTCGACCACGAAATCCTCGACGCGCAGCTCCTCGGAGTGGAACTGCACCGCCTCGAGGGCATCGATCACCGTCGGGGCGAGGCGCTTCGTCAGGGTGAAGGTCGAATCGTGCTTGGGGTCGCAGCCGATCTGCAGCACCCGCTTGCCGAGCTTGGAGAAGGCCACCGACAGGTTCGAGGAGGTGGTCGACTTGCCGATGCCGCCCTTGCCGTAGACGGCGAAGACCTTGGCGGTCTCGATCTTGAGGTCGGGGTCGAGGGCCACCTGGAGGCTGCCCTCCTCCCGGCGCGGGATCGGGTTCCGGATCGCGATGTTCATGCGGCCACTCCAGGTGTCACGCTCAGCGGTGTCACGCCCTCGAGCCGGTCCTCCAGCTCCTCCTCGGCACGCGCGAGCGCGTCGCGGGTGGCGGCGTCGGGGGTCCAGAAGCCGCGGCGGTGCGCCTCGATCAGGCGGCTCGCGACCTTGGCCGAAGCGGTGGGGTTGAGGTCGGCCATGCGCGCCCGCATGGCCGGGTCGAGCACGAAGGTCTCGGTGATGCGCTCGTAGATCCAGGGCTGGACCGCGTTGGCGGTGGCCGACCAGCCGACCGTGTTGGTCAGGTGGGCCTCGATCTGGCGCACGCCCTCGTAGCCGTGGCCGAGAAGGCCCTCGTACCATTTCGGGTTGAGCATCCGGGTGCGGGTCTCGAGCGCCACCTGCTCCTCCAGGGAGCGGACACGCCCCTCCCCCCGGGTCTGGTCGCTGATGTAGATCGGCACGGCCTGGCCCTTGGCCTTGGCCACGGCGCGGCCCATGCCGCCGAGCCCGTCGAAATAGTGGTCGACGCTCGTCACCCCGACCTCGACGGAATCGAGGTTCTGGTAGGCGAGGTCGACGCGGGCGAGCACGGCCTGCATCAGGGCGCGCTGCGGCGCCGGGCGGCCGGTGCGGCCGTAGGCGAAGGATTTGCGCCGCGAGAAGGTCTCGGTCAGCTCGGATTCGTCGTCCCAGCGGCCCGACTCGACGAGGTGGCCGAGATTGGCGCCGTAGGCCCCCTCCGCGTTCGAGAACACCCGGAGCGCCGCGGTCTCGAGGTCGCAGCCCTGCTCGGCCTGGATGGCGAGCGCGTGCTTGCGCACGAAGTTGTCCGCCTCCGGCTCGTCGGCGGTGGCGGCGAGGAAGCTCGCCTCGGCGAGCAGCTTGGTCTGGAGCGGCAGCAGGTCGCGGAAGATGCCCGACAGGGTGACGACCGCGTCGATGCGCGGGCGCCCGAGCCGCTCCAGCGGGATCAGGGCGGCGCCCGCGAGCCGACCGTAGCCGTCGAAGCGCGGCTCGGCGCCGATCAGCGCCAGCGCCTGGGCGATCGGGCCGCCCTCGCTCTTGAGGTTGTCGGTGCCCCACAGAACCAGCGCCACGCTCTCGGGGAGCGGGCGCCCCTCCGCCGCGTGGCGGGCGAGGATCCGGGCGACCTGCGCCGCGCCGTCCGCCACCGCGAAGGCGGAGGGCAGGCGGTAGGGGTCGAAGCCGTGCAGGTTGCGGCCGGTGGGCAGGATCGCGGGGTTGCGCAGCAGGTCGCCGCCGGCGACGGGCGCGATGAAGCGGCCGTCGAGCGCCCGCAGCAGCGCGGGAAGCTCGGCGGATTCGGAGAGCAGGCGGTTGGTGGCGGCGAGCTCCGCGAAGGCCGCCCGGGTCTCCTCGGCGCTGCCGAGGCCGGCGACCGCGAGCGCCGAATCCGGGCTCGCCCCCGCGGCCAGGCGCTCCAGCCCCGCCCGCTCGGGCCGCAGCCCGTGCGAGGCCTCGGCGAGCGCCCCGAGGAGATCGACGCGCTCGGCCTCCGGCACGCCCTCGCCGACCACGTGCAGGCCGTGCGGGATCAGGGTCTGCTCCAGCTCGGTCACGGCCTCCCAGAGCGCCGTGACCGGGGCCGGGTCGCTCGTCCAGGCGGGCTCGGCCGCCACGAGGTCGAGGGCGGCGCCCTGGACCTGGATCAGGCCGGCCAGCCGAATGCGCTCGTGGGCGTCCTCCGGGGGCAGCGCCCGCCAGCGCTCCAGCGAGCCCTTGAGGTCGATCAGGCCGCGATAGAGCCCGGCGGCGGCGAGGCTCGGCGTCAGGTAGCTCACCAGCGTCGCGGCGGAGCGGCGCTTGGCCAGCGTCCCCTCCGAGGGGTTGTTGGCGGCGTAGAGATAGACGTTGGGCGTGGCGCCGATCAGGCGCTCGGGCCAGCAGGCGGCCGACAGCCCGGTCTGCTTGCCGGGCATGAATTCGAGGGCGCCGTGCGTGCCGAAATGCAGCAGCGCGTCCGCGGCGAAATCCTCGCGCAGCCAGCGGTAGAAGGCCGAGAAGGCGTGGGTCGGCGCGAAGCCGCGCTCGAACAGCAGCCGCATCGGGTCGCCCTCGTAGCCGAAGGCGGGCTGGACCCCGACGAAGACGTTGCCGAAGCCGACGCCGAGCACGAGGAGATCCGCGCCGTTGCTCTGGTGGCGCCCCGGCGCCGGGCCCCATTGCGCCTCGATCTCGGCGAGGTGTGGCTCGCGCCGGACATGGTCCTCGGCCGCGACGCGGGCGTGGACGTTGGCGTGGGTGCCGTGGCGCGCGGCGTTGCCGCCGAGGATCTTGTCCCGCAGCGCATCGACGCTTTCGGGCACCTCGACCGCGTAGCCGTCGGCGGCGAGCGCCCGCAGGGTGTTGAGGAGCGAGGCGTAGACCGAGAGGAAGGCCGCGGTGCCGGTGGAGCCCGCGTTCGGCGGGAAGTTGAACAGCACGATCCCGACCCGGCGCTCGCGCTTCGGGGTGGCCCGCAGCGCCACCAGCTTGGCGACGCGCTCGGCCAGCCGCGCGACCCGCTCGGGATGGGCGCGCATGTCGCGGGCATTGTCGGTGCCGGAGGCCGAGGAGCGCCCGCCGAACACCATCGGGGCGGTGGCGCCGTCGAGTTCGGGGATCGCCACCATCATGGTGGCCTCCACCGGCGAGAGGCCGCGGTCGCCCGCCTCCCACTGCTCGATCGTCTGGAACTCCAGGGCCTGGGCGGCGAGGTAGGGCACGTCGAGGCGCGCCAGCATCGCCTCGGCGGCGGCCGCGTCGTTGTAGGCCGGGCCGCCGACCAGGGAGAAGCCGGTGAGCGAGACCAGCGCGTCGATGGTGGCCTTGCGCTGATCGGCGCCGCCCTCACGACTGAAGAAGGCGTCCACCGCCGGGCGGTTGTCGAGGCCGCTGGCGAAGGCCGGCACCACGTCGAGGCCGCGGGCCTCCAGCGCCGCGATCACCCCGTCGTAATGGGCGGTGTTGCCGGCCAGCACGTAGGAGCGCATCAGCAGCAGGCCGACCCGGCCGCGGGCGACGCCCGGTATGCCCTGGCATCGCGGCAGCCGGGCGGGATCCTCGGTGACGCGGCCCGCGAGCCGCGGGTGGTAGAGCCCGGTATCGGGATACTCCACCGGCGCGGGAGCGGCCGGCAGGCTGCGCCAGCCGGCGCGGGGCCCCGCCGCGTAGCGCTGCACCAGGAAGCGCACCAGGGACGAGACGTTCGCGTCCGAGCCCGCGAGCCAGTATTGCAGGGTGAGGAAGTAGGACCGCACGTCCTGGGCCGAGCCCGGGATGAAGCGCAGGATCTTGGGGAGCTTGCGCACCAGAGCCATCTGGCGGGCGGCGTTGCCCTCCCCGCCCGGCTTGCCGCGCAGGCGCTTGAGGAAGTCCAGCGCGCTGCGCTTGTTGCCGCTCATGTCGAAGCGGCCGAGCTTCGTCGTGCGCACGACCTCGCCGGCCGAGAGGCAGCCCACCATCGCGTCGCAGGCCTCGCGCCGGGCCTTCAGCGCCGGCAGGATGGCGCGGACATGCTCGTCGAGGAACAGCATGGCGCAGAGCACGATGTCGGCCCGCGCCACGTCGGCCTCCGCGCGGGCGAGGCTCGCGGGATCGTTCTCCCACTCGGCGGCGGCGTGGAAGCCGAGTTCGAGCCCCGGCATCTCCGCCCGCAGGCTCAGGCGCGCCCGCTCCACCGCGCTCGCCAAGTGATTGTCGAGCGTGACGATGACGACGCGGATGTCGGGCCTATCGGCCGAAATGCGCTTTGGCATCGTAGAGGGTCTCGAGCGTGATGAGCGGCAGCCGGCGCTCGCGGGCGAAACGTTCGGTGTTGGCGCGGGCCTTTCCGCGGACGAAGAACGGGATCTTCCTCAGCTCCTTCTCGGCCTCGGGGGCCCAGGGAGCGACGAGGGTGGGAGCCTCGAGGGTGGCGAGATCGGACGCGGGGGCGGCCCTTGCCGGCTCTGCGACCCGGATCGGCTCTGCGACCCGGATCGGCTCGGCGACCCGGATCGGCTCGGCCGCTTCCGTGACGGCCTCGGGCGCCGCGCCGCCGTGGCGGGGCAGGTGCGAGGGGGCGGCGCCGTCGTGGAACTCGCCGTCCTCGCGGAACATGCCGAGGAGGTGCTCCTCCAGCCCCATCATCAGGGGGTGGACCAGGGTGTCGAACAGGACGTTGGCGCCCTCGAACCCCATCTGCGGCGAGTGGCGGGCGGGGAAATCCTGCACGTGGACGGGCGCCGAGATCACCGCGCAGGGCAGGCCCAGCCGCTTGGCGACGTGACGCTCCATCTGGGTGCCGAGCACCAGCTCGGGCTGGGCCGCCTGGATCGCCGCCTCGACGTCGAGGTAGTCGTCGCTGAGCGTGGCCTCGATGCCGTGCAGAGCCGCCTCGGCCCGGATCTCGCGGGCGAAGCTGCGGTCGTAGCTGCCGAGCCCGACCACCCGGAAGCCGAGTTCCTGGGCGGCGACCCGGGCGATCGCCAGCGCGTGGGTGGCGTCGCCGAACACGAAGACGCGCTTGCCCGTGAGGTAGGTCGAATCGACCGAGCGCGCGTACCAGGGCAGCCGCGAGGGCGTGCCGGCCAAAGCCGGCGCCGGATCGACCCCGGCCAGCGCCGCCACCGCCTCGATGAAGCGGGTGGTGGCTCCGACGCCGATCGGCACGATGTCGATGAAGGGCTGCCGGAAGGTCTTCTCGAGGTACTGCGCCGCCGCGCGCGCGATCTCGGGATAGAGCACCACGTTGAAGTCAGCGTCGCGCAGCCGCCCCAGATCGGCCGGCGTGGCGCCGAGCGGCGCCGTCACGTTCACGTCGATGCCGAGCTGGGCCAGGATCCGCTCCACCTCCACGAGGTCGTCGCGGTGGCGGAAGCCGAGCGCCGTCGGCCCGAGCAGGTTGCAGAGGGGGCGGCGGCCGGGCTTGCGCTCCGCCGCGCCGTCCCGGGGCTGGCCGGCCAGCGCCCGCACCAGCCGGTAGAGGGTTTCCGAGGCGCCCCAGTTCTCCTTCTTCTGGTAGGCCGGCAGCTCCAGCGGGATCACCGGGATCGGCAGGGCGAGGGCCTTGGCGAGGCCGCCCGGATCGTCCTGGATCAGCTCCGCCGTGCAGGAGGCGCCGACGATCATGGCCTGGGGCCGGAAGCGCGCGTAGGCCGCTTCCACCACGTCCTTGAAGATCTGCGCGGTGTCGCGGCCGAGATCCTGGGCCCGGAAGGTGGTGTAGGTGATGGGCGGGCGGGTGTCGCGCCGCTCGATCATGGTGAACAGGAGATCGGCGTAGGTGTCGCCCTGGGGGGCGTGCAGCACGTAGTGCAGGCCCCGCATCGCGGAGGCCACCCGCAGCGCGCCGATATGGGGCGGTCCCTCGTAGGTCCAGACGGTGAGCTGCATGGCCTCAGACCTCCAGCCGGACGCGGCGCAGCAGCGGCCGCGCGAACAGCTCGGCGAGGTCGCCCGCCTGCTCGTAGCCCTGGACCGGGGTGAACAGCAGCTCGATCGACCACTTGGTCGAGAGCCCCTCCGCCTCCAGCGGGTTGGCGAGGCCGAGGCCGCAGACCGTGAGGTCGGGCCGCGCCGCGCGGCAGCGGTCCATCTGGTCGTCGAGGCTCTGGCCTTCGGTCACCCGGGTGCCGGCGGGCAGCAGCGCCAGCTCCTCGGCGAGGTGGCCGCGATGCAGGTAGGGCGTGCCGACCTCGACGAGCGCCGCGCCGAGCTCGCGGGCGAGGAAGCGGGCGAGCGGCACCTCGAGCTGCGAATCGGGGAACAGGAAGATCCGCTTCCCCGCGAGCCTGTCGCGATGGGCGGCGAGCGCCTGGTTCGCGCGGCGCAGGCCCGGCGCGGTGACGGCCTCGAAGCGCGCGGGCGCGACGCCGAAGGCCTCGGCCGCGGCCCGGAGCCAGGCCGTGGTGCCCTCGGCGCCGAGCGGGAACGGGGCGGCCAGACGCCGGGCGCCGCGCTCCTCCAGCGCCCGAGCCGTGTCGGCGAGGAAGGGCTGGGCCAGCAGGTAGGGGGTGCCGCGCCCGACCGGCGGCATCTGCCCGGCGCGGCGGGCCGGCAGGAAGCGGACCGGGATGCCGAGTTCGGCGAAGAGCCGGGCGAACTGATCCTCGACCACGTCGGCGAGCGCGCCGACCACGAGCAGCTCGGCGCCCGGGTCGGCGGCCGGCGGCAGGCCCGGCACCAGGGCGGCGAGGCAGGCATCCTCCCCTTGCGTGAAGGTGGTCTCGATGCCGCTGCCCGAGTAGTTCAGCACCCGCACCCCGGCGAGCTTGGCCGAGAGCCGCATCGCCGCGCGGGAGAGGTCGAGCTTGATCACCTCGGACGGGCAGGAGCCCACGAGGAACAGCAGGCGGATGTCGGGGCGTCGCGCGACCAGCCGCTCGACGGCCTTGTCGAGTTCCTCGTTGGCGTCGGCGAGGCCCGCGAGGTCGCGCTCGTCGAGGATCGCGGTGGCGAAGCGCGGCTCGGCGAAGATCATCACGCCCGCGGCCGACTGGATCAGGTGCGCGCAGGTGCGCGAGCCGACCACGAGGAAGAACGCGTCCTGGATCTTGCGGTGGAGCCAGACGATGCCGGTGAGCCCGCAGAACACCGCGCGCTGCCCGGTCTCCTGGCGGATGTCGGCGCAGCCGCCGGGCGCGGCCACGGCGATGGCGGCCGGCACGGGAAGGTCGACGCGGGCGTTCACGAGGCGGCTCCGGCGAAGCCGGCCCGGTCGTCCCGGGCGCTCGCCTGCAGGCGCGCCGCGCGCAGCTTCAGCACGAACTGCCCGGCATTCACCGCGTAGGTGGCGTAGGCCGACAGCGCGAGGAGGAGGAGGGCGCGGGGCTCGAGGGCGCCGCTGGCGAGCGCTGCGAGGTAGGCGGTGTGCAGCGCCAGCACCAGCATGCTCACCACGTCCTCCCAGAAGAAGGCCGGGGCGAACAGGTAGCGCCCGAACACCGCCTTCTCCCAGATCGAGCCGGTGATCATGATGGCGTAGAGCAGCCCCGTCTTGATCACCACGGAGGCGTTGGCGGCGGCGAAGCCCTCGCCGGTGGCGAGGGTGCGCAGCACGAGGCCGAGGCTGATCAGGAAGGCGGCGAACTGCACCGGCGCGAGCACGCCCTGCACCAGGGTCCAGGGCGTGGCGTCGCGCCGGAGGCGCTCGGCCCGCGTGTAGAGCGGTGCTGTGGGTCGGCCTGAAGCCATCGCGTCCGCCCTCGTCCGCTTCTTGAGCCGGGCACCGCTGGGCGGAGCCCCGTCTGTCACGAAGCCTAGGCCGGCCCCCCGCCAAGTGTCAATCCAGCTTTACGTCAATGCCAACTGACAGTGTTCGTCGGAGGTGTCACGAATTTGTTTGGTCTCGACCATTGCCAAGCGCAGCCGGAGGTTTATCGTCACACCGTTTCGCGGATTCGAGCCGTGATCCGCGCCCGCAGCGTTCGGGCACGGACCGGACGATCCCACCACAGGGGCGCGGCCTCGGCCGCAGTCCCGGCGCCCCGTCCGCGGGCTTCAGAGACGCGCGTCCCCGGCGCGCGCCTCCAGAGAATCAGGCAGCAGGCCGGCACAGACCGGCGCTCGAACGATCCGAGGCCGACACGCGAGACGTCCCGCGCCAAGCGCCGAGCCGGTCGCGCACAGGGAGAGCGCCGATGGGTGACTGGAGGCACATCCGCAGACCCTCGAGCTGTGCGTTTCCGCCCGATTGCGCCCTGCTGGAAACCCCGGCCGAGTTCGGGGCCGCCGCACTCGCGGAACTCGGCGCGGGCCTCAGGCCGCGGGGCGGGGCGGGATCCAGCGGGAGCCCGCACCCCGCCTTCGACTGCCCCGAGGCGCTGGCGCGGATCGTCGAGGGCGAGATCCTGCCGCGGCTGATGCTCGCCCATTGCGCGGCGCTGGAGCGCGACCCGCCGCCGCCGACCCGGCTGCCCGTCCTGCGCCGGCCGGCCCCCGAGGAGATCGCCCGCTTCGCCGCGATGCTCCTCGCCCCCGCCCCCGCCGACGGCCGCGAGGATCTCCGCCCGCAGGTGCGCGCCCTGCTCGCCGACGGATTGCCGCTCGGGAGCCTGCTCGTCGACCTGCTCGCGCCCGCCGCCCGCCATCTCGGCACGCTCTGGGAGGAGGACGAGTGCGACTTCCTGGCGGTGACGCAGGGGCTCGGCCGGATCCAGATCATCGCCCGCATGCTCTGCGCGGAGCTCGAGGTCTCGGAATCCTGTTCCGGGCGCAGCGTCCTGCTCGTGCCCGGCCCCGGCGAGACCCATCTCTTCGGCCTCTCGGTGGTGGCGAGCTTCTTCCGCGAGGCGGGCTGGGACGTCGCCGCCCCGGGAATGGTCGTCGGGGCCGAGGCCGTCTCGGCCACATGGTTCGACGTGGTCGGCCTGTCTCTTGCGTGCGATGTGCACCTGCCGGAGCTCGCCGCGCTGATCGCCAGCCTGCGTCAAGCCTCTTACAACCAAGGATTGCGAATCCTCGTGGGGGGTGCCTTTTTCGCCCGCCACCCGGAACAGGCCGAGCGGGTCGGGGCCGATGCCTGCGTCCTCGACGGCCGCGCAGCCCCGGAAATCGCAGAGGGCTTGCTTGAATTGCGAGCCCGGGCCTGCTGAAAGGACCCCGCGACCTATCAGAAGTGGTGACCGTTGAACTCCCTTGCGCGCCCCGCCCCGCACGCGCCGCAACCGGCCCTGCCGTACGCGGCCAGCTTCCTCGACGGCGAGGCGGCCGGGCTCGTCATCGCCGCGGCGACCGACCTCTCCCTCGTGATCGACACGGACGGGGTGATCCGCGACGCGGCGAGCGGCAGCGGCGATCTCGATTCCGGCCGGCTGCAGGCCTGGCGCGGCCAGCCGGTGCTCGACACCGTGACGGTCGAGAGTCGGCCCAAGGTCCAGGCGCTTCTGCGCGAGGCCAAGGCCAGCGGCCTCACCCGCTGGCGGCAGGTCAACCATCCGAGCCCCGAGGGCGCCGACCTGCCGGTGCGCTACGCGGCGCTGCGGCCGAAGGCCGACGGGCCGGTCCTGCTGATCGGCCAGGACATGCGCGCGGTGGCCGCGCTCCAGCGCCGGCTGACCGAGGCGCAGCAGGCGCTCGAGCGCGATTACGACCGCCTGCGCGCCGCCGAGACCCGCTACCGCCTGCTGTTCCAGCTCTCGGGCGAGCCCGTCCTCATCGTGGATGCGGGCACCCGGCGGGTCAGCGAGATCAACCCGGCCGCCGTCCGCCTCCTCGGCCGCGCCCAGAAGCGGATCTCCGGCCAGGACGTGATCGACCTGTTCGAGCCCGGCAGCGCGCGCGATCTCGAGATTCTGTTCACCACGCTGCGGGTCACCGGCGAGGCGCCGGAGCTGGCCGCCCGATTGGCGCAGGGCCGCGGCGCCACCACCGTCTCGGCCTCCCTGTTCCGGGGCGAGACCGCCACCAGCGTGCTCCTGCGCC
Source organism: Methylobacterium sp. HJ2 (assembly GCF_056431005.1). Lineage (NCBI taxonomy): Bacteria > Pseudomonadati > Pseudomonadota > Alphaproteobacteria > Hyphomicrobiales > Methylobacteriaceae > Methylobacterium > Methylobacterium sp. HJ2. Next base: position 202,093 of record NZ_JBWJYM010000005.1, on the reverse strand, counting down.
TGTCGGTCCCGGCGCCCGAGCGGGACGACGGGCCGCCCCTGGCCACCTACGCCCTCGACGTGGTCCGGGCGATGCCCGAGGGCTTCGTCGTCACCGATCTCGGGCGGCGGGTGCTCACCGCCAACACCGCCTTCCTCGAGCTGGCCCAGCTCGCCACCGAGGAGCAGGCCCGCGGGCAGGGGCTGGAGCGCTGGCTCGGCCACGACGCGACGGAGGCGCGGGCCCTGTTCGACACCCTGCAGGACCATCGCAGCGTGCGCCGCTTCGCCACCGTGCTGCGCGGCCAGTACGGCTCGGTCGAGGATGTCGAGGTCGCCGCCGTCGCGGTGCCCGGCCAGCCCTGCCTCGGCTTCTCGATCCGGGCCGGCGGGCGCCGCGCCGCGCCCTCCGCCGGTGCCGCCCTGCCCCGCTCGGTCGAGCAGATGACCGAGCTCGTCGGCCGGGTCTCGATGAAGACCCTGGTGCGCGAGACCACGGACCTGATCGAGAAGCTCTGCATCGAGGCGGCCCTGCGCATCACCCGCGACAATCGCGCCTCGGCCGCCGACATGCTCGGCCTCAGCCGCCAGGGCCTCTATGCCAAGATGCGCCGCTACGGGATCGGCGATCTCGACGGGGTCGTGGACGAGGTCTGATCCGGGCTCTGCCTGAGGAAAGCGGGGATTGTTCCGCCCGGCCGCCGCGCCGAAACGGTAGCCGGGCGCGGCCGTCGCCGAGGCCGCCGCGGACAGGTCTGCCCAAGATCTGAATTCGGAATACATCCGTATTGCTGTGCAGCGCAGTATTGGTGCGCCGCGGTCGGCGCGCGTCTTGCCGCGGACAGACCGATTCCGCGTCCCGCGTGTAAATTTGAGTTGACACTTCGGGCCGTCAAAACCTAGCCTCGGTGCATGGCAACGCCCGCACCGAGCGCAGTCGTCGAGCTCCTCAAGCCGATCACATGGTTCGCGCCGATGTGGGCTTTCGCCTGCGGCGTGGTCTCCTCCGGTCACCCGGCCTCCGGGCAGTGGCCGGTGATCGCCGCGGGCGTGCTGCTCGCCGGTCCCCTGGTCTGCGCCACCAGCCAGGCCGCCAACGACTGGTTCGACCGGCATGTCGATGCCATCAACGAGCCGGACCGGCCGATCCCCTCCGGCCGCATCCCGGGGCGCTGGGGCCTCTACCTCGCGGCGGGCTGGACCGCGCTCTCGCTCGCGGTCGCCGCGATGCTCGGGCCCTGGATCCTCGGCGCGGCGATCATCGGGCTGGTGCTGGCCTGGATCTACTCCGCCCCGCCCGTCCGGCTGAAGCGCAACGGCTGGTGGGGCAACGCGGCGGTGGGGCTCTGCTACGAGGGCCTGCCCTGGTTCACCGGCGCCGCCGTGATGGCGGCCGCCCTGCCCGACGCGCGGGTCCTCCTCCTCGCCCTGCTCTACTCGGTGGGTGCGCACGGGATCATGACGCTGAACGACTTCAAGTCGGTCGAGGGCGATCGCCGCATGGGCCTCGCCTCCCTGCCCGTCCAGCTCGGCCAGGAGGCCGCCGCCCGCCTCGCCTGCCTGGTGATGGCCGTGCCGCAGGTCGTGGTGATCGCCCTGCTCGCCGCCTGGGGCCGGCCCTGGCATGCCGGGATCGTCGCCCTGCTGCTCGCCGGCCAGTTCGCCCTGATGGCGCATTTCCTGAAGGATCCGCGGGCGCGGGCCGCCTGGTACAACGGCACCGGCACCACCCTCTACGTGATCGGCATGCTGGTCGCGGCCTTCGCCCTGCGCCCCCTCGTGGGCGCGCTCGTCGCGGGAGGCGCGTGATGGCGGCCCAGCCCGGATCCACCGGCTCCCGGTCCTCCGGATTCCGGTCTTCCGGATTCTGCTGGGCGCAGATCGCCCGCCTCGGCCTCGTCCAGACGGCGCTCGGCGCCGTCGTCGTGCTGATGACCTCGACGCTCAACCGCGTGATGGTGGTGGAACTCGCCCTGCCCGCCCTGGTGCCGGGGCTCCTCGTCGGGCTGCACTACGCCGTGCAGGTGCTGCGTCCGCGCTGGGGCTACGGCTCGGACCGGCACGGGCGGCGCACGCCCTGGATCGTCGGCGGCATGGCCGCGCTCTGCCTCGGCGGGGCCGGCGCGGCGCTGGGCACCGCCCTCGCCGAGACGCATCTCGTCGCGGGCCTCGCGCTGGCCGCCCTCGCCTTCCTGGCGGTGGGCATCGGGGTCGGCGCCGCCGGCACCTCGCTCCTCGTCCTGCTCGCGGGCGGGGTCGCCCCGGAGCGGCGCGGGGCCGCCGCCACCATCGTCTGGGTGATGATGATCGCGGGCTTCGCGATCACCGCGCCGCTGGCCGGCCATTTCCTCGATCCGTTCTCGGGCCCGCGCCTCGTCGCGGTCTCGGGCGTCGTCTCCCTCGCGGCCTTCGCGGTGGCCTGCCTCGCGGTGGCGGGGATCGAGGCCCCCGCCGGCGCGGCCGGAGAGGCCCCCCGGGAGCGCAAGGCGCCGTTCCGCGCGGTGCTGGCCGAGGTGCTGGCCGACCCGACCGCCCGGCGCTTCACCGTCTTCATCCTGGTCTCGATGCTGGCCTACAGCGCCCAGGAACTCATCCTCGAGCCCTATGCGGGCCTCGTCTTCGCCATGAGCCCGGGGGCGACCACGAAGCTCGCCGGGCTGCAGCACGGGGGCGTGCTCGCCGGGATGCTGGCGGTCGCCGGGATCACGGCGGGGATCGGCGGCCCGGTGCTCGGCTCCCTGCGCCTCTGGACGGTGGTGGGCTGCCTCGGCTCGGCGCTGGCGCTCGCGGCCATCGCGGCGGGCGGGCCGATGGGCCCCGACTTCCCCCTGCGCGCCGCGGTCTTCGCCCTCGGGGTCTCGAACGGGGTCTACGCGGTCTCGGCGATCGGCTCGATGATGGCGCTGGCGGGCGCGGGCGGCGCGGAGACGCGCGGCACCCGCATGGGCGTCTGGGGTGCGGCCCAGGGCGTCGCCTTCGGGGCGGGGGGCGTGCTCGGCACGCTCGCGGTCGACGCGGCGCGCCTGTTCACCCCCGACCCGCTCCATGCCTATGCGGCGGTGTTCGCCGCCGAGGCGGTCCTGTTCGTCGGCGCGGCGATCCTCGCCGCCCGCCTCTCGCCTGTCGCCGCCTCCGGCAACCCCCTGGTGCGGGCGGCGCGGTTCCATCTCAGCCCCGGACTCGAAGCGAGGTCGCCATGACCGGTCCCGCCGCCCCCGAGAGCCATCCGACCGCCGCGCGCGGTCCCGCCCCCGTCGACGACGCCGTCGCGGATGCGGAGTTCGACGTGGTGGTGGTGGGCGGCGGGCCGGCGGGCGCCACCGCGGCGACCGCCCTCGCCCGGGCCGGAACCCGCGTGCTGCTCCTCGACCGGGCCGGCCGGATCAAGCCCTGCGGCGGCGCGATCCCGCCCCGCCTGATCCGCGACTTCGCGGTCCCCGACCACCTCCTCGTCGCCCGCATCCGCGCGGCCCGGATGATCGCCCCGAGCGCGCGCGCCGTCGACATGCCGGTGGGCGAGGGCTTCGTCGGCATGGTCGACCGCGAGCATTTCGATCCCTGGCTGCGGGAGCGCGCGGGCCAGGCCGGCGCCGTGCGGCGCGACGGGCTGTTCACCCGCATCACCCGCGACGGCTCGGGCCTCGCCACCGTGCACTACGTCCCCAAGGGGGCGGCCAGAGAGGTGCCCGGGGAGACGGCGGAGGAGCCCGCGGAGGCGGGGCGCGCGGGCGAGGTCCGGGTGCGGGCCCGGCTGGTGATCGGCGCCGACGGGGCGAGCTCCGCGGTCGGCCGGGCCGAGATCCCGGGCCACGCCGCCATGCGGCAGGTCTTCGCCTACCACGAGATCGTGCGCCGCCCGGAGGCGAGCGCGGATTACGAGGCCACGCGCTGCGACGTCTACTATCAGGGGCGGCTCTCGCCCGATTTCTACGCCTGGGTCTTCCCGCACGGCGACACCGTGAGCATCGGCACCGGGAGCGCCCGCAAGGGCTTCTCCCTGCGCGGCGCGATCCGGACCCTGCGCGCCGATTCCGGCCTCGACCGGGCCGAGACCCTGCGGCGGGAGGGGGCGCCCCTGCCCCTCAAGCCCCTGAAGCGCTGGGACAACGGCCGCGACGTGCTGCTGACGGGCGACGCCGCCGGCCTCGTCGCCCCGGCCTCGGGCGAGGGCATCTACTACGCCATGCTCGGGGGCGAGCTCGCAGCCGAGGCGGCGCTGGCCTTCCTGGCGACCGGGCAGGCGAAGGCGCTCGCCCGGGCGCGGTCCCGCTTCATGCGGCTGCACGGGCGGGTGTTCTGGATCCTCCGGCTGATGCAGGGGGTCTGGTACCGCAACGACCCGCTGCGCGAGCGCTTCGTCGCGATCTGCCGCGACCGCGACGTGCAGCAGCTCACCTGGGACGCCTACATGAACAAGGAGCTGGTCCGGAAGAAGCCCGTCGCCCACGTGCGGATCTTCTTCAAGGACCTCGCGCACCTGTTCCGCTGGGTCTCGCCGTGAGCCCCGTCATCGCCCCGAGCCTCCTGCCAGCGGTGATCGCCGCGGGCGCGGCCGTCCTCGTGGCGGTGGCGGGCGGCCTCGCGACGCGCACCGACGGCTGGTACCGGCGCCTGCGCGTGCCGGCCTGGAAGCCGCCGGACTGGGCCTTCGGGCCGATCTGGGCCCTGATCTTCAGCCTCACCGCCGTCGCGGGGGTGCTCGCCTGGAGCGCCGATCCGAGCCCGGCCGCCCGCGCCATCCTGCTCTGGGCCTTCGCCCTCAACGCCGGGCTCAACATCGCCTGGAGCGTGATCTTCTTCCGGATGCGGCGGCCCGACTGGGCGCTCGCCGAGATCGTCCTGCTCTGGCTCTCCGTGGCGCTCCTCGTCGCCGTCCTCGCCCGGGTCTCCGCGACGGCCGCGCTCCTCACCCTGCCCTACCTCGCCTGGGTCGGCACCGCGGCGTTCCTGAACCTGCGCATCCTGCACCTGAACCCCGATCTCGCGCGCGGGCGCGCCGAGCCGGCGGAGCCGTGAGATGGCGGTGCCGCCCCTCGACGCCGTCTTCGCCCCGCTCTTCGCCTCGGGCCGCATCGTCGACGCCATCCTCGTCCTCATGGCGGCCGAGGCGGGCCTCGTGGCGACGCGCCGCCGCCGCGCCGGCCGCCCGGTCCTGGCGCCGCTCGCCAATCTCGGGGCGGGCGCCTGCCTGATGCTGGCCCTGCGCGCGGCCCTCGTCGCCGCGCCCTGGCCCTGGATCGCGGCGGCGCTCACGGGCTCGCTCGCTGCGCACCTCGCCGCCAACCGGGCCGCGGCACGGGCCGAGGCCCGCTCCGTCCCCGCCCGATCCCGCGGCTCCGCCCCCCCGCGCGCCGTTCCGCGGGCGGAGGCGCTTCGCCGCAGGGAACCCGTCGCAACAACCCGGGAATCGGCCGCGTTGCCCGCCCGCACGGAATCCGACACCGTCGTGCCGCTGCGTCCCCAACGTTGATGAGGAGAGGGTATATGGATCGCCTCGCTGCCTTCTCGCTCCTGGCGGGACTCGCGCTGGTGCCGCTGCCCGCTCTGGCCCAGGGCGCGGATCAGGATCCCGTGGCGCGCGGGCGCTACCTCGTCACCGCGGGCGATTGCGTGGCCTGCCACACCGCGCCCGGCGGCAAGCCCTACGCGGGCAACTACAAGCTCAACACGCCGATCGGTGCGATCTACACCCCGAACCTGACGCCGGATCCCGAGACCGGCATCGGCAAGTGGAGCTACGAGACCTTCGAGAAGGCGTTCCGGCACGGCATCGGCGACGAGGGCGAGTACCTCTACCCCGCCTTCCCGTTCGGCTGGTACACCAAGGTCTCGGACGAGGACACCAAGGCGATCTTCGCGTTCCTCAAGTCGCTGGAGCCGGTGAGCGAGAAGCGCAAGGACAACGAGATCCCGTTCCCGTTCAACGTCCGCACCGCGCTGATCACGTGGCGGACCGCCTTCTTCAGCGACGACCGCTTCAAGCCCGACCCGAACGCCAGCGCCGAGGTGAACCGCGGCGGCTACCTCGTCGAGGGGCTCGGCCATTGCGGCATGTGCCACAACGAGCGCAAGCTCGTGGGCAATTCGAGCCTCGCGGGCAAGTTCGGCGGCGGCGTCATCGACGGCTGGTACGCCCCCAACATCACGCCCGACGGGCACCAGGGCATCGGCGCCTGGAGCGACGCCGACGTGGTGACCTACCTCAAGACCGGCACGGCGCCGGGGGCGCGGCCGGGCGTCGCCGCCGGCCCGATGCGCCAGACCATCGAGGAATCGCTCTCCAAGATGACGGACGCCGACCTCAAGGCGATGGTCGCCTACCTGCGCACGATCCCCGCCAAGCAGACCTACAAGGAGAAGGACCTCCAGGCCTTCAACAAGCCGGGCGCGCCGGGCGCGGACACCTATCTCACCTACTGCTCCTCCTGCCACCAGCCGGACGGCAAGGGCATCGCCGGCGCGGTCCCGGCGCTCGCCGGCAACACCTCGGTCCAGTCCTACGGACCCGAGACGGTGCTGCGGGTGATCTACGGGGGGCTCGCCGCCCAGAGCGGCTACGCCCCGATGATCGCCATCGGCCAGGAGATGACCGACGTCGAGGTCCGCAACGTCACCGACTACATCCGCAACGCCTGGGGCAACAGCGCCCCGGCGATCAGCTCCGACAGCGCCGCCTCGGACGCCCGCAAGGCGACCCAGACCATGCTGGCGGGCAACGCGCCCTGCGCCGAGGTCGCGCAGGATTCGGTGCTCAAGACCTTCGAGACCGTCGGCGTCGCCGACCAGCTCAAGGGCCTGCGCCAGGAGCAGTTCGTCCCCGTGCTCGCCAAGCTGGTGCCGCAGGTGAAGGCCGCCCAGGGCGGCAAGCCCGTCGAGACCGGCGGCCAGGACACCGACGACGCCCTCGTCAACGGCCTGACCACGGTCTTCTGCCAGGTGGCCAAGGAGCCCTACCTCAAGGACCAGCAGGCCGGTTCCACGGACGCGGCCCGGCCCTGGTCGGCGGTGATCGGCAACTTCTCCAACGTCGCCTACAGCCAGGCGAAGAACCCGGAGAAGCGGGCGAGCGCCGACGGGCCCGCGGCGGCGCCGGCCCGGAACTGAGACGCACGCGAGGGGCGACGCGCCCGGGCTCCTGTCCCGGGCGCGAATCCACTTTGCCGCGCCGGGATTTCGAGGTTGTGACCCGCGCGCGTCTGGCCTCGCCAATACGGCTCCGCTAAGCTCGGCTACATTCTGCATCCCGAGGTTGCACCGATTGCCTTGCGCTTCCGCTGACGGAGCGGACAGCCCCGCGCCGGGGGCCCCGCCCGGTCTCGACGGACCTGCCCTCTGGCCCACGGGCCGGCCACGACCGGGATCGGGCGCGCGGTGAACGTCGCCCTGCCCTCGACCATGCCGCTCTTCCGCAACGCCGCCGGCGAGCCGAGCCCGCTGATGCGTGCGGCCGAGTGGGCGGGCTCGCCGATCGGGCCGCCGCAGACGTGGACGCCGGCGCTGCGCACGGCCGTGCAGATCCTCCTCTGCGCCGAGGCCGAGGTGGTGCTGTTCTGGGGGCCCGAATTCACCGCGCTCTACAACGAGGCCTACGCGCCCACCATCGGCGACAAGCATCCCCGCGCCTTCGGCCGCCCGGGCCGCGAGAACTGGCGCGAGCTCTGGGACGATCTCGAGCCGCTGCTGCGGCGCGTGCGCGAGACCGGCCGCTCCGTCGTCGCCAAGGACCGCCGCTTCGACATCGACCGGCACGGCTACCCGGAAGAGGTCTATTTCGACATCTCCTACTCCGCGGTGCCGGACGACGACGGCGCGGTCGGGGGCGTCCTCTGCATCGTCGCCGAGACGACGCGGCGGGTCTTCGCCGAGCGGCGCCAAGCCTTCCTGCTCGATCTGGAGCAGCGCCTGCGCGGCATCGACGACCCCTCCACGCTGGTCGCCGTCGCCGAGGCCGAGCTCGGGCGCCATCTCGGGGTGGAGGACGTCCGCTACGGTCCGGTCGACCCCGACCTCGCCGCAGCCCTCGACACCCTGCTGGAGCCCGGGCCGCAGGGCGGGCGCGGCCTCGCGCTGCACGACATCGCCCGCGCTCCGGGAGACGTTCGCCTGCGCGCGGCCTTTCCGGCGGCCGGCGCCCTCCTCGGCTCCGTGGCGCCCGCCGGCGCTCCCCTGGGCGCCAAAACTCCGGCCGGCGCCAAGGCGCCGACCGGCTCCACCGTCCTGCTCCTCGCGGCTGCCCCGGCGCCGCGCCGCTGGCGCCCGGACGAGGTCGCCCTCGCGGTGGCCGTCGCCGAGCGCCTGCACGCGCTGCTCGCCCGGGCCCGAACGGCCGCGGCGCTCCGCGCCGCCGAGATCCGCAAATCGGCCCTCGTCGAACTCGACGACCGCCTGCGCGAGGCCGAGCATCCGGGGGCGGCGATGCAGGTCGGGGCGCGCATCCTCGGCCGGACCCTCGGCGGCGCGCGCGCCGGCTACGCGGTCGTCGAGGACGGGTTCTACGTGATCGAGCGCGATTGGACGGACGGGCGGGTGCCGAGCGTCGTCGGGCGCTTCGCGGTCGCGGATTTCGGCCGTCCCTACGCCGAGCGCCTGCGGCTCGGCGAGACCGTGGCCATCCCCGATCTCGCCACCGACCCGCTGACCGCGGACGCGGCCGGGCGCTACGCCGCCTACGGAGCGGTGTCGCAACTCTCGGTGCCCCTCGTCGTCGGCGGCACCCTCTCGGCCCTGATCTACGTCCACGACCGCGCGGTGCGGGACTGGCCCCCCGAGGATCGCGACTTCGCCCGCGAGGTCGGCAACCGCACCTGGGAGGCGGTGGCGCGGGGCCGCGCCGAGGCGGAGCTGCGGGCGGGCGAGGCCCGGCTGCGCCTGGCCCTGGAAGCCGGCCGGCTCGGGCGCTGGGATTTCGACCCGGTCGCCGGTCGCCTGGAGGCGTCGGCGGCCTGCCGCGCGAATTTCGGGCGCGGGCCGGACGATCCCTTCGGCTACGACGACCTCGTGGCCGCGATCCATCCCGACGACCGGGATCGGGAGGCGGAGGCGGTGCGTCGGTCGATCGCCACGGGCGCCGATCTCGACGTCGAGTATCGGGTGATCTGGCCGGACGGTTCGGTGCACTGGGTGCAGGTGCGCGGGCAGCTCGCGGCGATCACCGACGGCGGTCCCGTGGTGATGTACGGCGTCTCCCAGGACGTGACCGAGCGGCGCGAGACCGAGGAGCGCGTGCGCGCGAGCGAGCAGCGCCTGCAGCTCGCCAAGGACGCGGCGGATGTCGGCATCTGGGATTACGACGTCGCGGCCGGGACCATGCGCTGGTCCGAGCGCGCCTTCCGGCTCTGGGCGCGCACCCCGCCGACGGAGGGCGGCGGCACCCTGCCGATCGGCGAGATGCTGGCCGCGATCCATCCCGAGGATCGCGGCCGGGTGGATGCCGAGATCCAGCGCACCCTGCGCGAGGGCGTGCCCTTCCGCAGCGAGTTCCGGGTGGTGCCCGAGGACGGCGCCGTGCGCTGGCTCGCCGCGCTCGGGCGCTGGATCGAGGGCAGCGAGCCCGGATCGCCCGGCACCATGACGGGAGTCAATCTCGACGTCACCGCCCGCCACCGCGTCGAGGAGGAGCTGCGCCGCCTGAACGAGACCCTGGAGGAGCGCGTCGAGGCACGCACCTGCGAGCTGGTCGAGGCCCAGGCGGCGCTCGCCCAGGCCCAGAAGATGGAGGCGGTGGGCCAGCTCACCGGCGGCATCGCGCACGATTTCAACAACCTGCTCACCGTCGTCACCGGCAACATGGACATGGCCCGGCGCAGCGTCGCGGCCGGGGACGAGGCGCGCACCCACCGCCTCATCGCCAACGCCCTGAAGGGGGCCGAGCGCGCCGCCGTGCTCACCCATCGCCTGCTCGCCTTCGCCCGGCGCCAGCAGCTCGCCCCCGACACCCTGGTGGCCAACGCCCTCGTCGGCGGCATGACCGAGCTCCTGAGCCGGACGCTGGGCGAACTCGTCGCCCTGGAGACGGACCTGTCGGCCGACCTCTGGCCCGCCCGGGTCGATCCCCACCAGCTCGAGAACGCCCTGCTCAACCTCGCCGTCAACGCCCGCGACGCCATGCTGGAGGGCGAGGGGCTCGCGGGCGGCGGGCGCCTCGTCATCGCCACCCGCAACCGCGTCCTCGGAGCCGCCGAGGCGGTCGTCGCCGACCTCGCGCCCGGCCGCTACGTCGAGATCGCCGTGCAGGATACGGGCGCGGGCATGTCCGAGGCGGTGCGCGCCCGGGTGTTCGAGCCGTTCTTCACCACCAAGGAGCAGGGCAAGGGCACCGGGCTCGGGCTCGCGATGGTGTTCGGCTTCATGAAGCAATCGGGCGGCAGCGTTCTGGTCGACAGCACGCCCGGGAGCGGCACCACCGTGCGGCTGCTGCTGCCGGCCTGCGAGGCCGATGCGCCCGAGGCGATCGCCGCCCCGGCCGCCCCGGAGCCGGGCCCGCGCCCGGTCGACGGCGCGACGGTGCTGCTGGTCGAGGATCAGGCCGAGGTCGGCGACGTGGCCGAATCGGTGCTGAGCGATGCCGGCTACCGCGTCCTGCGGGCGGCCGACGGGGCCCAGGCGCAGGCCGTGCTGGCGCGGGCCGAGACCGGCATCGACCTGCTGTTCACCGACGTGGTGATGCCCGGCGGCCTGAACGGGCTGGATCTCGCCCGCGCGGCCCGCACGCTCCGGCCGGGCCTCGCGGTGCTCCTCACCACCGGCTACGCCCACGCCGCGCTGCACCTGCGCGGCGACGGATCGAGCCCCGGCGAATTTCCGATCCTCGACAAGCCCTATCGCCGGGCCGACCTGCTGGCGAAGGTCAATGAGGCGCTGGGTGTCGGCCGGCGCGAGGCCGCGCGCCGGTGAGCCGGAGGCGCGATCCCGGTCCCCCCGCGTGCCGGCGCAACGGCCGTCGAGGCAACGTCCGGGTCCGGGCGGTGTTGTGGAGGGACGTGCGCGGCCTGCAACGCCGACGGACCGGGGGATGCGGATGACGGACGACGACACGGGGCGCCAGCCCCATCGCGGCGCGGATGCGGGCAAGCCCGCCGCCGTCGACGTGCGTGCGGGCAGCCGCGGCCGGCCCGCGGCCGGCCAGGTCGAGGGCATCTCGTTCTCGCCCACCGGCGGGCCGGGCGTCATGCATTGGCGCGAGGGCACGATCTCGCGCCCCGGCCTCGACGACCGCAGCGACGTGTTCTTCGCCGCGATCGAGATGACGCGGATGCCGATGATCCTCACGGATCCGAACATCCCCGACAACCCGATCGCCTTCGCCAACCGCGCCTTCCTCGACCTTACCGGCTACGAGGAGGACGAGATCCTCGGGCGCAACTGCCGCTTCCTGCAGGGCGCGCAGACCAGCCGCGAGACCGTGCGGGAGCTGCGCGAGGCGGTGCAGGAGCAGCGCGCGATCGCCACCGAGATCCTGAACTACAAGCGCGACGGCACCCCGTTCTGGAACGGCGTCTTCATCGGCCCGGTCTACGACACCGACGGGCGGCTGCTGTACTTCTTCGCGAGCCAGCTCGACATCACCCGGCGGCGCACCTCCGAGCAGGCCTTCCGGCACGCCCAGAAGATGGAGGCGATCGGCCAGCTCACGGCGGGCCTCGCGCACGACTTCAACAACATGCTGCAGATCGTCGAGGGCACGATCGAGGTGCTGGGCGACGAGTCCCTGAGCGAGCGCCAGAGGCGGGCGCTGGACACCGCGCGCCGCTCCGTCGACCGCGGCTCGAAGCTGACGCGCCAGCTCCTCGCCTTCGCCCGCAAGACGCGGCTCGAGCCCAAGCCCACCAACCTCAACGCCATCTTCATCGAGATGGAGGACATGCTCGAGACGACGCTCGGCTCGCAGATCGAGATGCGCCTCGACCTGAAGCAGCGCCTGCCGCCCTGCCTCGTCGATCCCGACCATCTCGAGATGGCCCTCCTCAACGTGCTGATCAACGCCCGCGACGCGATGCCGAGCGGCGGCACCGTCACCGCCGCCACCTCGCTCCTGCGCCTCCAGGACGGCGAGGCGGAGGACCAGCCGCTGCCCCCTGGCGACTACGTGGTGCTCGCCATCCGCGATGAGGGCGAGGGCATGCCCGCCAACGTGGTCGAGCGCGCCACCGAGCCGTTCTTCACCACCAAGGACGTCGGCAAGGGCACCGGGCTCGGCCTCGCCATGGTGCACGGCTTCGTGCAGCAGTCGCGCGGGCGCCTGGAGATCGACAGCGTCCCGGGCCGCGGCACCACGATCCGGATGATCTTCCCCACCGCCGCCCACGCCGCCCAGATGACGGAGCCGCGCCACGGCGAGCGTGCCTCCCCGGTCCGGGAGGATCCGCGCGGCGCCGAGACGATCCTGGTGGTCGAGGACAGCGAGGACGTGCTCGATCTCGCCTGCGGCCATCTCGGCCGCCTCGGCTACACGGTGCTCTCGGCCCGCAGCGGCGAGGAGGCCCTGCGGGTGTACGACCAGGCGGAGGGCCGGGTCGACTTCCTGTTCACCGACCTCGTCATGCCGGGCGGCATCAACGGCCTCGTCCTGGCCGAGCGCCTGCGCGGCCTGAGCCCCGGCCTGCCGGTTCTGCTGACCACGGGCTACAACGAGGAACTGGTGGCCGAGGGGCCGCGGGCGACCGACATGGACGTGCTCGGCAAGCCCTACCGCCGCTCGGAACTGGCCGACCGGGTCCGCGCCTCGTTCAACGCCGCCGCGGCCCGGCGCTCGGCCCCTCCCCGCAAGGGGCGCCGCGTCCCCTCGCCGCACGGGACCGTGGAGGAGTGAGCCGCGATCCGGACGCGCCGTTCGGGACGGCGGGTCGTCGGCGTCGCGCGGGCGCCGCGCCGGCCCGGCCCATGCGCCGATTGACGGGGGCGGGCGCGGGGGCGTAGCCCGGGGCCGCCCCGCCCGCGCGGGCGCCCGGCCGACGCCGCCCCACGGACCCGATGGACCCGAGAGCCGCCGCAAACGCCCCCGACCGCGGCGAGCCCCCCATCGCCATCGGCGTCACCCTCTACCGGCCGAGCGCGGAGCAGGTCGCCGGTCTGCTGCGCCTCGCCGCGCGGGAGGCCGGGCCCGTCATCGCCTTCGAGAACGGCGGCCTGCCCGCGGGGGCGGCCGAGGCCCTCGCGGCGGCCGGCATCCGGTTCCTGTCGGCCGGCCGCAACCTCGGCATCGCGGCCGCCCTCAACGCTATCGCGGCGGAGGCCGCCGGGCTGGGCCTGGAGCGCCTCCTGCTCCTCGACCAGGATGCCGGCTCCTCGCTCGGCCTCGTCCCGGCCCTTTCCGCGGCGATGACCGCCCTGGCCGAGGCGCCCCGCCCCGCCGCGGTGGTGGGCCCGCGCCCGGCCACGGACGATCCCGCCCACAAGGCGCCGGCCTACCCGGCCTGGCCGGGGGTCGCGCGGCGCGGCTCGCGCGTGCCGGTGGCGTTCCTGGCCACCACCGGATCCCTGATCGACCTCTCGGCCTTCGCCCGGATCGGGCCGTTCCGAGCCGATTACTTCATCGACGCGGTCGATCTCGAATGGTGCTTCCGCGCCTGGGCCGCGGGCTACGGCTGCTGGATGGAGGAGGACGCCGTGATCGCCCATCACGTCGGCGGCGGGGTGATCCGCGCGCCCCTGCTCGGCATCGCCATGCCGCGCCAGCCGCTCTTTCGCATGGCGACCTACCTGCGCAATTCCGCCTACGGGCTGCGCCTGCCGCATGTGCCCCTGCGCTGGAAGCTGCGCCAGCTCGCCTACCTGCCGGTCCAGGCCGGGCTGTACTGGGCGGATGCGGGCTTCCGCCCTGCCGTGCTGCGGCGCCTGCTCGGGGCGGTGCGCGACGGGCTGTCCGGCCGCCTCGGGCCGCCGGGCGACCTGCCCGACGCGTCGCCGGACGGCTTCCTCGACGCTCACCCGCGGGGCGCGTCCGACGCTCCGCCGCGGGGCTCGTCCGACGCTCCGCCGCGGGGCTTGCCGTGAGCCTGCCCGCCCTCGACGTGGTGATCGTAAACTGGAACGGGGGCGACCTCGTGCGCGCCTGCGTGCGGAGCCTCGCGGCGGCGGGGCAGGCCCTGGGGCAGACCCTCGACCTGCGGGTCGTGGTGGTCGACAACGCCTCGCGGGACGGCTCCGCGGACGGATTGCCGGACGGCGCCGCGCTGATCCGCGCCGGGCGAAATCTCGGCTTCGGCCGGGCCTGCAACCTCGGCGCCGCGCGGGGAACCGCCGAGGCGATCCTGTTCCTCAACCCCGATGCCCGCGTCGACGCGGCCGCCCTCGCGACGGCGCACGCCGCCTTGCTCGCCGATCCGGGGATCGGGATCGTCGGTGCCCGTCAGGTCGGTGCGGACGGCACGGTCGAGCGCAGCTGCGCCCGGGCGCCCACCGCCGCGAGCCTCCTCGGGCAGGCCCTGCGCCTCGACCGGCTCGGCCTCGTGCCGGGGCATTTCCTGACCGGGTGGGACCATCTGGAGGACCGCGACGTCGATCAGGTGATGGGCGCCTTCCTGATGATCCGCCGTCCGCTCTTCGCGCGCCTCGGCGGCTTCGACCCGCGCTTCTTCGTCTATTACGAGGATGTGGACCTCTGCGTGCGCGCCCGCGCGGCGGGCTTCCGGGTCCGGCACGTGGCCGGGGCGGTGATTCGGCACGAGGGCCAGGGGACGACCCGCGCCGCCAAGGCGCACCGCCTGCTCTGCTTCCTGCGCGCCCAGGTCCAGTATGCGGGCAAGCACCACGGGCGGGTTGTCGCGCTGGCGCTGCTCGCCGCCGCCTTCCTGGCCCAGATCCCGATGCGGCTCGCCCAGGCGGCGCTGCGCCGCTCGGGGGCCGAGATCGCCGAGGTGCTGCGCGGGGCCGCCCTTCTCGCGCGGGCCGCACCCGCGCTGGCCCGGGATCTCCTGCGCGGCCGGTCCTGAGGCCGTCCGCTGGCCGGCCCCGAGGCCGCCGGTCCTCGCCGCGCTCCGCTCAGGCCGTGCCGGCCTCCGTGCCCGGCTGGACCATGTCCGCGAGCAGGCGGCGCAGCGTCGCGTTCTCCGCCTCGAGCTCGCTCACCCGGCGCAGCAGCAGCGTCATCGAGCCGTCGACCGGGGGCTCGGCCGGCACGGGCGCCGCCGCGGGAGCGGGCGCCGGCACGCGCACCGGATCGTCGGCGAAGGTCACGCCGACGCCGTCTTCGCGGCGCCAGCGCAGGGTCGCCCGGTAGGTGCGCTCCTTCTGCGGGATGTGCAGGTCGAAGATCTCCGGCAGGGTCGCCGTCTCGCTGAGCGCGAGGCGGGCGCCGGCGGCCGAGAAATCCCGTACCAGGCAATCCATCGTCGAGGCGCCGTTGTTGAATCGGATCCGCCCCTTCAGGAAAACCCGCTGCCGCACCTCGTTGCGATGCTCCATCGACATCGTGCCAAACTCCGGATCGTTTCGCCGATCCTGGCACAGCAGCCCTTAAGGAACATTTCTCGTGATCGCGCAGGCATCTTGGATATCCGGCCGCCGCGCTCGTCAGGCCGTGTAGCGCCGGTCCACGGTCTGGAACAGGTAGAAGCCGTTGAAGCGCACGGAGGCGTCGGCGGCGCGCCCGTCGAAGTCCAGGGGCAGGCCGTCCCCGTTCCCGAGCTTGCCCTCGAAGGTCCAGCGCCCGCCCCCCAGGAAGGCCGGCACCGTGCAGACCTCGGGCACCGCGCAGCAGAGCCCCTCGACGCTCCGCAGGCGGAACAGGTTGTAGCTTCGCATCGGAACTCCTCCGCGTGGCTGCCCCTCTGCCGATTCGCCTCTGCGTTGTGCGCCGCGAAGAATCAGCTTGACCGTGTGTATAATCACACAATCGGTCCGGTTTGTGTCGGGGGTTTTGCGCGTCGGTTTCGCGCCTGCGGATCCGGCATGGCGCCCCCGCTCCCGGCGCCGGGAGGTTCGGGTCGGCGGGCCGAGGCCTCGCCCGCGTGGGTTCTCGCTTGCTCGGGTTCTCGCTTGCCCGGTTCTCGCCCGCGCGGGCTCGCGCCCCACCGCCGCGAGGCCGCGTTGCCGGGCCCGGCTCAGGCCTGCGGAACGTTGCGCTCCAGCTCGTCGAGCCAGATTCGGGCGGAGCCGTCGGAGGGCGCGCGCCAGTCGCCGCGGGGCGACAGGGCGCCGCCGGCCGCGACCTTCGGGCCGTTCGGCAGGGCCGAGCGCTTGAACTGGCTGAAGCCGAAGAAGCGCGCCAGGAAGACGTGGAGCCAGCGCCGGATCTCGGGCAGGCCGTAGGCGACGCGCTTGGCCTCGGGGAAGTCCGGCGGCCAGACCCCGCGCTCCGCCTCGCCCCAGGCGTGGAGGGCGAGGAAGGCGATCTTCGAGGGCCGGAAGCCGTAGCGCAGGGTGTAGAACAGGGTGAAGTCCTGCAGGGCGTAGGGACCGATCGTGGCCTCCGTGCTCTGCGGGCTGTCGTCGGCGTCCATCGGCACGAGCTCGGGCGAGATCTCGGTGTCGAGCACCGCCTGGAGCGTGCGCGATTCCTCCGCCCCCACCTGCCCGGAGGCGATCACCCAGCGGATCAGGTGCTGGATCAGGGTCTTGGGCACGCCCGCGTTGACCGCGTAATGGCTCATCTGGTCGCCGACGCCGTAGGTGCACCAGCCGAGCGCCAGCTCCGAGAGGTCGCCCGTGCCCACCACGATGCCGCCGTGCCGGTTGGCGAGGCGGAACAGGTAGTCGGTGCGCAGGCCCGCCTGCACGTTCTCGAAGGTGGTGTCGTAGACCGCCTCGCCCCGCGCGTAGGGGTGGTCCATGTCGGCGAGCATCTGGCGGGCGCTCGGGCGGATGTCGATCTCGGCGGCGGTGCAGCCCATCGCCCGCATCAGCGCGTGGGCGTTGGCCTTGGTGCCCGCCGAGGTGGCGAAGCCCGGCAGCGTGTAGGCGAGGATGTCGGAGCGCGGCAGCCCGAGCCGGTCGAAGGCCTTGGCGATGACGATCAGGGCGTGGGTCGAATCGAGCCCGCCCGAGACCCCGATCACCGCCTTGCGGGTGCCGGTGGCCGCGAGGCGCTGGGCGAGCCCCGCCACCTGGATGTTGTAGGCCTCGTAGCAATCCTTCTCGAGGCGGGCGGGCTCGGCCGGCACGAAGGGGAAGCGCTCGACCCGGCGCATCAGGCCGAGATCGCCCGCCGGCGGGTCGAGCCGGAAGCCGATCCGGCGATAGGGCGCGCCGCCGGCGGCGACGGCGTTGTCGTCGAGGCTGCCGGCCTGGCGCCGGTCCTGGGCGAGGAGGTCGAGATCGATGTCGGCCAGCGTCGCCACGGGGCCGGTCGCGAAGCGCTCGCCCTCGGCCAGCCGCACGCCGGCCTCGTCGATCGAGGTCTGGCCGTCCCAGGACAGGTCGGTGGTGGATTCGCCCGTCCCCGCCGCGGCGTAGACGTAGGCGCAGGAGGCCCGCATCGAGGCCGACCGCGTCAGGAGCGCGCGCGCGTCCGCCCGCCCCACGGTGATCGGGCTGCCCGAGGGGTTGGCGAGAACGCTGGCGCCCGCGAGGGCGGCGCGCATGCCGGGGGATTCCGGCACCCAGAGATCCTCGCAGATCTCGATGCCGAGGGTGAAGCCGGGCAGGTCCTCGGCCGTGAACAGCAGGTCGGTGCCGAACGGAGCCGCGTGGCCGCCGACCCGCACGGTCTCGCCGGAGAGCCCGATGCCGGAGGCGAAATGGCGCTTCTCGTAGAATTCCCGGTAGTTCGGCAGGTAGCTCTTGGGCACCGCCCCGAGGAGCCGGCCGCCCTGGATCGCCAGCGCCGCGTTGTAGATCCGGTTGCGCCAGCGCAGGGGCGCGCCGACGACGAGGAGGGGACGCAGGGCCGCGGATGCCGCGATCACCCGGGCGGCGGCTTCCTCCACGGCGTCGAGCAGCGTCTCCTGCAGCAGCAGGTCCTCGATGGCGTAGGCCGAGAGGCAGAGCTCGGGGAAGACCGCCAGCACCGCCCCGGCCGCGTGGCAGTCGCGCGCCAGGGCCAGCACGGCCTCGGCGTTGCGCTCCGGATCGGCCGGGTGGCTGTGCCCGGTGCAGGCGGCCACGCGGGCGAAGCCATGGCGGTAGAGCGAGCGGAACTCGGGAGCGGAAGCGGGCTGCGTCACGGTGGGCCGACCTCGCGTGGGGTAGGAGCGGGCATGCGGGTATGCGCTGGCGGATCCTCTATAGCGCGCCGCCGCCGAAATGGGCGCCGCCGGCACACGGGGACAAGAGCGCGAGCGCCGCGTCCGTTGCAGCGCGGGCGGCGCGGACCGCTCCGGCCCGGATGCGGGCGGGGCAGGGGGCCAGGGACCGGAGCGGAAGGACAGGAGCGGACGGGACCGCGGCCGAGAGGCCGGCTCAAGCCTCTGTTAACGACGACGCGCCTAACTCACGGGTGACCCGCCCCGCCCTCCGGCGGCCCCTGTATCCGAGTTTGCTTGAGCACCCATGCGCGCATCGGGACGGCCTCCCTACTCACACCGTGATCCCTCGCGTCCCGGCCGCGGCGTCGACCGGCCCGGCCTGACCCTCGGGGCGCTCGCCCACCGGCTGATGTCGCTGCGCGCCAGCCTGACCCGGCGCCTGGGCGGCGCACCGCGCCATCCGGCCTACAACCTGCCCCGTCCGACCCAGACCTGGCTCACGGCGCCCGCCGCGATGACGGGCCGCGAGGGCGCGCGCGCGTCCGATGCGGGCGAGCCCGCCTGGCAAGGCCGCGCCGCGCCGGTCTGGCAGGGCGCCGCCGATCCGGGCTTGGCCGCGTCCGGCTGGCCCGAGCACGTCTTCGACGACCGCGCGGGCTTCGAGGGCGTCGAGCCGCAGCGGGCGGAGAGCCGCATCGACCACGCCGCCTCGACGCCCGGCATGCTGGTGCGCCAGCCCCGGCGCCCGGCCGCGATCGCGCCCGAGGGCGCGCCCCTGCCCGCCGCGCCGATGCCCGCACAGGCCGTCGCCCCGGGCCGGCCGCTCGCGACGGGCTACGCCGCCTCCGCCGCGCCCGGCCCCGCCTCGGCCGTGCGCTTCACCCGCACGCCCGACACCATCCTGCAGGAACGCCGCCAGCGCGCCCTGGAGGCCGAGCGCGCCGCCCTCGACCGGGCTCGCGCCGAGGCGCAGGCCGCCGCTCTCGCCGAGGCGGAGGCGGCCCGTGCCCGGGAGGCTGCCGCCCGCGCCGACGAGGCGGCCCGGCTCGAGGCCGAGCGCGCGGAGGCCGCCCGCCTCGAGGCCGAGGCCGAGCGCGACGCCGCGGAGGCCGCCCGGCTCTCCGCCACGCCGGTGCCCCTGTGGCGCCAGCCCTTCGTGGCGCCCCCGGGCGTGCGCTTCTTCCGGACCCCGGACCGGCGCCCGGCCCGGCCGCAGGTCGAGCTTCAGATCGAGCTCCAGGCCGAGCACGTCTCCGACGGGCCGGTGCCGCCGGTGCCGATGATCGCCGCGCCCGAGCCCGCCGCAGAGACCGGCGACCTCTCCGACCTGCCCGAATGGTCGGCCGTGCAGCCCTGGTTCGGCGAGGACGGCTTCACCGCCGTCGAGGCCTGGAGCGCGCTCGAATCCGAGTCCCCCGCCGAGCCCGAAGGTTGCGCCGAGCCGCAAGCGTCCGTGGAGCCGGAGTCCGCCGCGGCCGGCGGCGACGCGCCGACGCCCTCCGCCCCGGCGATCCAGCCCGGCGGGAGCGCGGGCTACGTCTCGGTGCCCGTCGACATCTCGCACCTGCGCTCGCTGCCGCCCAAGCCCGTCTACGTGCTCGACCGGCTGGTGCGCTTCGACATGCCGCCCCGCCCCGCCGACCTGCAGGACAACGCCGACGCCCGCGCCGCCGAGGCCGCCTTCCTGCCGCCGCGCCCCGTACTGTCGCTGGTGTTCGGACCGGGCGCCGAGGCGCCCGCTGCCGAGCCCGCGCCCCTCGCCGGGGCCGCGGCGTCCCGCCCGGCGGCGCTCTCGGCGATGGCCGCCCGCGCGGCGATCCGCCCGGCCCGCCAGCCCGAGCCGTCCGCCGCGACGTCCGGCCCCGCGGACGCGACGTCCGGCCCCGCGGACGCGACGTCCGGCCCCGTGGACGCAGCGCCTGCCGCCTCCCCGATCCCGTCCGAGGCGCCGCTGCCCGGCCCGGCCGGCACGGTCGCGACGGTCGCGACGCCGATCCCGGCGCGCCCGGTCCTGCTGCGCGGCAAGGCTGCCCCGGTGCAGGAGCCCGCTCCGGTGCAAGAAGCCGCCCCGGCGCAGGAGGCGGCTCCCGTTCAGCAGCCGGCGGAAGCCGCTCCCGCCGTCGCCCCGGACGGCCTGATCGTCGCGCTCGCCCGGCCCGCCGTCGCGGCGGAGCCCGAGGCGCCGGCCGCGACCCCCCTCCCCGCCCCGAGCGCCCCGACGAACCTGCCGCTTGTCGGCCGCCCGCACCTGATCCCGGCCGGCCGCCATCTCGAGGTCGCGGCCTTCGCGAACGCCGATTACCTGTTGCCGTCGCTCGAACTTCTGGCCCTGCCGCCCGTCGGCGGCAGCGCCGAGGTCGATGCCGACGTCCTGGAGCAGAACGCGCTGAACCTGCAGCAGACCGTGCAGGATTTCGGGGTGCGCGGCGACATCCTGGCGGTGCGGCCCGGCCCGGTCGTCACCCTCTACGAGCTGGAGCCCGCGCCCGGCACCAAGTCGTCCCGCGTGATCGGCCTGTCGGACGACATCGCCCGCTCGATGTCGGCGGTCTCCGCCCGCGTCGCCGTCGTGCCCGGCCGCAACGTGATCGGCATCGAGCTGCCGAACGAGACCCGCGAGACGGTCTACCTGCGCGAGCTCCTGTGCGCCCCGGACTTCGCCGAGACGAAGCAGAAGCTGGCGCTGTGCCTCGGCAAGAACATCGGCGGCGAGCCGATTATCGCTGACCTCGCGCGCATGCCCCACCTGCTGGTGGCCGGCACCACCGGCTCGGGCAAGTCGGTGGCCATCAACACCATGATCCTGTCGCTGCTCTACCGGATGAAGCCGGAGGAGTGCCGCCTGATCATGGTCGATCCCAAGATGCTGGAGCTGTCCGTCTACGACGGCATCCCGCACCTCCTGTCGCCCGTCGTCATCGACCCGAAGAAGGCGGTCATCGCCCTCAAATGGGCCGTGCGCGAGATGGAGGAGCGCTACAAGAAGATGGCCAAGATCGCCGTGCGCAACATCGACGGCTACAACGCCCGGATGAAGGAGGCGCAGGAGCGCGGCGAGACCATCACCCGCACGGTACAGACGGGCTTCGACCGGCACACGGGGGAGGCGGTGTACGAGGACGAGGCGATGGACCTCACGCCTCTGCCCTACATCGTGATCGTGGTCGACGAGATGGCCGACCTGATGATGGTGGCGGGCAAGGACATCGAGGGCGCGATCCAGCGGCTGGCGCAGATGGCGCGGGCGGCGGGCATCCACCTGATCATGGCGACCCAGCGCCCGTCGGTGGACGTGATCACCGGCACGATCAAGGCGAACTTCCCGACGCGGATCAGCTTCCAGGTGACGAGCAAGATCGACTCGCGCACGATCCTGGGCGAGATGGGCGCCGAGCAGCTTCTGGGCCAGGGCGACATGCTGTTCATGGCCGGGGGCGGGCGCACGACGCGGGTGCACGGCCCGTTCTGCTCGGATGCCGAGGTCGAGAGCGTGGTGGCCCACCTGAAGCGCCAGGGCCGGCCCGCCTATCTCGACGCCGTCACCGCCGACGACGGCGCCGACGAGCCCGCCGCCAAGGGCGGAAAGGGCGAGGGCAAGGGTGACGGCAAGGCCCGGGCCGAGCGCGCCGAGGAGCGCGAGGAGGCCGACGCCCCGGTCTTCGACGTCGGCGCCTTCGTGGCCGCCACCGGGGGCGAGGCGGGCGGCGAGCTCTACGAGCAGGCGGTGCAGGTGGTGCTGCGCGACCAGAAGGCCTCGACGAGCTACATCCAGCGCCGCCTGCAGATCGGCTACAACCGCGCCGCCTCGCTGATGGAGCGGATGGAGATCGAGGGCATCGTCGGCCCGGCCAACCATGCCGGCAAGCGCGAGATCCTGGTCGAGGGCGGCCACCACGCGGCCGGCGTCGGCCTCTACGACGACGATTGACCCCCGCTCGGCGATGCCCCCGCGTCGCCTCCAGGGGAACACCCGCCGGCCCGATCCCGGGCCGGCGTCGCATCTTCGCCACAGCGGCGGTCTCTAAGCGCAATCCCGTCCCTCCCGGCGGGCCCCCGCCAGAGCCCCGTCCGGGCGCGCCCGCAGGAGAACGCCCACGATGATCGGCCGCCGCACCAGCCCCGTCGCCGGCTCGCTGCTCGTCCTCGCCGCCTGGCTCGCCCCCGTCGCGCCCGCGGACGCCCAGGTCGGCGCCTTCTTCGACAACCTGTTCGGCCGGAAGGAGCAGCCGGCCCCGGCCCCCCCGCCCGAGGCCGCGCCCGAGGCGCCCCCCGCCGCGCCCGCGCCGGCCGCCAGGAAGCCCGCCACCAAGCCCCAGAAGGACGCGGCCCGGGAGCACGGCAAAGCCGTCGACAAGGGCGCCGAGAAGGGCGCGGCCGACAAGGCCCCGAACGACAAGACCGGCAGCATCAAGGGCGGCCCGGGGGCCAAGTCCGTCCCGACGGAGCCGAAGGTCGCCGCCGTCGGCGCGCCGGCGGCCGCCGCCGCGCTCGAGCCCGCCGACCCCGCCACCGTGCTCGCCCAGGCCAACGCCTACTTCAACGGCCTGACCACGCTGACCGGCACCTTCATGCAGATCAGCGGCGACGGGCGCCGGATCGGTGGCAAGCTGACGCTCGCCAAGCCCGGGCGCCTGCGCTTCGACTACGACCAGCCCTCGCCGCTGGAGGTGGTCGCCGACGGCCAGTCGGTGGCCGTGCGCGACCGCAAGCTCAACACCCAGGACACCTACTTCATCGCCCAGACGCCGCTGAAATTCCTGCTGCGCGAGAAGATCGACCTCGCCCGCGACCTCAGCGTCTCCGAGGTGACGAACGAGCCCGGCGGTATCCGCATCGCGCTGGAGGACCGCTCCACCTTCGGCGGTACCTCGAAGATTCAGCTCTATTTCGATGCCGAGATGAAGACCCTGTCGCAGTGGCGGATCACCGATCCGCAGGGCTACCTCACCACGGTGCAGCTCTCGAACCTGCAGAAGGGCAAGCCCGTCGACGGGACGCTGTTCTTCATCAATTACGGCCGGCCCGAGGACAAGGCGATGGCCGAGCGCATCCGCCAGTCGCAGAACCCGTGATCCCGCCCGCCCGGTCGGCGGATCAGGCCGGCTCGAGGGCGCGGGCCGCCGGGCGCCAGCGATCGAGCTCGCGCTCGATCGCGCCCTCGGTGCCGTCCATGAAGGCGCTCGCGGGCAGGCCCGCCTCGAGGGGCGCGAGGTAGCTCACCGTCACGGTGCCGGCCCGCGTGCGCGAGCCGCTGGGCCAGTACAGTCCGGAATTCACCGCCACCGGCAGGACCGGCAGGCCGAGCCGGCCGTAGAGCAGCTCCACGCCGCGCTTGAAGCGCAGCGGCGCGTTGATCGTGCCGCGCGTCCCCTCGGGGAAGATCAGCACGGAGCGCCCCGCCGCCGCCGCGGCCTTGCTCTCGTCGATCATGGTGCGCAGGGCCTGGGTGCCGTTCGCCCGGTCGATGATGATCATCGGCGAGCGGCGCAGGAACCACCCGACCACCGGGATCGAGACCAGCTCGCGCTTGGCGATGATGGCCACGTCCGGCACCAGGATCAGGAAGGCCAGCGTCTCCCAGGCGGATTGGTGGTTGGCCACGATCAGGCAGGGCCCGGCGGGGATGTGCTCGCGGCCCTCCTCGACGTAGCGCAGCCCGACGATCCGGGCGAGGCCGAACAGGATGCCGCGGGCCCACAGCCGCGTCGCCGCCCGGATCGGGCGGGCCGGGGAGCCGCTCGCGGCGAAGACCGCGAGGGGGAGCAGGAACAGCGCGGTCCAGGCGGCCCAGTAGGCGCTGAAGAGGGCGGAGCGGACGGACGGCACGAGGGATGCCTCGGACGGGATCGGAGCCGCGCCCATACCGCCTTCGCCGGCCCGGTGCACGGCAAATCGCGCGGGCGCGGCCCGGACGCATCGTCCCGGGCGCCGGAATCGGCTAGAGCATCGCCCCTCCTCCGACCGGTTCGGGACCCCGCCCGTGCGCCTCACCGTCACCACCTGGAACATCAACTCGGTGCGCCTGCGCATCGATTCCGTGCTGCGCTTCCTCGCCGAGAACCGCCCGGACGTGCTCTGCCTGCAGGAAACCAAGTGCCCGGACGAGGCCTTCCCCCTGGCGGCGCTCGCGGGCTCGGGCTACGCGCACGTCGTCTTCGCCGGGCAGAAGGGCTACAACGGCGTCGCCATCCTGTCGCGCTTCCCCCTGCTGAGCCGGGACGTGATGGGTTTCTGCGAGCGCCCGGACGCGCGCCACATCTCGGCGGTGCTGGGGCCGGAGGCCGGCAAGGCCGCGGGCATCGTGCTCCACGATTTCTACGTGCCGGCCGGCGGCGACGTGCCGGACCGGACCCTCAACCCGAAATTCGCGCACAAGCTCGACTTCCTGGCCGAGCTGCGCGCCTGGGGCGGGCGCCGGGTCTCGGGCCCGGCGATCCTCGTCGGCGACCTCAACGTGGCGCCGCTGGAGCACGACGTCTGGTCGCACCGCCAGCTCCTCGACGTGGTGAGCCACACCCCCGCCGAGACCGAGGCCCTGGAGACGCTGCGCGGCGAGGCCGGCTGGATCGACGCGGCCCGCCACCTCACCCCCGAGCCGGAGAAGATCTACACGTGGTGGAGCTACCGCTCGCCCGACTGGGCGGCGGCCGACAAGGGACGGCGCCTCGACCATACCTGGGTCTCGCCCGATCTCGCCGGCACGGTGCGCAGCGTCAGCGTCTCGCGCGAGGCCCGGGGCTGGGAGCGCCCCTCCGACCACGCGCCGGTGACCCTCGCCCTGGAGCTGTGAGGCCGCTCCGGAGGCCCCCCGGAAGGGGGAGGACGGAACGGACGCGCGCATCCCGCATTGCCCACCATCACGCCGATGAGAGGGCCGCCCCACCATGCGCAAGATCCTGCTCGCCTTCGTCCTGCCGAAGGTCGTCTCCTGGCTCCGCCGCCGCTACGGCGCGCCGCACCAGCGCACCCGCCCGTACTGACCTATTCCGCACGGATCCGTTCGGCAGCGCCCGCCCTCACCCGGCGGGCGTTCTCGCGTCCGTAGCCGGCGTAGAGCGCGAGCCCCAGCGCCAGCCAGAGGCCGAGGCGGATCCAGGTGTCGCCCGGAAGGCCCGCCATCAGGGCGAGGCAGGACAGGATGCCGAGCCCGGCGACGAGGGAGGCCGCCGGCACCCGGAAGGGCCGCGGCCGCCCGGGCTCGCGCCGGCGCAGGATCGGCACCGCCGCGCAGACGAGGCAGAAGGCCAGCAGCGTGCCGATGCTGACGAGCTCGCCCAGCACCTCCAGGGGCACGAAGCCCGCGACGGCGGCCGTCGCCAGCCCGATCAGCCCCTGGCTCAGGGCCGGCGTGCGCCGCACCGGGTCGATCCGCGCGAAGGCCGCGGGCAGGAGCCCGTCCCGCGCCATGGCGTAGAAGATCCGGGCCTGCCCGTAGAGGGCGGTGAGCGCCGAGGTGGTGAGCCCGACGAGCGCCCCGAGCTTGATCACCACGGCGAAGTGCCCGAGCCCGATGGCGTCGACGGCCCGCGCGATCGGGTCGGCCACGTCGAGGTCGCGGTAGGGCACCAGCCCGGTGAGCACCGCCGCCACCGCCACGTAGAGCAGGGTGCTCACCGCCAGGGAGCCGAGGAGCCCGACCGGCGCGTCCCGCTGCGGGTCGCGCGTCTCGGCCGCCGCCGTCGAGACGGTCTCGAAGCCGATGAAGGCGAAGAACACCACGCCGGCCCCGCGCAGCACCCCGCTCCAGCCGTAGGACCCGAAGGTGCCGGTGTTCTCCGGCACGAAGGGCGACCAGAGATCGGGCTTGAGGTGGGCGAGCCCCACCGCCACGAAGGCCAGGATGATCGCGACCTTGAGCGCCACCAGGGCGGCGTTGGCCCGCGCCGCGCCGCGGGTGCCGCGCACGAGCAGCGCCGTCAGCGCCAGCACGATCGCGGCGGCCGGCAGGTCGACGAGGCCGCCCGCCCCCGGCGCGGCGCGCAGGGCCTGCGGCAGGTGGAGGCCGAGATCGGCCATCAGGCTCTGGGCGTAGCCCGACCAGCCGGCCGCCACGGTCGCCGCCGCCATGGCGAACTCGAGCACGAGGTCCCAGCCGATGATCCAGGCGCAGGTCTCGCCCAGCGTCGCCCGGGTGTAGCTGTAGGTCGAGCCCGCCGCCGGCATCGTCGCGGCGAGTTCCGCGTAGCAGAGCCCGACGAAGGCGCAGGCGATGCCGCCGAGCACGAAGGAGAGCGCCAGGGCCGGCCCCGCGTACTGGGCGGCGGCCGTCCCGGTCAGCACGAAGATCCCCGCCCCGATCGTCGCACCGAGTCCGATGCAGACGAGGCTGAAGGCCGAGAGGTCGCGGGCGAGCGCCGCGGCGCCGCCGTCGTCAGGATCGATCGGGCGCGGCATCGCTGTGTCCTGGGGTCATCGCCGCGATAGCGCAAATCCCGCGCCGCGTCGCAAGCCCGTCACGGGCCGCGCCCTCCAGCGCGCCGCCCATGGCGACGCTCGCCCGTGGCGACGATCGCTCGTGACGATCCCCGCCCGGACGTAGCCGGGCCTTGACGCCGCCGCCGCGCCGGGAGATCGCCCGTCGGGGCGGCATCGGAGAGGGACGGGCATGGGTGGCGAGCGTTCCACGGAGCGGGCCGTGCCGGGCGCGGTCGGGCCGGCGCTGAGCTTCGTCGCCGGGTTCGTGGACGCCGCCGGCTTCATCGCCCTCTCGGGCCTGTTCACCGCCCACGTCACGGGCAATTTCGTGCTGATCGGGGCGGAGCTGGTCTCGGCCTCGGGCGGCGTCGTGGCCAAGCTGCTGGCGCTCCCGGTCTTCGTGCTGGCGGTGGCGGGCACGCGCCTCCTCGCCCTGGCGCTGGAGCGGGCGGGCCGGGCGCCCCTGCCCCGGCTGCTCGCGGCGGAGGCCGCCCTGCTCGCGGGCTTCGGCGCCTGCGGCGTCGCCCTGTCGCCGCTGGGCGATCCCGACGGCGCCCGCGCCCTCGTCACCGGCATGCTCGCGGTCGCCGCGATGGGCGCGCAGAACGCCCTCGGACGGCTCTGCCTGCCGCAGCTCGCCGCCACCACGGTGATGACCGTCAACGTCACCCAGGCGGTGATCGACGCCGTCGACCGGATCCGCCTCGGCGCCCGTAGCGCCGGCGCGGACGGCCCGGCCCGCGACCGGCTGCGCCGGATGCTGCCCGCCGTCCTGGCCTTCGCGGCGGGTGCGCTCGCCGGGGCGCTGGGCGTGGCGCGCGGGGCCTTCTGGTGCGCGGCGGTCCCGGTGGCCGTGCTCGCCGCCCTCGCGGTCCTGACCCGCGACGGGCGCGCGCGCTGAGGCGCCCGTCAGATCAGCCGCATCTCCCCCGGCTTCAGCTTCATCCGCCGCACCAGGTCGCGCGACAGGCCGCCGACGACCGAGAGGCGCGTGGCCGCGATGGCGAGCGGCTCCAGGATGGCGAGCGCCGCGGATTCCGAATCCGCCATCACCGCGTAGATGCGGGTCTGCTCGCGCTTCTGCTCCACGGCGACCAGATAGGCGTGCCGCTTGGCCTTCAGGGACTCGGCGGGCGCACCGGCCGGCCCCCCGGCCCCCCGCTTCGCGCCTCCCTTCGCGCCTGCCTTGGCCGCTCCCTTCGTGCCTCCCTTGGTCGCGCCCTTGGCCGCTCCCTTGGCCGCGCGCTTGGTCGCCCCCTTGCCGGAGCCCTTGCCGATGCTCTTGCCAGTGTTCTTGGCCTTGGCCCTGCGGGCGGCCGCCCCGGCCTGTCCGCCGTCCTCGGGCACGAGGGCCTCGTCGCCGGCGGCCCCTCCCGTCGTCTTCTCGGGTGCTGACTTTTCCGCGCGCGGCTTCTTCGGCCGGAGTTTCCCGGCGAGCGCGGCCGTCCCCGGCGCAGGCTCCGACCCGGCGTCCGACGGCCGGGCCGGAGCCCCCTTCGCGGGCGCCGGCTTGGCCGCACCTTTCTTGGTCCCGATGGTCTTCTTGGTCCCGATGGCTTTCTTGGTCCCGAAGACCTTCTTGATCCCGAAGACCTGGGTCAGAGCCGCCTTGGCGCGGGAAATCTTGGTCCGGGGAATCTTAGTCGAAGGAATCTTGGTCGGAGCAATCTTGGCGTCCGACCGTTCGCCCCCCGCGCTCTCGCTCTCCGCGCTCTCGGCTCGAGCCGTGTCGGACGGGGACGACGCGGCGGATGAGGGTTCGGCCGGATCGGGGGCGGCGCGCGGCGCCTTCTTCTTGCTCGGCAATGGACCGGTTCCCTGGGGCTCAGGCGGCGAGCGTCGTGCCGGACGCGAACGCGTCGGGCCTCGGTCCGGTCCGGAACTCCATCGCCCTGCCGCTCCGCACGTTCCACGTCCTCAAGCGTCCGGTTCCGGACCGCCGTCCGTCGTCCCCTTGCACGCCGCGAGCCCGCGGCATCGAGCACGTCGCGATCCTGGACGGAAGGATCCGGCCGCGGTCCAACATGCCGACGGCCTCGCCCGGGGCAA
The DNA here is from genome assembly GCF_056431005.1 of Methylobacterium sp. HJ2. Classification (NCBI taxonomy): domain Bacteria; kingdom Pseudomonadati; phylum Pseudomonadota; class Alphaproteobacteria; order Hyphomicrobiales; family Methylobacteriaceae; genus Methylobacterium; species Methylobacterium sp. HJ2. The sequence continues at coordinate 173,529 of NZ_JBWJYM010000005.1, read as the reverse complement.
ACCGCGGCGCACGACCCCGGTTCCAGGCTTAGTGAGCCGGCTCAACGATGCCAACGTGGAACCGTCGCGTCGGGCGAACTGTCCGGCATTAAATTTCGCGCTCTTCCGCGACGCGCCCCCAAGGCGCATGCGGGGGGCTCGGGGCGGGCCGGTTCCGGGGACTGGCGCCGATGGGCGTTTCGTGTAAGGTGCGCGCGGCCTCGACCCGGTGACGGGCGGGGCCTCAGCCGCTTGGGCATCAAAGACCGTGCTGGACGACATCCCGGCACCGGCCCTTGCCCGGGCCCCAGGCGCGCCGCCACGACGGGCTGCCGCCTCATCCGACCCTCACCGAAAGGTACTGCGATGTCGATCACGGCAGAGCGCAAGACCGCGCTCATCAAGGACTACCGCAAGGACGCCAAGGACACCGGCTCGCCGGAGGTCCAGGTGGCGATCCTCACCGAGCGGATCTCGAACCTGACCCAGCACTTCAAGACCCACGGCAAGGACAACCATTCCCGCCGCGGCCTGCTGAAGCTGGTCTCGCAGCGCCGCTCGCTGCTCGACTACGTCAAGCGCAAGGACGAGGCCCGCTACCGCGGCCTCATCGAGCGCCTCGGCATCCGCCGCTAAGGCGCCACCACGCGCGGCCCGAGCCCCGGGCTCCTCTGCCCCGGGCTCCGGGCCGCGCCTCCGATCGAAAACATCCACGACGCGGGTTGCCGGAATAGGTCCGGCCGCCCGACCCGGGCGACTTCGAGGCGCGGGCGTCAGGGACAGGATCGCGGGGCACTTCGCATCGGGAGTGCCGCGCCGTCTTGCCCCTGGCGGCGCCGGGTTCGCCCGCCGCAGGAAGGCCAGAGAGAATGTTCGACGTACAACGCGAAGAGCTGATGTGGGGCGACCGCCGCCTCGTCCTCGAGACGGGCAAGGTCGCCCGCCAGGCGGACGGCGCGGTCGTGGCCACCTACGGCGAGACCTCCGTGCTCGCCACCGTGGTCTCCAGCAAGGAGCCCAAGGCCGGAATCGACTTCCTGCCGCTGACCGTGAACTACCAGGAGCGCGCCTACGCCGCCGGCCGCATCCCGGGCGGCTACTTCAAGCGCGAGGGCCGTCCCTCCGAGAAGGAGACCCTGGTCTCCCGCCTGATCGACCGTCCGATCCGCCCCCTCTTCATCGAGGGCTGGCGCAACGACACCCAGGTCGTCGTCACCGTGCTGACCCACGACCTTGAGAACGATCCCGACATCGTCGCCATGGTGGCGGCCTCGGCCGCGCTGACGCTCTCGGGCGTGCCCTTCATGGGCCCGATCGGCGCGGCCCGCGTCGGCTACGTCAACGGCGGCTACCGCCTGAACCCGCTCGTCACCGAGACCAAGGACGAGTCGGTCCTCGACCTCGTCGTCGCCGGCACCCAGGACGCCGTGCTGATGGTCGAATCGGAGGCCAAGGAGCTCTCCGAGGACGTGATGCTCGGGGCCGTGATGTTCGGCCACAAGCACTTCCAGCCCGTGATCGAGGCGATCATCCGGCTCGCCGAGAAGGCCGCCAAGGAGCCGCGCGACTTCCAGGCCCCCGAGAACGCCGACGTCGAGCAGGCCGTCCTCGGCGTCTGCGAGGCGGAGCTGCGCGACGCCTACAAGATCACCGTCAAGCAGGAGCGCTACAAGGCCGTCGACGCCGTGAAGGCGAAGGTGGTGGCGGCCCTCTGCCCGACTGACGGCGAGCAGAAGTTCGCCCCCGAGAAGGTCAAGGCCGCCTTCAAGGAGGCCCAGTCGAAGGTGGTCCGCTGGAACATCCTCGACACCGGCTCGCGCATCGACGGCCGCGACGTGAAGACGGTCCGCCCGATCGTCTCCGAGGTCGGCGTGCTGCCCCGCGCCCACGGCTCCGCTCTGTTCACCCGCGGCGAGACGCAGGCGCTGGTCGTCGCCACGCTGGGCACCGGCGAGGACGAGCAGTTCATCGACGCGCTGGAAGGCACCTACAAGGAGACCTTCCTGCTGCACTACAACTTCCCGCCCTATTCGGTGGGTGAGACCGGCCGCATGGGCTCGCCCGGCCGCCGCGAGATCGGCCACGGCAAGCTCGCCTGGCGGGCGATCCACCCGGTTCTGCCCCCGGCCCACGAGTTCCCGTACACGATCCGCGTCGTGTCCGAGATCACCGAGTCGAACGGCTCCTCCTCGATGGCCTCGGTCTGCGGCGGCTCGCTGTCGCTGATGGATGCGGGCGTGCCGCTGCGCCGGCCGGTCGCGGGCATCGCCATGGGCCTCATCCTCGAGGGCGAGCGCTACGCCGTGCTCTCCGACATCCTCGGCGACGAGGACCATCTCGGCGACATGGACTTCAAGGTGGCGGGCACCTCGGAGGGCGTCACCTCCCTGCAGATGGACATCAAGATCGCGGGCATCACCGAGGAGATCATGCGGGTCGCCCTCGACCAGGCCCGCGACGGGCGCGCCCACATCCTCGACGAGATGGCCAAGGCGCTCACCGGCGCGCGGCCCGAGCTCGGCGAGTACGCGCCGCGCATCGAGACCATGCAGATCCCCACCGACAAGATCCGCGAAGTGATCGGCACCGGCGGCAAGGTGATCCGCGAGATCGTCGAGAAGACCGGCGCCAAGATCAACATCGACGATTCGGGCACGGTGAAGATCGCCTCGTCCGACGGCAAGGCGATCAAGGCGGCCTACAACTGGATCCGCTCGATCGTGGCCGAGGCCGAGCCGGGCGTGATCTACGACGGCACGGTGGTGAAGACGATGGAGTTCGGCGCCTTCGTCAACTTCTTCGGCGCCAAGGACGGCCTCGTCCACATCTCGGAGCTCGCCGCCCAGCGGGTCGCCAAGGTGACGGACGTCGTCAAGGAAGGCGACAAGGTCAAGGTGAAGTTCCTCGGCCAGGACGACCGCGGCAAGATCCGCCTCTCCATGAAGGTCGTCGACCAGCAGACCGGCGAGGACCTCACCGAGAAGCTGAAGGCCGAGCGCGCGGAGCGCGGCGAGCCGGAGCGCGAGGAGCGCCAGGACCGCGGCGACCGGGGTGATCGCGGCGACCGCGATCGCAACCGCAGCCGCGGCCGCCGCGAGTCGGGCGAATAGCCCGAGGCGCAGCGCTGACGGATGGAGAGCGCGGCCCCCGGGCCGCGCTCTTTGCGTTTCGGGTCTCGGATCGCGCCGTGACCATGAACTGTTCAAACCGAAAGTTGCAGATAAGAATTCCAACATCCATGAATTGATTTTCTGTTGTAATATATCAACACGTTGCCGTGTACGGCACGAATGTGCTTCGGAGCGCACGCGAGATCTGGTGAATTTTCGGGCAGCCTGCAAAACTTCGCATCAAGATCGATCAAATCGATCGCGGAGGAAAACGATGAAGCGGGAATTCCGGTTTGCGCTCGCCCTGGCGCCGGCTCTTCTGATGTCGCAGGCCGCCCAGGCGGCGGACGCCTACTTCACCCGGTATTACGGCTTCGGCGACAGTCTGACCGACAACGGGCGCATCCCGCGCGAGGTGGGCGGCTACAGCGTCTCGGATTCTCTGCAGAATCTCACCGGGGCCAAGGTCTTCGAGGGCGGCCGCTGGTCGAACGCACCGAACTTCTTCGAGGTCGTGCCGGGCCTGATCGGCACGCCCTACACCGCCGCCAACGACTTCGCGGTCGGCGGCGCCCGGTCCATCCGGCAGGCGCCCGATCCTTTGAGTTCGCCGGCCTTCGCCTGGGGCCTGCCGGATCAGGTCGATCAGGCGCTCGCGCGCGTCGGACGCTTCGGGTCGCGCGACCTGATCAACCTCTGGATCGGCTACAACGACATCACGCCGGTCGCGTTCGGCACGGCCGCGCAGAAGGCCCAGGCGGTCGGCGACATCCTCGCCAACACCGCGACGGCGATCGGCCGCCTCGCCGCCGCCGGCGGTCGCGAGTTCGTCGTCTTCAACCAGAAGACCGACCGCGGCTTCGTGAGCCTCCCCCCGCTTCTGACCGGTCAGATCGGCGGGCAAGACGTCGCCCAGGCGGTCAACGCGGCCCTGCCCGGCGCGCTCGCCGCGCTCTCGGCGCAGGGCCTCAACATCCACTACGTCGACGTCGATGCGCTGATCACCCGCCTGCGCGCCGACCCCACCGCCTACGGCTTCGGGCCGGACGCCAACACGCCCTGCACCCTCGTGGCCGTCTGCTTGGCCAACGGGACGGCCAACAACAGCGCGATCGAGAACCAGTACATCTCGCCCGACGGCATCCACAACACCGGCCGCACCAACACCTGGATCGCCCGATTCCTGGCCAACCAGCTCAACGCGCCGCTCACCCTCGGCCCGCAGGGCGATCTCGGGCAGAGCGCCGGCCTCGCCTTCTCGGGCACCCTCGTCGACTTCCTCAGCGCCGAGCGCCGCCGCAACCAGGCCCTGTCGGTGCCCGCGACCTTCACCGCCGACCTGCCGGGCCGGGCCGCCCCGCCCGTCACCATCCCGGTCCAGGTCGGCAGCCCGCTCTCGGTCTTCGCGCTCGGCACCTACCTCAACGTCGATCGCACCGCCCAGAACCGCGCGGGCGGCGGTGGCCTCGGCAACAGCTTCAGCGCGGATTTCGGCGGCGTCACCGCGGGCCTGATGTACCGGGCGAGCCCCAACCTCGTGCTGGGCGCGGCCTTCAACTACCTCAACACCAGCGTCGACCTGCGCGGGCTCTCGAACGGCCGGATCGACATGGACAGCTTCCAGGGCGCGGGCTTCGCCTCGCTGTCGTTCCCGGACTTCTTCGCCGACGTGGTCGGCACCTACGGCCGCAACGGCTACACCCTCGACCGGCCGGGCGTGCTGAACGATCGCCTGACCGCCACGCCGTCCGGCGACACGGTCACGGTGGCGGCGCGGACCGGCTACCTGTTCGACTTCGGCAGCTTCCGGGCCGGGCCGGTCGGCGAGGTGGCCTACGCCCATGTCGACGTCGATGCCTACCGGGAGCGGGGCGACGCGCTCTTGACCATCGGCACGAGGCGGCAGAGCCTGGAGGGGCTGACGGCCGGCGGCGGCGTGCAGGTGCGCACCACCCTGCCGCTGTTCGGCGGCCTGGTCAGCCCGTTCGTGAACCTGACGGCCCAGCACGCCTTCCTGGATGGCGTCCGCACCGTGACCTCGTTCCAGACCTACGCGCCGACCCTGCTGATCCGCACCCAGACCGGGCGGGTCGGCGACGACGTCTACGGGCGCGCCTCGGGCGGCCTCGACCTCGATCTCGGCAACGGCCTGAGCGGGGTGCTGACCGGCTCGGCGAGCTTCGCCCGCGCCGGCGGCGACGACCGCACCGTCAGCACGGGCCTGCGCTACCGGTTCTGAGCCCGCCGTCCCGGCCGGCCTCCGCACGGGGCCGCACCGGGGCCGCGGCGGTGGGGTCGGCCGGGGCGAGCGCGGCGAGATCCGTCTCTCGATGCGGGTCGTCGCCCCGCAGATCGGCGAGGACCTCGCCGGGAAACGGGAGGCCGCACCGCGGCGCGGGGGACCGGGGAGCGTGGGCCTTTCGGGGCCGCGCTTTCGGGTTGGGCGACGCCCGGGGCGCGTTTATGATTTGTTCCCAGCGCGGCGATTCGCACCCACCCGGAGCCGGTCATGAGCGACGAACTGGTCTTCTACACCCATCCGATGTCCCGCGGCCGGATCGTGCGCTGGATGCTGGAGGAGGTGGGCGCGCCCTACCGCACCGAGATCCTGGGCTACGGCACGTCGATGAAGGAGGCGGCCTACCGGGCGATCAACCCGCTCGGCAAGGTGCCGGCGCTGCGCCACGGCGCGGCTTGCGTGACCGAGACCGCCGCGATCTGTGCCTATCTCGCCGACGCCTTCCCGGAGGCCGGGCTCGCGCCGCCCCCGGGCGACCGGGCCCGGGCCTCCTATTACCGCTGGCTGTTCTTCGCCGCCGGCCCGGTCGAGGCGGCGGTCACCAATCAGAACCTCGGCGTCGTCGTCCCGGATGACCCGCGCAAGCAGGGCATGGTCGGCTACGGCTCGTTGGCTCAGGTGCTCGATGCCCTGGAGGGCGCCGTCTCCGGCACGGAGTATCTCGCTGGAGGGCGGTTCTCGGCGGCGGACCTCTATGTCGGCTCGCACCTCGCCTGGGGCATGCAGTTCGGGACGATCGAGCGGCGTCCGGCCTACGCGGCCTATGTCGCCCGTCTGATCGACCGCCCCGCCGCCGTCCGGGCGCGCGCGATCGACGACGCGCTTCTGGCCGGGCAGGCCGCTGCGGGCTGAGCCTCGCGCGGAGCCGCCGCGAGGCCGTTCCGGGCATTGCGGGTGCGCCCCCGCACCCGGCCGGGGAACGCCGCCGCGCGCGCCGCGTTCGCCCCGCGCTTTCCCAGCCAGAGACCAGCCCGGAGACCCCGATGGCCAACGACCTGATCCACGACATCTTCAGCGGCGAGCCGAACCTGACCACCACGGAGCGCGCCGTCTCGGTGGCGCTCGGCCTCGGCATGGCCGCCGCCGCCGCCCAGCCCCGCCCGAACAAGTTCCTGAGCCTCGCCGCCCTGGTGATCGGCGTCGGCCTCGCCCTGCGCGGCGCCACCGGGCACTGCGCCATGAAGGCCGCGTCGCAGCGTCTCTGACCGGTCTGCCGCCCGACGCGGGCGGCGACCGCAGGCAGCCCGGATCCGCCGCCCGCAGGGATGATCGCGATCCGGTCAGACACGGCACCGGCACGAAAAAGGGGCGCCCCCGCAGGGCGCCCCTCACCGTATCCCCTCTCGGTCGTGTCCGCCCGGGATCTGTCCGGTCAGAGCGTGGTGGTGCGGCTGCGGCCGGCGATGAAGCCGTAGATGGCGAGCACCACGACCGCGCCGACGATCGCGCCGATGAAGCCCGCGCCCTGGTTCGGTCCGTACCAGCCGACCGCCTGGCCGATGAAGGTCGCCACGAAGGCGCCGACGATGCCGAGGATCGTGGTCAGGATGAAGCCCGAGGGCTCGTTCGGGCCGGGCATGATGAACTTGGCGATGATGCCTGCCAGGAACCCGATGATGATCGTTCCGAGAATACCACCCATGACAAACCCCTGTGCGTGAACTGCGAATGTCGTCTGAACGCGCAAGCAGGGCGGCAGGTTGCCGCACAAACCTTGGCCGTGTCGAATTTCTTGCCGCGCTTCCTGCAGGCTTACGGGCAGAGAGGCAGGCCGCGCGGGGCCGACCCGCGGCGGCGCGAAAAAAGCCCTTTACGCCGGTCGCGTCGGGATCGCAGAAGCGGGCTCGCCCGGACGATCCCGCGGGCGCCGGAGACTGGGGACGGACATGGACATCGAGCGGTTCGAGCCGGGCGCGCGCATGGCGCAGGGCGTCGCCTACGGCGACACGGTCTATCTCGCGGGGCAGGTCGCCGCCGACACGGTGGGCACCGGGGTCACCGCGCAGACGCAGCAGATCCTCGGCCAGATCGAGCGCCTGCTGGCGGCGGCCGGGAGCGACAAGGAGCGCATCCTCTCGACCACGATCTACCTCGCCGACATGGCGACCTTCGGGGAGATGAACGCCGCCTGGGACGCCTGGGTCTCCAAGGAGAACCCGCCCGCCCGCGCCACGGTCGAGGCCAAGCTCGCCGGGCCGGAATACCTCGTGGAGATCGTGGTCGTCGCCGCGAGGCGCCGGTGAGCGCGGGCCGCCCGCGCCGGGCCCTCCTGGCCGCGGCGCTCGGCCTCGTCGGCCTCGCGGCGGGCCTCGGTCCGGCGGCCGCGGAATCCGTCGTCAACGTCTACAACTGGTCGGACTACATCGACCCGAAGGTGCTGGAGGCCTTCACCCGGGAGACCGGGATCAAGGTCGTGTACGACACCTACGACAACAACGAGATCCTGGAGACCAAGCTGCTCGCCGGCCGCTCGGGCTACGACGTGGTGGTGCCCTCGGGGCCCTTCCTGCAGCGGCTGATCCGGGCCGGCGCCTTCCAGCCCCTCGACAAGGGGAAGCTGAAGAACCTCGGCAACGTCTGGCCGGAGATCGCCGGGCGCCTCGCGGTCTACGATCCGGGCAACGCCTACGCCGTCGACTACATGTGGGGCACCACCGGGATCGGCTACAACCTCGCGGCCGTGCGCGAGCGCCTGGGTCCCAACGCCCCGCTCAACACCTGGAGCACGCTCCTCAACCCCGCCTCGGCCAACAAGCTGAAGGAGTGCGGGATCATGATGCTCGACAGCCCCGAGGACCTGATCCCCAGCATGCTCCCGGCCTTCGGCCTGAAGAGCGACTCGAAACGCTGGGACGACCTGACCCAGGTCACCGACGCGCTCTACAAGGTGCGCGGCAGCGTGCGGAAGTTCCATTCCTCCGAGTACATCCAGGCGCTCGCCAACGGCGATCTCTGCGTGGCGGTGGGCTATTCGGGCGACGTGCTCCAGGCCAAGCGCCGGGCGGACGAGGCGAAGAACGGCATCGAGATCGCCTACGTCATCCCGAAGGAGGGCACGCTGATGTGGTTCGACGCCTTCGCGATCCCGAAGGACGCCCCCCACACGGCCGAGGCGCTGGCCTTCATCGACTACATGCTGCGGCCCGAGGTGGCGGCGGCCAACACCAACTTCGTCGCCTATGCCAGCGGGGTGCTGCCGGCCAAGGCCCGGGTGAAGCCCGAGATCCTCAACAATCCCGGGATCTACCCGGACGAGGCCACGATGCAGCGCCTCGCCGTCAACACCGCCTGGGACGATCGCACCCAGCGCTTCGTCACCCGGCTGTGGACGCGGGTGCGGACCGGGCGGTGAGATCCGTGCCGGTCGCGGGGCCCGTGGCTGCGACCGGCACAGGGCCCTACGGCAGGGCGCCGGCCTTTTCCTTGGCCTTCAGGATGGTGTCGCGGCAGGCATCGGCCTTGCCGGCCTGATCCTCGGCGCGGGCCTGCTGCACGAGCTTGCGCGCCTCCTCGACGCCGGACGCGCTGGGCTGGGCGGCCGGGTCGCTGGGCTTGACGTTCGGGGCCTTGTCGAGGGCCTTGTCGGAATGCGAGGAGGTCGTGCCGCCCGGCGGCACCGTGCCGGTCACCTGCGCCGCGCCCGCGCTGTCGAGGCGCTTCTCCAGGGTTGCGACCTCGTCCGCGCAGGGCGTCGCGAGGGCGGGGCCCAGGCTCGCGGCGAGCAGCAATCCGGCCAGGGTACAGGTCATCCGCATCGGGCGTCTCTCCGTCGATCTCGGTCATCGGCGCCCCGCGGATTCGCAGGGGCATCTAGCCCTTGCCAATCGGCCGGCGCCGAGGACGTTCCCGAGACCTGAGGCCGCAGGCCGGCACTCCCTACCATGCGGACCAGGAGAGCCGGCCTGCCGATGCTTTCTCGATACTGAGCGGATCAGGCGATCGAGGCGGACAGATCGAGACGGGACGGATCAATATTTGCGGATGACCGGCTCGGGCATCGGCGCCGGCGCCTCGCCGAAGGAGTAGCGCAGGCCGCCGTAGATCGAGAGCGGCTGGGCCAGCGTGGTGGTGCGCGGATCGTTGATCGAGAGCACGCGGTTGACCGCGCCCGGCTCGGCGAAGGTTCCGAAATTGGCGTAGCGGTTGTTCGTCAGGTTCGTCACGTAGCCGAAGACCTGCAACGCGGGCGTGACCTGATAGCTCGTGTTGAGGTTGAGCACGTAATAGGCCGGCAGCTTCGGGTTCAGGTTCGACTCGTCGCCGCGGTAATACGCGGCCGAGAAGGCCTGCAGCGCGAGGCCGACGCGCCAGCGCGGCAGCACCTCCACGTCGAAGCCGACCTTGAACTGGTGGTCGGGGATCAGCGGCACCTTGTTGCCCGGCCGCACGAAGATCGCCCCGTCGGCGGCGAGCGGGTTGTTGGGGGAGGAGAGCGTGCCGGTGAACTGGTAGGTGGCGTCGATCAGCGCGTAGTTCGCGTAGACGGTCAGCCAGTCGGCCACGTACTCGGCGCCGACCTCGACGCCCTGGCGGCGTGTCGCCGGCACGTTGACGAAGTAGCCGCGCGCCGCGTTGCCCGGGGTGGCGAGCTGCAGGATGTCGTTGGTGAGATCGGTGCGGAAGGCGCCGACCTTGTAGCTCACGAGACCGCCGTCGTAGAAATTCGGCAGGCTGCCGCGGATGCCGGCCTCGTAGGTCTGGCCGGTGACCTGCTTGAGCGGCGGGTCGGCGACCAGCGAGTTCGGCAGCAGGCAGGGCCGCTGCGGGTTGGCGCAGGCGAGCTCCAGCGGGGTCGGGGCGCGGTTCGATTCCGAGTAGCCGCCGTAGAGCGACAGGTTCGGGGTGAAGCGGTAGGTCAGGCCCGCGAGCGGGTTGATCTTGCTGTAGTAGTGCGTCCCGGTCACGTCGGGCGAGAAGCCGGAGAGATCCTGGGTGGCGATGCGGGCGAAGTTCAGCCGCGCGCCGGCGGTGAGGGAGAGGTCGCTCGTCAGGTCGATCGTGTCGGTGGTGTAGAGGCCCATGTAGAGGTTGGAGCCGCTGGCGTTCGAGGGCGCGATGCCGAGCGCGCCCGCCGTGCGCAGGAAGTCGGTGCCGAGCCCCGGGATGGTGCCGTAATAGGGGTTGTTCGGGTTGGTGGTGATCGAGAGGTCGGGATTGATCACGCCCAGCGTGCTCGACGACTTGAAGCTGAAGCTCGCCACGTCGATCGAGCCGCCGACCACGAAGCTGTTGCCGAACCCGAACACCTTGTCGCGGTTGGCCGCCTGGAGCGAGCCGCCGTAGCCGAGGGATTCCGTGTTGGTCACGTCGAGGGTGCCGTAGGGCGTGTTGGCGGTGAACGGGATGCCGTTGGCCGCGCTGCCGCGCCCGAGGATCAGGAACTGGTTGCGGAAGGCGAGCTGCGACTGGCCGACCGAGGGGCTGAAGCCGTCGTCCTCGAAGCAGAGCCGGCCGCGGAACGACGAGCGCGTGCTGCAATTCTCGAAGTTGCCGTCGTTGCCGTCGACGTAGCTCTGGCTGAAACGGCGGACATAGGCGTTGCCGGCGAGGTCCCAGGTCGGCGAGAGGTCGACCCGACCGGTGAGCTGGATGGTGCCGAGCTCCGTCGTGGTGGTCTGCGGGAAGGTGAAGATCGCCCGCGGGTCGGCATGGGTGAAGTCGACGGGCGCGGCGGCGGCGGCCCCGTAATAGGTCCGCGCGAGCTGGCCGATGAGGTGGAACTCGGAATCCAGCGTGCGGTAGCCGACATCGGCGTAGACGCGGCCGAGGGTGCTCGGGCTCTCGTAGCGCCAGCCGCGGTCGTTCAGGCCGTCGCCCGCGAAGTAGAAGCTCCACGGGCCGATCATCTTGCCGTACTGGAGCGAGCCGGCGATGCGCCCGTCCGAGCCGCCGAGCGCCGTGATCTCGGTGCCCTGCCAGGTGAAGCCGTTCTTCATCTGGATGTTGATCGCGCCGCCGAGCGCGTTGAGGCCGAAGACCGGGTTGCCGGTGACGACGTCGATGCGGCTGATCGCGACCTGGGGGATCAGGTCGAGGTTGACGGTGTCGCCGAAGGCCTCGTTGATGCGCACGCCGTTCTGGTAGACGGCGAGCCCCTGCGGCACCCCGGTGACCGGCGAGGCCTGGAAGCCCCGGTAGTTGATGTCGACGCGGTTGTTGTTGCCCTGGCTGTCCGACAGGTTGAGGCCGGGCACGCGCCGGGCCAGCGTCTCGACGGCGTTGAAGGTGGCGCGGTCGAAATCGAGATCCTTCGCCGTGACCGATTCCACGGTGCTGGGGATCTTGTAGAGCGGCTGGGCGCCGCCGCGCAGGCGCGGCTCCGGCGTCGTCGGGATCGCGCCGGGGGGCGCCTCGCCGGAGGCGGGGCCGACCGCGCCGCCCGCTCCGCCGACCGGCGTCGTCGCCACGACGCTGATCTCGCCCAGCGTCACCGCGCTCTGCGCCTGCGCGGCCAGCGGCAGCAGCGACACCGACGCGAACAGGCAGCTCCGAAGCCCCCAGCTGAACATCCCCCGCCCCTCTTCTCGACCCGGCCTCGCCCCTTGTCATCCGGGGCGTGATGGGGGTGTCATCGCAGGCTCGGCCGGGGCGGACAATTGCCGAACGCTCCCGGACGGAGGGTTTTCCGGAGGCGGGCGTCGACGGGGCTTCGAAACTCAGGCCGCGTGACGCGGCTGCAACAGATTCGCCAGCGTTTTCAGTCGGTTATGGGACCATCCGGCAAGGCTGCCCGGGATGATCCGGCAAGGGCGGACGCGCCTCAGAGCCGCGCCTGGATCTTCCGGGCGATCTCGCCGAGGCGCTGCTCCAGGAGCTGGGGGACCTCGCAGACGTAGGTCAGCGACTGGCTGCGCTCCTGGAAGATGCGCCGGTCCCAGGCGAACTTGCTCTCGAGGTCGGACTGCTCCTTGGGCAGCTCCCGCGCATCCGTGGCGGAGGGGGCGTCCTTGGTCTGGCTGATCTGGTCGGCCTCCTCGCGGATGCGCTCGGCCATGCGGCGCTGGCCCTGCGCGTAGCGGGCGATGCCGTGCATGATCTTGTCGCGCTCGCCGTTGATCACCTCGAACACGCCCGCGTAGACGCGGGTCAGGCCCTTCTCCTTGGCGTCCTTGTCCGCTCCGACCTTCTCCACGTAGCCGTCGAGCAGGCCGTCGACCTCCGACAGCTCGGTGCGGCGCGAGGCGAGCTTCTGGGCGAGCGGCGCCGCGTCGACGTCGTTGCCCCATTCCCCGGCGGCGGCCGCGAGATCGGGCCCGGTCCAGAACTGGCCGGGGCTCAAGGTCGCGACCTTGCGCTGGACGCAGGGCCAGTCCGGATCGCCCTTGGGCTGCGCCTGCGCCGTGCCGGCGAGGAGGAGAAGCGTCAGGATCGCCCCGGCGAGGGGGCGGGTGCTCATCGTGCAAACGGTCATGCGTTGTCTCCGGCCGGGCCGCCGCGCCGGGCCATGATGCCGCGGCCGGGATCGTAGGCGATCACGGCGAGGCTGAAGAAGGCGAGCGTGGTGCCGACCACCACCGCGGCGGCCACCGGCTCGAACTGGCCGTAGAGCGCGAAGCGGACGAGCTGCACCGCGTGGGTGAAGGGATTGCACTCGCAGATCCAGTACAGGGTCTCGGAGGATTCCCGGATCCGCCAGAGCGGGTAGAGCGCCGAGGAGGCGAAGAACATCGGGAAGATCACGAAGTTCATCACGCTGGCGAAGTTCTCGAGCTGGCGCACCAGCGAGGACAGGAACAGCCCGATCGCGCCGAGCATCAGCCCCGAGGCCAGGAAGGCCGGCAGCGCCGCGAGATACCCGAGCGGCGGGATGTCGGTCTCCCAGAAATACGCCACCGCCAGGAAGGCGTAGGCCTGCACCACCGAGACCGAGACGCCCGCGACGAGCTTGGCGAGCAGCAGCAGCCAGCGCGGATAGGGGCTCGTCAGCAGCACCTTCATCGAGCCGACCTCGCGGTCGTAGACCATCGAGAGCGAGGATTGCATGCCGTTGAAGAGCTGGATCATCACGGCGAGGCCCGGCACCACGTAGACCTCGTAGAGCACGTAGGTCTGGTAGGGCGGCTCGATCGAGACCCCGAGGGTGTTGCGGAAGCCCGCCGCGAAGATGAAGAGCCACACGAGGGGCCGCACCATCGCGGAGAAGAACCGCTCCTTCTGATTGAAGAAGCGCAGCAGCTCGCGGCGCACGATGCCGCCGAGGCAGATCAGATAGCCGACCGCGTCGAGGCGGCCGAGATGGGCGGGCGTGCGCCCGGCCGGCGCGTCGAGGCGCGGGGCGGCGGTGGTGCCGGCGGGTGTGCTCATGGGGACCTGCTCATGGGGACGCCGCTCACGCCGCCTTCCTCCCAGGCTCGGCCACGAGGCGCCGGAAGGCGTCCTCCAGGCTCTCCGTCCCCTGCCCGATCGAGGCGGCCGTGCCCCGCGCCACGATGCGTCCGCGGTGCAGCACCACGGCGTCGTCGCCCGGGTCGATCTCCTCGAAGATGTGGGTGGCCCAGAGCACCGAGAGCCCCTCCTCCCGCACCAGGGCGCGCACGATGCCGACGATGTCGGCCCGCGATTCGAGGTCGAGCCCCACGGTGGGCTCGTCGAGGAGCAGCAGGCTCGGGCGGTGGATCAGCGAGCGGGCGATCTCGATGCGGCGCGACTGGCCGCCCGACAGGGTGCGGACCTTGTCGGCCCGCCGGTCGGCCAAGCCCACCCGGTCGAGCAGGACGGCGATCCGCTCCCGCGCCGCGCCGCGGCCGATGCCGTGCAGGCTCGCGTGGTAGGCGAGGTTCTGCTCGACGCTGAGATCGGTGTCGAGGGTGCGGGCCTGGAACACCACGCCGAGCCGGGCGAGCGCCCGGGACGGCTCCCGGTCGAGCCCGTGCCCGAAGATCGCGACCCGCCCCTCCTGGTTGTTGTAGAGGCGGGTGATCACCGAGAACAACGTGGTCTTGCCGGCCCCGTTCGGGCCGAGCAGCGCCATGAAGCGCCCGCGCTCGACGGTGATCGAGACGTCCGATAGCGCCGCCCGCGCCCCGAAGCGGTGGCTCACGTTCGCGACGGCGAGAGCGGGCGCCTCGCTCATCGGCCGAGGATCCTCTTGGCGTCGCCGACCGCCTCGAGGCACTCGTCGAACTCGCCCTCGCCCTGCTCGCGCTCGGCCACGCGCAGCGCCTTCTTCAGCTTGGGCTGCGCGGCCTCGGACGGGGCCTTGGCCGACACCTCGGACGGGGCCTTGGCCGCAGCCTCGGACGGGGCCTTGGCGAGCGCGTCGCGGATCATCGCGATACCGTCGGCGCAGGCGGTCTTGTCGTCGGCGCGCGCGGGCGGGGCGAGGAGGACCGCGGCCAGCGCCAGGAGGGCGATACGCATCACTTCACCGTAATCGTGCCGGTCATGCCCCGGGATTCCAGCCCGCGCGCCGACCAGCCGTACTCGCCCGGCTTGATCGCCACGAACTCGACGGCGATCTCGCCCGGATCGTCGAACTCGAAATGGTCCGGCGGCCCGCCGCCGTGGATCTCGAGGTGGTTGATCACGATCTGGTTGAGCCAGATGTAGCGGAAGAACTCGGGCGCGTAGAACTTGTATTCCTGCCGGCCCTTGGCGACGATCCGCAGGCGGTAGGCCTTGCCGGCCTCCAGCGTGATGTCCTTGTTCTCGACCACGAAATCGTTGCCCTCCTCGTTGCCGAGGACGAGGTCGGGCAGGTTCTCGCGCTTCTTGGTGAGGTCGAGGGCGGAGGCCGGCGCCGCCGCCAGCAGGGCCGCCAGCCCCAGAGCTGCCGGACGCAGGAGGGCCGGCCGCAGGCGAACGCGCATCGTGAAGATCCCCATCGCGGTTCCGGTCCTCACTGCGGCGACACCGCGACGCCCCAGGGGAGCAGCCCCACCGGGATGCTCTTGACCACCTTCTCGGCCGCGACGTCGACGACCGAGACGTCGTTCGAGGTGCCGTTCGTCGAGAACAGCAGCTTCTGGTCCGGTGTGAAGGCGAGCTGCCAGACGCGCTGGCCGACGGGCAGGTACTTCTGCACCTCGTAGCTCTTGGCATCGATCACCGCGATGCGGTTGGCCGGGCCCAGCGCCACGAAGGCCTTGGTGCCGTCCTGGGTGATGCGGATGCCGACCGGCTGGATCGCCTCGTCGTTCACGCTCGGGATCTTGAAGCTGATCTTCTTCACGACGCGGCGCGCGGCGACGTCGATCACGCTCACCGTGCCGCCGACCTCGGCCGAGACCCAGAGGAACTTGCCGTCGGCGGTGAACTCGGCGAAGCGCGGGCGCGCGTCCACCAGCACGTTGTCGATCACCTGGAAGGTCTTGGTGTCGATGAAATGGGCCATGTTGGTGGTCTCGGAGGTGTTGACCAGGACCTTCCCGTCCGGCGACAGGCCCATCCCCTCCGGCTCGACCCCGACCGGGATCTCGGCCACGACCTTGTTCTTCTCGATGTCGATGATCGTGACCTGGCTGTCGTCCTCGTTGGCGACGTAGAGCGGGTTGCCGCTGCGATCGAGGATGAACTGCTCGGGATCCGGCCCGGAGCGGAGCGAGCGCACCACCTTGCCGGACGACGCGTCGAGCACGTCGATGCGGTCGTCGTCGCTGGCGCAGACGAAGACCTCCTTGCCGTCCCGGCTCACCGTGATGCCGCGCGGGCGCCGCCCGACCTTCCAGGTGGCGGTGACGGCCATCGTCGCGGTGTCGATGACGCTGACCGAGTTGCCCTTCTCGTTCGAGACGTAGACCGTGTAGGCCGAGGCGGGCCCCGACGCTCCGGCGAGCGCCAGAAGCGCGGCCGGTCCCAGCACTGCCTTCGCGCAGCGGTTCATCCCGATCCCTCCCCTCCGGCGCTCTGGCGGCGCCGCATCCCGTCGTGGTCCCGATTGTAGTGCGATCCCCGCGGCTTGCGAGGGCGCGTCATCGCCGCATCGCGCGGCTACTTGAGCTTGCAGGTCGTCTCCGGCAGGTCGATGCCCAGCGTGTCGAGCGGCGTGCGCTGGTGCAGGAAGCCCTGCTCGGGCGCCACCGCCACCACCGCCTTGGGCTGCACCACGATCAGCGGCTGGCGCAGCTGGTGGTCCCAGGGCCGGTAGCTCAGCGACACGCCCTTGTAGGCGGGCAGGCTGAAGGCCGGATCGGTGAGGTAGGGCCCGATCACCGCCGGGTCCGCCCCCTTCCGGGCGGTCGCCGCGTCGCCCACCGTGCGGACCGCCGCCCAGACCTGGTAGTCGAGGGGGCGCATCAGCCGGCCGGCGAGCCGGCGGAAGCGGTTCTGCGCCTGCGCCGCGCCCCAGGTCTCCAGCACGGGCGCCCAGGTCGTGGCCACGAGGCCCTGCGTGCCCGCCACGGGCCGCGGATCGACGGTGCGGTAGGGGACGTAGTCGCCCCAATCGCCCGCCTCGTCGGCGACGATCGCGAGGTCGTAGTCGAGGCCGCGGGTGAACACCATCGCCTCGGCCCGGGTCGGCGTGTCGCCGCGCGCCTTGGCGAGCGGCCCGAAGGTCCAGGGCTTCTCGGCGGTGATCTTCAGGCCGAACTTGCGGGCGGAGTTGCGCAGCGCGTCCGCGTAGAGCTTGTCCGCGTCGTTCGGGCCGACGATCAGGAACAGCTTCCGCCAGCGCATCAGGGTGAAGTATTGCGCCAGCGCATCGGTCTCCATCGCCCGCGAGGGCACGACGTGGAAGACGTTGGCCCGGCAATCCGCGCCGCGCAGGCGGTCGTCGGGAGCGGCGGCGTTGAACAGCACCGCGCCCGTGTCCTTGAGCGCATCGGAGACCGCCAGCACCTCGTCGGCGGGCAACGCCAGGACGATGAAGCGCGTGCCCTTGGCCACCAGCGCCTGCGCGGCCTCGACGGCGCCCGGGCCGCCCGCGGTGAGCGCCGTCTCGTCGAGGGCGTAGCTCTGCTTCGTGAAGCGGCCCGTGGTGTTGTTGTCGGCGATGCCCATCCGGGCGCCGGCGAGGCCCTCGTCCTCGGGGGCGGCCTCCGCGTCGTAGGAGGAGGGCGCGGGCTCCGGCCGGTAGATCAGGCCGATCCGGGTCTCGGCGGCGGGCTGGGCGGCCGGCGCGGGCGCCGCGGGCGCTGCCGCGGGCTCTTGCGCCCGCGTCGGCGCGGGCCCGAGGGCCAGACAGCCCGCGAGCGTCAGGGCGGCGGCTCGGGGCGCGGCCGGGATGAAGGATCTTGCAGGATCACGCATGCGGGCCGCACCTAGCAGCATTCCCCCGCCGCACTCAACGGGCCGGCGGCACGATCCGGCGGCCGGGCCGCCGCCACGGCGTCACATCCGCGTAATCCCGCACCCGCGATGCGATCCCCTGCCCGCTCAGCGCGCCGCCGGACGGATCGGCCCGCCGCCGGTGAGCCGCGGCGGCTGGTAGCTCAGCGTCTGGTGCTGCGGGCTGGGATGGCGCACCCGCGCGGCCCGGCCGGTGTCGCGCATGCGCTTGTCGGCCTCGGGCCAGGTGGGCAGGCCCGGGTCCGGCCGCTCCCAGTTCACCACGGAGGCCTCGTCGCACCAGTGCTGGAGATGGGGCATGGCCCGCTGGTGGGCGCCGGCCGCCATGTAGGCCCGCATGCTGGCCGCATCGTCCCAGGCGGTGAGCGTCCAGAAGGTCAGGTTCCGATCGGACAGGAGCGAGCCGTCCCGGAAGCCCGCGGCGCGCTTCACCTGCGCGAGCGAGCGCAGGGTGTGGACGGCGAAGCCCGGCAGGAACCGGATGGAGCGCAGCCTCAGGCGCGTGACGCTGACGAACGGCATGGCGAGGTGTCCCGGCTGGTCCGCCCTGCGAGTGTGGCAGGAAACGCGCGGCGCACAATTCGGGCCGTGGGCGGTCACCCTGCGGCAGGTCGCCGTCGCGGGCGAGGGCGCAAGGCGCAAGACGCCCGGGGCGGCCCACCCGGGCCGAGTGGCCGGTCCGGCTACGCGTCCGCCCGGTGGGATTGCCAAAGCGTCCCCGTGCACGACCTATGCGTGTGCGAGCCGCCCGTCGCGTGCGCGGCCGTCCTGCCGGGAGACACGCCATGTCCGCGCGACGCGCCCTGTCCGCACTCGTCCTCGCCGGATCGCTGGCGCTCGCCGGCGGCCAAGCCGCGGTCGCGGCGGAGCAGCCCGCGGCGTCCGGCAAGGCCGCGATCTTTCCCGTCGAGCTGTTCGATCCCGCCGCGATCGGCGGGCGCAAGCCCCGGCCCGACGAGACCCGCAAGCTCGCCCTCGTCACCGACGAGCTGCGCAACGCCCTGACGAAGCAGGGCGGGCTGGAGCCCGTCGACACCGCGCCGCAGGCGGCCGAGATCGCCAAGCAGGCGCCCCTGTACAAGTGCGACGGCTGCGCGGCGCCCATCGCCAAGACGCTGGGTGCGGACTTCGCGGTGACGGGTTATGTGGAGAAGGGATCGGGCCAGATCTTCATCCTGAACGTCAGCATCGCCGAGGCCGCGACCGGCAAGGTGGTGCGGGGCGGGCAGGTGGTGATCCGGGCCGATACCGACGACACCTGGGCGCACGCCATGCGCTCCGTGGTGAAGAACCGCCTGCTCGCCGAGCCCCTGCCGGGGAAATCGTGACGCCGACGGATCCGTGACCGTCCCCGCAAGGATCGCCTTGCGCGGACCGCCCTGTGAGCGCCAAGCCTTCGTGACCCCCGTCCTGACCGAGACCGATGCCCCCCCGCTCCGCCTCCTCGTCAGCGTCCGCGACGCGGCCGAGGCGACGCTCGCGCTCGGCGCGGGCTTCGCCCTGATCGACGCCAAGGATCCCGAGTGGGGCGCCCTCGGGGCGCTGCCGGTCGAGACCGTGCGGGGCATCGTCCGCACGGTGCGGGCCGTCGCGGCCCGGGCCGCCGGCCATCCTCTCACGAGCGCGGTCGCGGGCGAGCCCGATCCGCTCACCCTCGTCGCCGCGGTGCGGGCGATGGCCGCGACCGGGGTCGACTACGTCAAGGTCGCGGTCCGGCCCGGGTGCCCGGAGGCGATTCTCGCCGAGGCTGCCGCCGCGGCGCCCGGGCGGCTGATCGCCGTGCTGTTCGCCGAGGACGCTCCCGGCCCCGCTGAGGTTCCGGCGCTCGCGGCCGCGGGCTTCTCCGGTGCGATGATCGATACGGCGGGCAAGGACGGGCGCCGCCTGACCGACCATCTCGATCCCGCGACGCTCGCGGGCTTCACCGCGGCCTGCCGGGCGCACGGCCTGCTCTCGGGGCTGGCCGGGTCGCTCGGCGTCGCCGACATCGCCCCGCTCGGTGCCCATCGCCCGGGCTATCTCGGTTTCCGCGGCGGGCTCTGCCGCGCGGGCGACCGCCGCCTCGGCCTCGATCCCGCCCGCCTCGCCGAGGCCTTCGCCGCGCTCTGCGGCCCCGGCGGCCTGCGCGGAGAGGCGGCGTGAGCGGGCTCACCGTGGTCAAGCTCGGCGGCAGCCTGCTCGGCGATCCGCAGCGCCTGCGCGCCCGCCTGGCGGACCTCGCGGCGGGAGCGGATGGGCCCTGCCTGATCGTGCCGGGCGGCGGCCCCTTCGCCGAGGCGGTCCGCATCGCCCAGGCCGCCCTCGGCTTCGACGACGCCCTCGCCCACCGCCTCGCCCTCGACGCGATGGGCCGGATGGCCGAGGTGTTCCGCGCCCTGGAGCCGCGGCTCCCGGTGACGGCGGACCCGCTCGGCGCGCCGTTCGGGGCGGAGGCCCGGATCTGGGATCCGGCGGCGCTGCGGGCCGGCCATCCCGACATTCCCGAGAGCTGGGACGTCAGTTCCGACAGCCTCGCCCTCTGGCTCGCGCGCGAGACCGGCGCCGCCGCCTGCCGTCTGGTGAAATCCGCCGCCGCGCCCGCCGGGAGCGGGCCGGCCGACTGGGCCCGGACCGGCCTCGTCGACCGGGCCTTCCCGGCCTTCGCCGCGTGTTTTCCCGGCCCCATCCGCATCGAGGGCCCCGGCGGCGGCCGGCGGATCGCCGCGTGAGCCCCGAGCACATCGTCTTCGTCACCGGCAAGCTGGCGCGTCCCCGGCTGGAGAAGGTCGCGGCCGGACTGCCGCCGGAGCGCTTCGCCTGGAGCATCGCCGATTCCGGCGTGAAGGTCGCCGCGCTGATGACCGAGGAGATCATCCGGCGGCGGGTGCGGATCCCAGAGGGCGCCACCCGGATCGTGCTGCCCGGGCGCTGCCGGGCGGACCCGGAGGCGCTGGCGCGGCATTTCGGGCTGCCCGTCGAGCGCGGACCCGACGAGATCGTCGATCTGCCCGCCTGGCTCGGGCTGGCCGGACGCACGCTCGACCTCTCGCGCCACGACCTGCGCATCTTCGCCGAGATCGTCGACGCCTCGAAGATGGCGCCTGAGGCGATCCTGGCCAAGGGCCTCGACCTCGCCCGCCGCGGCGCCGACGTGATCGATCTCGGCGGCCTGCCCGACACCGCCTTCCCGCATCTCGAGGCGAGCGTGCGGCTGATGAAGGCGGCGGGCCTGCGGGTCAGCGTCGATTCCTTCTCCCTCGACGAGCTGACCCGCGGGGCGCGGGCCGGGGCCGACTTCCTGCTCAGCCTCAACGAGGAGACCCTCGACCTCGCCTTCGAGACCGACGCGGTCCCGGTCCTCGTGCCGATGCGGCCGGACGATCCCGCCTCCCTCGACCGGGCGATCGAGCGGATGGAGCGGGCCGGCCGGCCCTACCTCGCCGACCCGATCCTCGAGCCGATCCATTTCGGCTTCGTGGAATCGATCGCCCGCTACCGCGACCTGCGCGCGCGCTGGCCCGGGGCCGAGATGATGATGGGCACCGGCAACCTCACCGAGCTGACCGAGGCCGACAGCCTCGGCGTCACGGCGCTCCTCGCGGGCATGTGCTCGGAGCTCGCCATCCGCAACGTGCTGATCGTGCAGGTCTCCAACCACACCCGGCGCACCGTGGAGGAGCACGACGCCGCCCGCCGGGTGATGTACGCGGCGAAAGTCGACGCGGCGCTGCCCAAGGGCTACGGCCGGGCGCTCCTGGCGCTGCACGACAAGCGGCCCTACGTGCAGACCCCCGACGAGATCGCGGCGCTGGCCGCCGCGGTGCGCGACCCCAATTACCGCATCGCCGTCGCCGAGGACGGCATCCACGTCTACAACCGCGACATCCACAGGGTCGGCACCGACGCGATGGCCTTCTTCCCCGACCTCGACGTCGCGAGCGACGGCGCCCACGCCTTCTATCTCGGGGCGGAGCTCGCCAAGGCCGAGACCGCGTGGCGGCTCGGCAAGCGCTACGTGCAGGACGAGCCCCTCGACTGGGGCGTCGCCGCGGACGCCGAGGCCGAGGACACGACCGCCTTCAAGAAGGCCGGGCACACGAAGCATTCCGGCCCCGACGCGCCGCCGCCGGGCACCCGCGACGCCCGCCTCGCCCCGCCCGAGGCCGACGCCGCCCCGCCCGAGACCGTGGAGGAGGCCGGAAGCGCGGCCGCCGGGCTCGCCCCCGCCGAGGCCGGCCCGCGGACGCGCCTCGTCTGCGGCAAGCTGGTGACGGAGGCCTGAGTGCCGCTGATCCTCGAGACCATCGTGACCACGCAAGGCGCCGACGGCAGCCTACACCTCGTACCCTTCGGGCTGATCCAGGAGGGGGACGGCTACGTGCTGGCGCCGTTCCGGCCCTCGCCGACGATCCTGAACCTCGAGGCGAACCCGGTCTTCGCCGCCTCGAGCCCGCGCGACGTCCGGGTGATCGCGGGCGCCGTCACCGGGCGGCGCGACTGGCCGGTGGTCGCCTGCGACGTCATCGCGGGCCGGCGGCTGGCCGACAGCTTCGGCCATGCCGAGTTCGAGGTGGCCCGGATCGAGGACGACGCGACGCGCCCGCGCTACCACGGCCGCCTCGTGCATCGGGCGGCGCACGCGCCCTTCATCGGCTACAACCGGGCGCAAGGGGCGGTGCTGGAGGCGGCGATCCTGTCGACGCGCCTGCACATGCTGCCCCCCGAGAAGATCCTGGCGGAGATGCAATACCTCGCCATCGCCATATCCAAGACGGCCGGGCCCCGCGAGCGCGAGGCCTGGGACTGGATCGAGGACAAGGTCGCGCAGGCACTGGGCCGCGACGACCGCATCCTCGCAAACCCCGGCGCCGCACCCGAGACGGCGCGCTAAGGAGAGACGTTCATGAAGTTCATGAGGCTCGCGGCCGTGGCGGCGCTCGCCACGGTGTCGTTCACGGCCCAGGCCCACGGGCCGACCCGCCAGAAGGTCTCCGAGACGGTCGAGATCAACGCCCCGGCCGACAAGGTCTGGTCGGTGATGGGCAATTTCCAGGACATGAGCTGGCTGCCCCCCGTCGAGAAGACCGAGGGCACCGGCGGCAACGCCCCGAAGGCGACCCGGACCCTGACGCTCAAGGGCGGCGCCCAGGTCGTCGAGGAGCTCGGCAAGTACGATGCCGACAAGAAGATGTACATGTACCGGATCGACAAGGTCGACGTGAAGACGCTGCCGGTCAACGACTACTCGTCCTGGCTGGAACTCGAGCCCGAGGGCGACAAGACCAAAGTCACGTGGCGCGGCGCCTTCTACCGCGGCTACATGAACAACGATCCGCCGCCCGAGCTCAACGACGAGGCCTCCAAGAAGGCGGTGAGCGGGCTCTACCGCACCGGCCTCGACGCCCTGAAGGCGAAGGTCGAGAAGGGCTCGTGAGCCCGATGACCGGAGGCCGGCGTCCCGCCGGCCTCGCCCCGCTCTGCGGCGCGCTCGCCTGTCTCGGCCTGGCCGGCCTGCTCGGCCCGGCCGGGGCCGAGCCGGCGGCCCGGCCGGCAGAGGCCTACGTCACTACGCAGGTCGACAACGCCCTCGACGTGATCGACCTCGCCGCCGGCACGGTGGTGCGCACGATCCCCGTCGACGGGTCGCCGGCCGGGATCGCGCTCGCCCCCGACCGGGCGCATGCCTACGTCACCCGCCCCGAGGGGCACGGCCTCGCGATCCTCGACCTCGACGCCCGCCGCGTCACCGGCACCGTGCCGCTCCCCGGAGGCCCGCTCGGCATCGCGGTGAACCCGCGCAGCGGCGCCGTCTACGTGGCCGACTGGTACGGCCGGCGCCTCCTCGTGCTGCTGCCCAAGGACGGCACCCTCGTGCCCGACGGGGAGATCGCGGTCGGCGCCTCGCCGTCCGGCATCGCCGTGAGTCCGGACGGGGCCACGCTCGTCGTCGCCAACCGCGAGGCGAACTCGGTCTCGATCGTGGACGCCGCGAGCCGCCGCGAGCGGGCGGTCGTTCCCGTCGGTCACCACCCCTTCGGCATCGCCCTCGATCCGGCGACCAACCGCGCCTACACGGCCAACGTGACGGGCGACGACGTCTCGGTGATCGACGTGGCGCAGGGTCGCGAGATCGGCCGGGTGAAGACCGGGCAGCGCCCCTACGTGGTGGCGCTCGCCGGCGGACGCGGCTTCGTCACCGACCAGGATTCCAACACCGTGACGGTGTTCGACCTCGCCACCCTCGCCCCCGTCAGGACGATCGACGTCGGCGACCACCCCGAGGGCATCGCCGCGGACGCCGCCGGCCGCCACGTCTACGTCGCCAACTGGGGCTCGAACACGCTGAGCGTCATCGACACGGACACCCTGACGGTGGTGCGGGCGATCAAGACCGGGGACGGGCCGCGGGCGTTCGGGGATTTCCTGCGGTGAGGCGCGCGCCGGTCGATGGGATGTGAGGGCATCCTCTCGAACGACGCCACCCCGATCTCTCAGGATCGTGGTCGAGGGGTATTCGTCATCAAGGGCGCCTCGGAGCGACGCCGACATCTCGGAGCCCTTTCGGACTGTTCCGAAGTCTATCCACCTCACGACCTCATCCTGAGGTGCTGCGCAGCAGCCTCGAAGGAGGGCTCCAGACGTCTCCGTGGGCCCTGGAACCCTCCTTCGAGGCTCGCAAGGCTCGCACCTCAGGATGAGGTCGCGGGTTGGAAGAGACCCCCCGATGGAGATCCGCTGCCGAGATCCTCTCGGCCCCCTCACGCCGCCTCGGGCGGCCCGTCCTCGCCCGGGCCGGCCGGCGAGTTCAGGAGATCCTCCAGTTCGTCCACCAGCATGTCGATCTGGTCGGGGGTGGCCAGCACCTTCATCACCTCGCCGGTCTCGGCGGCGACGGCGAGCTCGATATGCGGGCCGACGCGGGTGGCGAGGATGCGGGCCAGGATCTTCACGGCGGTCATCGGGGGTCCTTCACGGGTTGGCGGCGGCAAGATCCGTCGTGGCGGCAAGACCCGCCGTGGCGGCGAGGAGCCCCACCGCCACGGCGGGGCCGCAGGTGGAGGCCCAGTCGGGGCGCCCGTCGAGATGGCGCGCGATCACGTCGGCGAAGGCGCGGGCCGGCCGGCCCAGGCGCGCGGCGAGGCGCTCGGCCACGAAGCTCCCCGCCCCGCAGGCGACGACCGGCGCCCCGGCGAGGTCGGGCCGCGACAGCAGCACGGCCGCCGCGTCGTGCAGCAGGCGCAACTGCGCCTCGGCGAAGTGGCGGGCCAGCGCCGCCCAGTCCTGCGCGGTGCCCTCCTGACGGTCGCGCCCGATCATCCGGGCGAGGCGGATCTCGGTCTCGGGGATCGACTTGCCCTTGAGGTCGGGGCTGTGCTGCTGATCGGCGCCCTCCGGCAGATCGCCGGTGAGGCGGTAGGCGTCGGCGGCGTTGGCGAAGGTCTCGGCCATCAGCCGGGTGCGCCGCCCGGCGAAGGGCGCGTGGTCGGCGAGCGCGAGGAGCGGCGTCCGCACCACGCCCGTGTAGACCAGCTCCCCCGTCTCCAGGCGCTCGGCGTCGCTGTAGCCCGCCGCCGCCGGGCGGCCCGCGACGATCGGGATCAGGTCGGCGGTGGTCGAGCCGATATCGACGAGGAGCGCGTGCGGGATCTCCCGCCCGAGGAGCGCCGCGGTGGCGTGCCAGTTCGCCGAGGCCACGTCGGCGGGCTCGGCCGCGCCGGGCTCCCGGAAGCCGGAGCGCCCGGCGTAGATCCGCACCCGGCCGGGCAGGGTCTGCGCCGCCCAGCCCGAGAGCCGCGCCACGCCGTCGGCCCGGTCGGCGAAGCAGTCGGTCAGCTCGCCCGTCATGGTGACGGCGTGCTCGGCCTCGTCCCGCGTCCAGTCGGGCAGCTCGGCCAGGGTCTTGTCCAGCGCCGGCAGGCCGCGCCAGAGCGGGCAGGCCGCCTGCACCACGTCGCGCACGCGGCCCTCCACGATGCGCGCCGCCTTGACGTGGACCCCCCCGAGGTCCCACCCGATCGTCGTGCGGTTTGGCGGCTCTGCGGGCACGGGTCTCTCGATGGTTGACGATGGTTGATGCGGTGGGCTTCGCGGTGATCCCGGTGCTCGACCTGCGCGGCGGCCGGGTGGTGCGGGCGCGGCGGGGCGAGCGCGACTCCTATGCCCCGATCGTCACGCCCTTGGCAAAGGGCTGGGAGCCCGGCGCGGTCGCGGCCGGCCTCCTCGCCGCCTTCCCGGCACCGATCCTCTACGTCGCCGACCTCGACGCGATCATCGACGGCAGCGCCCCCGACCGCGCGGCGCTCGCCGCGATCGCCCGCGCCTGCCCGGGGACCGCGCTCTGGGTCGATGCCGGCTTCGCCGAGATCGCGGGCGCCGAGGCCTTCCTGGCGGCCGGGCTGGGGCGCCCGGTGATCGGCAGCGAGAGCCAGCGGGATGCCGCGTTGCTGACGGCGCTGGGCCCCCGCGCGGTGCTCTCCCTGGACAGTCGCGGCGCGGAGGCGCTCGATCCGGCGGGGCTGCACGCCCGGCCCGAGCTGTGGCCCCCGGAGGTGATCGCCATGACGCTCGCCCGCGTCGGGGCCGGCACCGGGCCGGACCTCGACGGGATCGCGGCGCTGCGCGCCCGCGTCCCCGCCGCCCGGATCCACGCCGCCGGCGGCGTGCGCGGCCCCGAGGATCTCGCGGCTCTGCGCCGGGCCGGCGCGGCCGGTGCCCTGGTGGCGAGCGCGATCCACGACGGGCTCCTGCGCCGGGAGCATGCCGGCCCGGCCTGACGTCCTTCCGGGGCCGCGCGCCCGCTGCTATATCCCGGCCATCGAGGGCCGGGACGCGCGTCGCCGGCCTCCCGCCCGGCACGAGTGCGCGACGTCATGGACAAATTCACCACCCTGGAGGGCGTCGCGGCGCCCATGCGGATCATCAACATCGACACCGACCGCATCATCCCGAAGCAGTACCTGAAGACGATCAAGCGCACCGGCCTCGGCAAGGGCCTGTTCGCCGAGATGCGCTACACCGACGACGGCGCCGAGAACCCGGACTTCGTGCTGAACCAGCCGGCCTATCGCAACGCCAAGGTCCTCGTGGTCGGCGACAATTTCGGCTGCGGCTCCTCGCGCGAGCACGCGCCCTGGGCGCTGACCGATTTCGGCATCCGCTGCGTGATCTCCACGAGCTTCGCGGACATCTTCTTCAACAACTGCGCCAAGAACGGCCTCCTGGCGATCGTGGTCTCCCCCGAGGACCTGGAGAAGCTGTTCGAGGACGCCGAGCGCGGCGCCAACGCGACGCTCTCGATCGACCTCGAGGCCCAGACCATCCGCGGCCCCGACGGCGGCACCCTGCATTTCGACATCGAGCCGGCGCGCAAGCACAGCCTGCTCAACGGCCTCGACGAGATCGGTCTGACGCTGCAGCGCGCCCCCGCGATCGACGCCTACGAGGCCAAGCTCGCCGAGCGCGGCTGGGCCTGACGGGGCCGCCCGGGGCGGGACGGCTGCCCCGCCGTCCGCCGCCGTGCGATCAACTGTCCTTCGAGGCCTCTTCCCCGCTCTTCTCGGCCGGCTTCACGGTCGAGCGCACGACCATGAACTTGTTCAGGAGATCGAACCAGAACGGGGCGCCGAGGCTGACGGCGAGCGCCGTGACGAGCCAGCCGAAGGCCATCTGGCCCGCCTCCCAGACGGTGCAGGACCCGCCCTTGGTCCAGGCGGCGCATTGCGGCGGCGGCCAGCCGAGGGCGACGCCCGCCCCGTCCAGCTCCGCGTGCAACGCGGCCGCCCGGTCGAGCGCCGCCTTGAGGTCGCCCTGCGGGCCAGGGGTCTGCGGGACATCGCCCGTGCCGCCCGCGCTCGGAGGCGTGCCGGGATTCGGCATGGCGGCGGCGCGGGCGACCACCGCATCGCGGTAGGCCTTGTCCGTGGCGAGGTGCCGGGCGACGGTGACCGCGTCCAGGTTGAACAGGATCGCGGCGGCGAGGCCGATGCCGAGCAGGATCATCTGCGTGCGCCGCTTGTACCAGCCCGACACCCGGTCCATCGCCGCGTCGTACCACGCCTCGAGGTTCCGCCGCGCCGCGTCGAGGTCGGTCCCCGCGTCATCGAGGGCCGCCAGGACCGCGATGCGGCAGGGCTCGTTCGCGATCTGGCTCGCGCCCTGGCGCAGGGCCGCGAGGGTGAGGGGCGCGCCCGGGTCGGCCATGCCGCGCATCAGGTCCAGCAGGGCTGCGGAGAAGGTTCGGGAGGGGATGTAGGTCGGAAGGTTTCCGCGCGCTCGCCAGGGCATCACGGTCGTGCCCGCGGCACCCGGAAGCAGCCCGCACGGCCTGAGCTTGCCGGGATCGTAGGTTCCGGCGTAGAGCGCGTAGACGAAGGGGTGATCGTAAAGCTTCTTTGCGAGCTCCGTTCCGGTCTCGTCCTGCAGGATCTGACGGATGCCGCGCTCGAGATCCATCGCGCGCGATTTGAGCACAGTCTCGATCGCCTCGCGCAAGGCAGAGCAGATCAGGCTTGTGAGCAGAAACAGCAGAGCGACGCCGATCGCCACGTCGAGAACTGACGAACCGAACATGAGCCGCTCCCGAATCGCTTCCGAGGGCGAATTATTCTTCCCAACGGGCGGCGACGCAACCTGAAAGATATTCGGACCGCCCTGGGTGGCTGGCGGGGTGCGGACCCGGCTGCCCATGCCCACATTATGCCCGCGTTAACCACTCATCTCTGAGATCCGAGGCCCATTCGCCGGACGAGCGCCGATCCCCGCCCACGCCAGAGGCCACGCCCGATGCAACGCCCGATCCTCCTCGCCGCGGCCGTGCTGGCCGCCCTCCCCGTCGCCGCGCGCGCGGATTTCGATTCGTGCCTCGCCGGCATCCAGGCCCAGGCGGCGGCGCAGGGCGTCTCGGCCCAGGCCTTCCGGGCCGCGACGGCCGGGATCGCCTACGACGACAAGGTGATCGAGCTCTCCCAGGCCCAGCCCGAGTTCAAGACGCCGATCTGGGACTACATGGCGGCGCTCGTCGACGACGAGCGCGTCGAGGACGGGCGCGCGGCCATGCGCCAGCACGCCGACGCCCTGGCCCGGGCCGAGGCGCGCTACGGGGTCGACCGCTACACCATCGCGGCGGTCTGGGGCGTCGAGTCGAATTTCGGCAAGAATCTCGGCAAGATGCCGCTGGTGCAGTCGCTCGCCACCCTCGCCTGCTCGGGCAACCGGCGGCGCGACTTCTTCCGGGGCGAACTGATCGCCACCCTCAAGATCATCGACCGGGGCGACATCGCCCCCGAGCGCCTCACCGGCTCCTGGGCCGGCGCCTTCGGGCAGACCCAGTTCATGCCCACCACCTACCAGCGCCTCGCCGTCGACCTCGACGGCGACGGGCGCCGCGACGTCGTCGATTCGGTGGCCGACGCGGTGGGCTCGACGGCCAACTTCCTGCGCGTCGCCAAGTGGTCGAACGGGCATCCCTGGGGCTACGAGGTCAAGCTCCCGCGCGGCTTCAACGTCGGCGCGGCCGGCCGGCGCAACAAGCGCGCGATCGCGCACTGGGCCTCGCTGGGGGTGACGCGGGTCGACGGGCGCCCGCTCTCGGGCGAGGGCGCGGCCGGCATCATCGCGCCCGCCGGGATCGACGGGCCGGCCTTCCTGGTCACGCCGAACTTCGACGCGATCTACTCCTACAACGCCGCCGAATCCTACGGCCTCGCCATCGCGGTGCTCTCGGACCGGCTGCGCGGCCGGGCCGGCGTCCAGGCCGAATGGCCGACCGACGATCCGCCGCTGTCGCGCGCCGAGCGCCGCGACCTTCAGGTGCGGCTGACGAACCGCGGCTACGACGTCGGCGAGCCGGACGGCAAGGTCGGCCAGAAGACCCGCGACGCGATCAAGGAGATCGAGCGCGGCCTCGGCATGCCCGCGACCGGCCGCCCCGGCGGGAAGGTGCTGGAGGCGCTCCGGCGCGGGTGACGACGGGATGGACCGACGCCTGATCTCCTCGGGCTCCCCCTTCGAGGCGGCCTACGGCTATTCCCGTGCCGTCGTGGAGGGCGGCCTCGTCCACGTCTCGGGCACCACCGGCTACGACTATGCCGCGATGACGATGCCGGAGGCGGCCGACGCCCAGGCCGAGGCCTGCTGGGACACGATTCGTGCGGTGCTCGCGGAGGCGGGCTCCGGCCTGGAGCGCTGCCTGCGCGCCACCTACTACGTCACCCATGCCGACCATGCCGAGCCGGTCTTGCGGGTCTGCGGCCGGGTGCTCGCCGAGATCCGCCCGGCCGCGACCCTGGTGATCGTGGCCGGGCTGTTGCGCCCCGAGATGAAGGTCGAGATCGCGGTGACGGCGAGCGTGGGCTGAGCGCCCGCGCGCCGCGCCTCGGAGCGCCGGATCAGCAGCGGTTTCCGCCGGAGGTCTGGCCGTACTGCTTGACCGGCCGGGTCTGCTGGTTGGCGTTGCCCTCGGCCGCCGAGCTCATCGGGCAGGCCTCGTAGAAGGGCGCATCGTGGACGCCGAGGCCGAGCGAGCCGGTGGTCTCGACCGCGTAGGGGTCGTAGCCGGTCCAGCGGCTGTCGAGGCCGCGGCTCTCGAAGGCCAGTGCCGACGAGAGCGGGGCGG
The DNA here is from genome assembly GCF_056431005.1 of Methylobacterium sp. HJ2. Classification (NCBI taxonomy): domain Bacteria; kingdom Pseudomonadati; phylum Pseudomonadota; class Alphaproteobacteria; order Hyphomicrobiales; family Methylobacteriaceae; genus Methylobacterium; species Methylobacterium sp. HJ2. The sequence goes on along the minus strand of NZ_JBWJYM010000005.1, from coordinate 143,321 downwards.
CGGCGAGCAGGAGGGCGGCCGCGGCGGCGATACGGGTCTTCATGATGATCTTGAGTCTCCTCGGAGGAAGCGGGCCCTGTGGTACGGCCCGTCCGGTGTGTCGATGAGACGGATATAGGCCCCATTCCTGCGCTTTGATGTGATCAAACGCACGAAGGCGCGATGAAATATGCTTTCATCTCCTAAAAACGATCGGTAATAGCCGGGAATACTTTTAATCCCTGTTTCCGTGCCGAAAAGCCCTCCCGGCCGCGGGTCGGGTGCGCCCGCGCACGGGGCCGGCCGTCGGGGCCCGGCGCCACCCGCTCCCGCTCCGGACGTCCGCCCCACGCGCGAAGGCGCCCTCCGCCCGTCACCGGGACAGCGGGCCGCGATGGCCGGACCGGCGGAGCCCGCCCGGCGCAGGGCTCCGCGCCCCGGTCCCGCCATCGCCCGCGCGAACGCGGTCCGGCTGCGGAGGATCCTGAACCTGACCGCGCCGGCCGCGGGCGACCGGATCCCAAGTCGGGCTCTACGGCGTGGACCGGTCGAGCGTCTGCCGGGCGAGGCCCCCTCGAACTGCGCCCCCGCATTCAGCGCGGGCCGAGAGGGCCCCCGAACGGCAAAGCCCGCCCCGGCGGTCCGGGACGGGCTTTTCGCGTCGGCCTCGCGCCGCCCGAGGGAGGCGGGCGCGGTCCTTATTCCGCGGCGGGCGCGGCCTTGGCGGCCTTCGGCGCCTTGTTCCGATCGACGCGCTCGACGATGCGGGCCGACTTACCGCGGCGGTCGCGCAGGTAGTAGAGCTTGGCGCGGCGGACCTTGCCGCGGCGGGCGACCTTGATCGAGTCGATCATCGGGGAGTGCACCGGGAAGACGCGCTCGACGCCCTCGCCGTAGGAGATCTTGCGGACCGTGAAGCTCTCGTTGAGGCCGCCGCCCGAGCGGGCGATGCAGACGCCCTCGTAGGCCTGGACGCGGGTGCGCTCGCCTTCCTTGACGCGGACGTTGACGATCACGGTGTCGCCCGGCTCGAAATCCGGGATGGTCTTGGCAAGGCGCGCGACTTCCTCGCGCTCCAGCTGCTCGATGATGTTCATGGCAATGCTCCAGCCGTTGCGCCCCGTTCCCCGGATGGGATCGGTACGCCAGGATTTCGGCGATCCTGTTGTGAGTTGGCCGCGCCATTACAGGATCGTGACGCCTTTGTCGATGGTCGCGCCCGGTGCGCGCTGCGGCGCCCGCGCCCCGGGCGCCCGGGCTGCGGTTGAGAAATCCCGCCCGGCGGTCCACATGGAAGGCGGGCGCGCGAGCGCCGCTCCCGGCCGGCCTTGAACCGGCGCAGCGGACGAGGAATCCCCGATGTTCATCCAGACCGAAGCGACCCCGAATCCCGCCACCCTGAAGTTCCTGCCCGGCCGGGTGGTGCTCCCCGAATCGACCTTCGAGGCGAAGGACGCCGAATCCGCGGCGCGCTCGCCGCTCGCCGCCCGGCTGTTCGACGTGCCGGGTGTCTCGGGCGTGTATTTCGGGCACGACTTCATCTCGGTCACCAAGGCCGAGGACGGCAACGAGTGGCCCCAGGTGAAGCCCGCCGTGCTCGGCGCGATCATGGAGCACTTCCAGTCCGGCGCCCCCGTGATCGAGGAGGGCAGCCACGCGGAGGCGGACGCGGCCGAGGAGTTCTACGACGCGGCCGACCACGACACCGTGGTGACGATCAAGGACCTGCTCGAGACCCGGGTGCGCCCCGCGGTGGCGGGCGACGGCGGCGACATCACCTTCCGGGGCTACAAGGAGGGCGTGGTCTACCTGGAGATGAAGGGCGCCTGCTCGGGCTGCCCATCCTCCACCGCCACCCTCCGCCACGGCGTGCAGAACCTGTTCCGCCACTTCCTGCCGGAGGTGCGCGAGGTCCAGGCGGTCTGATCGGCCCCGCTCCTCCTTCGGTGCGGGCCCGCGGATCGGGGGATTCCGGCGTGGCGCCCCTCCTCTCCCTGCGCCTGCGATGGTCCCACATCACGGATGAAGCCCGCGCGTTTCCCTCCCCCCTCTGCGGGGGAGGGGGCCGAACGCAGTGAGGCGGGAGAGGGGAGCGACGGTTCAGGACGGCGCTCGGCATCGACATTGGGCTTTGTCCTGCGTCGTCGCTCCCCTCTCCCGACCCGCTTCGCGGCCCACCCTCCCCCGCAGAGGGGGGAGGGAAGAACCTGCGCTTGTGCAAGACACCCGGAGTGGGATCGCACGACGTGTGGGGTTCGCTTGTTTCCCGCGCGCTTAGTGAGGGGATGCGCGCCAACCGCGGTGCGTGAGCCTGCCAAGCCCCGCCGGACGAGCCCCCGTGCCGCGCGCACGTTCGCGCGCAAGCCGCAGGCGCCCGCGCCCCGGTCTCACGGCGCCCTCCCCCGCAGCGGCGAGCGCGCCCGTGCGCCGGATCCGCGTCGGATCCGACGCCCACAAGAAACCCGTCGCTCCCGCGCAACAGTGCGGGGCGAAGCGCGGCGATCGCGCCCGCTCCGCCTGACGGGGCGGCGGTTTTGGCCTAGGCTGAAGGCCGGAGCCGGGCCGGCCGCGAGACCGGCCCAAGCGGAGGATCGGCGAGAGGCCGGCGAACGGGAGTGGGCGTGCGTATCCTGGCCATCGACACGGCGCTGGAACTCTGCTCGGCCTGCGTGGCCGAGGACGCGGTTCTGGCGCAGGAGAGCCTGCCGCTCGCCCGCGGCCACGCCGAGGCGCTGCTGCCTCTGGTCGAGCGGGTGATGGCCCGGGTCGAGGGCGGGTTCGAGAGCCTGGAGCGCATCGCCGTCACGGTCGGCCCCGGCAGCTACACGGGCCTGCGCGTCGGCCTGTCCGCGGCGCGTGCGCTCGGCCTCGCCACCGGCCGGCCGGTGGTGGGTGTCACCACCCTGTCGGCGCTCCTGGCGCCGCATCTGGCCGCCAACCATGCGGGGACCATCGCGGCCGCGATCGACGCGCGCCACGGCGCCGTCTACATCCTGGCCCTGAACGCCCGCGAGGGCGTCGCGGTGCCGCCCGTCCACCTGCCCGTCGAGGCGGCGGCCGAGCGGCTCGGGCAGGGGAGCCGACAGGGGCCCGTCACCCTGGTGGGCTCGGGCGCCCCGGCGCTCGCCGCCGCGCTCCAGGCCCGGGGCGTTCCCGCCACCGTCGCGGACACGGCCGGCCCCGACATCGTCTCCGTCGCCTCGCTCGGGCAGGTCGCGGACCCGGCCCAGGCCCTGCCCCGCCCGATGTATCTGCGCGGGCCGGATGCCCAACCCCAGGATCACGCGAGGCTCGCCCGCCGATGAGCCGCCCGGTCTCGCCGTTCTGGCCCTTCGAGTGGTGGATGGCGTGGTGGGACACGCTCCTACCCGAGCCCTACGTCGCGCCGCTGACCGATGCGGGGCAGGCCCGGGCGCTCGCCCGCCTGCACGCCACCGCCTTCGCGCGGCCCTGGGACGCGCACGAGTTCGAGCGCATGCTGTGCGAGCGCGGCACCCACGCCCACGCCCTCTGGCGGTCCGGCACGCTCCAGGGCTTCGTGCTCTCGCGCAAGGTGGCCGACGAGGCCGAGATCCTCACGGTGGTGCTGGCGCCGGCGTTGCGCGGCGGCGGCCTGAGCCACCGGCTGCTGCGCGAGCACCTCGCCCATCTCGCCCATGCGGGCGTGCGGCACGTCCATCTCGAGGTCGACGAGGGCAACGCCCCCGCCCTCAAGCTCTACGCGCGCCACGGCTTCCGGCAGGTCGGCACCCGCACCGGCTACTACCCGAAGGCCGACGGCAGCCGGGCCACGGCGCTCACCATGCGGGCCGAGCTCGCGTGAGGTCGCGGAGCGTCGGCGCGATGCGCTTGAGCATCGGCGCGATGTTCTTGAGCATCGCCACGAGGCTGCCGTGACGCGGCTCGGCATCGCCGCCCGATTCCTCGTGCTCGGCCTGGGCTTCGCCCTGCTCGCCGGGCCGCACTGGCTGCGCCTGCGCCTCGGGCGCCCCTCCGGCCGCGCGCCGGTGCTGTTCCACCGCCTGTTCCTGCGCCTGTTCGGGGTGCGGGTGACGCAGAGCGGCACGCCGCCCGCGCCCGGCGAGCCGGCCCTGGTGCTCGCCAACCACGTCTCCTGGCTCGACATCGTGGCGCTGGGCTCGCTCCGCCCCCTCTCCTTCGTGGCGAAATCCGAGATCGCGGGCTGGCCGGTGATCGGCTGGTTCGCCGTGCTGCAGCAGACGATCTTCATCGACCGGGCCCGGCGCGCGGCCACCGCGGAGGTCAACCGCACCCTCGGGGCGCGGCTCGCGGCGGGCGAGCTGATCGTGCTGTTCGCCGAGGGCACCACGGGCGACGGCACCCGCCTGCTGCCGTTCCGCTCCTCCCTGGTCGGCGCCGCCCGCACGGCGATCGAGGCCGAGCAGGGCCGCCTCGACCGGATCCGTCTGCAGCCGCTGGCGCTCGCCTATCCGCGCCGCAACGGCCTGCCGGTGACGCGCGTCGAGCGGCCCGACGTGGCGTGGTACGGCGACATGGACCTCGCCCCCCATCTCGGCGCCTTCCTGCGCGAGGGGCCCCTCGACGTCCACGTGGTCTGGGGCGCGCCGATCCCCTTCGAGGCGAAGACCGACCGCAAGGCCGCCACCGCCCAGGCCGAGGCCGCGGTGCGCACGGCCCTGCGCGGCCTGCGTGCCCGGCCCCCGGAGGCGGTGGCGCCCGCATTGCCGGCCGGAGCGCCCGCGGGCGTGCCGGAGATGGGAGCGACGGTGTAGGGGGCTCGGCCCGAGGGACGCGCCCGCCCTCAGCGCGGGGCGATGCGCCAGGTGATGGTGACGGCGGAGTCGAAGCCGATGCGGGCCGGCGGGATGACCGCGACCCGGTAGGAGCGCGGCATGTCGGCCTCGAAACGCTCCGGGTTCGCCTCGCCATCCGTGATGCTGAGGATCTCGACGAGCTTCAGGTCCGCCGCGTCCGAGTAGGCGGCGGCCTGCTCGCGGGCATCGGCGACGGCGGCGCGGCGGGCCTCGATCAGGGCCGCCCGCTCCCGCTCCACCCGGAAGGTCACCGCGCCGACGTCGAACAGGCCCGTGCCGGCGATCCGGCCGATGACGGCGTTCAGGCCGTCGATGCTGGCGCACCGGAGGTCGAAGCTCGTTCGCGCCGTGAAGGGCTTCGCGATCGGGGCCGGTTCCGGCCGGCCGGCATAGGAGCTTGACGGCGGACGCTTCTGCTCGTCGATCCCGTAGCTGCCCGACTGGATCGTCACCCCGTCCGCTTCAAGCCCCTTGAGCAGCGCCAGCGCCTCGCTCGCACGGGCCGGGTGGGTCGCCGCCACTTCGGCGAGGGTTCGGCCCGGCGTGCGGACGATGGCAGTGAAGCCTGCGAATTCGGGCTTGATCTCGTAGCGGCCGGTTCCGCGTACGGTCAGGATCGAACCCGGGATCGACGGAGGTTCGGCGCGGGCGGAAGCGGCGCTCCCGATCAGCACCAGGGTGAGCAGGAGGCGCGCGCGCATTGCAGGAGACCAGATTCCGGCAGCTCGGGATCCACTGCCCCAAGAACGGATATAAATCTTAGATCGCGGCGCAATTCTGTCCGCTCCCGGGCGAAAGCTTGACCGTTGCCGGGCCCGGAAGCCCGCTGTGGGAGGGTGGGATGTGCTCATGTCTGATGCCGCGCAGGCGTCGATCGTGCGGTGGTTCGGGCGGATCGTCCCGAACAGATCGCCGTCACTCTGGCCTTGACAATGTTCCTGTTTTGTGCTCAATGTCTCGCACCTGCTGCCCGGCGGGCCGGCGCGAGCCGGACCGCCTCGGGGGCCGGCCCCGGAGACCGACCGGGGCCGGTCCGGGCGGCGGGGCGGTGCCCGCGTCCCCGGCTTCGGTCGTCGGGGCCCCGGGCGGCGCTGCCGACGCAGGCCCGTCTCGGGCCGGGCGCGCGACCCGCGAGGAAATGCGCGGGGAGCCGAACCCGGATCTGGGTGGTGCCTCAGGGACACTGGCCCGCCCACTAGGAGGCGGGCTTTGCGCCGGGATAGGCGTCCGTCAGCTAATCGGGGGCACAGGCGACCCGAAGTGCGGCGGTGTGGAGTCGGGCAGCGTCGGAGACACCGCGACGCCAAGACGGCAGGCGCTTCGGGGACCACGCCCGAGCCTCTGCCGCGGGACGCCGGTGAGCCGGCTTTGCAGCAACGTTGCGTCAGGGCTTCGCGGCGTCCCGCGTCACCCCGATCGGCGGATTTCGGCCATGCTCCCGGCGGGACCCCGCGCGGGGCCGCGTCGCCGTGCCCGCCGCGACGACCCGCGAAATCTGTGCTAGAGCCCGCCGCCCGGCCGCGCATCCTGAGTTCGGCGGGCCGGATGGACCAAGCGGGACGGGACGCGTTGAAGAAAGCCTTCGTCAAATCCTACGGCTGCCAGATGAACGCCTACGACGCCGCCCGCATGGCGGACGTGCTGGGCGCCGAGGGCTACGCGGCCACGGACGACGTCGCCGATGCCGACGTCGTCATCCTCAACACCTGCCATATCCGCGAGAGGGCCGCCGAGAAGGTCTATTCCGAGCTCGGGCGCCTGCGCGTGCTCAAGGGCGAGCGCAAGCTGGCGGGCCGGGACACCCGGATCGTCGTGGCGGGTTGCGTGGCGCAGGCCGAGGGCTCCGAGATCCTGGCCCGGGCCCCGGCCGTCGACGTGGTGGTCGGCCCCCAGAGCTACCACCGCCTGCCCGACCTGCTGGCGCGCTCGCACGCGCGCCGCGTGGTCGACACCGAGTTCCCCGCCGAGGACAAGTTCGACCACCTGCCGGCCCGGCGCAACCGCGGCGTCTCGGCCTTCCTCACCGTGCAGGAGGGCTGCGACAAGTTCTGCGCCTTCTGCGTGGTGCCCTATACCCGCGGGGCCGAGGTCTCGCGCCCCGTCGCGGCGGTGCTGGCGGAGGCGGCCCGGCTCGCGGCCGAGGGCGTGCGCGAGATCACCCTGATCGGCCAGAACGTGAACGCCTATCACGGGCTCGGAGAGGACGGCGCCGCCGCCACCCTGCCCGACCTGATGCGCGCGGTGGCGGCGATTCCCGGCATCGCCCGGATCCGCTACACCACGAGCCACCCCAACGACATGGCCGACGACCTGATCCGGGCGCATGCCGAGATCCCGGCGCTGATGCCCTACCTGCACCTGCCGGTGCAGTCGGGCTCCGACCGCGTCCTGAAGGCGATGAACCGCAAGCACACGGGCGACCAGTACCGCAGGCTGATCGACCGGGTGCGGGCGAGCCGGCCCGACATCGCGCTCTCCTCGGACTTCATCGTGGGCTTCCCCGGCGAGACCGACGCGGATTTCGCCGACACGATGCGGCTCGTGGCGGACATCGGCTTCGAGAGCGCCTTCTCCTTCAAGTACAGCCCCCGTCCCGGCACGCCCGCGGCCGAGCGGGCCGACGCGGTGCCCGAGGCGGTGATGGCCGAGCGCCTCGCCGCCCTCCAGGCGCTGCTCGACGACCAGCGCCACGCCTATCAGCGCGCCGCCGAGGGCCAGGTCTTCGCGGTGCTGGTCGAGAAGGCCGGGCGCCATCCGGGCCAGGTCGCGGGCAAGACGCCCCACATGCTGGCGGTGCATTTCGAGGCCCCCGCCTCCGCCATCGGCAGCCTCGTGCCGGTGCGCATCCGCGAAGCCGGCGCCAACAGCCTCTACGGCGAGGCGCTGGCCCGGGCCGAGGCCGCGTGAGGCGGCGAGCGGCCCCCGCCGTCCCCGCAGGGCGGGGCGTGTCGAAGCTATGCCAGGGAAGGACATCCCCGTGACGCCAGCGGACGGACCGGCGGGGCGCGACCCCTTGCGCGGCAGAGGGCCGGCTGCCCGGCCGGGCGCCCTGGACGAGACCGCCGAGATCTCGCTCACCTTCGACGACAACCGGCTCGCGAGCCTCGTCTTCGGCCAGTACGACCAGAACGTCGCCCATATCGAGCGGCGGCTGGAGGTCACGGCGACCGCCCTCGGCAACCACCTCGTGGTCAAGGGCCCGGCCGACGCCGCCGAGATGGCCCGCCGCGTCTTCGAGAAGCTCTACGCCCGGGCCCGCGCCGGCGGCGCCCTGACGCTCGGCGAGGTCGACGGCGCGATCCAGGAGGCCACGGTCCAGGGCAACCTGTTCCCCTCCGCGGAGATCGCGGCCGAGCCGGACCGGCCGCATTTCGAGCAGATCGCCACCCGCCGCCGCGGGGCGGTGCGGGCCCGCAACGCCGCGCAGGACGCCTACATCAAGGCGCTGCGCACCAACGAGCTGGTCTTCGCGGAAGGGCCCGCGGGCACCGGCAAGACCTGGCTCGCGGTGGGCCACGCCGTCTCGCTGCTCGAGCAGGGCCATGCCGAGCGGCTGATCCTGTCGCGCCCCGCCGTCGAGGCGGGCGAACGCCTGGGGTTCCTGCCGGGCGACATGCGCGAGAAGGTCGATCCCTATCTGCGGCCGATCTACGACGCCCTCTACGACTTCATGGAGGCGCGCCACGTCGATCGCGGCCTGCAGACCGGCATCATCGAGATCGCGCCCCTGGCCTTCATGCGCGGGCGCACCCTCACCAACGCCGTGGTGCTGCTCGACGAGGCGCAGAACACCACCTCGATGCAGATGAAGATGTTCCTGACCCGGCTCGGCGAGAACTCGCGCATGATCGTCACCGGCGATCCGAGCCAGATCGATCTGCCGCCGGGCCAGAAGTCGGGCCTCGTCGAGGCGGTCCAGGTGCTCGACGGCGTCGAGGGCATCGGCCGCATCACCTTCCGGGACGTGGACGTGGTGCGCCACGACCTCGTGCGCCGCATCGTCACCGCCTACGAGCGCTCGGCCCACGGCGAGGCGGACGGCGACCGCAACCCGAACCCGCGCCGCCGGCCGCTTGCCTGAAATGGGCGCCCAGGACGAGCCTCCCGAGGTCGAGGTCGCGGTCGAGGACCCGCGCTGGGAGGCCGTGCCCGACCTCGAGGCGCTGGTCCTCCGCGCGGTGGCGGCCGGGCTCGCCGTGGCGCCCGAGCCGCCCGGCCACGCCGTCGAAATCAGCGTGCTGCTCGCCGACGACGCGACCGTGCGGGAGCTGAACCGCACCTGGCGCGGCCAGGACAAGCCGACCAACGTGCTGTCGTTCCCGGCCGCGCGGCAGCCGAGGCATGCGGGCGTGGCGGTGCCGCTCGGCGACGTCGTTCTTGCGTATGACACGATGCTGCGCGAGAGTGCCGAGCAGTCGAAGCCCTTCGAACACCACCTCGCCCACCTCCTTGTTCATGGCACCCTGCATCTCCTCGGCCAGGACCACGAGACCGGCGAGGCCGAGGCCGAGGCCATGGAGGCGCTCGAGGTCGTGGCGCTCGCCCGCCTCGGCGTGCCCGACCCCTACGCCGATGCCTCACCCCGCCCCTGAGCGGACGGCGACAGCCCCCCAGATCCGGACGACATGACCAACGATCGAAGTCGCGGCGCGGCCCAGGCCGCGCCCAGTTTCCCCGCCGAGGGCGAATCGGGCCAGAGCCGCGAGCCCTGGTACGACCGCCTGCTCCAGGTGCTGCACCTGAAGCCGCGCGACTCCCTTCGGGACGATATCGAGGACGCGCTGGCCGAGCCCGATACCGGCGAGAACGCCTTCTCGCCCCTCGAGCGCGCCATGCTCAAGGCCGTGCTGGGCCTGCACAAGGTGCGGGTGGACGACGTGATGATCCCCCGCGCCGACATCGTCGCCGTCTCGATCGAGACGAGCCTCGGCGACCTGCTGCGGCTGTTCCGCACGGCCGGGCATTCCCGCCTGCCGGTCTATGGCGAGACCCTCGACGACCCGCGCGGCATGGTCCACATCCGCGACTTCGTGGACCACATCGCGGCCCGGGCCGAGGCCGCGACGCGCCGGAGCCCGGCGGCACCGCAGGCCTCGGCGCCCCAGGCGTCCGAGGCGGAGACCGAGCGGCCCGCCCCGCGGACGCGGCGCGCCCCGGCGCGGGCGCTGCGCACGCTCAACCTCGGCAATGTCGACCTCTCGGCGACCTTGGCCTCCACCCGGATCCAGCGCCCGGTCCTGTTCGTGCCGCCCTCCATGCCGGCGATCGACCTGCTGGTGCGGATGCAGGCGACGCGCACCCACATGGCCCTCGTCATCGACGAGTACGGCGGCACCGACGGGCTGATCTCGATCGAGGACCTGATCGAGATGGTGGTCGGCGACATCGAGGACGAGCACGACGTGGCGGAGGGCCGCCTCGTCCAGCGCGTCGACGGCGAGGCCGAGGTCTTCGTGGCCGACGCCCGCGCGCCGCTGGCTGAGGTCTCGGAGGCGACCGGCGTCGATCTCGTGGCCGCGGTCGGCGAGATGGCCGAGGAGATCGACACGCTCGGCGGCATGATCGTGACGCTCGCCGGTCGCGTGCCCTCGCGGGGCGAACTGATCGCCGGCCCGGGCGACCTCGAGTTCGAGGTGCTCGACGCCGACCCGCGCCGTCTCAAGCGCCTGCGCTTCCGCCGCGGCCCGGCCCGCATCGAGACCGTCGTGCCGCTCGCCCTGCCCCCGCCCGCGAACCCGCCCGCCGAGACCCCGCACCCGTGATCGCAACGGCAGACGCCCCCGCCCGCGCCGCGGCGCCGGGCGCGCAGCCGCTTGCGCCGCATCGACTGAGCCTCGGCGCGGTGGCGCGCCTCGCCGGCTGGCGGCGCCTCGGCCTCGCCTGGCTCGCCGGCGCCCTCGGCGCGCTCGCCATGCCGCCCTTCGGATTCTTGCCCGCCCTCGCCCTCTCGCTCTGCCTCGCGGTCTGGCTGACGGATGGGGCGGCGGAGGGCCGGAGCGCGCGCGGCCGGGCTTGGGCCTGCTTCCTCGTCGGCTGGGCCTGGGGCTTCGGCTACCTCACCGCCGGATTGTGGTGGCTGGGCTCCGCCTTCCTGGTCGAGGCCGACGAGTTCGCCTGGGCCCTGCCGCTCGGGGTGATCGGCCTGCCCTTCGGGCTCGGGCTCTTCTACGGCGCGGGCTTCGGCACCGCCGGCCTGCTCTGGGTCCGGGGCCCGGGGCGGATCGCCGCTCTCGCCTTCGGCATCGGCGGTGCCGAGTGGCTGCGCGGCCACGTGTTCACGGGCTTTCCCTGGAACACCCTCGGCATGGCGCTCGGCCAGAACCTCTGGCTGATGCAGGCCGCGAGCGTGATCGGCCTCTACGGGCTCACCGTGCTCGCCGTGCTGGTCGCCGCGGCCCCGGCGACGCTCGCCACCGGCTCGAACCCGCGCAGCCGCTTCGGGCCGAGCGCGGCCGCCGCGATCGTGCTCGCCGCGCTCGGCCTCTACGGCTGGGACCGGATCGGACCGGGGCCCGACCCCGTCCTGGCCGGTGTGCGGCTCAGGCTGGTGCAGCCGAACCTCCCCCAGGACGCCAAGTTCCGCCCCGAGAACCGCCAGGACATCGTCGACCGCTACATCGAGCTGAGCCGGCGCGATCCTGAGCCCGGAACCCCGGGTCCGACCCATATCGTCTGGCCGGAATCCGCCTTCCCGTTCCTGATCCAGCGCGATCCCGCCTCCCTCGCCCAGGTCGGGGCCGGGCTCGAGGCCGGCCAGCATCTCCTCACGGGCGCGGCCCGGGCCGAGGAGCCGCTGCCCGGCGAGCGCCTGCGCTACTTCAACGCCATCATGGTGATCGAGCCGGGCGGGCGCATCAGCGACAGCTACGACAAGGTCCACCTCGTACCCTTCGGCGAGTACCTGCCGGCCCCCCTCGACGCGGCCTTGCGGGCGCTCGGCCTGCGCCAGTTCGTGGCGATTCCCGGGGGCTTCTCGGCGGGGACAAGGGCCGCGCAGCGCATCCTGACCGTGCCCGGCCTGCCGCCCGTCGTCGGCACGATCTGCTACGAAGCGATCTTCCCGGGCGCCCTCCTGCCGCCGGCCGGCCCAGAAGCCGCGGGCGAGCCGCCGGGCCTGATCCTGAACGTCACCAACGACGCGTGGTTCGGCGACACGCCGGGCCCGCGCCAGCACCTCGCCCAGGCCCGGCTCCGGGCGGTCGAGGAAGGCCTGCCGCTCGTGCGCGACGCCAATACGGGGATCTCCGCGGTGATCGACGCGCACGGGCGCATCACGGCGCGCCTCCCCCTCGACCAGGAGGCGATCCTCGACGCCGACCTGCCGGTGCGCGTCCTCGGCGGCACCCTCTACGGGCATTTCGGCGACGGCGCCTTCGCGCTGATGCTCGGCGCCTGCCTCGCGGCGGCCCTGCGCGCCCGGATGCGGGCGTGAGCGCGCCCGTCCCCGCACGCCCGGCCCCGAATCCGCTCCTCCTCGGCGGCGGCCTGATGCTGGTGGCGTTCAACATGCGGCCGGCGCTGACCACGGTCGGCCCCCTGCTCGCCGCCATCCGTGACGGCACCGGCCTCGGCGCCACGGGCGCGGCCGTGCTCACCACCCTGCCGGTCCTGTTCCTCGGGGTGGCGAGCGTGCTCGGGCCCCGCGTCAGCCGCCTGCTCGGACCGGATCGCGGGGTGCTGCTGGCCGCCGCGGTCATCGCCTTCGGTCTCGGCCTGCGCGCCTTCGGGGGGCTCCCGGCGCTGTTCGCGGGCGCCTGCATCGCCTCCCTCGGCATCGGGCTCGCGGGCGTGCTGATGCCGGGCCTCGTCAAGCGCGAATTCCCGCGCCAGGTCGGCCTGATGACCGGTCTTTACACCATGACGCTCTGCCTCGGCGCGGCGGCGGGCGCCGGCCTGACCGTGCCGCTGCAGGCCCGGCTCGGCGGGAACTGGTCGCTGGCCCTGACGGCCTGGGCGCTCCCCGCCGCCCTCGCGGCGCTCGCCTGGATCCCCTTCGCGCGGCCCGCCCCGGCCCCGGCCCGGCCCGGTTCGGGCCGGCCCGCACGGGCGATCTGGCGCGAGCCCCTGGCGTGGCAGGTGACGGGCTTCATGGGGCTGCAATCCTCCCTGGCCTACATCCTGTTCGGGTGGGTGCCGCTGATCCTGCAGGGCCGGGGCCTCAGCCCCGTCGATGCCGGCTTCGTCGCGGCGCTGATGAGCGTCGGGCAGGCCCCCGCGGCGCTCCTGCTGCCCACCGTCGCCGCGCGGCTGCGCGACCAGCGCGGGGCGGCGCTCGGCATCGTCGGCCTGACCGTCAGCTGCTACCTCGTCGTCGTCGCCGGCCCGCTCGGCCTGATCGTTCCGGCGACCCTCGGCCTCGGCTTCGGCCTGGGCGGCTGCTTCGGCCTCGGGCTCACCATCATCGTCCTGCGCGCCCGCGACACCGATTCGGCCGCCGCCCTCTCGGCCATGTCGCAGGGTGTCGGCTACACCATCGCCTCGCTGGGCCCCCTCGGCTTCGGCATCGCCCACGAGGCGGCGCTTGCCGCGCCCGGCGGATTCGTCGGAGCCGCGAACGGCTGGGCGCTTCCCTCCGTGCTGTTCTGCGCGATCAGCCTCGGCGCCGCCCTGTTCGCCCTCGGCGCCGGACAGGACCGCCAGGTCGGCGCCCCCCCGCTAGAGCCGGCCTCCCCGCGAGGAGACGGCGCTCCCCGTTAGGGATCAGGGGGCGCGGCGTCGGGAATCGCGTCGCCCGCCTTCCGGACACGGTGGCGCAACGTGAGGGCGCGAGAATGCCGTCCGCCGAGTGGGGCCGATGCTGTGCCGCGCCCCGGGAGCCATGCCGGACCTGATATCCTCCCGCGGTCCGGATCCAGCGAGGAGAAGCGTCCGCTTGTCGAAGCCCCCGCTCTGTGCGCTCCCCGAGACGTCGCCCCGCTCCCGGAATCTGACGTGGCAGGATCTCCAGCCGCGGGAGGCCCGTTGGGCGAGCCTGGGGCAGCGCCCGGCGATCGCGTGGTTCACCGGGCTCTCGGGCGCGGGCAAGTCGTCGATCGCCAACGCCGTCGACCGGGCGCTGACCCGGCAGGGGCGGCACTGCATGGTGCTCGACGGGGACAACCTGCGCCACGGGCTCAACCGCGATCTCGGCTTCACCGCCGCGGACCGGGCCGAGAACATCCGGCGCGCCGCCGAGACGGCCCGGCTCATGGCCGAGGCCGGCCTCGTGGTCATCGTCTCGCTGATCTCGCCCTTCCGCGCGGAGCGGGCCGAGGCGCGCCGGATCGCGGGCGACATCCCGTTCCTCGAGGTCTTCATCGACACGCCGCTCGCGGTCTGCGAGGCGCGCGACCCGAAGGGCCTCTACGACCGGGCGCGGGCCGGCAAGATCCCGGACTTCACCGGGATCTCGGCGCCCTACGAGGCGCCGTTGGCCCCCGACCTCGTCATCGGCACGCAGGACGTCAGCGTCGAGGTCTCGGCCGATCGCCTGGTGGCGCGCCTGCTGGGCCTGACGGCGCCCCCCTGACCGAAGCGGATTGCGTCTCGGGCGAACCCGCCCGAAGGCTGGCGGGGCACCCCCCTCACTCGGCGGCGAAGAGCCAATCCGTGCCGGCCGTCTCCGGCGCCGACACGGCCTCGCCCTTCGGGTCGCCCGGCGCGGTCTCGCAGGCGAGCGCCGGCACGGCGATCACCCGGTTGCCGCGGAAATCCGTGCGGCAGACCACGGCGCCGCGGCTCTCCATGTAGCCGAGCAGCCGCCGCGCCCGGCCCGGCGAGCGGCTGCCGATCGCCTTGGCGAGGGCGCCGTCGCCGGGGCATGGCTCGCCCGCGAGGGCGGCGCGGGCGAGCAGCAGGAACAGGCCCTGCACCTCCTCGGGCATGGTCGCCCCGATGGCGTTGGCCTCGGCCCAGCGCCCGCCCTCCTCGGGGCTCTCCTCGGAGGGGGCCGCGATCCCGGCCCGGGCGACGCTGAGCGCGCGCCGGAAGGCCGGCAGGCCGAGGCTCTCGCCGTCGAGCCCGCGCATCCGACAGCGCACCAGGAAATCCTGATAGACCACCGCCACGGATTGGCGCGCCGCGTCGGCGTCGGCGACGAGGCTCTGCAGCACCGCCTCGCAGCCCGCGCGGTTCTCGGCCGGGTCGAGGGCCGGCGCGGCCGGGGCGGGCTCGGGCCGGTGGGCGGCGAGCGCGCGCATGAGATCGGCTGGGGTGACGCGCGGCGTCGCCGGCGTGCGGGGCCCGCGGCCCGGCAGGACGAAGCCCTCCTCGGCGGGCGCCAGGATGCGGGCGCGCAGATCCTCGTCGGCGGCCTGCGGCAACGGGATCAGGCCGGGCGCGGCGGCGCGCGAGCCCGTCGTCACCGGGCCGATGCGCAGGGCCACCGGGCGCCGGCTCAGGGCGGGGCCGAGCGCCACGAACTCGCCCCGGCCGAGATCGCGGAAGCGCTCAGCCCCGCGCCGGTCGAGACCGAGCAGGTCGGCGGCCCGCGCCATGTCGATGTCGAGGAAGGTGCGGCCCATCAGGAAGTTGGTGGCCTCCGCCGCGACGTTCTTGGCGAGCTTGGCGAGCCGCTGCGTGGCGATGATGCCGGCCAAGCCCCGCTTGCGCCCGCGGCACATCAGGTTGGTCATCGCCCCCAGCGCGATCTTGCGGGCCTCGTCCGAGACGTCGCCCGCGGCGGCCGGCGCGAAGATCTGCGCCTCGTCGACCACCACGAGACAGGGGAACCAGTGCGCGCGCTCGGCCTCGAACAGCCCGCCCAGGAAGGCGGCGGCGGCGCGCATCTGCGCCTCCATGTCGAGGCTCTCGAGGTTCAGCACCACGGAGACGCGGTGCGCCCGGACCCGCGCGGCGATGGCCTGGAGATCGTCCTCCCCGTGCGCCCCGTCGACCACGAGATGGTCGTGCGCCTCCGCCAGGGTGACGAAATCGCCCTCGGGGTCGATCACCACCTGCTGCACCAGGGCGCCGCTCTGTTCCAGCAGCCGCCGCAGCAGGTGCGACTTGCCCGAGCCGGAATTGCCCTGGACGAGAAGACGGGTCGCGAGGAGCTCCTCGAGGTCGAGGCCGACCGGCCGCCCCTGCCCCGCCCCGTCGAGGCCGACCCCCATCTCGATCGTGCCGTCGCCGCCGAACGCCATCCCCGCTCCGGTTTGCCGCCTCGCAAAGTGCGGCGCTCTGGCTAACACGGGCGGGCCGGCCGGAGTGCCGTCGGCGCGCCGCCCGTCCACAGGGTTGGCGCCCCCTGTGGACGGCGCGGCCCAGCGTGTCATTCTGGGCCGATGAGCCGCATCACCGACATCCCCGGCCTGCGGGTCGGCCACGCCACGGACCTGCGTCTTGCCAGCGGCGTCACGGTGCTCCTGTTCGACCGGCCCTGCGTGGCCGCGGTCGACGTGCGCGGCGGCGGGCCGGGCACCCGCGAGACCGACCTGCTCGAGCCCGAGCGCACCGTCGAGGGCATCGACGCCCTGGTTCTGTCCGGCGGCTCGGCCTTCGGGCTCGACGCGGCCGCGGGCGTGGTGGCGTGGCTCGCGGAGGCCGGGCGCGGCTTCCCGGTCGGGGGGATGCGGGTGCCGATCGTGCCGGGCGCCGTCCTGTTCGACCTCCTGAACGGCGGCGACAAGGCCTGGGGCCGCTACCCGCCCTACCGCGACCTCGGCTACGCGGCGGCGCGGGCAGCGGCGGTCGACTTCGCCCTCGGATCGGTCGGGGCGGGCACGGGGGCGCGCACCGGCAACCTCAAGGGCGGGATCGGCTCGGCCTCGAGCCCGGTCCCCGGTACGGGCTTGCGCGTCGGCGCGCTCGCGGCGGTGAACGCTTTCGGGCGGGTCACGATCGGCGACGGACCGCATTTCTGGGCGGCGCCCTACGAGCGGGGCATCGAGTTCGGCGGCCTCGGCTGGCCGGCTTCGATGCCCGCGGACGCCCTCGCCTTCCCGGCCCGCGGGCTGCCCGGCGGCGCCACGACGCTCGCGGTGGTGGCGACCGATGCCCGCCTCACCAAGGCCCAGGCGCGCCGCCTCGCAGTGGCCGCGCAGGACGGCCTCGCCCGGGCGATCCAGCCGGTGCACACGCCGCTGGACGGCGACGTGGTCTTCGCTGCCGCCACCGGGGCCGTGGCCCTCGCCGACCCCATCGCCGATCTCGCGCGCCTCGGCGACGCGGCGGCCCAGGTGCTCGCCCGCGCGGTCGCGACCGGCGTGCACGCGGCCGCGAGCCTGCCGGGCATCGCCCCGGTGCCGGGCCTGCCGGGTGTCGGGCTGCCGCCGGCTTGGCGGGAAAGGTTCGGCGGCGATCGCGACGAGGCCGGATAGGGGTGGGGACCGGATGGGCCCGGAAGTTCGGCCTCTCTGGCCTGTCCGCCCACGCCGCGGGCCGCGGTTCTCGCGGCGGGCGGACGTCCCGTCAGGCTTGCCGGATCTGATTTCTTCAGGTGCACGAAGTGGATGCTACCTTTCGGTAGCTTGACACACCGAAACCGAGACATGACGAGCGGTTTGTATTGGGCTCGATCGAAACGCGCCGTTGCAGGACGCTTGCGGCAGGTCGGCCGGCGAGGCATGACAATCGACAAAGCCCGGCGCGCGCGGATGGACCGTGCTCAGATCGGACATCAATCAGGGATGAAGCGTTATGGACGAGAAGGTCGTCGCTGTTCAGGACGCGTGGCGCGAGGGCGCTCATGTGGACGACGCTAAATACCAGGCGATGTACAAGGCGTCGGTCTCCAACCCGGATGCCTTCTGGGCCGAGCACGGCAAGCGCATCGACTGGATGACACCATTCTCCAAGGTCAAGGAGACCAGCTTCGAACCCGGTAATATTTCGATCAAGTGGTTCGAGGACGGCAAGACCAACGTCGCCTACAACTGCATCGACCGTCATCTCGAGACCCGCGGCGATCAGACCGCGATCATCTGGGAGGGCGATGACCCGGGCGAGTCGAAGCACATCACCTACCGTGAGCTGCACGCGCAGGTGTGCCGGATGGCCAACGTCCTGCGCAACCGCGGGGTCGGCCTGGGCGATCGGGTGACGATCTACCTGCCGATGATCCCGGAGGCCGCCTACGCCATGCTGGCCTGCGCGCGGCTGGGCGCCATTCACTCGATCGTGTTCGGCGGCTTCTCGCCGGACAGCCTGGCCTCGCGCATCCAGGGCTGCGACGCCAAGGTGGTGATCACCGCCGACGAGGGCCTGCGCGGCGGCCGCAAGGTGCCGCTGAAGGCCAACGTGGACGCCGCCATCGACCGGCTCGGAAACGATCTCGTCGAGCACGTGATCGTGGTGCGGCGCACCGGCTCGCAGATCGCGATGGAGCCCGGCCGCGACGTCTACTACCACGAGGCCGCCGATCAGGTGACCGACGAGTGTCCGGCGACGGCCGTCGATGCCGAGCACCCGCTCTTCATCCTCTACACTTCGGGCTCGACCGGCCAGCCCAAGGGTGTGGTGCACACCACCGGCGGCTACCTCGTCTACGCGTCGATGACCCACCAATACGTCTTCGACTACCGCGAGGGCGAGGTCTATTGGTGCACCGCCGACGTCGGCTGGGTCACGGGCCACAGCTACATCGTGTACGGGCCGCTCGCCAACGGCGCGACGACACTGATGTTCGAGGGCATCCCGACCTACCCGTCGAACTCCCGGTTCTGGGACGTCGTCGACAAGCACAAGGTCAACATCTTCTACACGGCGCCGACCGCGATCCGCTCGCTGATGGGCGGCGGCGAGGGCCCGGTGAAGAAGACCTCGCGCGCCTCGCTGCGCGTGCTCGGCTCCGTCGGCGAGCCGATCAATCCCGAGGCCTGGGACTGGTACTACAAGGTGGTGGGCGACTCGCGCTGCCCCATCGTCGACACGTGGTGGCAGACCGAGACCGGCGGCATCCTGATCACCCCGCTGCCGGGCGCCACCGCGCTGAAGCCCGGCTCGGCGACGCGGCCGTTCTTCGGCGTCCAGCCGGTGATGGTCGATGCGGAAGGACGTGAGCTCGATGGTCCCTGCGAGGGCAACCTCTGCATCAAGGACAGCTGGCCGGGGCAGATGCGCACCGTCTACGGCGACCACGAGCGCTTCGAGCAGACCTACTTCTCGACCTACAAGGGCCTCTACTTCACCGGGGACGGCGCCCGCCGCGACGCGGACGGCTATTACTGGATCACCGGTCGGGTCGACGACGTGATCAACGTCTCCGGGCACCGCATGGGCACGGCCGAGGTCGAATCCTCCCTCGTCGCGCATGCCAAGGTCGCCGAGGCCGCGGTGGTGGGCTATCCCCACAACCTCAAGGGCCAGGGCATCTACGCCTACGTCACCCTCAACGAGGGCGAGGAAGGCGACGACGCGCTGCGCAAGGAGCTCGTCACCTGGGTCCGCAAGGATATCGGCCCGATCGCCTCGCCGGACCTGATCCAGTTCGCACCCGGCCTGCCGAAGACCCGGTCGGGCAAGATCATGCGCCGCATCCTGCGCAAGATCGCCGAGGACGACTTCTCGACCCTCGGCGACACCTCGACCCTGGCCGACCCGGCCGTGGTCGAGGACCTGATCGAGAATCGTCAGAACCGGCCGCGCTGAGCGGCCTCGGCGGAGAGGCGGCACGGCCGCATCTCCGCCGATGACGCGCCGTCACAGAAGATCGAGGCATAATCCCGCGTTTGATCTTTCCTGCCGGATACAATCTGGACGAGAACGATACCGACCGTCGACACCGGGGCACGCGGACCTGGACAACAAGAAAAAGCCTTTCGCCCACGCATCGACCGGGCGGCGCTCGCGAGGAGCGCGCCCGGCGGAGGAACACGCCCCATGACCGGTACGACAGTGAGCAGTCTCAACCCTCGATCCGCGGCTCCGCCGCGCACAGCCCCCGTTGGGGCCGCGACATCGATCGACCGCATCGTGCAGAACCCACAATTCCAGCAACTCGTGGCCGAGCGCACGCGGTTCGGCTGGACCCTGACCATCGCGATGCTGGTCGTCTACTTCGGCTTCATCGGGCTCATCGCCTTCGACAAGTCGCTCCTCGCCGTGAAGATCGGCACCACGAGCTCGCTGGGGCTCCTGCTCGGCGTCGGCGTCATCCTGTTCGCCTTCCTGCTCACGGGCCTCTACGTCGCCCGCGCCAACACCCGCTACGACGCCCTCAGCGCCGAGCTGAAGCGGAGCCTCGGCCAATGATCCGGATCCTCCTCGCCCTCGCCGCGACCGCCGCGGCCGGCCCCGCCCTCGCGGCCGGTCCCGATCTCGGCGCCGTGCAGCAATCCGCGACGAACTGGCCGGCCATCGGCATGTTCTTGTTCTTCGTGTTGTTCACCCTGGGCATCACCTACAAGGCCGCCAAGGGCACGAAATCGGCCGCCGATTTCTACGCCGCCGGCGGCGGGATCTCGGCCGGCACGAACGCCCTGGCGATCGCGGGCGACTACATGTCGGCGGCCTCGTTCCTGGGCATCTCGGGCCTCGTCTACACCTCGGGCTTCGACGGCCTGATCTACTCGACGGGCTTCCTGGTCGGCTGGCCGATCGTGCTGTTCCTGATCGCCGAGCGCCTGCGCAACCTTGGCAAGTTCACCTTCGCGGACGTGGCGAGCTTCCGCCTCGATCAGACCTCGATCCGCATCATCTCGGCGGTCGGAACCCTCGTGGTGGTCGCCTTCTACCTGATCGCTCAGATGGTCGGCGCGGGTAAGCTGATCCAGCTCCTGTTCGGCCTGCCCTACCTCTACGCCGTCGTCATCGTCGGCGTGCTGATGATCGTCTACGTCGCCTTCGGCGGCATGAAGGCCACCACCTGGGTGCAGGTGATCAAGGCCTGCCTTCTGCTCGGCGGCGCCACCTTCATGGCGGGCGCCGTGCTCTATCAATACGGCTTCAATCCCGAGAAGCTCTTCGGCTCGGCCGTCTCGGTCCATCCGAAGGGCGAGGCCATCATGGCGCCCGGCGGTCTCGTGTCGAACCCGGTCGAGGCGATCTCGCTCGGCGTCGGCCTGATGTTCGGCACCGCCGGACTGCCCCACATCCTGATGCGCTTCTTCACGGTGTCGGACGCCCAGGCGGCCCGCAAGTCGGTGTTCTACGCCACCGGTCTGATCGGCTACTTCTACATCCTCACCTTCATCATCGGCTTCGGCGGCATCGCCCTGCTGATGTCCGATCCGAGCTACTTCAAGCTCGGCCCGGCCGGCGCCTTCGACAAGCTGAAGGACATGATCGGCGGCACCAACATGGTGGCGGTGAACCTCGCCAACGCGGTGGGTGGCCCGTACTTCCTGGGGTTCATCTCGGCGGTCGCCTTCGCCACGATCCTCGCCGTGGTGGCGGGCCTGACGCTGGCCGGCGCCTCCGCGGTGAGCCACGACCTCTACGCTCAGGTGATCGCCCGCGGGCGCACCACCGAGGCGCACGAGGTCAACCTCTCGAAGATCTCGGCCGTGGTGATCGGCATCGTCGCGATCGTGCTGGGCTACATCTTCGAGAACCAGAACGTCGCCTTCATGGTCGGCCTCGCCTTCTCGGTGGCGGCAAGCTGCAACTTCCCGGTGCTGGCCATGTCGATCCTGTGGCGCGGGACCACGACCTGGGGGGCGCTCGTCGGCGGCCTCGTCGGGCTCGTCGCAGCGGTCGTCATGGTGGTTCTGTCGAAGGCCGTTTGGGTGGCCACCCTCGGCCATCCGGTGGCGCTCTTCCCCTACGACAACCCCGCCTTGTTCTCGATGCCGCTGGCCTTCGCCACGATCTGGATCGTGTCGAGCCTCGACAAGTCGCGGCGGGCCCAACGCGAGCGCGCCGCCTTCGAGGCCCAGTACGTGCGCTCCGAGACCGGCATCGGCGCCGCCGGCGCGCACGCGCACTGACGGCGCGGTCCGGCCGGGCTCGTCGTCCGGCCGGGCCGCTCATAGTCGAAGTCTGATTACGAAGAGGGGCGCGGTTTAATCCCGCGCCCCTCTTTGTTTTTGGGGTCTGTGTTGTCGGCCGGATTTGGGCTTCAAAATAGTCGATAACCTGCCGGGCGGCGGTGCATTACCTATTGGGCCCGATTGCGGCATGCGATAACCGTTCTGTGTGCCGCCGCAACAGGCGTGCGAACAGGATCCGCAGAAGCGGACGCCCAAGGACCAACAACCCGGAGGATCGACAGGATGGCTGGGGCAACCGCAATGGCGCGGCCCGGAGACGCGGCTAGGCCGATGAGTGCCGGCGAGAAGAAGGTCATTCTGGCCTCCTCGCTGGGGACCGTCTTCGAGTGGTACGACTTCTATCTCTACGGATCGCTGGCGGCGATCATCGGCGCGCAGTTCTTCTCGGCCTACCCGGAGGCGACGCGCAACATCTTCGCACTGCTCGCGTTCGCGGCGGGCTTCCTCGTGCGCCCGTTCGGTGCGCTGGTGTTCGGCCGGCTCGGCGACATGGTCGGGCGCAAGTACACCTTCCTCGTCACCATCCTGATCATGGGCATCTCGACCTTCGCGGTCGGCCTGCTGCCTTCCTACACCACGCTCAACGCCTACGGCATCGGCTGGGTCGCCCCCGTGACGCTGCTGGCGCTGCGCATGCTCCAGGGCCTCGCGCTCGGCGGCGAGTACGGCGGCGCCGCGGTCTACGTGGCCGAGCACGCCCCGATGGGCCGGCGCGGCTTCTACACCGCCTTCATCCAGACCACCGCGACACTGGGCCTGCTGCTTTCGCTGATCATCATCCTGTCGACGCAGGGCTACGTGAACAGCGCCTTCCCAAGCACCACGGTGACCAACGCCGACGGCACCACCACGACCCTCACGGCCTTCCAGGTCTGGGGCTGGCGCATCCCGTTCCTGGTCTCGGTCGCCTTGCTCGCGATCTCGGTCTGGATCCGTCTGCAGATGCAGGAGAGCCCGGCCTTCCAGAAGATGAAAGAGGAGGGCACCCATTCCAAGGCGCCGCTCTCCGAGGCCTTCGGCCAATGGAAGAACGCCAAGTGGGCGCTGCTGGCGCTGCTCGGCCTTACCGCGGGCCAGGCGGTGGTCTGGTACACGGGGCAGTTCTACGCGCTGTTCTTCCTCCAGAGCATCCTGAAGGTCGATCAGTTCACCGCAAACGTGATGATCGCCTGGTCGCTCATCCTCGGCACCGGCGGCTTCCTGATCTTCGGCAGCCTCTCTGACAAGATCGGCCGCAAGCCGATCATCCTCGGCGGCTGCCTGATCGCGGCGCTGACTTACTTCCCGCTGTTCAACATGCTCACGGCGAACGCCAACCCGGCGCTCTACGCGGCGCAGGCGAACGTGCCGGTTGTGGTGAAGACGAACACGGCCGAATGCTCGTTCCAGTTCAACCCGGTCGGCACGGCCAAATTCACCAAGGAGTGCGACATCGCCAAGGCGCTCCTGGCCCGCAGCGCCGTCGCCTACAAGACCGAGCAACTCCCCGCCGGCTCGCCGACGGTGGTCAGCGTGAACGGCCGTGACTTCCCGGTGGCGGACCCCGCCTTCGCGAAGGCCGTGCCCGCCGCGCTCACCGAGGCCGGCTACCCGGCGGCCTCGAACCCGAGCGTGGTCAAGGCCGCCAACCCGATCGATATCTTCACGAACCAGAAGCTCGCCGTCATCGGCATCCTGACGATCCTCGTCATCTACGTGACGATGGTCTACGGCCCGATCGCGGCGGCGCTGGTGGAGCTGTTCCCGACCCGAATCCGCTACACCTCGATGTCCCTGCCCTACCATATCGGCAACGGCTGGTTTGGCGGGCTGTTGCCCGCCACCGCCTTCGCGATGGTGGCCCAGACCGGCGACATCTATTTCGGCCTCTGGTACCCGATCGTGATCGCGCTCTTCACCTTCGTGGTGGGCCTTATCTTCATCCCGGAGACCAAGGACCGCGACATTCTGGCGTAAGCCGGAGCCTAGTACGGTCTGAAGGTCATCAAGCGGCGCCCGATCCCATCCGATCGGGCGCCGTTCTCGATTCTGGATTCCTGGGGCCTTCCGGTTCCGGTCTGCGGTGTGTGGAGGGGCGGCTAAGAATCGAGGGCCAGGGCCGCGTTGGCCATCGCGCTCACCCGCGCATCACGCTTCGCCTGCCTCAGGACGATCCGGGCGGCGGCCCGCGCATTGGCGGCACGAAGTGCCCCATTCGGCTGCCCGTCGCGCAAGGCCCGCCACGCCATGGTGCGGAACCAGTTCGCGTTGGCGATGGCAACGGCCCGCCGTTCGGCGAAAGGGCCGCGCTGGGTCGATTCCGGGGCGGTGAGCGTCAGCATGATATCGATCCTGACCGGTTGGCCAGTGCCTGCTCCACAATGGAACAGAAGTTGGGGCCTTCTCAGGTGGTTGGCAATGCGTGTTCCAGCGGCAGGACAACAAAATGACGCCGTTTCGCGGCCTCGTCCCGACACATCGGAACGAGGCCGCGAGACCGGCTTTCCCGGGCAGGAAGGCGTACTCGTGGGACTCAGATCTAGCCCGTGTTCACGGAGCCCCGGATCCTGGAGCAGGACCCCACCGCAGGCCGACCGTCTCGCTCGCGCCATCGCCGAGTACGTCTGTGAGGGTAAGTGGAAGCGCCGACCTTGGCGGACGCTGCGGGCGCACGGGAAAGTGAGTGCGGTTCCAGAGAAATCGGCGATACGGTGATGCTTGAGGGATGGGGAGACCGAATGCCAGTCTCTGATGTGATGCCGACTGCCCCCTTGACGGCGGAAGAGGCGCTCAAGGCCGTCCTCAAGCTCGCCGAGAGCGACGATTACGACGCTCTCGCCGGCTCCGAAATGCGGACGTTGCTCAAAGCGATCGCGCAGGTCGCAGGGCGGACATTGGAAGGACTCGCATCCGCGCGAGGTTGACGGCGGAGGGCCTGGGCCGAAGCGGTCGTCCCCGAGGAACGTGAAGCGGATCGGGTGTTGCCCAGGTCAGATCGTACCCAACGGCACCCTTGCGGTGTTCCGTGTCTGCACGATGCCCGTGCGCTCAATCTTGTCCGGACGATCAATTTTTCGTCGTAGCTTGCAAAATTGCCCACCGAGTCGTAGATCTAGACCATCGATATGTGGCCGGATCATCTGGGCCGTAACGCCTTCGCAGGGCGGTTCTTACCTTCTTTCCCTATCGATTGAGCAATCCGCGGCGCGCCTCGACGCGCGCGGCACCGGGCATTCGCCTGCGAAGACGTCTAAGGATATCCTATGAGCATCGGCACCGTGAAGTGGTTCAACGACCAGAAGGGCTTCGGCTTCATTCAGCCGGATGACGGCGGCAAGGACGTGTTCGTCCACATCTCCGCCGTCGAGCGAGCCGGCATGCGCAGCCTGACGGAAGGTCAGAAGGTTTCCTACGAGATGGAAACCGATCGGCGCAGCGGCAAGCAGTCCGCCGGCCAGCTCCAGAGCGCCTAAGCGCTTCGCGTACCCTGATCGAAGCCGCCTCACCTGAGGCGGCTTCTTCATTTCGGGCTGCATCCAGCTCGCAGCCACCACTACCAGGAGAGTTCGTGAGCTTTCGCAATACCCAGACCGTCACCGGCCGTCTCGAATCCTCGGCGGAAGCCCGCCGCGAGATGCTCGCTCGTTTCCGTGCCCGGCCCTCGTCGGACAGCCCGGCCGTGCAGGCGCAGCAGGCCACGCGGCGCGCGATCGCCGAAGCCCGTGACGAGCGCGCCGCGCAGCGGCAAGCTCAGCGTGAGGCAGAAGCCGCGCGCTTGGCCGCGGAGGCAGCTGCTCAGGCAGAGGCAGAGGCGGAGCGCAAGGCACAGGCCCAGGCCGAGGAGGCCGAGCGAGCTCGCGAGCGGCTTGCCGAGCAGAAACTGCAGCGGGACGCCCGCTACCTGGCGCGCAAGGCCAAGGCGCAGAAGCGCCGCTGATACGATCGGCGGTCCCACGCGCCGGTCCCGGCGCGGGACATCCGTGGAACCGAGGAAGTATTGATGTCCCACAAGTTCAAGATTGGTCAGCGGGTGCGGCGATCTCTCGGGGCGCACGGCGCCGCTGAGCTTGTCGAGATCCTCCGGCTGATGCCTGAGGAGCGCGGCGGCGAGCCGTCCTATCGGATCCGCACGGACGCGGGTGAGCGCGCCGTTCGTGAGAGCGAGCTGGCGCCCATGGCTCGTTCCGAGCCGGGGATTGGCCTTCCGGCCTGATCCCAATCTCCGGACTGCCCCCGGCGTTGCAGGGATGCGCGATGGGTTGATGACGAGGCGCGCGAAGCTTGTCTCATTGTTGCATGTAAAGCCGTAATTTCGCTGGCTAACACACCGCATTCGCTCCTTTGAACTCATTCTCTGTGCAGGTGGGTGGATCTGGTGTCCACCCTCGGTATTACATCCCGGCTCACGACGGCGGCCCGCTCCCAAACACTCAAGACATCATCGCGCGGATGCGACCCTGGGCCCCGACGCGGGGTGAATCGTGATCAGGCAGCCGCGAGCGTCTTCCGAGGCCGGGTGCAACTTCGCCACCGAATTGCGGCAGGCCAAGCACTTCCCCGGTCAGGATCCAAATCGCGGCAGCGCCCCTGAAAACGGGGCGTCCAACGCCAAGGTTCGGCGGCCAAAGGCTGAATCGCGGCGGGCGGGAGACTGGATTTGTTGCCTGGAAGCCAGTTGCGCCGCATGACGAGCGCCATCAATCATGGCTCGGATCTACCGTAATCGCAAAGGTCTCCGGTTCGACGAAGCCGGCACCTCAAGGGGCGCTTGAGTCGAATCAGATCTCCGCCCGCTTCTGGCAACCAGCCTGAAGCAGGCCGACCAGCCGGACGTTCCGGGCGTGCCGCGGCGCGACGCTGTTCCTCGGTTCGCCGCGCTTGACGGCCAGCAGGTCCGGGTCGCCCCATCGGAGGAGATTCGCCTGGAAGGCCGTGTGGCGCGTCATATCGAAGGCGGTGGGCTGCCCCAATCGGTCCTTGCAGGGATGGGGCGGGTGGAGGGTGGCGCAGGGGATCTGGTTGGGCGGAATCGGCGTCGTCGCCGCGTGCGTGCGGTTGTGGCGCAGGAGCTTGGGCAGGACATGTGTGCGCGGACCCTGCGCAACGGCCTCGCCGGGACGCGCGAGCGGCACGTAGACCTCGATGCGCCCGAAGCGGGCCTGGAACACCCGGTGCGGGCTCCGCGCCGCGAGCAGCGCCGGCAGCGGGTTGCCGGGCGCGAAGAGCGGACGGCCCGCGCCCGCCCGCAGGGCGGCCAGCAGATCCGGATCGCGGGTCCGCACGCAGGCATCGACCGCCGCGAGGCCCAGGCCCAGATCGAACAGCCGGTCCTCGGCCTCCTCGGCGCGCGCCGCCATCCGGTCGGGCCCGAGCTCCGTCACCACGCCGCGCCGGCCCATCGCGCAGGCCTCAGCGGGCAGGCACAGGGCCAGCGCGTGGTTCCAGCCGTCGCCGAGCGCCGTCTCGTAGGCGAAGGGCCTGAGACCCGGCACGGGGGCGAGCGCGAGGGCGCCGCGGGCCGTGGCGTAGCCGAGGCGCGCATCGGGCAGGGCGCGGACCGGCTCGTCCGGGTCGCGCCAGAACAGGGCGACCGCGCCGAAACTGCCGAGGCTCCAGCCCGTCTCCGCGTCGGCGAGCGCCGCGCGCAGGAGCGCCGCGACGTCCTCGGCCTCCGCCGCCGCCCGGATCTCGGCCGTCAACGGCTCCGACCGCGTGCGGGGCGGCCGCCACGCATCCCGTGCGCCCGCTTCCCGTGCGGTGGACGGCACGCTAGCCGAGATACCCCGCGTCCCGCAGCGCCGCCTCGACGGCCGCGTGCACGGGTTGCAGCACGTCGTCGTTCCGGGCCTGCGGCGGCTGGAGCGGGCGCATCGGCGGGAAGTCCGGCAGCGGATCCGGCGCGAGGCGCGCCCCGCCCGTGTCCGGCCCGGGCGCGTCCTCGGGCCG
This sequence comes from Methylobacterium sp. HJ2, assembly GCF_056431005.1. Classification (NCBI taxonomy): domain Bacteria; kingdom Pseudomonadati; phylum Pseudomonadota; class Alphaproteobacteria; order Hyphomicrobiales; family Methylobacteriaceae; genus Methylobacterium; species Methylobacterium sp. HJ2. The sequence goes on along the minus strand of NZ_JBWJYM010000005.1, from coordinate 115,711 downwards.
GTTTCTCAACCGCAGCGGCAACGACATCAGCCGACCGAGCATTGCAAGTCCTCCGGAGTGCCGAGGCGACAACGCCCGACGGGCCTCTCCGTTCTGCCACACCCGTCACGGCGGTGGCCAGATCAGGCCATCAACCAGGCGACGAACAGGAAGCCGGCGAAGAAGACACCCGAGGTGGCGGCCACCGCCACGACTTCGCGGTGCTGAAGGATCAGGTTTTCGGCTGCGGAGGACATGGCGGGGGGCGGTCAGCAGGAGCACCGGGGAACGGAGTCCGACATAGCATTTCCCGGCCCCGGCGATGATGCGGCAAGGTGCTGAGGCGCGGGAGATTCCGGACGAGTCACGATTCTGCAACATCCTGCCGGCGAGGCCGGCCAACCCCTCCGCCGAACCCTTCCGCCGAACCCTGCGCGCCGCCGCGCCGAACCCCTGTGCGCGACGGCGCGGCGGCTTGCGGACGCGGCCCGCGGCCGTGTCGCGTGGCCCTCTCCCCGGCGCGCGGCGCGGCGCCGGTGGCCCGGAGACCCCTGCGCGAACACCCTATGCGCCGGCGCGGCGGCGCCGGATTACGCAGTTCGACCTGTCGGCCGGTGCCGGTCTGTCGCCGAGATCCCGGGAATCGCGTTTGCGGCCGTTCGAGCACCTGATACCATCGGGGCCTATCCGGACCTGAAGAGCCGGAGACGCGCCGTCGCGCGGCGCCGGGGGGTTCGGACAGATGGATCCTTGCAGGGTCAGGCTCACGCCGGCCGAGGCTGCGGCCCTGAGGTCCGCGCTTCGCCTGGGAGAGAGCGCCGAGGAGTTCGTCGCCAGCGCGATCAACGCCGAGATCGGCCGGCGCGAGCGCAGGCCCAAGCAGGGCTTCAAGGCCGTCGGCGTGATGCGGCTCCGGCGCGACGACGCGCCCGACCTGCAGGACGTGGTCGTGATCGGCCGGGAGGACGAGCGCGGGCCCTGACCGACGGCGCCGTCAGGGCGCCGGCCGTTCCACCAGCTCCCGGACGCGGCTCAGGACCTCGTCGCGCGCCACGGCGTCGGGCAGGGCCAGCCAGAGCCGGAGCAGCTCGACCGTGTCGGCAAGCTCCCGGTCGGCGCCCGCCTGATCGGTGAAGGCCCGAACCGGGCAGTCCAGCGTCGCGGCGATCCGCGCCAGGGTCGTGGCCGGACCGGCGGAGATGGCGATCGGCGCGGCCGGGGCGCGCATATCCTCGTGGCTCATTCCGGATTCCTACAGGAGCACCGAGCGGCAGACAACTCGATTGTGCACAATCCAGATCGGCGGCCAGCGGGCCGCCTCAGGCCTCAATGGACGCTGTCCGACCCTTCCCGCCGCGTCGCGCGCAGGACGATCGCCCGCGCCGCGGTGAACAGGGCGGCATCGATCAGCCGGACGAGATCGTCGCTCGCGCCGGCCGCGGCGCTGCGGGCGCTGATGAGGAGTTCGGCGGCCCGGTCGAGATCCGTCATGGCGGCGAACTCCCCCTGCGCCACCGGGGCGTCGAGGCTTCCCAGCTCTGCCGCGGGCCCCTCCGGCGCGTGGGCGGGATCGACCCCGCCGATGGAGCCGAGATAGCCGAGGAACTCCGAGGTCTGCGGGTTGAAGGAGGGCGCCGCCGCATCGACCACCCAGGCATAGGTGCCGTCGTGCCGGCGCAGGCGATAGTGCAGGACGAACGACACCCGGCGCCGGTTGGCGTCCAGGAACGCCCCCCGGATGGCGGAGCGGTCCTCGGGATGGATGGCCTCCACCCAGCCCATCCCGAGACCGTCCGACACGGGCTGGCCGGTGAAGGCGAACCATTCGGGGCACAGGTAGGTCGTCTGTCCGGTGTGATCCGTGACCCAGATCATGTCCGTCCTGAAATCCTCGTTCGCGCCGTCGCCCCGGATTCCGCCCCGCCCGCCGGGAGGCGCCGGGCCGTGGCCGGCGCGCGCCGCAGGGCGCGCGTCTTCGCCCCGACGGAGGGCACGCCTCCCCGGTCGGGACGATCACCCAACCAATACGTGTATTCGATCGATAATCGCAACGAAAACGGGTGCGCTCTTGTGGGGCATGCGCGCGCCGGGTGGGCGCCGGGTGGGGGATGCGCGGGCCCTGTGCGGCCCTGTGGGAGCCGCCGCCCGGCCGCGCCCGCCGGCTCCGGACCTCGGGCCGGACCTCAGTAGGTCGCGAAGATCTCGGCGATCGCCGCCGGATCGCGCGTCACCGTGAGCGCCAGGGCGAGCAGGATCCGGGCCTTCTGCGGGGTGAGATTGTCGGCGCTCAGGATCCCGAGTTCGGCGAGCCGCGTCGTCGCCGGAACGATGCCGCTGCCGGCCCGGGTCGATTGCACCACCACGAGGCCGGCCGCGACCGCCTCGCCCAGGGCGGCGGCCTCCGCGGGCGGCGTCATGCCGGGCGCGAGTCCCGCCGAGACGAGGCCCTGGGCCCCGGCCGCCGCGAAGGCCCGCACCGCCGTCCCGTCCGCATCCGCGTAGGCGTAGGAGACGTCGACCCGCGGCAGGGCGGAGCGGTCGCGGATGTCGAAGGGCGTGCCGGGCGCGTGCCGGCGCTCGGCGCGCCGGTAGTAGCGCACCGCGTCGCCGTCGACATGGCCGAGCACGCCGAAATCCGGGGTGCGGAAGGTCTGCAGGCGCGCCACCGAGGTCTTGGTCACCTCGCGGGCGGCCTGGATCTCGTCGTTGAGCACCACGAGCACGCCGCGCCCGCGCGATTCCGGCGCCGCCGCCGTGCGCAGGGCCGCGACGAGGTTCAGGCCCGCATCGCTCGACAGGGCGCTGATCGGGCGCTGCGCGCCCACCAGCACCACCGGGCAGGCGACCGTGAGGGTGAGGCTGAGGGCGTAGGCCGTCTCCTCGAGGGTGGCGGTGCCGTGCCCGATCACGATGCCGGCGAGGTCGGGATGGGCCTCGGCGAGCTGCGCGCAGAGCACGACGAGATCGCGCCACTCCGCGAAGCCGATGCCCGGGCTCGGCACGGCCCGGAACGGGACCGTCACGATGTCGGCGACGGCGCGCGCCTCGGGCACGCGCTCGAGGATGGCGTCGGGCGAGAGGCGCTCCCCCGTGGCCGTGTAGTCGAGCAGATCGAGGGGCCCCCGGCCGACCGACGAGATCGTGCCGCCGGTCCCGATGAATGCCAGTTTCGGCAAGCGCGCCATGCCGGGTCCCTTCCGCGCGGCGCGCGGAGAGGCGGCCGCCGGCCGGGCTTGTCCATCGGATGGGCGCCGCGATCAAGCCGGGACGGCCCGGGATTTTCGCGCCCGAGATCCCTGCGCTCGAGATCCCTGCACCCGGAATCCCTGCGGCCGCCTTGGCGCGCCCCTCCCGCGGCCGGGGGGCCTCCGCCGGAGCCGCACGGGGCCCCGGGGGCGCCAGCCGCCCCCCGGGGCGGGGTCACGCGGCGGGCGTCCCGCGGGCGCGCCACAGCGCCGCGACGAGGCCGAGCACGGCGAGCGCCAGGACGAGGAGCAGCCACCACAGGGCATCCGGGCCGGCCCGGGTCAGCACGACGGCCGCGGCCGGCGGCGCGAGGGCCTGCGCCGCCAGTCCCGGCCGGGCGAGGCGGCCGACCAGCAGCGGGTAGCGCAGGGGGCCGAACAGGGCGAGCGGCACCGTCCCGCGCGCGATGGAGTAGATCCCGTTGCCGCCGCCGTAGAGCACGAGCCAGATCCCGACGCCGGGCAGGCCGCAGGCCAGGAACCCGAGCCCCGCCGCCACGAGCGCGAACGCCGCGGTCAGCGTCCAGAGCGGGTGATGGCGCCCCTTGAGGGCCATCTCGACCACGCGCGCCCCCACCTGGGCCGGCCCGATCAGCGCCCCGTAGGAGACGGCCGAGGCGAGTGCCACGCCGCGCGCCTGGAGCAGCGCGATCAGGTGGACCGAGACCGTCGCCATGATCGCCCCGCCGAGGATGAGCACCCCGGCCAGCAGCCCCAGCAGCCGGCGGTCGCGGCGGGAGACCGCGCCACCCTCCCCCGGCCGGGCGTCCGCCGCGGGCAAGGCCGCGCTCCGCGGGATCAGCAGCAGCACCAGCGGCAGCGTGACGGCGAGGTGCAGGCCCGCATAGGCGAGGCAGGTCCCCCGCCAGCCGATCCCGGCCACCAGGACGGCCGAGAGCGGCCAGCACACCGTGCTGGCGAACCCGCCCCACAGGGTGAGGGTGGCGATCGCCGGCCGCGCCTCCCCGCCGTAGAGGCGGCCGAGGGTCGCGAAGGCCGGGTCGTACAGGCCGCAGCCCATGCCGAGGCCGAGCACGAGCCAGCCGGCGAGGTAGACCGGCAGCGCGGGCGCCAGGGCGAGCAGCGCGAGGCCGAGCGCCAGCAGCAGGGCGGCGAGCGCCAGGACGGGGCGTCCGCCGTGCCGGTGGATCGCGGCGCCGACCCGCGGCGAGGCGGCGGCTGCCGCCAGCAGGCCGAGCGACAGGCCGCCGACCACCCAGGCCAGCGGCCAGCCGGTATCGGCCGCGATGGGGCCGGCGAGCACCGCCGGCAGGTAGAACGAGGAGCCCCAGGCCAGGATCTGCACCACGCCGAGGGCGGAGATCACCGGCCAGCGCCTGTCGCGGCTCCCGGGCCGGGCCTCGCCCACGGACCGGCTACCGCGCGCCGAGCACGGGCAGCCACGCCGCCAGCGCCAGCAGGGTGAGCAGCAGCACCGGCGGGGTGATCGCGAGGCCGACCCGCATGTACTGCCCCCAGGTGATGCGCTGGCCCTTGCTCGCCAGCACGTGCAGCCAGAGCAGCGTGGCGAGGCTGCCGATCGGCGTGAATTTCGGTCCGAGGTCGCAGCCGATCACGTTGGCGTACACCATCAGCTCGCGCGTCTGCGGCGGGAGGTCCGGCGCCTGCTGGATCGCGAGCGCCCCGACCAGCACGCTCGGCATGTTGTTCATCACCGAGGAGAGGAGCGCGGCGGCGAAGCCCGTGCCGACGGTGGCGACCCACGGCCCGTGGGCGGCGAGGCGGACGAGGCCGCCGGCCAGGGCGTCGGTCAGCCCGGCGTTCCGCAGGCCGTAGACGACGAGGTACATGCCCAGGCTGAACAGCACGATCTGCCAGGGCGCGCCCGACAGCACCGCCCGCACCGGGATCACCCCGCCGCGCCGGGCGAGCCCCAGCAGCAGCACCGCGCCCGCGCAGGTGACGACCGAGACCGGCACGCCGAGGGGTGCGGTGACCAGGTAGGCGAGCAGCAGCGCACCGAGCAGCGGGAACGCGGCCCGGAACACCGCCGGATCGCGGATCGCGTCGCGGGGCGGCTCCAGCGCGCCCACCGGGTAGGTCGCCGGCACGTCGCGCCGGTAGAAGGCCCACAGCACCGCGAGGGTCGCGGCGAGCGAGACGAGATTGACCGGCACCATCACCGCCGCGTAGCGCCCGAACGGCACGCCGAAGTAATTGGCGCTGACGATGTTCACGAGGTTGGAGATCACCAGCGGCAGGGAGGTCGAGTCGGCCACGAAGCCGCAGGCGACGATGAAGGCCAGGGCCGCCGCCGGCCCGACATCGAGCCGCAGCAGGATCGCCAGCACGATCGGGGTCAGCAGCAGGGCGGCGCCGTCATTGGCGAACACCGCCGCGATGGCCGCGCCCAGCAGGATCACCAGGGGAAACAGCCGGCGGCCCCGGCCGCCGCCCCAGCGGGCGACGTGCAGCGCCGCCCAGTGGAAGAACCCGGCCTCGTCGAGCAGCAGCGAGATCACGATCAGCGCCACGAAGGTGAAGGTCGCGTCCCAGACGATCCCCCAGACCACCGGGACGTCGCCCGGCTGGATCACGCCCGTGGCGAGGGCCACGCCCGCCCCGATCAGGGCGCTCCAGCCGATCCCGAAGCCCCCGGGCTGCCAGATGACGAGCACGAGGGTGGCGACGAAGATGGCGAGCGCGAGCATCGGGACGGCGTCTTCCTGGCAGTGGGCGTGATGCGGGCGTGATGCGGGCGGGGGCTCAGCCGGGGGCTCAGGCGGTGTCGACGCGGCGGCCCTGTGCGTCGACGACCGGCGCGCCGTCCTCCTTGGCGAACGCGCCCCGCTGGGCGGGCAGCAGGTCCAGCACGGTCTCGGAGGGCCGGCACAGGCGCACGCCCGCGGGGGCGACGACCAGCGGCCGGTTCAGCAGGATCGGGTGCGCCGCGATCGCCGCGAGGATCCGGTCGTCGCCGAGCGCGGGGTCGTCGAGGCCCAGCGCGGCGTAGGGGGTGCCCTTCTGGCGGAGCAGGTCGCGCAGGGAGAGGCCGGCGCGGGCCGCGAGCTGCCGGATCAGCGCGGGAGCCGGGTGCGTCTTCAGGTACTCGATCACGTGCGGCTCGATGCCGGCGTTCCGGATCAGCGCCAGCACGTTGCGCGAGGTGCCGCAGGCGGGGTTGTGATAGATCACGACGTCCATCAGGCGGTCTCCCGCTCGCCGGTTTCGGGCGCGGCGCGCTCAGGCATGGTCCCGGTCTCCTTCGGGGACGCAGCAGCGCGCGGACGGGTCCGCGTCGGCCATGCCCATCTCCCCCAGGGCCTCGACGGCCGGGGCGCAGACCTCCGGCCGGCCCTGGCAGCAATCGCGCATCAGGAACGCGATCAGCCCGGACAGGGCCGGATAGGCGGCGCTGTAGAGGATCGAGCGCCCCTCGCGCCGCGACATGATCAGCCCGGCCCGGCTCAGCTCCTTGACGTGGAACGACAGGTTGGTGCCCGACACGCCGACCGCGCCGGCCAGGACGCCGGCGGCGAGACCCTCCGGTCCGGCGATGACGAGGGCGCGCACGATGCGCAGCCGGTGCTCCTGGCCGAGCGCCGCGAAGGCGGCGACGGCTTGCTGCTCCGCCGTCATCGGTGCAATATCTCAACCATCATTGAAGTGTAGAGGACGGATCCGCCTTGGACAAGCCCGTGCAGCCCCTGGACAAGCCGGTGCAGCCCTTCGCCGACGGCCTGCCCAACCTCAGCCCGGCGCATTTCGAGGTGCCGACCCTCGACCGCCTCGACCCGGCCCGGCCCTTCGCGCACGCGCCGCGCTTCCTGATCCTGTACGGCTCCCTGCGCGCGCGCTCCTTCAGCCGCTTCCTGGCCCAGGAGGCCGCGCGCCTGCTCGAGGCGATGGGCGGCGAGGTCCGGATCTACGACGCGCACGGCCTGCCCCTGCCCGACGACACCCTCGCCGACCATCCCAAGGTGCAGGAGCTCCGGCAGCTCTCGCTCTGGTCCGAGGGCCAGGTCTGGGTCAGCCCCGAGCGGCACGGCACCCTGACGGGCGTGATGAAGAGCCAGATCGACTGGCTGCCGCTGAGCGAGGGCTCGGTGCGCCCGACCCAGGGGCGGACCCTCGCGGTGATGCAGGTCTCGGGCGGCTCGCAGAGCTTCAACGCGGTCAACGCCCTGCGGGTGCTCGGGCGCTGGATGCGGATGATCACCATCCCGAACCAGTCCTCCGTGCCGATGGCCTACCGGGAGTTCGACGCGGAGGGCCGGATGAATCCGGGGCCGCTCTACGACCGCGTGGTGGACGTGTGCGAGGAGCTGATGAAGTTCACGCTGCTGACGCGGGAGCGGGCCGAACGCCTCGTGGACCGCTACAGCGAGCGCAAGGAGCGCGCGCCCGAGCGGCTCACGGCCGTGGCCGCCGATATCGGCTTCGCCAAGCCCTAGCGCGGCGTGCGCCGCGCGGGGCCGGGCGGCTCAGGTCGCGCGCGGGACGACGTTGGCCAGGAACCACGCATAGGTCTCCGCCAAGCCCGCGCGGAGCCGGACCTCGGGCTTCCAGCCCAGGGACATCAGGCGGGCGGAATCCATCAGCTTCCGGGGCGTCCCGTCCGGCTTGGTGGGATCGAAGACCAGCTCGCCCGCGAACCCGACGACCTCCCGCAGGGTTTCCGCGAGCTCCCGGATCTGGATATCGAACCCGGCCCCGCAATTGATGTGCTCCTCGCCGTGGACCGCATCCAGGCAGAACAGCACCGCCCGGGCCAGATCGTCGACGTGCAGGAATTCGCGCAGCGGCGTCCCGGTGCCCCAGACCACGACCCGGTCGGCGCGCGCGGCCTTGCCCTCGTGCAGCTTCCGCATCAGGGCGGGGATCACGTGGCTCGAATCGAGGTCGAAATTGTCGTTCGGCCCGTAGAGGTTGCAGGGCATGAGCGAGATGTAGTCCCGGCCGTATTGCTTCCGGTAGGCCTGGCACATCTTGATGCCGGCGATCTTCGCGACGGCGTACCACTCGTTCGTCGGCTCCAGCGGCCCGGTCAGCAGGGACTCCTCGCGGATCGGCTGGGCGGCGAATTTCGGGTAGATGCAGGAGGAGCCGAGGAAGACGAGGCGCTCGACACCCGCGCGGTGCGAGCCGTGGATGATGTTGTTCTGGATCGTGAGATTGTCGAAGATGAAATCGGCCGGAAAGCTGGCATTAGCCAGAATGCCGCCGACCTTCGCGGCGGCGAAGATCACGATGTCGGGCCGATTGTCCGCGACCCAGTCGTAGACCGCCGATTGATCGCGCAGGTCGAGGCTCGCCCGGTCGACCCTCAGGATCTCCGCGTCGCTGCGCTCAAGCTGCCGGACGATGGCCGAACCGACCATCCCGCCATGGCCCGCGACCCAGATCCGACGTCCCATCGACCGCACCATGACGTATCATCTCGAGAGGCTCGTGCTGCACCGGCATCCATCCGAGGCGCGGCCGAGGGGCCAGGGTTCAATCGATCGACGACATTGCAGAGAGACATATTGCAGATCGGATCGTCCATACTGCACAGCGTCCGAGATCATCATTTCGCGTCTGAATTATTCTTGATTCCGCCACGCGGAGAACCCGGTTTAGCCTGATCCGCTCCCCGGCATCGATCCATACGCCGAGGGTTCGACGCCGGAACGATCGACAAATAGGCCCGGAGACGAAGATTTTCCAGGTAAAACTGGGACGGGTCGAGAATTTGAGTGCCGTGTCTGCCCGCTGAGATTGTCCTGTGCGCCGCGCGCACAGCTTCTACGGCGGGCGCGCCGTGCCGGCGCGGCGGACGTCTCGGGCCGTCGACCGCAAGCCGGGACGGCCCCGCCAGACCGGCGATGTGCGGGCATGGGTGCCGCCGCGCCGCGGGATCGGCCGTCACCTCCTAGCGCTCGTGCCGCATCCGCATCGGCGGCAGGATCGCGCGTCACGCCATAGGCAGGCCGTGACGCGACCGATCTTCCGGGTAGCCCCACACTGACGACAGGTCCGTGCCGATTTGGGTACGATATGGGCATGATGCCGGACACCGCGCGCCGTTGGCATGGACGCGCCCGGCGGCGACGCTCCCGGCGGGATGGGGATTCATGCGCCGAGCCCGTCAGTCTCCGGGTCCCTCAGGGTGGCGCGTATGGTGGAGGTCCATTTCGGGCCGCCGCGACGGCGGAGTCGCGGGATCGATCCGGCGGACGAGCCAGGAACCTGCGCCCGGTCGGAGGGGGCAGTCGAGATCGGAATGCATCTGCTCCGGGCGCCTCCCGGTGCCGGCCTTGAGCGGATCCACCCAGTCGCCCATGAGATCGGAGCGCGGTTCCGGTATGTGCCGGCGCGACGCGTGCTCGGCCTGCGTGGCCTTATGGCTCCCGCGTTGTTGCCATGCCGTTTTGTGAGCGGGCTGCATCCGCCATGGAAATCGCACCCCTCACCGGCACAGGCTGGCGAGCGTTCACAGGATCCCGGACGTATCGTGCAGAAGAGGAGGCTCGCGCAGAGCACGCTCGCGACGCTCGATGCCCACCGCTGGAATGCGCGGTGACATAAGCTAGCCAAGGATGTTCAGGAAACCCGGCCGGCTCACGGCGCCGATCCGGTCGATCTGAGGGAAAACACCAACACAAAAATTGTGGTGCGGCCAAGAGGACTCGAACCTCCACCCCTCGCGGGACTAGCACCTCAAGCTAGCGCGTCTACCAATTCCGCCATGGCCGCATCGGCACCCGATCCGGGTTCCGTTCGCTCCCCGGATGTCGCCGCTGCGCGGCTCGGGTGAGCGGCGCAGCGGATAACAGATCGGTTCGGCCCCGACAAGCGCCCCGGCGCAGATCTTTGCCGCGCCGGTCCGGTCCGGGGCCGCGCCGGCGGCTAGGGGAAGTCGCCCGCGGTGTCGAACAGGGGCACCGCGCCGTCGCCGATGGTGACGCCGGGCGTGCGCAGGGACTCGGCCTTGCGGATCAACTCCGTCACCTCGACCGAGATGCGGTTGCCCGTCACCACGATCTGGCCGCGGGCGATCGGATGGTCGTTGGCCAGGATCTCGACCATGTCGGATTCCGTCGCCTCCAACTCGATCACCGCGCCGCGGCCCATGCGCAGCAGCATGTGCAGCGGCATGCGGCAGCGCCCCAGCACCACCGTGACGTCGACCTTCAGGCCTTCCAGAACCGACACGCGTGACGCTCTCGCCGAGGAAGCCGGGCGCGGCGCTTGCCTTGCGCGCCGCCCGGTGCTCAGGGAGACCTTCCACGCAACATGGTGAAGCCTTGGTAAACGCGCCCGGATCCCGGCTGATCGTCAGGCCCGAATCCTTCCTGCCGCTTCCGGGCAGCCCGCCGGTGGCGTGGCGGATCAGCGAGGGACTGGTCGGCTACGCGGAGGCGGTGGCCTGGATGGAGGCGCGCGCCGCCGCCATCGCGCGGGGCGAGGCCGACGAATGCGTCTGGCTGCTGGAGCACCCGCCCCTCTACACCGCCGGCACCTCGGCGCGGCCGGCCGATCTCGTCGATCCCGGGCGCTTCCCCGTCCACGCCGCCGGGCGGGGCGGCCAGTACACCTATCACGGGCCCGGCCAGCGCGTGGCCTACGTGATGCTCGACCTCAACCGCCGCCGCACGGACCTGCGCGCCTACGTGGCGAGCCTGGAGGCGTGGCTCATCGCGACGCTCGAGGCCTTCACCGTGCGGGCCGAGCGGCGCGAGGACCGGGTCGGGGTCTGGGTGCGCCGGCCCGAGAAGGGCCCGGGCGCCGAGGACAAGATCGCGGCGATCGGCATCCGGGTGCGGCGCTGGGTGAGCTTCCACGGGCTCAGCCTGAACGTCGAGCCGGATCTCGCCCATTTCTCCGGCATCGTGCCCTGCGGCGTGCGCGAGCACGGGGTGACGAGCCTCGCCGATCTGGGCCGGATCGTCGGCCTGCCCGAGGTCGACATGCAGCTGCGCGCCACGTTCGAGCCGATCTTCGGCGAGACGGCGGACTCCGAGGCGGTCTGATCCCCTCCGGCGGCGCGCATCGATACAATCTCGAATTGAATACAGAGACAATGCAATTTAATAGTTCTCATCGGCGATCCTAAGACACTATTAGGTGTTGGCGCTTAAGCTGACGTCGGATCGAGAGCGCTTCACAGGCATGCGGCTCTTCCGGTGGACATCGAAGGCGGCGCCCGATGCTTTGGGCTGCCGGCCCAGGGCCGTCGACGTCCGTGCAGGCGCCCTGCACGGCGTTCCGCCGCGGCCCTGAGGGAAGGAGGCGCGGCGGCCATGCTCGATCTCAACACGCTCATGGCCGCCAGCGTCGTCTCGCGCATCGCCTTCGTGCTCGTCTTCCTCATCGCCCTGATGCGGCACCGCTCGGAAAGCTACTTCGCGTGCTGGGCCACCGCGCTCCTGCTCTCGCTCGCGGCCTCCGTCCTCCTGCTGGGCGATGCCCCCTCCGTCCCGCTGACGGCGGCCAAGGGCATGGGCGTCTACAGCCTGTATTCCGGCAGTCTCGCGATCGCCTGGGTGGGCCTGCGCCTGTTCCATGCCCGGCCGGTCGGCGCCGCCCTGCCCGTCCTGCTGTCGCTGGTCCCGGGCCTGGGCTACGGGCTCCTCGTCGGCGCCGGCGCGTCGGCGGCCTGGGCCCTCACCTGCGTGTTCGCCGGCATGGTCGTCGGCGCCGGGCTGAACTTCGCCGAGGTCGTCTGGCCGTCGCCCGATGGGCGGCTCTGGACGCAGTACATCGTCGCCTCGGGGTTCGCCTGCTACGGCGCCGTCTTCCTGCTGTCGATCGGGATCGCCCAGTTCGCGAGCGAGCGGATGGCGTCGCCGGAGAGCGGCGTCTACGCCGTCCTCATCGATCAATGGTGCGGCGTCCTCATCCAGGTCGGCTACCTCGCGATGGCCAGCGAGCGCGCGACCCTGCGCTTCGTCCGCCTCGCCGGGACCGACCCGCTGACGGGCCTCCTGAACCGGCGCGGCCTGTTCGCCGCGCTGGGCCGCCGCGCCCGCCCGGCGCTCCTCGGGCGGGCGCGCGCCCAGACCGTCGCGGTCCTCATCGCCGACATCGACCGCTTCAAGGCGATCAACGACGCCTACGGGCACGATGGCGGCGACGCCGTCCTGACCGTCTTCGTGGACCGGGTGCAGAGCGTGCTCAGGAGCCACGACGTCGTGGCGCGCTGGGGCGGCGAGGAGTTCGTGATCGTGCTGGATCGCGCCGGGCTCGCGGAGGCTCTGGCCGTCGCCGAACGGCTGCGCGCGAGCATGGCCGCCGAGCCCTTCCGGATCGGCTCCGCGGCCGTGCCGGTCACGGCCAGCATCGGGGTCTCGCCGGTCGAGGCCGACGAGGCGACGATCGAGGCGGCCATCGCGCGGGCGGATCTCGCTCTCTACGCCGCCAAGCAGGGCGGCCGGAACCAGGTGCGCGCGGCGCCCCGGGAGCCGGCATCCGCCCCACGCACCGACGCGACGGCGCAGGCCCGCGGCCTCGACGGGGTCCCGCGCCTCGGCGAGGCGCGGTCGGGCCTGACCTAGGGCCCCTTCCGGCGCCGGGGGCGCCCGCCCCGCTCCGGCCTCGCCCGCCCCGATTTCACCGGCCCGGCGGACACGCGCCCCTCAGAAATCCGCGTGCAGGCGCGTGCCGAAGACGTGGACCGGGCCGCGATCCTGGTTGTAGGCCGGGCTGCTCACGAGCTGGTAATCCAGCGTCAGGGTGACGAACCGCGTCAGGTTCAGGGCGTAATAGGCCTCGAAGGCCCGCTCCGGCGCGTAGGCGAGGCGCCCGTCGCCGATGAGGAGGCCGAGGCCGCCCGCGGCGAAATAGGCCCGGTGCGCGGGCGAGATCGCGTTCAGGGTGGCGCCGAGGCCCACCGTGTCGAGGGGCCGGTCCCAGGCCGCGCCCTTGAGCGAGACGCCCCCCGAGAGGCTGGCGTCGATGTCGGTGAAGGACAGGCTCTCGTTGCGCCCGTCGTTGAGGCTGGCGCGGGCGAAGATGCCGAGATCGTCGGTCACCGCCTGCTCGAGATTGGCGTAGACGCCGCTCTTGCGGCGCGGGCGGCGGTCGGCCGCCGCCGCGTCGTTCACGTCCGCGAAGAGGCCCGCCTGGGTCAGCCCCACCGAAGCGCGGTAATTGGCGGTGTTGCCCACGTTGGTGAAGGCGCCGAGGCGGACCCGGCCGGGCTGCCCCAGCACCGGCAGGACGTGGCGGGTCTCCAGCTCGATCACGGCGCCCGCCCGCTCGAACACCCGCGGGTCGAGCACGTCGCTGGAGGGCTGCTTCGGCACCTGGGTGTAGGCCGCCCGGACCGCGAAATCCCGGGTGTTGTACTCGACGTAGAGGCCCTGCGTGAAACCCGGGAGGTTGGCCGGGAAGTCCCAGGCGGAGGCCGCCCAGAGCGACCAGTTCATGAAGTCCACGCGCGGGTCGTGGGCGTAGACGTTGCCGTCGAAGAAATCGCCGAGCGCGAACTTGCCGGCCACCACCGTGATGCGCTCGACGTCGCGGCGGGTCGCCACCTGGTTCGGACCGTCCGGCACGTCCTCGGTCTCGCCGCCGAGGCCGAAGGTCTGGCGCACGAAGTAGCGGTTCGAGCGCAGCTTCGGGAACGGCGCGCCGGCCTTCTGCGCCTCGCCGTTGACGAAGCCCGCGATGCCGAGCGTGCGCGACAGGCCGAAGCCCTGGCTGAATTCCGGGTTGTAGTAGACCTCCGTCCCCTCCGCGAGCTTGAGCCCGATGAAGGCGGTGGCCGTCGTCGTCGCCTGCGCCTGGTGCGGCACGAGGCTCTGCTCGCCGCGGTAGGGCGAGCGGAAGCCCGGCACGCCCTGATTGACGAAGGTGGTCTGGCCGTGGAGCGAGATCCGGTCGCTGAAGCCGGTATCGGGATCGTGGGGGGCCGCCGCCTCCGCCTCCGGCGGCAGGCGCAGGCCCTCGGGAAACCACGACAGCCGCGCCAGCATCTGGTTCGAGGTGAAGGCGGCGCGCGTCGTGACCGGGCCGCCGAACGGGCCCGGCACGGCGCCGAGGTCGAAGCGCCCGCTCGAGCCGAGATCGATGTAGCGGTAGTCGAGGCCGAGGGCGAGGTGCGCGCTGATCGCGTATTGCACGCCCGCTCCGAGGGTGAAGCCGAGATACGAGAGGTCGCGCCGGGCGGTCGCCGTCGGACCGCCCGCGAGGTCCGGATAGGTGGCGAGGATCCGCGTCGTCGCCCCGGCGAGGCCGAAGCTCGCGTAGACCAGGGCGCGGTCGAAGCTGTAGCCCAGCCGGGCGCGCAGGAGGCCGTAGAGATCGGTCTTGGCCCGGACCGCGTCGAAGACCGGATCGAGGCCCTCGAAGCCGAGAGCGGCGGCGTCCGAGCCCACCGGCCGCTTCAGGTTCGCGCCCGAGACGTCGGCCTCGAGGCCGGCGAGCCAGGGCCCGCGCTGCCAGTTCCAGCCGCCGAAGATGCCGCCCACCGCCGTCGTCGCCTCGCGCCCGCGGTCGGAGCGTCCGGTGGCGTCGCCGGTGCGGAAGGCCGGAATGGTGCGGCCGCCCAAAGTCGTCGGCCCGAAGCCGAGGGCGCCGAAGGAGGCCCCCGCGCTGCCCTGGAGGCCGAGATAGCCGCCCGACCAGTCCACGAAGGCGGGTGCCCCGGCTTGCGCCGAGACGGGGCGCGGGGCGGCGAGGTCCGCCGCACGCGCCGCGGGCGCGAGAAGGGCGGTGAGCGAAGCCGTGAGCAGGGCCGCGGGAAGACCGGGGACGCGGCGCGTCCCGGCCGGCGCGCCGCTCCGGCCCGCCCGGCGTCCCCTGCTCCCGCTGACCCGCACGCTCGGCACCGCGATCTCCTCCCGGCCAGCGGCCTCGACTTGGAACACAGGCGGTATAGCAAGTGCTATAATGGCCGCAACCGCCCAGCCGCCGGTTCGCCGGGCCGCCCGCCCGTGCGACCGCGACCGTGGCAGATTTGCCGCGTCCTGCGTGACGGGGCGATGACGCGCCGCGAAAGCCGGGCCGCGAAAGCCGGGCCGCGGGGTCGGGCACGCGGCGCCGACGGAAACATCCGGCGGTCACACCCATTGTGCTTTCCGACCGGACGGCGCGCCCCGGGACCGCTGGTCCCGCCCGCGCCCGGCGGGGATCTGTGTCGGAGGAACGGGACGGCGTGCGTCGGGCGGGGTTGCGGGACATCGTGCTGGTGGCGGCAGCCGTCGCGGCGACCGTCGGGGTCTGGATGCTCCTGCCGGTCGGCGCGTGGCTGCGCGATTTCGGGGCCTGGGCCGCCGGGCTCGGGGTCTACGGCCCCCTCGCTTTCGGGGCGATCTTCCTGGCCGCCACGCTCTTGGTGATCCCCTGCACGCCGCTGACCATCGCGGGCGCCCTCGCCTTCGGCTGGTGGGCGCTGCCGATCGTGCTCGCCGCCGCGACGGCGGGCTCGCTCCTGGCGTTCCTCGCCGCCCGCAGCGTGCTGCAGGCCCGCGTGCGCCGGATCATCGACCGGCGCCCCGCCTGGAAGGCCACCGCCGAGGCGGTGGGTGAGGGTGACTGGCGGCTGCTCGTGCTGATGCGGCTCAGCCCCTTCGTGCCCTTCAACGCCCAGAACTACGCCCTCGGCCTCACCGACGTGAGCGTCCCCGCCTTCCTGGTCTCGACGGGGCTGGGCATGCTGCCCGGCACGGTGGTGTGCATCTATCTCGGGGCGATCGGGCGGGCGGCGGGGCAGGAGGGGCCGGTCCACTGGCTCTCCCTCGGCCTCGGCCTCGCCGCGACGGTCGCCCTCGTGGCCCTGACCCGGCAGCGGGTGCGGGCCAAGCTCAGGACACGGAGCGCATGAGCCTCGACCCCGAAACCCGCGCGCCCGAAGACCGCGCTCCCGAAGTCCCCGCTCCCGAGGCGCGCCTCCGCGATCCCGCCCGAACCGCCGCCCCCGGCGCCGCCCGTCCGTCCGGCGGCTCGGCCCTCCGGCCCGGCGAGACCTGCTGGCGGCGGGAGACGGCGCCGCGCGTCGCCCTGCTGCACGACGGGGCGGCCTATTTCGCCGCCGCCCATGCGGCGCTCGCGGCGGCGCGGCGCTCGATCCTGCTGATCGGCTGGAGCTTCGACCCGCGCATGCGCTTCCGCCCGGGCAGCCCGGACGGCGAGACGATGGCCGCGCTGCTGCGCCGCCTCAAGGCCGCGCGGCCCGACCTCGCCATCCGGCTGCTGATCTGGGACATGCCGCGTCCGATCTCCGGGCCCGATGCCCTGAAGCCGGCGGCGATCCGGGCGCAGCTCGGCCCCGGCATCGACTACCGCACCGACGCCACCCTCCCGTTCGGCGCCTGCCAGCATCAGAAGATCCTGGTGATCGACGACCGCGTCGCCTTCTGCGGCGGCTGCGACTTCGAGGCCAACCGCTGGGACACCCCCGCCCACCGCGACCGCGACGCCCGCCGCCGCCTGCCCACCGGCGAGGCCTACCCGCCGCGCCACGACGTGATGATGCTGGTGGACGGGGCGGCGGCGCGCGGGCTCGCCGCGGTGGCCCGCGCCCGCTGGCAGGCCGCCACCGGCGAGGCGCTGCCCGAGACGGATGCGGGCGACGCCGCGCACGATCCCTGGCCCGAGCCGGTCGCCCCCGATTTCACCGCGGCGCCGACGGCCGTCGCGCGCACGCTGCCCGGGGCCGCGCGCGAGACCGAGGCGCTCTACCTCCGGGCGATCGCGGGGGCGCGGCGGGCGATCTACCTGGAGAACCAGTACTTCACCGCGCCGCTCATCGCCCGGGCGCTCGCCGCCCGCCTCGCCGAGCCCGACGGGCCGGAAATCGTCGTGGTGATGGCCGCCTGCAGCCCCAACGGCTTCGACCGGCTCACCATGGATTCCGCACGCCGCGGCCTGATCGCCCGGCTGCGGGCGCAGGATCCCCACGGACGCCTGCGCATCCTGGCGCCCCACACCGAGGGCGGGCAGCCGATCCTGGTCCATTCCAAGGTCGCGGTCTTCGACGACCGGCTGCTGCGGGTCGGCTCGACCAACCTCAACAACCGCTCCTTCGGCTACGACACCGAGTGCGATCTCGCCGTCGAGGCGGAGGGGGGCCCCGGGCACGCGGGTCTGCGCGCCGGGATCGCCCGGGCGCGCGACCGGCTCGTCGCCCATCATGCGGGCTGCCCGCCCGAGGTCTTCGCGCGGGCGGTCGCCGCCCGGGGCAGCCTGCGCGCCGCCCTCGACGACCCGGACCTCGTCGCGCCGCACCGGCTCCGTCCCCTGGTCGCCTCGCCCCGCGGCCCCCTCGCCCGGCTGATCGAGGCGTGGCATCTCGGCGACCCGGACGGGCCGGCCGACGCGTGGCGCCCCTGGCGCCGCCCCCGCCTGCTCGCCCGCGCGGCGCGGGAGAAGCTCGGCCCGTGATGCCCAGTCTCGCCGACCGCGACCCGTGGTCGAGGTCAGCGCGGTCCGGCGGACGCCCGCCGCAGCGCCGTCGCGCGGGCCGACCGCGATGAGCCGGGCTCGTCGCGCTCCGGTCTCAGGTCAGCCCCGCCCGTCGGCGCGCACGATCGCCGCGGCGAGGTCGGCCGCCTGGGCATGGCTGCGGCAGACGAGCCAGAGGTCGTCGTGGGCGGAGAGGGCGTCGTCGAACAGCGCGACGATCGCCCGCGGGGCCGGAGCGAGGTCGGGCCAGCGATACAGATCGAACCCGAGGGCGCGGAACAGCGGCAGCGCCGGGGCGAGGTCCCACAGCATGTGGTTCGTCACCGTGGCGTCGAGCCGGCCGGTGGCCAGCAGCGCGGTGTCGGCGATGGCGCCGCTCTCGCACCAGGGGAAGA
The DNA here is from genome assembly GCF_056431005.1 of Methylobacterium sp. HJ2. Lineage (NCBI taxonomy): Bacteria > Pseudomonadati > Pseudomonadota > Alphaproteobacteria > Hyphomicrobiales > Methylobacteriaceae > Methylobacterium > Methylobacterium sp. HJ2. Next base: position 97,740 of record NZ_JBWJYM010000005.1, on the reverse strand, counting down.
AGCCGCGCTCGTAATCCAGGGTGAAGCGCTTGGCCGCGTTGCAGAGCCAGCCGACATGGAAGCTGCGCCCCTCGGACGGTGCCAGGGGGCGCAGGGCGGCGGTGCGCCGCCCGCCCCGCGTCGGCGCCCACCAGGCCCGGCCCGCGAAGGCCGCGAGCATCAGGCCGGCCTGCGCCTCCGGGGGCAGTGCGGCGCCCGGATCCGCGTGGCTCTCGCCCCAGGCCGGCAGCAGGCAGACGCTGGCCTCCGGCGCGCCGTCCCGGCAGGCCGCGACCATCGTGCCCCAGCCCGCGAGCCCGCCCGCGTAGGGCTTGGTGCCGTCGATCGGGTCGCCGACGAAGCTCCAGCCGGGCTCGGCCAGCAGCGCCGCCGCGCCCGCACGGCCGAGCGCCCCGGCGGTCTCCTCCTCCACGAGGCGGGGCCCGAAGCGGGCATGCAGCATCCGGCTGATCGCGAGATCCGCCTCGGTGAGCGCCTGGCCCAGATCGCCGCCCTTGTGGGAGATGCCGAGGCCCGCCGCGCGCAGGGCGAGCGCCAGCGCCCCGGCCTCCTCGGCGAAGTCCAGCATGGCCGCCATCACGTCGGCCAGCGTTGCGTCGGGATCGATCACGGGCGCATCTCGGGGAAGCGACGGGACGGCCATCCTGCACGGCCAAGCCGGCGCCGCCTACACGCCGCACGCGCTGCCCGCGCGCGTGCCGCGCATGGGCGGCGACGGGGCCCTGCGCGCTAGGGCAGCGCGTGCGGCGCGTAGGCCGCGACCAGGGCCGGCGGGGCGACGGTCCGCCAGGCGGCCAGCAGGGCGGCGCGCAGGGCCTCCTCCTCGGCATAGGCGAGCTCGAGGCTGGTCCAGCCGCGCGCGCCCCAGCCCCCCGGCACCGGCGCGAAGACGTCGGGATCGGCCTCCGCCAACTCCGCCTGGAGATCGGGCGTGAGGCGCACCACCACCCGCTCCTCCTCGGTCCAGAGCGTGGCGAAGATCCGGCCGCCAACGCGGAAATCCGGGTGGCCCTGGTGGGCGCCCTCGACCACCTCGGGCAGGAGCCGCGCCAGCGCCCGCACGTCCTCGGGCAGCACCGGGGATCAGCCCGCGTGGCTCGACGGCGCCTGCCAGGCGACGCCCGGATGCTCGCGCACGTCGCCGGCCTTGGCGCCCGTATCCGCGTCGCTGACCCATTCGCCGGGCTCGGCGATCTCGGCGATCGCGTCCTCCGGGTAGGCGGCCTCCAGGAACAGCCGCGCCTCGCCCTCGGCGGCGGCCCGAACCGTCACCAGGGGCCGGTCGGGTCCGTCCAGGCGGGCGATGAAGAGCTTGGTCATGTCGTCGTCCTCTCGGGAAGCCCCGGGGCCTGGAAGCCCTGCGGGTCTGGAAGCCCTGCGGGTTTGAGGTCCCCCGGTCCGACAACGCGCCGCCGCCGGCCTCGGGCTCACGCGTCGTCGGTCGCCGCCTGCCGGACCCGCGCGGCTTCGGGCCGCGCGAGCACGATCTCGGCCAGGAGCGGCAGGTGGTCCGAGGCGATGCGCGCGAGCGGCGTGCGCACCACGGCGATCCGCCCGGCGATCCCCGCGCCCACCAGGATGTGGTCGAGGCGCAGCAGCGGCGCGCGGGCCGGGAAGGTGGCGCCCCGCCCCGCGTTTCCGGGCGCGCGGCGCAGGTCGGCGAGGCGCGCGGCGAGCCGCCGGTAGGCGCGCGACCACGGCGTGGCGTTGAGGTCGCCCATCAGCACGACCGGATCGCGGCAGCCGGGAGCGCCGAGCCAGTCCGGCCCGAGCAGGGCCTCGGCCTGCGCCACGCGCTCGCCGCCCGACAGGCCCAGATGGGTGTTGAGCACCTGCAGGCGCGTCGCCCCGAGCGCGACCTCGACCCAGAGCGCCCCGCGCGGCTCCAGGCCGAGCCGGCGCGGATGGCCCGGCAGCGGCCCCGCCCGCACCAGACGCGACGGTCCGCGCGTGAGGATCGCGTCGCCGTAGCGCCCGCCCTCGACCTCGAGGGCCGGGTGGAAATGGTGCGCCATCCCGAGCCGCCCGGCGATCAGGGCCGCCTGGTCCTGCCCGCCCGTGCGCGAGCGGCCGGAATCGACCTCCTGCAGCGCCGCCACGTCCGGACGGCAGGCGGCGAGCACCGCCGCGATGCGCTCGGGCGAGACCGCGCCGTCGCGGCCGCGGGCGTGGCGGATGTTGTAGGTGACGAGCCGGATCACGGTGTCTCGGGCAAGGGGCGGGCCCCTGAAGATAGGGCGCGCCCGCGCGCCGGCTCCCCCGGCCCGCAGGCCGATCCGATCAGGCGGGGATTGCATGGATTTCCGACGCGATCCGGATCCGCCCGGCGCGCGATCGGCCCGCGCCGGGCCGGATCGATCCGATCAATCCATTCAACTATTGCTTCGTCACGGGCGGATCTTGCCGCAGTAGCGGGCAGTCGTTGCGCACGATCTGACCGCGACGTCCGCACCGTCCGGACAGCAACGTGGCGCCGAATGCATGCAGGATTGATCGCATTCAGGGGCGCGATATTGCCTGGACCGGTGCGGGCGCCGTCGCTGGCATGCGCTTTGCCAAACCTCCCCCACCACCGGGCGGCCGGCCGGCGGACAGCCATTCGACAGACGTCTCGGGTCTGCGACCCGATCACGAGCAGGGAGGCACGCGATGCCCGCGGTGAGCAAGGACCATCACAAGAAGGGCGATTACTTCGTCGATTACGAGGAGAAGGTCTTCGAGGACGTCAAGGCCGAGCCCGGCCAGAAGGCGCTCGTCACCTTCCATACGGTCGCCTTCGAGGGCTCGATCGGGTTCGTGAACCTGCTCCAGGCGACCCGGCTCCAGCGCAAGGGCTTCGACACCTCGGTGCTGCTCTACGGCCCCGGCGTGACGCTCGGCGTCCAGCGCGGCTTCCCGACGCTCGGCGACGAGGCCTTCCCGGGCCACCAGAACTTCAACAACCAGATCGCCAAGTTCCTCAGCGAGGGCGGCAAGGTCTACGCCTGCCGCTTCGCCCTGCAGGCCCTCTACGGCCACGGCGAGCCCTCGCTGATCGAGGGCATCCGCCCGATCGCCCCGACCGACGTGCTCGACCTCGTGCTGCTGCACAAGCGCGACAACGCGGTGATCCTCGACACCTGGACGCTCTGAGCCCGTCCCGGGCGGCGGCCGGCGCAACCGGCCGCCCCCTCCCCGTTCCCGCCCCCGGAGGTCGCAGGATGTCAGAGGCACGCGTGGTGCGGGCGGCGGCGGTCCAGATCGCGCCCGATCTCGAGCGGCCGGAGAACACGCTGGCGCGCGTGCTGAACGCCCTCGACGAGGCGGCGGGCAAGGGCGCGCGCTTCGTGGTCTTCCCCGAGACCTTCGTGCCCTACTACCCCTACTTCTCCTTCATCCAGCCGCCGGCCCTCCAGGGGCCGGAGCACCTGCGCCTCTACGAGCACGCGGTGGCCGTGCCCGGGCCCGTCACCGCGGCGGTGTCGGCGGCGGCCCGCCGCCACGGCGCGGTGGTGGTGCTCGGCGTCAACGAGCGCGACCACGGCTCGCTCTACAATGCGCAGCTGATCTTCGACGCGGACGGCGCCCTGAGGCTCAAGCGCCGCAAGATCACCCCGACCTACCACGAGCGCATGATCTGGGGGCAGGGCGACGGGGCCGGCCTCGCCGTGGTCGAGACCGCGGTGGGCCGCGTCGGGGCGCTCGCCTGCTGGGAGCATTACAACCCGCTCGCCCGCTACGCCCTGATGGCGGCCCACGAGGAGATCCACGCGGCCCAGTTCCCGGGCTCGCTGGTGGGCCAGATCTTCGCCGACCAGATGGAGGTGACGATCCGCCACCATGCCCTGGAGGCGGCGAGCTTCGTGGTCAACGCCACCGGCTGGCTCAGCGAGGCGCAGGTGGAGGCCCTCTGCCCGGACGAGCGCCTGCGCGGCGCCTGCCGGGGCGGCTGCTGCACGGCGATCGTCAGCCCCGAGGGGCGCCACCTCGCCCCGCCGCTCACCGCCGGCGAGGGCATCCTCGTCGCCGACATGGACCTGGCGCTGGTGACCAAGCGCAAGCGCATGATGGATTCGGTCGGCCATTACGCGAGGCCCGAGCTGCTCAGCCTCCGCCACGACAACCGCCCGGCGCTGCCCGTCCGGCGCAGCCTCGATCCCGCCCCCGACGGGCTCCCCGCCGAGACCGAGGCCGCCGCGGCACCGGGCGACGCGCGGACCTGCGGCCTGGAGCCCCGACCATGAGCGCGACAGCCTCCCGATCCGACCTCTCCGCCCCCCGCCCGCCCGCGGCCGGCATGCCGACGGAGCGGCTGATCAACGCCCTGCAATCGCACGGCGTCCGCCTCGCCGACACCCGGGCCGGGGTCGCCAGCCGCCGCGGCGGCGCGGGCCCCTCCGACCACAAGGCGATCACCATCGCGGGCCGCACCGTGATGGTGCCGGTCCACACCGAGGCGGCCTTCGACTCGCCCTTCCTGGTGCGCGCGCCCGACCCGGACGGCGTCGCCGAGATCGAGCACGCGGGCGTCGTGGTCGGGCGCGCCACCTTCCCGGGCAAGCCCCGCTTCTACGCGCTCACCACCTTCGACGGGGTGCCCTATTCCAAGATCGCCGCGCTGCACGGGCGCGACGTGCTGGCCACCACGGTGCTGCAGACCTGCATCCGCTACCAGAGCCGGACCCGGACGTGCCGGTTCTGCGCCATCGGCCAGTCGCTCGCGGCCGGGCGGACCGTCGCCCGCAAGAGCCCGGAGCAGCTCGCCGAGGTCGCCCGCGCCGCGGTGCTGCTCGACGGCGTGCGCCACATGGTGATGACGACGGGCACGCCGAACGCCACCGACCGGGGCGCCGCGATCCTGTGCGAGAGCGCCTTCGCGGTGAAGGCGGCCGTCGACCTGCCGATCCAGGCCCAGTGCGAGCCCCCCGACGACGACCGCTGGTTCGAGCGGATGAGGGCGTCGGGCATCGACACCCTCGGCATGCATCTCGAGGCCGTCACGCCCGAGATCCGCGCCGCGATCATGCCCGGCAAGGCGAGCGTGCCGCTGGAGCGCTACTACGACGCCTTCGCGGCGGCCGTCCCGGTCTTCGGGCGCGGGCAGGTCTCGACCTACATCCTGGCGGGGCTCGGCGACGCGCCCGAGGCCATCCTGGGCGTGGCCGAGCGCCTCGTCGGCCTCGGCGTCTACCCCTTCGTGGTGCCCTTCGTGCCGATCTCCGGCACGCCGCTGGAGAGCCACCCGGCGCCGGACGCCGCGTTCATGCACGCGCTGCTCGGGCCCCTCGCCCGGATCATCGCGCGGGGCGGGCTCGGGGCGGACCGGATCAAGGCCGGATGCGGGCGCTGCGGCGCCTGCTCGGCCCTCTCCACCTACGAGATCGCCGCGCGCGGAGAGGCCGCGGGCGGAGAGGTTACGGGCGGAGAGGCGGCCCCCCGATGTTCGACCCCGTCGCCCCCTACCGGCCGAGCCTGTTCCGGGTGAAGGTCGCGAGCGCCCCCTGGGAGCGGCGGGCCTGCGCGGCTCTGCGCCGCCAGGTCTTCTGTGCCGAGCAGGCCCTCTTCGCGGGCGACGACGGCGACGCGGTGGATGCCGTGGCCCTGCCGATCTGCGCGCTCTCGACCCTCGCCGGCGACCCGGACGCGGTGGTCGGCACCGTGCGGATCCACGCGGCGGAGCGGCCCGGCGAGTGGTGGGGCTCGCGCCTCGCGGTGGCGCGGGAGTTCCGCCGGGTGGGCGCCCTCGGCGCCGGGCTGATCCGGGTCGCGGTCTCCACGGCCCGTGCGCGCGGCTGCACCCGCTTCCTCGCCCATGTCCAGGAAGCCAACGTGCCCCTGTTCGAGGCGCTGCGCTGGGACAGCCTCGGGCGCCTCGCCCTGCACGGGCGCCCGCACCACCTGATGGCGGCCGACCTCGCCCATTACCCGCCGATGCCGGATCCCGAGCGCGGCCTCGTCACCCTGCGGCGGGCGGCCTGATGGGGCTCCCCCGCATCGCCCGGATCGCCGAGGACCTGCGCAACGCCCGCGGGCTCGCCCACAAGCGCGACATCGACGCGGTGATCGCGCGCCTCGGCCTCGGCGCCCGCGACGCCGCGGTGCCGGCGGGCGACGATTGCGCGGCGATCCCCGACGGGGACGGCCACCTCCTGCTCGCCATCGAGGGCTTCCTCGACGGCTTCGTCGCCGACGATCCCCATTTCGCGGGCTTCTGCGGCGTGATGGTCAACGTCAGCGACATCGCGGCGATGGGCGGGCGCCCCCTCGCGGTGGTCGACGCCCTCTGGAGCCGTGGGCCGGCGGGGGACCCGGTGCTGGCGGGCCTGCGCGCGGGCGCCGAGACCTTCGGGGTGCCGGTGGTCGGCGGCCACACCAACACCCGCGCCGGGGGCGAGCACCTCGCGGTCGCGATCCTCGGCCGGGCCGGGCCGCGCCTGCTCACCAGCTTCGACGCGGCCCCGGGCGACGCCCTGATCGCGGCGATCGACCTGCGCGGGCGCTTCCGCGAGCCCCACCCCTACTGGGACGCGGCGACCGGGGCGCCCGCGGAGCGCCTGCGCGGCGACCTCGCGATCCTGCCGGGACTCGCCGAGGACGGGCTCGCCCGCGCGGCCAAGGACATCAGCATGGCGGGCCTCGTCGGCACCGCCCTGATGCTGATGGAATGCTCCCGCGTCGGCGGCGCCATCGACCTCGACGCGGTGCCCCGGCCCGAGGGCGTCGCCCTGGAGCCGTGGCTCTCCGCCTTCCCGAGCTACGGCTACCTCGTCGCCGCGCCGGAGAGCCGGGCCGGGGAGATCGCGGCGCGGTTCGCCGCGCGCGGGATCGCCGCCGCGCGGATCGGCGGCCTCGACGCGAGCCGGGTCGCCCGGGTGCGGGAGGGGCCTGGGGATGAGGCGGCCGAGGCGGTGGTCTGGGACTTCCAGGCCGAGCCGCTGATCGGCTGCGGCCAGATCGGATCCGGGCCGGCCTGAGATGACCGAGCGCCGCCTGCGCATCGCGATCCTCGCCCATTCGACCAACCCGCGGGGCGGGGTGGCGCACGCGCTGGCCCTCGCCGAGGCCCTGTGCGCGCGGGGCCACGACGCGGTGGTGCACGCCCCCGACCCGAGCGGCGCGGGCTTCTACCGCCGGGCCGCCTGCCCGGTGGTCTCGGTGGCGGCGGCGCCCGCGCCCGGCGGCACGGTGGAGCTGGTGCGCGCCCGCATCGCCGATTACCTGCGCCATTTCGCGACGCCGGCCGCCTGCGACTTCGACGTGTTCCACGCCCAGTGCGGCATCGGCGGCAACGCCCTCGCGACCCTGACCCGGCGCCGCCTGATCCCGGGCTTCCTGCGCACCGTCCACCATCTCGATCAGTTCGCCGACCCGCTGCTGGCGCAGTGGCACGACCGGGCGATCCTCGACGCCCGGCAGGTGCTCTGCGTCAGCCGGACCTGGGCGCGGGCGCTCGACCGCGACTACGCCGTCCCGGCGACGGTGGTGGGCAACGGCGTCGATCTCGCGGCCTACGCCCCGGAGCCCGCGCCGGAGGACGCGGCCCTGCGCGCGCGCTACGGCCTCGGGACCGGGCCGGTCTTCCTCTGCGTCGGCGGCTTCGAGGCGCGCAAGAACGCGCTGCGCACCATCGCGGCCTTCGGGCGGATCCGGCGGGACTGGCCGCAGGCGCGCCTCCTCGTGGTCGGCGGCGCCTCGCTGCTCGACCACGCCGCCTACGAGGGCGCCTGCCGCGAGGCGCTGGCGCGCGCGGATCTCGGCTGCGGGCCGGGCGAGCCGGTCCTGCGCACCGGCCCGGTGCCGCAGGCGGCGATGGCGGGGCTCTACCGGATCGCCGCGGCCCTGGTCTTCCCGTCGCTGAAGGAGGGATTCGGCCTCTGCGTGCTGGAGGCGATGGCCTGCGGCACCCCCGCCATCGTGGCCGACGGCGCGCCCTTCACCGAGTATCTCGCGCCGGGCGACGCCCTCTTCGTCGATCCCCTGGACACCGAGGCGATCGCCGCGGCGATGCGGGCCGCGTGCGATCCGACCGTCCGGGGCCGCCTCGTCCCGGCCGGGCTCGCCGTCGCCCGCGCCCATGGCTGGGCCGCCTGCGCCGAGCGCCACCTGCCGGCCTACGCCGCCCTGGCCCGGCCGCCGGAGCCGGTGGTCGCCTGAGCGGGCCGCGCCGCTGGATACAATCGTGAGTCGTTTCGACGCGTCTACCTAATCTGGGGGATGTGGCGCCGCACCGTGGCCGCTACGCATGGGGTTCCCAAGACGCGAGATCCTGGCCCGCCCGACCCCGTGTCGCGGCGGGCCTTTTCGCGACCGGGCCGTCCGGGGTGCCCGTCAGAGCGCCTTACAGCCCCTCCCCGCCGAAGGCCGTGTAGGCATCCTGGGCCATGTCCGGCGCGGGTGCCGTCTCCACCGAGGCGGAGAGGACGAGCAGCAGGCCGGCGATGGCCGCGACGGCCATCAGCAGGATCGAGAGCGCCTCGGCATGCCGGCGCGCGGCATGGATCAGGGCGCAGCCGAGCGCGAAGGCGAGGACCTGCGCGGCCGGGGCAGTCAGGCTGACGCTCATCGGGGCTCCCGCAGGCTCTCGGATCGCAGGGTCTCGGATCGCAGGGTCTCGGATCGCAGGCTCTTGGATCGCGGGCTCCCGGATCCGCGCGCGGCCCGGGCCCGGCGCGGCGCTCCCGGCTCGCCTGTCCGCCGCATCCGGTTGCGAGAGAGGGGGGCCACCGTTCGGGACGCGGCTCTAGCGGAACAGCGGCAGGCCGAACCCGATCAGGGCGAGCCCGGCGACGAGCAGGAGGCCGCCCGCGCGCTCGCGCCGCTCGTGCGGGCCCGGCCCCGTCCGCTCTCCGCTCGCGAGGACGACGACCGAGAGGCCGAGGAGGGAGAGGGCTGGGATCGCTCCGGTCACGGTGTTCCCTTCGGGTCTCGCCGCGAACCGCGCGGACGTCGACGTCTTGGTCGGCCCGTCGTCGGTCGGGGCCGGTTCGGGCCGCCGGCGGCCCCGATCAAGGTGCCGCGGCGGCAGTGTCCAGTCATGCCGCGCGGGGGTGTTTGGCGGCGGAAGGTCTTCTTCGAACCTGTTCAATAACAAAGCTTGGCATCTTTCATGTCCCATCTGAGGTACGCTGATTCGGATCGCTGTGACGTACGCTCCCGCCCTGACGCGGCGCGACCGCGACAGGCAGGGGAGCGCAGGGCGTCATGGAGGTGCGGGAGGCCGGGTTCGGGGCGCTGATCGACCGGATCTACGAGGCGGCGGCGGTACCGGGGCAGTGGCGCGAGGCCTTGGCCGAATGCGCCGGCACGCTCGGGGCCGACGGCGCGCTGCTGGTGCCGGGGCCCGATTCCGCCCTGGCCCCGGGGTGCAGCGCCACCCTCGACGAGGCGGTCGCGCTGGGCGTGCGCGAGGGCTGGTTCTCCCGGAACCCGCGCCTGCAGCGCGGCGTCGCGGTCCTGCGGGATCCCGCACAGATCGTGACCGAGCAGCACCTCTTCACGCCGCGCGAGCTCGATCACATCCCCTTCAACGCCGAGTTCGTCAACCGCGTCGGCTACCGCTCCTTCGCCGCGTTCCGCCTCGTTCCCGAGGGCCGGAACAGCGTCTTCCTCTCGCTGGAGCGCCGGGGCACGCGCGAGGCCTACGGCGGGCGCGAGATCGAGCGGATCGGCCGGCTCGTCCCCCATCTCCAGCGCGCGGGGCGCCTCGCCCTGCGTCTGGCGGAGGCCCGCGCCGAGGCCGGGCTCGCGGCGTTCGACCTCCTGCGCTGCGGCGGCGTGCTGCTCGACGGCGCCGGGGGCGTGGTGCGGATGAACGCCCGCGCCCGCGCCCTGACGGGCGACGGCCTCGCCTTGGTCCAGAACGTCCTCGTCGCCCAGCACGGGGCGAGCAACGCGGCGCTGGGCCGGCTGATCGGCGAGGTCCTGCGCGGCGGATCCGATCCGGAGCGCGGCCCGCCCGGCCCGGTGGCCGTGCGGCGGCGCTCCGGCCCGCCCCTGGTGGTGCATGGCGTGCCCCTTCCGGGCGCCGCCGGCGACGTGTTCCAGCGCGCGCGGGCCGTCCTGCTCCTCATCGACCCGGCCGACGGGACGGCGCCGGGAGAGGCCCTGCTGCGCCAGGCCTACGGGCTCACCGCGGCCGAGGCGCGCCTCGTCGCCGCCCTCGCGGACGGGCGCGACCTCGCCGAGGCGGCCCAGGGCCTCGGCGTCGCGGTGAGCACGGCGCGCACGCAGGTCAAGGCCGTGTTCGCCAAGACCGGGACGCACCGGCAGGCCCAGCTCGCGGCGCTGCTGGCGCGCCTCGCCCGGGGGCCGTGAGCCGAGCGACGGGCCGGGCGCGGCCGTGGTATGCCGGCGGCCCCGCAACCGTTCAGGAACGCCACGATGACACCGGAGCAGGTGCAACTCGTCCAGGACAGCTTCACCAAGGTCCGGCCGATCGCCGACACGGCCGCCGATCTGTTCTACGGCCGTCTCTTCGAGATCGCTCCCGACGTCCGCCGGATGTTTCCCGAGGACATGACCGAGCAGAAGAAGAAGCTGATGAGCATGCTGGGGCTCGCCGTGTCGAACCTCAACCGGCCCGAGACCGTGGTCCCGGCCGTGCAGGATCTCGGGCGCCGCCACGTCGCCTACGGCGTCGAGGAGGCGCATTACGCGCCGGTCGGCGAGGCGCTGCTCTGGACCCTGGAACAGGGGCTCGGGGCCGATTTCACGCCCGATCTCCGCGCGGCCTGGACCGAGACCTACGGTCTCGTCGCCGGCCTGATGCGCGAGGCCGCGCGGGGCTGAGGCCCCCTGCCCCCGCCCGGGCCTCACTCTGGCCGCACTCCGGAGGGAAGCGGGCAAGCTCAGCCGTAGGCAGCCCGAACCGCGATGCCGCCATCCCGTCGTCCCGCCCTGACGGACGCTCCCGAATCCGATCGCCCGCCCGCGCCGCGGCGCGGGCGCCAGGGCTGGGGGCCGCCGGGCCGGCCGCGCCGGGCCTGGAACGCGCCGGAGACGGCGCGGCAGGTCAGCCTGCGCTGGCTCTGCGCCAGCGTCCTCTGCGGGTTGGCCGGGGCCGGCCTGCTCTCGGCGGCCCTCGAACTCTCGACCGAGGGGCCCGTCCCCGCTCCGCCCGGCCCGCACGGGGCCGGACCGGGCCCCCGGCGTCCGGCCGCGGACGCCGCCGAGCCCCTCCCCCACCGCGGCGACCGCCTCGTGCGGGACGAGCCCGTCGCCGCCGACCGGCAGGCCTTCACCGCCCGCATCAGCCGCCGGATCGGGGATCGCGAGGTGCTGCGGGCCCGCCCCTTCGTCCATCTGGCGACGCATCTCGCCACCGTCGCGGACCCGGCCGGGATCCCGGCCTACGATCCGGTCCGGCTCTTCGCGCAGCGTTCCGACGAGCCGGACCCGCCGGAGGCGGCCCCCGGCGGCGCCGCGGATGCCGACGTCACCCTGCTCAGCCGCGACCTCGCCCGCGACCCCGGCGCCGCCGCCCTGCCGGAGGATGCGGCCGCCCTCGACGATGCGGAGGTCGCGGTCCTGGTGGCGGAGGAGGCGGCGCTGGCCGACCCGCTCCGGCGCGGGTCCGAGGGCCTGCTCTCCCACGTGCTGACCGCGGCGCGGCTGCAGGATCCGGACGCAGCCGAGCCCGGCCCGTTCCGGGATCTCGACGTGCGCATCGTCCCCGAGAACGTCACCCGGATCGCCCGGCGCGAGCACGACCCGCACGGCCCCGGCGGCGAGACCCGCGATCTCGTCCTCACGGCGGACGAGGGCCTGGCGGCCGCGCTGCGCGCCAACGGCGCCGACGCGGACCTGATCCGCCGCGTCGGCGCGGCGCTCGGCCCGCAGGCCCGGGCCGCCGGCGAGGGGCAGCACCTGCGCCTCCTCCTCGCGCCGGGGCCCGACGGCGCGGCGCGGATCCGGCGCGTCACCCTGTACGGCACGGCCGGCATCGAGGCGGCGGCGGCGGAGGCCGACGACGGCCGGGTCGTCGCCCTCGCCCCGCCCGCCGCGGCCCCGCCCGGGCCCCGGCCGGCCGAGCCCGACGCGGAGGCGGGCGCGCATCTCTACGCCAGCCTCTACCAGACCGTGCTCGCCAACGGCCTGCCCCGCGGCCTCGCCGAGGATCTCGTGCGGGTCTTCGGCTACGGCGTCGACCTGCAGCACCCCGTCGGCGCGGGCGACCGGATCGAGCTGCTCTACAGCCCGGCCGAGGGCCATGCCGAGCGGCCCGAGCTCGTCTTCGCCGCGCTGACGCTCGGCTCCGAGACGCACGAGGCCTACCGGTACGAGGGGCCGGACGGCGTCGACTACTTCACCGGCCAGGGCGGGAGCCTGCGCCGCTTCCTGCTGCGCAAGCCGATCGCCGAGGGGCGGCTGACCTCGCCCTTCGGGACGCGGATCCACCCGGTGCTGGGCTACGGCCGCTTCCACAACGGCGTCGACTGGGCGAGCGCGGCGGGCACGCCGGTCCTGGCCACCGGCGACGGCACCGTGCTCGCCGCCGGGGCCCACGGCACCTACGGCAACCGCATCGAGGTGCAGCACGCCAACGGCTATGCCAGCGCCTACAACCACCTGCTGCGCGTCGCCCGCGGCATCGTCCCGAACGCCGCCGTCCACCAGGGACAGGTGATCGGCTATGTCGGCTCGACCGGGCTCTCCACCGGCCCGCACGTGCATTACGAGGTGACCATCAACGGCCGCTTCGTCGATCCGATGAAGATCCGCCTGCCCGACGGGCACGCCCTCCAGGGCCCGGTCCTCACCGCCTTCCTGCACCGCAAGGAGGAGGCGGACCGGCTGCGCCACCCGCCGGCCGCGACCGCGACGGTCTCGGGCCTGTAGCGCGGGCGTCCCGTGGGCCGGCGGAGGCTCCCGCTGGGCGCCCGCGGATCGCGGGTGTAGAGGGCTGTGCGATCCGCGCGGAGCCGCGCCGGATCCTCTCGCCGCCGAGGCCAGCCGCCCGTCCCGATGCCGGACCACCCGCCCACCTTCGACGCCGCCTTCCGCCGGAGCCTGCGCGACCTGTTCGCGTGGCGCCGCGACGTGCGCCGCTTCCGGGCCGAGCCGGTGGCCGAGGACCTGCTGCGGGCCTGCCTGGAGGAGGCCTGCCTCAGCCCCTCGGTCGGCAACAGCCAGCCCTGGCGCTTCGTGCGGGTGGCCGATCCGGCCCGCCGCGCGGCGGTGATCGAGAGCTTCGCCCGCTGCAACGCGCTGGCCGCCGAGGCCTATGCGGGGGAGCGCGGGGCGCTCTACCGCAGCCTCAAGCTCGCGGGCCTGCGCGAGGCGCCGGTCCATCTCGCGGTGTTCTGCGACGAGGGCACCCAGGCCGGCCACGGCCTCGGGCGCGCCACCATGCCGGAGATGCTGCGCTACTCCGTGGTCGGCGCGGTGCAGACGCTCTGGCTCGCCGCCCGCGCCCGCGGCCTCGGCCTCGGCTGGGTCTCGATCCTGGAGCCGGCGGCGGTGACGGCGCTCCTCGACCTGCCGCCGGACTGGCGGCTCGTGGCCTATCTCTGCCTCGGCTGGCCGGCGGAGGAGCATGCCGACCCCGAGCTCGTCCGCCACGGCTGGCAGGCGCGCGACCCGCGCGGCGCCATCCTCACCGAGCGCTGAGCCGCAGCGACCCCTGAACGGATCCTCTCCGCGATGCCCCGCATCCGCCGGGCGGCGCCGGCGCGCCCTTTACCCTGCGGCGGGATTTGCGTGCGCAACGCCTTCGTAAACCACGAGTTTTCTGGAACGCGAAGCGGGGCCGTGGATTACTTTCGCACAACGCTCACGCTTGTCGAGGATGACGGTCGATGTCGGTTCGGTCCTGGGGTCTATCTGCGCTGGCCGGTCTCGCGCTCGCGGGTCTCGGGGCACCCGCGCCGGTGGCCGCGCGCGAGGTGGTGGCCTTCCCCTACTCGGCCGCGCCGGGCACGGTCGTGGTCAGCATCTCCGAGCGCAAGCTCTACCTCGTCAACGGCGACGGCACCGCGATCCGCTACCCCGTGGCGGTGGGCAAGCCCGGCAAGCAATGGCTCGGCACCGCGGCGATCGACGGCAAGTACGTCCGCCCGGCCTGGTCGCCGCCCTCGGAGGTCAAGCGCGACAACCCGCGCCTGCCCAACCTGATCGCGGGCGGCTCGCCCGGCAACCCGATGGGCGCGGCGGCCCTGACGCTCTCGGGCGGGCAATACGCCATCCACGGCACCAACCGGCCGAGCTCCATCGGCACCTGGGCCTCCTACGGCTGCATCCGCATGTTCAACCAGGACGTGGTGGATCTCTACGGTCGCGTCGATGTCGGCACGCCGGTGACGATGGTGCGCTGAGCCCGGGCCCTCGGGACGGCGCTAGTCGCGCTCCGGCGACCGCCCGGACCGCCGACGGGCGCCGAGCCGGTCGAGGGCCCCCGCATGCGCGCGGCCCCAGTCGTAGAGCATCTGGATCGGCTCGAGGAACTCGCGGCCGAGCGGCGTCAGGCTGTACTCCACCCGCGGCGGCACCACCTCGAAGACGCGGCGGCTCACGAGGCCGTCGCGCTCCATCTCGCGCAGCGTCTGGGTCAGCATCTTCTTGCTGATGCCGGGCAGGCTGCGCTGGAGCGCCCCGGTGCGGCCGGTGCCCCCGTGCAGGGTGTGGAGGGCGTGCAGCACCATGCTGGTCCATTTGCTGCTGAACAGCTCCAGCACGCGGCGCGGCGCGCAATCCTCCGCATGGGTGGTCTCGGCCCGCGGATCCGGCCCGTCCCCCGTCTCGTCCCGTCCGGTCGTCGCGTCGTGTCCGGTCGTGGCGTCGTATGCGATCCTGGCCGCCATGGGCACCTTCGGGTGACTATGTCCCCTCCGGGTGCCTTCTAGCCGCCGGCGCGGCCCGCGCCTACCTGCCGGGTCCGGATCGACGGACGGCAAGGAGGCGGACATGACGGATGCGACGCGCACGGCCCTCGTGGTGGGATCGAGCGGGATCGTCGGCAACACGCTGGCGCGCCACCTCGCGGGGGAGGGCTGGGCGGTGAGCGGTCTGGCGCGCAGGCCCGCCGCCGACGTGCCGGGCCTGCGCCCGGTCGCGGCCGACCTCCTCGACCCCGAGGGGCTCGCGACGGCCCTGGCGGATCTGCGCCCGAGCCACGTCTTCCTCGCCACCTGGATGCGCCAGCCGACCGAGGCCGAGAACATCCGGGTCAACGCCGCGATGGTGCGGAACCTCCTCGACGCCCTGCGCCCGGCCGGCAGCCTCTCCCACGTCGCCCTGGTGACGGGGCTGAAGCACTATCTCGGCCCGTTCGAGGCCTACGGGAAGGGCACGCTCCCGGCCACGCCCTTCCGCGAGACGCAGCCGCGGCTGCCCGTCGAGAATTTCTACTACGCGCAGGAGGACGAGATCTTCGCCGCCGCCGCGCGGGACGGATTCGGCTGGAGCGTGCATCGGCCCCACACCATCATCGGCTACGCCATCGGCAACGCCATGAACATGGGCGTGACGCTCGCGGCCTACGCCACCCTCTGCCGCGAGAGCGGGCGCCCCTTCCGCTTCCCCGGCTCGGCCGCCCAGTGGAACGGGCTCACCGACATGACGGACGCGCGGATCCTCGCCCGCCATCTCGCCTGGGCCGCCACCACCCCGGCCGCGCGCGACCAGGCCTTCAACGTGGTCAACGGCGACGTCTTCCGCTGGAGCTGGATGTGGGGCCGCATCGCGGAGTGGTTCGGCCTGGAGCCCGCCCCGTTCGACGGCACGGTGCGCCCCCTCGAGGCGCAGATGGCGGGCGACGCCGGCCTCTGGGCGGAGATCGCCCGGCGCCACGGCCTCGCCGAGCCCGATCTCGGGCGCGTCGCCTCCGCTTGGCACACCGATGCCGATCTCGGACGGCCGATCGAGGTCGTCACCGACATGAGCAAGAGCCGCCGCCTCGGCTTCCTCGACTACCAGGCGACGGACGAGGCCTTCTTCGACCTGTTCGCGCGCCTGCGCGCGGCCCGGATCATCCCCTGATCATCCCCTGATCATCCCCGGATGCGGTCTCCGGTCGATCGAACCGGAGACCGCATCGGCCAAACCCGGATCGGCGCCCGGGCGTAGCCCGGATCCGCCCTCCCGCCGGGAGGGTCGGGACCGGGCGCGTGGCCGGTCGCCGGAGGCACGAGACACCAGGAGCCCGCATGAGCCACGACGCCCCCGACCTCGCCCGCTCGGACATGCTCCAGCGCCCGCCCCACGGCGCGGCGACGATCTCCACCACGAAGCCCCTGATCGTCACGCCGACCTTCGTCTCGCGCAGCGACGCCACTCCCTGGTCCGAGCGCCCGCACGATCCGGGCTCCGCCACGGGCCGGGACGGCCGGGCGGTCGCCCATCCCGACCGGCACCCGGAGGCGCTCGCCCTGGAGCCCGATCCCAATCGCGCCTTCGAGCACTGGGACGCCTATTGGCGGAAGGTGCACGGGCCGAAATTCGCCTACGCGGAGCCCGGCGCCTCGAACGCGCGGGTGCTGCGCTACGATCAGGTCCACCGCCTCGCCTCCGGCCCGTCCTCGGACGCGCGCCCGCCCTACCGGGCGATGGTGGACGCGTCGGGCCGGCTGGCGGCGGACCCGGCCGCGCGGGTGCCGCCCTACCGGCCCCCGCTCTGGGACGGCTTCGCCTACATCGCCTACGCGGAGACCGACGACATCGCCCGGACGCTCGATCAGCCCCAATACGCCGCGCGCATCATCGCCGACGAGCGCACGGCCTTCCGCATGGTGACGCGCGAGGTGGCCCGCGAGTACATCCTGATCCCGAGCCCGCGCCACCGCGATCCGGTGAGCCTCGTGAAGATCCATCGCCGCCGCCCGGACCTCTCCCGGGAGGCGTTCCAGCGGGCATGGCTGCACGAGCACGCCGCGCGGGTGCTGGCGGAGGCGGAGACCGCCGCCCTGGTGCGCCGCTACGCGCAGCTGCACCCGTTCGGCGCGACCCAGGACGATCCGGAGGGCTCGAAGATCGACGGCATCTCCGTCCTGTCCTTCGCCTCGCTCAACGACGTCGAGGATTACCTCGTCACCCCCGGCTACGCGGCGATCGAGGCGCACGAGGCCGGGCTGACCGATCCGGAGGGCTCGGAATTCTGGACGGCGGTGAACTACAGTGTGATCAACCGCCTCGACCCGGAACGGGCGACCGAGCGCTGAGCCCGGGACGCAACGCGCGGGGCCTTCCGTCCGTTAGGAATCGCATGGTCAGCATCGCCATCATGATCGGCACGCCCGCCGGCACCCGCCTGATGGCGGCCGCGACGGAGCGGGACGCCGCCCGGATGGCAGAGACCGTGCTGCTCGAACTCGACCGGACGGTGCTCCCCGTCCCGGTCTGGGTCCAGTGCGGGAATGCGGGCGTCCGGGCCCGCCTCGATGCCTATCTGGCCGCCTATCAGGCCGAGCTGACCGCGATCGAGGCCTGAGCGAAGCCCGGGCCGATCCGCGCCTGTCTCCCCGCCCGCGGAGGCCGGCCGCCATCCGTGTCCGGCGAGCCCGGCCCCCTACTCGTAGCCGTCGCCGTAGATCGGCGCGGCCCGGTAGTAGATCGGCGCGTAGGCGCTGTCGTCGGGCCCGTACCCGGCCGGCCCGCGGGCGCGGCGCCGCACCGGTGCGTAGCCGTCGTCGAGGCCCCGGTCCATCTGGCCGCGGCCCATCTGCATGCCCGCCGACATCACCCCGCCGCCCTCGTAGCCGCGCGCGACCCGGCTGCGGGAGGAGCCCCGCGCGACGCCGGTGCTCGCGCCCTCGACCACGATGCGGGTGGCGCCCATCCCCTCGGTCTTGACCAGCCGGAACAGCGAGGCGGCCTTGCCGGTGGCGAGGCGGACGCAGCCGTGCGAGGCGGGGCGCCCGAGGGCCGAGACGTGGCCGGTGCCGTGGATGGCGTGGCCCATGCCGGTGAAGAAGATCGCGTAGGGCATCGGTGCGTCGTCCCATTCCCGCGAGAAATGGGTGCGGGCCATGCGCTGCGGCCGGTAGGAGCCGTTCGGCGTGTCGTAGCCGGCCGCCCCCGTCGAGACCGGCCAGGAATAGCGCGGCTGCCCGTTCACCGCGACGGACATGCGCTGCGTGTCCTTGTCGATCCGGATCAGGACGTCGGCGCGGGCCGGCGCGAGCGTTGCGGCGAGGAAGGGAAGGGCGAGAAGGAGCGCAGTCAACGGGCGCATGAGGGCCTCGAGCAGGAGGAAGCGGGGCGGTTCTATCCTACGAAATTACTCTGGTGGGGGGCGGGGGTTCCAGGAATAGGTGAGGATGGTGGTGCTCCAGCTTCACACTCGAAAGGCTGAACGGCAGTTCTGCGATAATATTTTTTGAAACCACTCGACAATAACATCTCTATTTTTGAGATTACAAACAAAAATAACGTATGAATTGTCGATAATCACTAGTTTGTTTCCATAAATCGAAAGATAATAAAATATTCTCGAAAAGTAAATTTCTGCGCTAGGTCAGCCTAAAGCTTTTACATACGTCGGATTTTGCCACAGTTGGAGGCCATAAGATGTTGCATATCAAGCTTACGCCTACCTCGACAAATCTGGCTACGATCAGATATCATATCGTATCATCAAAAGGGACGCTATAGAGCGCAGTTGAAAGAAATATAAATGACAATTGGATTCGGGGATTTCTATAAAAATTTTGGTTTCTCGTCGTATCCGTTCTCTGTTTTCACATCAGAGAACGAGAGAGATCACGGAAAAGATTTATTCGTTGATTTTTCCATGTATAGTCCCATTATAGAAGGCTTTGTTAGCGGCCGCACGATGTTGCTATCCGGAGATCGGGGTACTGGCAAGACTGCTATCATTTATGATTTTTGTCGCAGAATTGATAAAAATTCACTAGTTGTAAATATAAGTGATTACTCTGATCTGCCTAAACCTTTCGATTCTACAGAATTCTATAGATTTGTTATCTCTCAATTGAGTGAGCGACTTTTTGTGAAGATGGCAGATGATAGGAAGCACGGATCTGGGCTCAGTGCTTCCGATAAAGTCTTGTTGTCTTACTTTCTTGCAAAATTTGTTAAGCAAGCGAGTAAGGATGATTTGCATAGAAAAATAGTATCTTTGCAAACAGGCTGGAAAGCAAAATTTGGTCGCATTTTGTACTCTGTAGCTAGAATTCCTCTTAATATAGGCGCAAATGCTACCGTAGCTTTTCTATCTGATCTCATAGCACAAGCGTCAGGGACTCCGAAGCAGCAAGGAGAATGGAAAGATTATTTTCGCGAGCATCTAGGGAGTGTTGATGAGAGTTTTGCTGATGCTGAGTTTTCATTAGACATGCTTAAGAAATTAACGATTCTCGCGAAAAAAATTGGCTATCAGAAAATAATACTTGTGTTTGATAAAGTCGATGAGGACGCGCGCCTGAGTAACTCTGCCGAAGAGATAGAAGAGTTTGTCGAACCTATCGTGACAGATGTAAGATTTCTCACCGCCGAAGAGTTTCAAGTAATTTTCTCAATATGGGTTATTCCGTACAACATGCTAAAAGATCGCGTTCGAACGCAGAAAATATATTGTCCTGGAGTAAGCTGGGGTAATTCTGATCTGGTTTCAGCCGCAGATCGGCGTGTGTCTGTATTCTCGGAGCAAAGAATTAAATCTGTAGCAAGTCTATTCTCTGAAGGATCAAAAACTGACGGTTTTTCAGAGCTTTTGAATTTAGCCAATAAAAACCCTCGCGATCTATGGCATCTTTTGGACAGAAGTTTCCGTGCGCAATACAAAATAGACCCCTCTGCAAAAGCTATCTCAGCTGAGGCAATTAGCCAAGGTATCAATGATTTTGTTTGCCAGTTCAATTTTTATGAATATTACCCGAGAAAGTCGAATGCTAGAGCAAATTCGATGGATATATATGCCTATATAAAGCATCTTCTGAGACTTCAAAGCCCAGAATTCACAAAAAATCAGTTGAACGATCGAGCAGGAACAGGGAGCTCGACCCAAAATTATGTTGCAGCCATGGAAAGCATGGGATTGGTCGAAAAAAGTGGGCAGACCGGCGGAAGTGCGACATTTCGTATTCGCGATCCAAAGGTGGTTCACGCCTTAAAAAACAACTTGGAAATTGCCCGAAGTAATTAGTTGATGATAAGCGGAGTAAGTTGAAATTACTTTGGAGCTGGAAGGATCGCAAGGAGCCGGAAGCCGCGTTGGTCGGGCGACTGGCTGTGTTGCTCGTCGTCATAGCGGAGCCGCATATCCCAAACGGTCCATGGCACACTCCATGCCCGTCCCTCTCCCCCGCACCCGGTGGAAGGCCCCGATGAGCACCCTGACCCGCTTCTCCGTCGCCCCCCTCGCCACGATGACGCGCCGCCTCGCCGCCGTGGCCGCGGGCCGCGCCGAGCCCGATCTCGTGATCACGGGCGCCCGCGTGCTCTCGACCTACTCGGAGCGGATCCTGCCCGATCGCGAGATCTGGATCGCGGGCGGGCGCATCGCCGCGGTGCAGCCCGCCGGGACCGCGAAGGGCGGGCGGCGCTACGACGCGCGCGGCGGGCTGATCGCGCCCGGGCTCGTCGATCCGCACCTGCACATCGAGAGCAGCATGATCACGGCCTGCGCCTACGCGGAGGCCGCCCTCGTCAACGGCACGACGACCATCGTCTGCGACAGCCACGAGATCGGCAACGTGCTGGATGCCGACGGCGTCGCCTGGATGCTGGAGGATGCGCGCGCCGCGCCCCTCAACATCTACCTCACGGTGCCGAGCACGGTGCCGGCCACCACCCCGGCGATCGAGACGGCGGGCGGCGACCTCACGCCGGAGAAGATCGCCGCCCTGTTCGACGCGTGGCCCGAGGCGCTGGGCCTCGGCGAGAAGATGGATTTCGTGGCGGTGGCCGAGGGCGATCCGCGGGCGCACGCCATCATCGCGGCGGCGCTGGAGCGCGGGCGCCCGGTCTCGGGCCACATCTACGGCCGGGCCTTCGTGGCGCCCTACGCCGCGAGCGGCGTCACCGACACGCACGAGGCGGTCGATGCCGAGATCGCCGACGACCTCCTGGAGGCCGGCGTCTGGATCTTCCTGCGCGGGGGGCCGCCGACCACGCCCTGGCACTCGCTGCCCAAGGCCATCGGCACGGTGACCGAGTACGGCGCCGCCTGGAAGCGGGTCTGCGCCTGCACGGACGACCGCGACGCCGACGACCTCCTCGCCTACGGGCTCGACTGGGTGGTGCGCGAGGCGGTCGCCCGCGGCATCCCCGAGCCCGCCGCCTGGGCGATGGGCTCGCTCCACCCGGCGACCCGCTACGGCCTCGACGGCGAGATCGGCGGCCTTGGCGGCGGGCGCCGGGCCGATCTGGTGCTCCTGAACGACGATCTGGTGCCCCAGGCCACATGGTACGGGGGCGAGTTGGTGGTCGAGGACCGCAGGGTCACGCCGCGCCTGGAGGCGGCCCTGTCCGCGCCCTACCGCTACCCCGAGCGCGCCTACCGCACGGTGCGCCTGCCCGATCCGCTGCCCGCCCTGGTGCCGCCGCTGCCCGCCGCCCCCTGCACCGTCAACGCCATCCGCACCACCCTGCCGGGGATCGAGCTGGTCCACGAGCGCGTGGCGCTGACGCCCGCGGCCGACTGGGCCGGGACGCTCGCGGCGCACGATCTCTGCCACGTGGCGGTGATCGAGCGGCACGGCCTCTCCGGGCCCGCCTCGGGCGGGGCGGCAGGCGGCGTCGCGCACGGGCTGCTCAGCGCCTTCGGGCTCAAGGGCGGCGCGGTGGCCTCGAGCGTGGGCCACGATTCGCACAACATCATCGTGGCGGGGCTGAGCGAGGCCGACATGCGCGTCGCGGTGGAGGCGGTGGCGGCGATCCAGGGCGGCGTCTGCGTCGTCGCGGACGGCCGCGTCATCGCGATGGTGCCCCTGCCGGTGGCGGGGCTGATCTCGGACAAGCGCGTCGGCGTCGTGGCCGAGGAGGTCCGGGCGCTGAAGGCCGCCTGGGAGCGGGCGGGCTGCGCCATCCCCTACATGGGCTTCAACCTGATCCCGCTCTCGGTGATCCCGCAGATCCGCATCACCGACAAGGGCCTCGTCCTGGTGCCGGAGATGCGGCAGGTGCCCCTGTTCGAGGCAGCCTGACGGGGGCGCCGCGGCGCAAAAAAAGGCCGCCTGGGGAGGCGGCCTGAAGTCCTTGGGTCTCGAAACCTCTGGAGTGTCGGTCCGTGGATCCGATCGGACGTCCGAGGGCTGGGGAGCTCGGGTTTCGGACGCCCGGCCGGGCACGGGCCCGACGAGATTTCAGGATCTGTTGTCGCCCCGCAACAAGGCCCGCGAAAGGCGCGATCGGGGCGAAATCGTGGAGATTCATCTCTTCCGCGTTGCCGGGACGGCACAGCCCCAAGCCCCTGCGGGCCGGCCCTGGGCCCCCTGCGGGCCGGCGCCTGGGCCCTTGCGGGCCGGCTCGCGGGCGCCCATCATTCCGGCCAAGGATGCCGCGGAACACGACGGAGCGAGAATGAGCGAGCGGGTGGGCGACGATTCGAGCGCGCGGGTGGTCCCGTTCCCGGCCCCCGCGAGCACCCCGCAGATCGCCTTCGACCGCCACGAGCTCCGGACGATCTTCAATCTCTACGGGCGCCGCGTCGCCGAGGGCGAGTGGCGCGACTACGCCCTCGATTTCCGGCGCGACAAGGCGGTGTTCTCGATCTATCGCCGCACCTCCGAGATGCCCCTCTACCGCATCGAGAAGGACCCGAAGTTCGCCCGGCGCCAGGGCGCCTACGCGGTGGTCGCAGCCGGCGGTCTCGTGATGAAGCGCGGCTCCGATCTCGCCCGGGTCCTCGCCGTGCTCGAGAAGCCGCTGCGTGCGGTGTGAGCCCCTAGAACGCCGCCACCAGCCCGACGCCCGCGATCATCAGCACGGCCCCGAGGATGCGCCACAGGCTCGCCGGGTGCACCGCGAAGCCGACCCAGCCGTAATTGTCGAGCACGATCGAGGCGACCACGCCCACCGTCACGATGATGCCGAGGAAGCTCGCCGCGCCGATCGCGGGCGAGGCGTAGAGCTGCGCCAGGATCAGGAGCACGCTGAGCAGGCCGCCGGCCCAGGCCCACCACGGCACCTGCCCGAATTGCTGCGCGCTCGGCATGTCGAGCTTGCCCGAGGCGAGGCCGCCCACGAGCAGCGCGGCGGTGCTGACGAGGAGCGTCAGCAGGGCCGCCGTCACCGGCAGGCCGATGGATTTCGACAGCGTCGCGTTCTGTCCCGGCTGGATCGCGTTGGCGAGACCCGCGAGGATCGTCAGTCCGTAGATGTACCACATGGTCGCTCAACGGGGCCGCGGTGCGGCCCAGTTTCCGCCGGCGGCCTGCGGCGCTTCGGCACGACCCCGAGTCCGCGGAGGACGGCGCACGAAAAAAGCCCCGGCTCGCGCCGGGGCTTCCTCCGTGTGGTCCGGTCCTGCGTCTGTTAGCGACGGTCGCCCATCAACGAGAGCAGGAACTGGAACATGTTGATGAAGTCGAGGTACAGCGTCAGCGCGCCGTTCACCGACATCTTGGCCGCGCCCTCGCCGTCGAAGCCGCTGTAGAGGTACATCTCCTTCAGCTTCTGCGTGTCGTAGGCGGTCAGGCCCGCGAAGATCAGCACGCCGAGCACCGAGATCGCGAATTGCAGCGCGCTCGAGGCGAAGAAGATGTTGACCAGCGAGGCGATGATCAGGCCGATCAGGCCCATGATCAGGAACGAGCCCATCCCCGAGAGGCTGCGCTTCGTGGTGTAGCCGTAGAGGCTCAGGCCGCCGAAGGTCGCCGCGGTGATGAAGAACACCCTGACCACGCTCGCGCCGGTGAAGACGAGGAGCAGCGACGACATCGACGCGCCCATCACCGCCGCGAAGGCGAAGAACATCGTCCGGGCGGACGAGGCCGACATCCGGTCCATCCGCATCGAGAAGACGAAGATGAACACGAGGGGGGCGAACATCAGCACCCACTTGAGGGGGCTGTTGTAGAACAAGGCACCGTACTGAGTCAGTGGAACGGAGCCAATGCGCGCCACGGCGTCTGCCTGGGTCGTCGCGACGGCCAGTTTGTTGAGGCCGAGCGCGACGAGGCCCGAGATCCCGAGGCCGACGACCATGTTGTTGTAGACGCCGAGCATGAAGCTGCGCAGGCCCTGGTCGACCTCGACCTGCGTGCCGGCGTATCCCGGCGCCTGGGCGCCGTACCGGAAGGGGCTGTTGTCGAATGCCATGGGAGTTCCCCTGGGGTGCTCTCTCAGCGTGGTGTTCGAAACGAGGCCCACGCGGGACCTCTGGCGCCGATGAGCGCCTCGACCGGGAATATGTTGGTTTGGCTCGCGCCGCACAAGAGCCCCGCCGAGCTTGCAGGCGCGGTTTTCGCCGCTCCGCGCGCGGATTTTTGTTGGTCTTGCGCGGGATTAAAAATCGTTACGTTCGCGGCTACACACGTCTCGACTGCATCGCCGCTCAGAATTGCCGCAAGTACGGCGCCGGCTTCTGGCCGAGGATCCGCCACGTCCCGGCCAAGCCCAGCCCGATCGCCAGGACGACCGCGAGCCCGGCCGCGACGAGCGCGCCCGAGAGGTCGAGCACGAAGTCGAGGCGCATCACCCGCGTGACGATGACCCAGCCGGCGAGGGTGCCGGCCGCGAGGCCGAACAGGGCGGTGGCGAGGCCCAGCGCCCCGTATTCGAGGCCGTAGGCGGCGAGCAGCCGCCCGCGGCTCGCGCCCAGCACCTTCAGCACCACGGCGTCGTAGAGCCGCGCCCGGTGACCGGCCGCGACCGCGCCCGCCAGGACGAGCAGGCTCGCAAGCACCGCGATCGCGCTGGCGCCCCGGATCGCCAGGACGAGCTTGCCCACGAGGTCGCCGACCGCGTCGAGGGCGTCCTTGACCCGCACGCTGGTCACCGACGGAAAGCGGTGGGCGGCGTCGCGCAGGATGCGGTTCTCGGCCGGCGCGTCGGTCCCGCCGGGGAGCGACAGGGTGGCGAGATCGGAATGCGGCGCCCCCCGGAAGGTGCCGGGCGAGAACACCATCACGAAGTTGATCCCGAGATTGCGCCACTCGACCTTGCGGAGGTTGGCGATCCGCGCGGTGATGTTGCGCCCGAGCACGTTGACGGTGACCTCGCCGCCGACCCTGAGGCCGAGGCTGCGGGCGAGATCGGCCTCGAAGGAGACGAGGGGCTTGGCCCCCTCCTCCGCATTCCACCACGTGCCGGCCGTCAGGCTCGACCCGTCCGGCTGGTCGGCCGCGTAGGTGATGCCGCGATCCCCGTCGAGCACCCAGGCGGCGTCCTCCGGGGGCCGGATCTTCCCCGCCGGCACCCCGTCGAGGGCGACGATGCGCCCGCGCATCATCGGCACCCGCTCGATCCGGCCCGTGGGCGCGGATTGGGCCAGGAAGTCGTTGAACGCGGCGGCGTCCGCGGACGGGATGTCGAGGAAGAACAGGTTCGGCGCGCGCGCGGGCAGCGTGGCGGAGATCGTGCGCCGGACATTGGCGTCGATCAGGCTCAGGGTGACGAGGAGCGTCACGCCGAGGCCCAGCGAGAGCACGATCGCGGGCGTCAGCGCCCCCGGCCGGTGGAGGTTGGCCAGGGCCATCCGGGGCGCGGCGCGGCGCGGATGGGGCGCGCGCCGGGCCGCCGCCATCAGGCCGAGCGCCACGAGGCGCAGCAGCCCGAAGGCGATGCCCGCCGCGGCGATGAAGATCAGGGCGACGCGCCGGTCGAAGGCGGTGGTCACCGCGAGGGTCACCAGGGCGGCGATGGCGACGGCCAGCATCAGCCGGTAGCGCCAGCGCGTCTTGGCCGCGGACGGATCGACCGTGTCGCGGAACAGGCCGGAGACCGGCACGTCGTGGGCGCGGCCGAGCGGCGTGATCGCGAAGGCGAAGGCGGTGAGCAGCCCGTAGGCTGCGGCGAGGGCGAGCTCGCCCGGCGCCAGCGTCGGGTTCAGCGGCAGGGGCAGCGCGTCGGCGAACAGGGCGTCGAGGAGGAAGGGCAGGCTCGCCCCGACCGCCAGGCCCACCGCCGTGCCGAGGCCCGCGATCAGCATCACCTGGGTCAGGTAGAGCCCGACGACGCGGGTGCCCGGGGCGCCGACGCTCTTGAGCGTCGCGATCGAGCCGCGCTTGCGCTCGACGAAGGCGTGGACGGCGTTGGCCACGCCGACGCCGCCGACGATGAGGGCGGTGAGCCCGACGAGCGTCAGGAACTGGGTGAAGCGCTCGATGCTCTTGGCGAAGCGCGGGTCGGCGTTGGTGCGCGCGCGCATCTCCCAGCCGGCCTCCGGCGCCGCGGCCGCGATCCGGGCCGCGGCGGCGTCCAGGGCCGCGCCGTCCGCGTCCGGAATCTGGATCCGGTAGCTCCAGCGGTTGAGGCTGCCCGGCTGGACGAGGCCGGTGGCCCGCAGGGCCCCCTGGTCGATGATGAGGCGCGGGCCGAAACCGATGCCGTTGGCGACCTTGTCGGGCTCGCTCGCGACCGTGGCGCGGATCTCGAACGGGTGCCCGGCGAGGGTGACCCGGTCGCCGATCTTCAGGTCGAGGCGGGTGAGCAGGGCCGGGTCGGCGACCGCGCCCGGCACGCCGTCGCGGGGGGCGAGCAGGTCGGAAAGCGGCGCGTGCGGCTCGGTCACCAGCACGCCCGCCATCGGGTAGCTGTCGTCCACGGCCTTCAGCTCGACCAGGGCGGCGCCCCCTCCGGCGCCTTGGCCCGCCACCGCCATGGCGCGCAGCGAGGCCACGGTGCCGACGCGGCCCTCGCTCCGCAGCGCCGCCAGCTCCGGCTCCGTCGCCGCGCGGTTGATCAGGCTGTAGCTGAGGTCGCCGCCGAGGATGCGCCGGCCCTCGCGCCCGAGCCCGTCCGAGAGCGAGCGCGAGATCGAGGCGACGCCCGCGATCGCCGCGACCCCGAGGGCAATGCAGGCGAGGAAGACGGCGAAGCCCGAGAGGCCGCCGCGCAGCTCGCGCACGGCCAGCCGCAGCGTCAGCGGCAGGCGGCGCGCGCGGCGGCCGGGATCGGTCGCGGGAAGGGTGCCGTGCATCAGGCGACCGTCTCCGCCTCGGGCGCCTCGACGCGGCCCGAGCGCAGGCGGATCGTGCGGTCGCACAGGCGCGCCAGCCCCGGATCGTGGGTGACGAGGACCAGGGTGGCGCCGCGGGTCCGCTTCAGCCCGAACAGCAGGTCGACGATCTGCCGGCCCGTGGCCTCGTCGAGATTGCCGGTGGGCTCGTCGGCCACCAGGATCGCCGGGTCCGGCGCGAGCGCCCGGGCGATGGCGACGCGCTGCTGCTCGCCGCCCGAGAGCTGGGCCGGGTAGTGGCTCAGGCGGTGGCCGAGGCCGACCGCCTCAAGCTCGGCCCGGGCCCGGGCATGCGCCTCGGGCCGGTCGGCGAGCTCCAGGGGCAGCGCCACGTTCTCCAGCGCCGTCATGGTCGGCACGAGGTGGAAGGCCTGGAACACGATGCCGATGCGCCGGCCGCGGAAGCGGGCGAGCGCGTCCTCGTCGAGGCCGATCAGGTCGGTGTCCTCGATCCGGATCGAGCCGGAATCGGGCCGCTCCAGCCCGGCCATCACCATCAGCAGCGTCGACTTGCCCGATCCCGAGGGCCCGACGAGGCCGACCGCCTCGCCCCGCGCCACGTCGAGGGAGATGCCGCGCAGCACGTGGACGCGGGCCGGCCCCCGCCCGAGGCTGAGATCGATGTCGCGGAGGCTCACGGAGGGAGCGGGCGTCTGGGCCTTGTCTGGGGTCACGCGGAGGCCGATCTGTGCGCGATGAGGTCGATGGCGGGATGCATGACGGATGAGGCTCGGATGTGGCCGCGTGCGGTTCCGTGCGACGCGGCACGGGGTGGCGCCGCGGCGCGGGGCGGCAGCGATATGGGCCCTGCGGGGTCCCGCCGCCAAGGGCGGGCGCGGCGGGTGCGCCATCATGGCCGGCCCGGGCCCCTGCCGCGCCTGGCTGCGGCGCTCCTCCTCGCCCTGGCGGCCCTGATGCCCGGCGCCCTGCCCGCGCGCGCCGAACCCGGCCGGCCGCTGAGCATCGTGGCGCTCGGCGACAGCCTGACCGCCGGCTACCGCCTGCCCGCGGACGCGGCCTTCCCGGCCGTGCTCCAGCGCGAGCTGGCCAAGCGCGGCCACGCCGTCAGCGTCCAGAACGCGGGCGTCTCGGGCGACACCGCCACCGGCGGCCTCGACCGGGTCGATTGGTCGGTGCCGGACGGGACCGACGGCGTCATCCTCGAACTCGGCGCCAACGACATGCTGCGCGGCACCGATCCGGCGGTGACCCGGAAGGCCCTCGACGCCATCGTGGCGCGCCTGAAGCAGCGCGGCATCCCGGTGCTGCTCGCCGGGATGCGGGCCTCCACCAATCTCGGTCCGGACTACATCGCCCGCTTCGACGCGATCTATCCCGATCTCGCCCGGCAATACGGTCTGGCGCTCTACCCGTTCTTCCTCGCCGGCATCGCGGGCGAGCGCGGCCTGAACCTCGACGACGGCATGCACCCGAACCCGAAGGGCGTGGAGGCCGTGGTGGCGGGGATCCTGCCCACCGTCGAGAGCTTCCTCGGCCGGCTGGGCAGGCCGGCGCACTGACGCCGATGCCGCGCCTGTTCACGGGGCTCGCCGTGCCGCCCGGGATCGGCGAGCGCCTCGCCCGCTACCGCGGCGGCCTGCCGGGCGCCCGCTGGATCGAGCCCGGCGATTACCACGTCACCCTGCGCTTCCTCGGCGACATCGACGCGGCTATGGCCGAGGACGTGCTCGAGGCGCTCGGCGCCCAGCGGGCCCGGGATCCGGTCCCGGTCACCCTCGAGGCGCTCGGCATCTTCGGCGGCGACCGGCCGCGGGCGCTCTACGCCGCGATTGCCCAGGATCCGGCGCTGATGGACCTGCAGGCCGAGCAGGAGCGGCTGGTGCGCCGCGCGGGGGTGCCGCCGGAGCGGCGCAAGTTCACGCCCCACGTCACCCTGGCGCGGCTCAGGCGCGAGGCGAGCCCGGAGGCGGTGGCGATGTACGTGGCCGCGTCCGGCCTGTTCGAGCCGCTGCGTTTCGAAGCCACGCAGGTCAGCGTGTTCTCCGCGCGCGAATCGACCGGCGGCGGCCCCTACCTCGTGGAGGCGGCGCTCCCCTTCGCCTGACCGGGTCTCGTCCGCCCGGCCGCGGGGAGCGCCCGGATCTCGGGTCAGAGGCGCCGCAGCGCCACGCTCTCGATGCGGTGGCTCGCGCCCTTCGACAGGATCAGGCTGGCGCGCTGGCGCGTCGGCAGGATGTTCTCGCGCAGGTTCGGCAGGTTGATCGTGGTCCAGAGCCGGTCCGCGATGGCGAGCGCCTCGGCCTCGGGCACCTCGGCATATTTGCGGAAATAGGAACGCGGATCGCGGAACGCGGTCTCGCGCAGCTTCATGAAGCGCAGGACGTACCAGCGGTGCAGGTCGTCCTCGTGGCCGTCGAGGTAGATCGAGAAGTCGAAGAAATCGGACACGAACGGGATCGCCGTGCCGTCCCGCGGGAGGCGGGCCGGCTGCAGCACGTTCAGGCCCTCGACGATCAGGATGTCGGGGCTCTCGACCACGCGCTCCTCGCCCGGGACCCGGTCGTAGACGAGGTGGGAGTAGAGCGGCGCCGTCACCCGCGGGTGGCCCGCCTTCACGTCGTGCAGGAAGCGCAGCAGCGCGGCGGTGTCGTAGCTCTCGGGGAAGCCCTTGCGCTCCATGATGCCGCCGGCCGCGAGCTCGGCGTTCGGGAGCAGGAAGCCGTCGGTGGTGACGAGATCGACCTTCGGCGTGTTCGGCCAGCGCGCGAGCAGCGCCGCCAGGATGCGGGCCGTGGTCGACTTGCCGACCGCGACCGAGCCGGCGAGCCCGATGATGTAGGGCACCTTGCGCTCGCGCTCGGCGATGAGGAAGCGCTGCGTGGCCTTGAACAGGCCCTGCGTGGCCGCGACGTAGAGCGAGAGCAGGCGCGACAGCGGCAGGTAGATCGCCACCACCTCCTCGACCGAGATCGGGTCGTTGATCGATTGCAGCCGGGCGATGTCCTCGGCGTTCAGGGTCAGCGGCGCGTCGGCGCGCAGCCGCGCCCACTCGTCCCGGCTGAAGCGGCGATAGGGCGAGAGCCCGTCCGGCCCCTCGCCGGTCACCGGATCCTGTCCGCCCGCGGGCGCCGGCGCGAGGTTCATGTGTGGCGCCTCGCGGCCTTCTCGGCGATCCCGCTCTGGGCGGTGCGGCGCTCCAGCTCGGCCATCACCGCGTCGAGCTCGACGTCGCTGGCGCGCAGCAGAACGACGAGGTGGTAGAGCACGTCGGCCGCCTCCGCCGTCAGCCCGGCCCGGTCGCCCTGCACCGCGGCGATCGCGGCCTCGACCGCCTCCTCGCCGAGCTTCTTGGCGGCCTTGGCCGGGCCGCCCGCCAGGAGCTTGGCCGTGTAGGACTGGTCCGGGCTCGTGCCCGCCCGGCTCGCCACCAGCCGCGCGAGGTCGTTCAGCGTGTAATCGGTCATGCAACACCGTGCATCCAGGAGCCTGCGACGGCGCCACGTTCGGCGGCAAAATGCGTCACCCCCCGCCGCCGGGCAAGCCGCGCGCCTGACAGATGGCACGGCGCCTCATGCCGTGCACAGGGCTTGCCGCGTCGGCTGCGCAAACCGGCTCCATGGCGGACTGGCGATTCCCGTGGGCCTCGCTACCATCGCCTCGCGTCATTGCCGAACATGGGGTGGGTCCGACGTGGCTTTGCGGGATACGATCGAGCGGCTGCAAGCGTCCCGAGACGTGCTGCCTGCACCCCAGGAACGGGTGGCAGCCTGGCAGGCGGCCGTGTCTGCGCTCTACGATCAAATCGCCGAGTGGCTGCGGCCCTACAGCTCTGACGGAAAAGTCGTCCTGCAACGAACGCCCAAGGCGGCCTACGAGGAGGCGACCGGGGAGTACGAGATCGACCGGCTGGACATCGAGGTCGGGGATGAGATCGTCCGGCTGGATCCGCGGGCCACGGTCGTCATCGGCGCGCGCGGACGCATCGATATGTCCCGTCTCGGAAGTGGCGATCCGGTGCTGCTCGTCCTGACCGGCCCCGACGATCGGACGGACTGGAAGCTTGTCGATCCTGCGAACAGAAAAGTCCTGAAGCCCCTCACGAACGAGAATTTTGAAGCGACGCTCGACGCGATGCTGGCGGAATACGGCTCCGATCCGGAGCCCGGCTTTTGACGGGACGTCGGATCGATGCGTCCTATGCCGGGTACCGCATGCAGATCGGCGCCCACGAGCACGCGAGGCGATCCGCGATCCTGCCAACGGCGACCGCCCAGGCGCTGGAAGCGCTTGGCCTCTCCGACCTCGTCGGTGAGATGGCCAGGAACCGTCGAACCAAGATTCTCGAACGATTCGAGGAAGTCGGCCGGCAGATTCGACGCCAAGCTTTCATCGATCTGGTTTCGGCGTTCGAGAAGGATCTCTTCAAGGAGATTGGCAGTGCTTCAAGCAAGGTAAAGCATGTTTTGAATCAGCATTACGATCGTTCGTATCCGCTTTTCGTCTGCCGCGAGGAGCTGGCGCGGACGGCCGACGATTTTTTCAATCTCGGCGGCTATAAGCGGATCCTTGCGACGACATCAGCCAGTGCAAAGGACCCGAGACGCGATCTTTGGGATATCATTGCATACCGAGATTTTCTCACTCACGAAGAGCGGTGGCCATACCGCGCAACCCCACCCGCGATCGAGTCGGCCCACGCCGTCATGTCACGCGAACTCGATGGGATCGGCGCGCGGCGATAGCGCGCTGAGGCGCCGTCAGGCGTCGAGCCGCATCGCCAGCCCGGCGGCGGCCATGTGGGCCT
Source organism: Methylobacterium sp. HJ2 (assembly GCF_056431005.1). NCBI lineage: Bacteria > Pseudomonadati > Pseudomonadota > Alphaproteobacteria > Hyphomicrobiales > Methylobacteriaceae > Methylobacterium > Methylobacterium sp. HJ2. The sequence continues at coordinate 65,920 of NZ_JBWJYM010000005.1, read as the reverse complement.
TGGCCTCGGCGACGCTGTGCTGCCCGAAATGGAAGATCGAGGCGGCGAGCACGGCGCTGGCGCCGCCCTGGGCCACGCCCGCCACGAGGTCGTCCAGCCCGCCGACGCCCCCCGAGGCGATCACCGGCACCGGCACCGCGTCGGCGATGGCGCGGGTCAGCCCGAGGTCGTAGCCCGAGCGCGTGCCGTCCCGGTCCATCGAGGTGACGAGGAGCTCGCCCGCCCCCTTGGCGGCGACGGTGCGGGCGAAGGCGACCGCGTCGATGCCGGTGGGCTCGCGCCCGCCATGGGTGAAGATCTCCCAGGCGCCGGGCGCGCCCGGGGCCGAGACGCGCTTGGCATCGATCGCCACCACGATGCACTGGGCCCCGAACTTCTCCGCGGCGCGGGCCACGAGGTCGGGATCCTTCACCGCGGCGGTGTTGATCGCGACCTTGTCGGCGCCCGCGAGCAGGAGCGCGCGCACGTCCGCCACGGCCCGCACGCCGCCGCCGACGGTCAGCGGCATGAAGCAGGCCTCCGCGGTGCGGCTCACCACGTCGAGGAGCGTGCCGCGGGCCTCGTGGCTCGCCGTGATGTCGAGGAAGCAGAGCTCGTCGGCGCCGGCCGCGTCGTAGGCCTTGGCCGCCTCGACCGGATCGCCCGCGTCGCGCAGCTCGAGGAAGCGCACGCCCTTGACGACGCGGCCGTCCTTGACGTCGAGGCAGGGGATGATGCGGGTCTTCAGCACGGGGGCTCTCAGGCAGTGGGGTCGTCGGGGTCGATCGGGAAGGGCCGCGTCAGCATCGCGTCGTGGGTGTAGGGGCAGTCCAGCGGAAAGGTCCTGAGCGGCAGGCCGGTCTCACTGGCGGCCTCGAGACGGGCTCCGCGGTAAGCGCGCGCCAGGGCCTCGTCGAGACGGCGCTTCAGGCCCGGATTGTCCTTCAGGACGAATTCCGCCTCGGCCCGCTGCGTCGCGATCGAGATCATCCAGCTCCGCGTCCGCCGCGCCGGCTGATGGTCGACCTTGAGCATGTGCAGCAGGACCACCCGCCACGCGCTCACTAGGCTGTTGAACTCGCTCCGGCCCAAGCTCTCGATCTCCTCGGCCAGGTTCTCGAGATCGAGCGCCGTCAGGTCGCCAGCCCGGAGGCGCGCGCCCTGCTCCTGGGTCCAGGTGTAGAAATCGTCCGCGTACGCGGTCCCTGCCGTTCCGGGCCGGGCCGCAGCCTTCAGCGCCGTCATTCCGGCCTCCGCACTCGCCTGCAGCGGGGCGATCCTATCACGCCCGCGCCGCGCGCGCCTCCCGGATCGCCGCGAGGGCCGCGCGCGGGTCGATGCGCCCGTCGTAGAGGGCCCGGCCCGTGATGGCGCCGGCGATCAGCGCGCAGTCGGGCTGGAGCAGACGATGCACGTCCTCGATCGAGGCGAGGCCGCCGGACGCGATTACCGGGATGCGCACGGCCTCGGCCAGCGCCAGCGTCATCTCGACGTTGAGGCCCTTCAGGATGCCGTCGCGGGCGATGTCGGTGTAGATGATGGCCGCGACGCCGGCATCCTCGAAGCGGCGCCCGAGCTCCTCGGCGGTCATGCTGGAGGTCTGCGCCCAGCCCTCGACCGCCACGCGCCCGTCCTTGGCGTCGATGCCGACCGCGATCTTGCCGGGATGGCGCCGCGCCGCCTCGTGCACGAAGGCCGGGTCGCGCACGGCGGCCGTGCCGATGATGACGCGGGCGACGCCCTTGGAGAGCCACGCCTCCAGCGTCTTCATCTCGCGGATGCCGCCGCCGAGCTGCACCGGCAGGTCGATCCGGGCGAGAATCGCGTCGACCGCCTCCGCGTTCATCGGCGCGCCCGCGAAGGCGCCGTCGAGATCGACCACGTGCAGCCAGGAGAAGCCCTGCTCGGCGAAGGTGGCGGCCTGGGCCGCCGGATCGTCGCTGAACACCACCGCCTGGGACATGTCGCCCTGGACGAGGCGGACGCAGCGCCCCTCCTTGAGATCGATCGCCGGGTACAGGATCACGCGCGGGGTCCTCTCGTCTGAACCAGACAGGGCGGCGTCAGGGCCGCCACCTCAGAAAGTTGGCGAGGAGGGCGAGGCCGAGGCGCTGGCTCTTCTCCGGGTGGAACTGCGTGCCGGCGAGGTTGTCGCGGGCGACCATCGCGGTGATGGGCCCGCCATACTCGGCATGGGCCACGACCTCGCCGGGCCGGTCGGCCCGGAGGGCGTAGCTGTGCACGAAATAGGCGTGCAACCCGTCGGCGCCGGTGGGGATGCCGGCGAGCAGCGGGTGATCCCGCTCGGCCGTCAGGGTGTTCCAGCCCATATGGGGGATCTTGAGGGCGGGATCGGCGGGCCGGATCGGCCCGACATCGCCCGCGATCCAGCCGAGGCCCGGCGTGGTCTCGTACTCGAGGCCCCGCGTCGCCATGAGCTGCATGCCGACGCAGATCCCGAGGAAGGGCCGGCCGGCCGCCAGCGCGGTCCCGGTCATCGCCTCGATCAGGCCCGGCACCGCGTCGAGGCCGCGGCGGCAATCGGCGTAGGCCCCGACCCCGGGCAGCACCACCCGGTCGGCGGCGGCCACCATCCCGGGATCGCCCGTGACGACGATCCGGGTGCCGTCGAGCCCGGCCTCGCGGGCGGCCCGCTCGAAGGCCTTGGCAGCCGAGTGGAGGTTGCCGGAGCCGTAATCGACGAGGGCGACGGTCTCGCTCACCGCGTTCCCTCGTGGCTCGGGAACAGGCCGATCACCGGCTCGCGCTCGCGGGCGAAGCCCGGCCGCTGCGGCGCCGGCGGCAGGGTCTGCGGGTCGAGCCAGCGGGCCATCGCGCGGGTCTCGGCCTCGACGGCGCTGCCGGCCAGGACCGCGTCCCGCGCCGGCCAGCCCCGGCGCGCCAGGGTCCAGCGCCGCAGGCTCGAGGCCTCGAGCCCGATCAGGATCGAGACGAGCAGGCTGATCAGCGCGCCGGCGAGCGGCGACAGGCCGATGAGCCGCCCGCCCAGGGCCACGAGGACGAGCCCGGCCGCGACCGCGAGCGCCGCCAGCCAGAGCCGGTGGAACAGGAACCACGCCACCGAGAAGGCGAAGGCCGCCCAGGAGAAGCCGTCCGGCACCAGCACGGCGCGGTCGAGCCCGTAGGCCTCGCCCGCGCGCGATTCCGGCGGCAGGTGGAGGGTGTAGCTGCGCGTCCTCATGGCGTCTGCCCTTCCCGCGCGATCGTCCCGCGCGCTCGTCCGACGAAGCGTTCGTCCCTACAAAGAACCCTTGGTCGAGGGCACGCGGCCCTCTTCCCGCGGATCGAGCGACACCGCGATCCGCAAGGCGCGGGCCAGACCCTTGAAGCAGCTCTCGGCGATGTGATGCGCGTTGTCGCCGTAGAGCGTCTCGACATGGAGGGCGATGCCGGCGTTCATCGCGAAGGCCTGGAACCACTCGCGCACCAGCTCGGTGTCGAACTGGCCGATCTTCTCCACCCGGAACGCGGTGCGGAACACCAGGAACGGCCGCCCCGAGATGTCGATGCAGATCCGCGTCAATGCCTCGTCCATGGGCAGGTGGATGTCGGCGTAGCGGGCGATGCCGCGCTTGTCGCCGAGCGCCTTCGCGAAGGCCTGCCCCAGCGCGATGCCGCAATCCTCGGCCGAGTGGTGCTGGTCGACGTGCAGGTCGCCCGCCACCTTGACCTCGACGTCGAACAGGCCGTGCCGGGCGAACAGCTCCAGCATGTGGTCGAGGAATCCGATGCCGGTCGCGACCGCGGCCCGGCCGCTGCCGTCGAGGCCGATCGAGACGGCGACATCGGTCTCCGCCGTCTTACGGCTGATGCTGGCGCTGCGCATGGGTCGTCTTGGCATTCGCGAAGGAGGAGGGGCCGGCGCGGGAGCCGGCCGGTCAAGTCCTGGCCTTCTAGTGCGGTTTCGGGTGCGGAGGGAAGCGGGCGCGTGCCGCCGTCGCCGGCCGCGATCGGCCCGCGCCCGGCGGGGGCCTCGCGTCTCGCCGCCGCGGGCGCGCCTCGCCCCGGATATCCGCGCCGCGCGGTCCGTCAGCCGGCGAGCACCCGCCCGGCCACTGCGTCGAGCTTGGCGACCAGCGCCGGATCGCGCTGGGCCGGCGCGGTCATGATCGCGCCGTCCAGCGCCCGGTGCGAGCCGGCCGGGCATTCCGCCCGCTCGGCCGGGAAGTCGCGGGCCAGCCGCGCCACGAGGCGGGCCGCCTTGTCGGCGTTGGCGCGCGCCACGGCGATCACCGCCGCCACGTCCACCGCGTCGTGGCCCGGGTGCCAGCAATCGAAATCCGTCACCATCGCGATCGTCGCGTAGGTGATCTCGGCCTCGCGGGCGAGCTTGGCCTCGGGCATGTTGGTCATCCCGATCACGTCGAAGCCCTGCGCCTTGTAGGCCTTCGATTCGGCGAGCGAGGAGAATTGCGGCCCCTCCATGCAGACGTAGGTTCCGCCGCGATGGATGTGGATCGCCTCCGCCTCGGCGGCGGCGGCGATGCGCGCCTGCAGCCCCGGCCCGACCGGGTGGGCCATCGAGACGTGGGCGACGCAGCCGTTGCCGAAGAACGAGGAGACCCGCCCGTGCGTGCGGTCGACGAACTGGTCGACCAGCACGAACAGGCCCGGATGCAGCTCGTTGCGGAACGAGCCGCAGGCCGAGAGCGAGACGAGGTCGGTGACCCCGGCCCGCTTCAGCGCGTCGATGTTGGCCCGGTAGTCGATGCCCGACGGCGAGAGCCGGTGGCCGCGCCCGTGCCGGGCCAGGAAGACCACTTTGGTCGTGCCGATCCGGCCGATGCGCAGCGCGTCCGAGGGCTCGCCCCAGGGGGAGGAGACCCGCTCCTCGCGCACGTCCTCCAGCCCCGGCAGGTCGTAGACGCCGGATCCGCCCATCACGCCGAGCACCGCTGCCGTCATCGGAAATCCTCAGCCCAGATCGCTGTCGACAGGGTCGCGGTCGATCGCGTCGCCATCGATACAGCCGCTGTCGCACCAAAAGGAAACGGGCCCCTCGCGGGGCCCGTACCACGGGTCGTGCGGCGGCGGCAGCCGCCTCAGAAGGTCTTGTGCAGCTCCGGCTGGAGGCCGTGGGTCTCGCCCCCGACATCCGCCCAGATCCGCTTCTTCACGTAGTAGAGCAGCCCCGCCAGAATGATCAGGAACAGGATCACCCGCAGCCCGAGCGCCTTGCGGGCCATCATGTGGGGCTCGGCCGCCCAGGCCATGAAGGCCGCGACGTCCTTGCCGTACTGGTCCACCGTCTCGGGCACCACGGGCTGGCCGTTGTCGCCCTTCGGGTAGGTCACCTGCCCGTCGCTGATCGGCGGGGGCATCGCGATGACGTGGCCCGGATAATAGGTGTTGTAATGGCCGCCATCGGGCACTTCGAAGCCCTTCGGGGGCTCCGCGTAGCCGTTGATCAGCGCGTGGATGTAGTCGACGCCCTGCTCCGAGAAGCCCACGAAGGGCATCGCGTCGAAGATGAACCACGGGAAGCCGCGCTCGTAGGTGCGGGCCTTGGCGAGCACCGAGAAGTCCGGCGGCGCCTTGCCGCCGTTGGCCGCGGCGGCGGCCTGATCGTTCGGGAAGGGCGGCGGGAAGCGGTCGGCCGGCCGGCCGGGCCGGTCGAACATGTCGCCCGCGTCGTTCGGGCCGTCCTTGACCTGGTAGGTCGCCGCGAGGGCCTTGACCTGACTCGCCGAGAAGGACGGACCGCCCTCCTCCGCGAGGTTGCGGAACGCCACCAGCTTCATGCTGTGGCAGGCCGAGCAGACCTCCTTGTAGACCTGGAAGCCGCGCTGGAGCTGGGCCTCGTCGAAGCGGCCGAACACGCCGGCGAAGCTCCACTTCTCCCGGGGCGGGTGGGGCGTCGCGTGGGCATCCTCGGCGCGGGCGCCGGACAGCCCGAGGGCGGCCGCGACCAGGGCCGCGGCGAGGACGATAGGGGTTCTCATCGCGTGTCTGTCCCTCAGCCCTTCGTCGTCGGGGCGGCGGCGGCGCCGGTCGGCATGCCCGACCCGCTCACCTGCTTGCCCGGACCCATCACGCTCTCCAGGATCGAGCCCGGGAGCTGCCGCGGCGTCTCGATCAGGCCCACCAGCGGCATCACCACGAGGAAGTGCGCGAAGTAGTAGGCCGTGCAGATCTGCGAGGCGATGACGTAGCCGCCCTCGGGCGGCTTGGCGCCGAGCCAGCCCAGGATCACGCACACCGCCACGAACACCCAGAAGAACTGCCGGTAGATCGGGCGGTAGTTGCAGGAGCGCACGCGGGAGGTGTCGAGCCAGGGCGCCAGCGCCAGGATCAGCACCGCCGAGAACATCAGGATCACGCCGCCGAGCTTGGAGGGCACGGCCCGCAGGATCGCGTAGAAGGGCAGGAAGTACCATTCGGGCACGATGTGGGCCGGGGTCACGGCGGGGTTGGCCGGGACGTAGTTGTCGGCGTGGCCGAGATAGTTCGGCTGGTAGAAGATGAACCACGCGAACAGGATCATGAACACCACCGTGGCGAACACGTCCTTGACCGTGGCGTAGGGGGTGAAGGGCACCGCGTCCTTGGAGGACTTGATCGGGATGCCCGTCGGGTTGTTCTGGCCGGTGACGTGCAGCGCCCAGACGTGGAGCACCACGACGCCAGCGATCATCCAGGGCAGCAGGAAGTGCAGCGAGAAGAAGCGGTTGATCGTCGGGTTGCCGACGGAGTAGCCGCCCCAGAGCAGGCTCTGGATGGTGTCGCCCACCACCGGGATCGCCGCCAGGATGTTGGTGATGACGGTGGCGCCCCAGAAGCTCATCTGGCCCCACGGCAGGGTGTAGCCCAGGAAGGCGGTGGCCATCATCAGCAGGTAGATGATCACGCCGAGGATGTAGAGCACCTCGCGCGGGGCCTTGTAGGAGCCGTAGTAGAGGTTGCGGAAGATGTGCGCGTAGACCGCCACGAAGAACATCGAGGCGCCGTTGGCGTGGGCGTAGCGCAGCAGCCAGCCGTAGTTCACGTCGCGCATGATGTGCTCGACGGAGTTGAACGCCTCGTTGGCCGAGGGCTCGTAATGCATCGCCAGCCAGACGCCGGTGACGATCTGGATGCCCAGGAAGGCGATCAGGATCGCCCCGAAGGTCCAGAAATAGGTGAGGTTGCGCGGCACCGGGAAGGCCACGAACGACGAGTGCACGAGGCCGACGAGCGGCAGCCGCGACTCGAACCATTTGGCGAGGCGGCTCTTCGGGACGTAGGTGTTGGCGTGGGCGCTCATGGGCTTGCCCCTCCTCTTCTCGTCAGGCCGCGGCCTTGCCGCCCTCTTCGCCGATCCGGATCTTGGAATCCGTCTGGAAGGCGTAGGGGGGGATCGGCAGATTGATCGGGGCGGGGCCGCGGCGCACGCGGCCGACGGCGTCGAACTGGGAGCCGTGGCAGGGGCAGGCCCAGCCCTCGAAATTGCCCTGGTGGCCGATCGGCACGCAGCCCAGATGGGTGCAGTTGCCGTAGACCACGAGCCACTGGTCGTGGCCGTTCTTCACCCGGGTGGTGAAGGGGGCGGGGTCCGAGAGCTGCGAGACGGGCACGGCCTTCATGTCCGTGACCTCCTTCTCGGTGAGCTTGCGGACGAAGATCAGCTTGCCGCGCCAGAACACGTTGATGATCTGGCCGTCGGTGATCGGCGAGAGATCGACCTCGATCGGCGCGCCGGCCGCGATGGTGGCGGCGTCGGGCGACATCGACGCGACGAAGGGCCATGCGACGGCCCCGACGCCGACGGCGAGCCCCGCTCCTGTCGCCAGGAACAGGAAGTCGCGGCGGGTGCCCTCCTGCGGGGCGGCGCCTGCGGGCGCGGCGGCGGTGGTGTTCGCCAAGGTGGGGTGACTCCGAGAGCGTGCAAACCAGCAGGACGGCGACGCTCGGCACGGCGCAAGAGCGCGCGCGGCCGCCGGTCCCGAGCGGACCAGAGCATCATCGTTCCAAGTCGTGCAATGCGACCGGGGGTCGCCGGAAGTCAAGCCGGCGACGGCCAAGCTCGGCGCCGACGGCGTCAGGCGATCCCCGGCTGTAGCGCGGCCGCATCGCGGCGGGGCGCGCCGAGGCGCCGGACGAGGCCGCGCCAGCGCGCCACCAGCAGGGCCGCCACCACGAACAGGCCGGCGCAGAAGCCGAGCCAGATGCCGGTGCCCTCGTACCCTGCGCCCCAGGCGAGCCCGGCCCCGACCGGCACGCCGAGGCCCCAGTAGCCGGCGACCGCGACGAGCATCGGCACCTGGGTGTCCTGCAGGCCGCGCAGCATGCCGAGGGCCACCGACTGGATCCCGTCGGCCACGGCGAACAGGGCCGCGAAGCCCAGGAACGCCACCGCGATCGGCAGCACGGCCGCGTTGCCCGGCTCGGCGAGATCGAGGAACAGGCCGATCAGCCAGGTCGGGGCGGCGAGCTGCACCAGCGCGCACAGGCTCATGAAGCCGAGGCCGAGCAGAAGCGCCACGGTGCCGGCCCGCCGCACGCCCCCCGCGTCCCGGCGGCCGAAGGCGAGGCCGACCCGCACGGTGGCGGCCTGGGCGACGCCGTTGGGCACCATGAAGCAGAAGGCCGCGACCTGGATCGCCACCGCGTGAGCGGCGAGCTGGCTCGCGCCGAACAGCCCCATGCCGAGCGCCGCCGCCTCGAACAGGCCCGCCTCGGCGAGGCCGGTGGCCACCATCGGCAGGCCGAGGCGGAAGGCCCGGGCGAGGCGGGGCGGGTCGAAGCGCCACAGGCGGTGGAACAGCCGGTAGCGCCGCAGCGCCGGGTCGCACAGGACCACGGCGCAGAGGACGAGGAGGCTCGCGAGGCTGGCGCAGGCGGTCGCCGCGCCGATGCCGACCGGGCCGAGCCCGAGCCGGCCCGGCCCCTCGAAGGCGAGCACCAGCCCGAGCCCGACATTGACCGGCAGCCCGGCGAGGCTCGCGGCGAGGGCCCAGCCCGGCCGCTCCAGCGCCGAGAGCGCGCCGCGCAGGGCCATGAACAGCAGCGCCGGCCACATCGCCCATTGCAGCGCGCGCATGTAGCGGCCCGCCGCCGCCGCGAGCTCCGGCGGCTCGCCGATCGCCGCGAGCAGCGCGCCGGTGTGCCAGAGCGTCAGCATGATCGGCACCGCCACGAGCGTCGCGGCCCAGAGCCCCGCCCGCACGGTGCGGCGGACCTCGTCCGTCGCGGCGCGGTCGCGCCCGAGCGCCTCGGCGATCAGCGGGGCGACCGTGGCGGTGAGGCCGAGGCCGCCGATGAACAGGATGAAGTAGAGCCCGTTGGCGAGCGTGGCCGCCGCGAGGTGCTCGGCGCCGAGGCGGCCGAGCATCACCACGTCGGCCATGATCAGGCCGTGCTGGGCGAGGTTGATCAGGACGAGGGGCCCGGAGAGCGCGAGGGTCGCGCGCATCTCGCCGAGCCAGGGACGGCGGAACGGGGCCCTGTCCCGCGCGGGCGAGGCCGCGAGGTCGAGTGCCGGCATGGCATGTCTTTCTTCAGGTGACGGGGCCGCGGCGGCACGGGCGGTGCGGGCCGCGGCTGGGTCTCGGTGGGCTCTCTATCCGCGCACCGCGTCGGAAACGTGTCGGGCGGGCGCCGCGCTCCCAGGCTCGGGGGGCGCCGCGTCCGGCAGGAAGCCGCCGGACTGGCGCTCCCAGAGCCGGGCGTAGAGGCCGCCGCGCCGGACGAGCTCGGCATGCGTGCCCTCCTCCACGATGCGGCCCTTGTCGATCACGATCAGCCGGTCGAGGGCCGCGATGGTCGAGAGCCGGTGGGCGATGGCCAGCACCGTCTTGCCCTGCATCAGGGTGTCGAGGGCATCCTGGATCGCGGCCTCGACCTGGCTGTCGAGGGCCGAGGTGGCCTCGTCGAGGATCAGGATCGGGGCGTCCTTCAGGATGACGCGGGCGATGGCCACGCGCTGGCGCTGGCCGCCCGAGAGCTTCACTCCGCGCTCGCCCACCTGCGCGTCGTAGCCGCGCCGGCCCTTGTGGTCGACGAGGTCGGCGATGAAGCCGTCCGCGTGGGCGAGGCGGGCCGCGCGCTCGACCTCCGCCTGCGTCGCGTCGGGCCGGCCATACGCGATGTTGTCGCGGATCGAGCGGTGCAGCAGCGAGGTGTCCTGGCTGACCATCGCGATGGCGCCGCGCAGGGATTCCTGCGTCACCCCGGCGATGTCCTGCCCGTCGACCCGGATGCACCCGCTCTCGACGTCGTGCAGGCGCAGCAGCAGCGAGGCGATGGTGCTCTTGCCCGCCCCCGAGACGCCGACGAGGCCGACCTTCTCGCCCGGCCGGATCGTCAGCGAGAGATCCTCGATCACGTTGGCGTCGCCGCGCCCGTAATGGAAGCCGACCCCCTCGAAGCGGATGCCGCCGCCCGCGACCCGGAGGGTGGCGGCGCCCGGCGCGTCGACCAGCCCGTGCGGCCGGCTGATCGTCTGCATGCTCTCCTGGATCACCCCCACGTTCTCGAACACGCCGCGCACCGTCTGCATCACCCAGCCCGACATGGCGATGAGGCGCAGCACCAGGGCGAGGCCGGCCGAGGCCTCGCCGGTGCTCATGCCGCCGCGCTGCCAGAGCAGCAGGGAGGCGCCGGCCGTGGCGATCAGCAGGGCGCTGTTGAGCACGCCGAGACCCGTCGTCGTCAGCGTCACCAGCCGGAACTGGTGCAGGTAGGCCGTGGTGTGGACGTCCACCGCGTCGCGCACCGCGGCGCGCTCCTCGCGGTCGCGGGCGAAGAGCTTCACGGTGAGGATGTTGGTGTAGCTGTCGACCACCCGGCCGATCAGGGCCGAGCGGGTGTCGGCGGTGCGGTGCGAGCGGGCGCGGGCGCGGGGCACGAACCACGCCGTCAGGAAGCCGTAGGCCACAACCCAGACCACCACCGGCAGGGCGAGCCACAGCGAGATCGAGCCGAACAGGCCGATCGCCGTCACGGCGTAGATCGCCACGTAGAGCAGCGTGTCGATGAACACGACGGCGAGCTCGCGCACCGCCGGCCCGACCTGCACGACCCGGTTGGCGAGGCGGCCGGCGAAATCCCCCTGGAAGTAGGAGAGCGAGTGGCCCAGCGTGTAGAGATGGGCGCGCCAGCGGATCTGGTTGGTCGATTGCGGCACCACGAGCTGGTTCGACAGCACCTCGTGCAGCCAGATCGAGACCGGCCGCACCACGGCGACCAGGCCCAGTGCCAGCCCGATGCCCAGCGCGTGGTCCTGCAGCACCGTGGCGCGGTCGGCGCCGGACAGCAGGTCCACGAACCAGCGCATCACGAGGTAGAGCGAGGCCTCGACCGTGCCCGCGACGATCGCGATCACGAACAGGCAGGCCAGCGCCCAGCGGATCGGCCGCAGGTAGAAGCCCGCGAAGCCCAGCACGGTCCTGGGCGGCATGCGCGCTTCGTCGAAGGGCGCGAACGGGTCGATGCGGCGCTCGAGCCAGTCGAGGAACATGATGGCCGGAAGGGTTCGGGAGAGGGCTCTCTGAGATAAGCGCCCTTGACGCCCGGCCAAGCGGGGGGCGATGCCGCAGCGGCTCAACCCTGCCCTGCATCCCCATGCTCCGCCTCGCCCTCTACCAGCCGGACATCCCCCAGAACGCCGGCACGCTGCTGCGCATGGCGGCCTGCCTCGGGCTCGCCGTCGAGATCGTCGAGCCTGCGGGCTTCGACGTCTCGGACCGGCACCTGCGCCGCTCGGGCCTCGACTATCTCGACCACGTCGCGATCACCCGGCACCGCTCCTGGGCCGCGTTCGAGGCCTGGCGCCGCGCGGCCAGCATCCGCCTCGTGCTCGCCACCACCGCGGGCGCCCTGCCCTACGCGGATTTCGCCTTCCGGGACGGCGACTGCGTGCTGATGGGCCGGGAATCGGCCGGCGTCCCCGAGGGCGTGCACGCCGCCGCCGACGCGCGGATCGTGGTGCCGATCCGTCCGGGGCTGCGCTCCCTCAACGTCGCGGTCTGCGCCGCGATGGTGATGGGCGAGGCCCTGCGGCAGACCGGCGGGTTCCCGGGCTGAGATTGGTCGCGGCGCCGGCCCGCCCATCGCGGGACCGCCCCGCCCATCGCGGGACCGGCCGGCCGGTCTCCGGGCCACCGCCGCTTAACGATTGGCCGGCGAGAAAGGCCGTCCGTCGCGTTCTCCCAGCCCAAGGTCCCGGTCATGAAGATGCTCGCCGCCGTGCTCTCGTCCGCGCTGCTCGCCGGGCCGGCCCTGGCGCAGGCGACCGGCGACCAGCGCGCCGCCTGCACCCCCGACGTGATGCGCCTCTGCGCCGCCCAGATCCCGAATGTCGGGGCGATCAAGGGCTGCCTCCGCCGCGAGCGCCCGCGGCTGAGCCCCGGCTGCCGCGCCGTGATGGAGGCCGCCGAGCGGCCGGTGCGGACCGCCGGCCAGCCCTGACGGGGCGTTCGGCCGGGGCCGCGGAAACGTCTCGGCCGCAGGCGGGCTTATATGAGGGGTCGAGCCCGCAGACGGGCGCCTGTCCGGGATCCCGCGTGACCGACCTCTCCGCCTTCCGTCCCTCGACCTGCCACGCCGATCTCGGCCCGGACTTCTTCGACCCCGTCGCGGCGGCCCGCTTCCCCCAGACGATCCTGCGCTACCGCAACCAGGCCTGGGCGGAGCGCGTCGGCCTCGGCGGGCTCTCGGACGCGGCGTGGATCGCGCATTTCGGCCGGTTCGAGCCCCTGCCCGGCAGCTTTCCCGAGCCGCTCGCCCTGCGCTACCACGGCCACCAGTTCCGCTCGTACAACCCCGATCTCGGCGACGGGCGCGGCTTCCTGTTCGCGCAGATGCACGACCGCGCGGACGGGCGCCTGCTCGATCTCGGCACCAAGGGCAGCGGCACCACGCCGTGGTCGCGCACCGCCGACGGGCGTCTGACCCTGAAGGGGGGCGTGCGCGAGGTGCTCGCCACCGCGCTGCTCGAGGCCCAGGGCGTCTACACCTCGAAGAGCTTCAGCCTGATCGAGACCGGCGAGGCGCTGGAGCGCGGCGACGAGCCCTCCCCCACCCGCTCCTCGGTGCTGGTGCGGCTCTCCCACAGCCATATCCGCATCGGCAGCTTCCAGCGCTTCCTCGCCCATGACGAGCCGCACAACATCGCGCGCCTGCTCGACCACAGCATCCGCACCCACATGCCGGATCTCTGGCGGGACGACCCGGCCGAGCGGGCCGCGGCCTTCCTGGCGGCGGTGACCGCCCGGGTCGCCCGCATGGGCGCGCAATGGGCGGCGGCCGGCTTCGTGCACGGGGTGCTCAACACCGACAACATCAACATCACGGGCGAGAGCTTCGATTACGGACCCTGGCGCTTCCTGCCCGCCTTCGACCCGGATTTCACCGCGGCCTATTTCGACACGAGCGGCCTCTACAGCTTCGGCCGCCAGCCCGAGGCCCTGTTCTGGAACCTCTGCCGGCTCGCCGACTGCCTGCTGCCGCTCGCCCCGAAGGAGCGGCTGGAGCCGGCGCTCCAGGCCTTCGGGCCGGCCCTGCAGGACGCCTTCGCGGCGGCGCTGTTCGCCCGGCTCGGCCTCGCGCCGGCCGCCGAGGCCGAGACCAACCGCTTTGTTGCGGCCTTCTGGCGCTTCCTCGGCGACAGCCGCGCGCCGTTCGAGCGGGTGTTCTTCGACTGGTACGGCGGCCCGGCCTCGGCCGCCCGCGCCGCCGCGAGCCCGATCGCCGACGCCTACGCGGGCGCGGCCTTCGCGCCGGTGCGCGCGGCCCTCGACGCCCTCGCGCCCGCCCCGGGCGCCGCCCTCGACCACCCGTACTTCGCGGGGGAGCCCTGCACCCTGCTGGTCGACGAGGTCGAGGCGCTCTGGGCGCCGATCGCGGAGCGGGACGACTGGTCGGCCTTCGCGGGCAAGCTCGCGGCGATCGCCCGAATGGCCGACGCCTACGGCACCGCCCCGGCCCCCGCGTGAGGCGTCAGCGGGGCGCCTCGTCCGTCGCGTCGCGGCGGGCCGCCCGCGCCTCCTCCTCCTGCCGACGCCGCTCGGATTCGTAGCCGGCCGCGATGGTGAGATCGATCATGCGGCGGACCATGCGCAGGCCGAGCCAGAACAGGATCAGGCAGACGAGAACGACGAGGCCGGCCTTGAGCAGGTTCATGCCTCGCGCCTATCTGATGCGGCCCGCTCCGGAAACCCTTCCGGCGCCCTTGTGACGAACCGGCAGCCCCGTTGAGCGCACGCGAGACCTTCCACATCGAGATCCTGGGACCCGAGCCCGGACCGGATCCGGACCCTGTCCTCAGTCGCGTCTCCGTGCGCGTGCCCGATCTCGACGCGGCCGAGGAGCGGGCCCTGCGCCTGTTCGCCCGCGCCCGGGTGCCCCAGCGCAAGGGCGAGCCCGCCGAGGCCGTGCGGGTGATCGACGGGGCCGGCCGGGTGGTGTTCTTCCGCAGCCGCTTCGACGCGGGCGCCTGATGGCGCCCGGCCGACCCGCTTCGGGCCCCAGGATCGAGATCGTCGAGCGGCGTCCGCGCCGGCCCAACGGCCTCCCGCGGCTGCTCTTCGTCCACGGCATCTCGGTCGGCGCCTGGATCTGGGAGGAAACGTTCCTGCCCTACTTCGCCGAGGCGGGCTTCGCGGCCCATGCGCTGAGCCTGCGCGGCCACGGCGGCAGCGGCGGCCACGCGGATCTCGGCCGCTGGGGCCTGTCGGACTATGCCGAGGACGTGGCGGGGGCCGTCGCCCGCATCGGCGGCCCGGTCGTGGTGATCGGCCATTCGCTGGGCGGCGCCGTCGTCCAGAGCTGGATCCGCGCGGGCGGCCGGGCCGCCGGCATGGCTCTGCTGGCCTCGGTGCCGCCCTGGGGCCTCGCGCCCTCGGCCCTGCGCATGGGCCTGACCGAGCCGGACCTGTTCCGCGAGGTCCTGACCATGAGCACCCGCGGCGCCCGCTACGCCGACCCGGCGGTGATGCGCCGCGGCCTGTTCTCGCCCGACGTCTCCGAGGCGGCCTTCGCCCGCTTCCTGGCCCGCGTCGGCGCGGAATCGCCCCGGATCGGCCCCCAGCTTCAGGGCTGGCCGCCCTTCGCGCCCTTCCCCTGGCAGGCCCCGCCGCGCTTCGTCCTCGGCGGGGCCGACGACCGCTTCGTGCCCGCCGACGAGGTCTGGCGCACGGGCGCCTATTACGGCTGCCCCCCGGTCATCGTCCCGCGGCTCGCCCACACGCTGATGCTGGAGCCGCGCTGGGAGGCCGCGGCCGAGCCCCTGCGCGACTGGTTGCTGGCCCTGCCGCGGGCCTGAGGCGCGGGACACCGCGCGCCCGCGGGTGTTGTCCGTTCGTTCTTGCCGAGCTTGGCCCGAATCGGCGATACCCCTGCCATGCGGATGCCGGTGCTCAGCCTCCTTCTCGTGCTCGCGGTCGCCGGACCGGCCGGCGCCGGCTCGGTCGTGTCCGCGATCGATCCGGCCACCGCCGATCTCGACCGGCTGGAGCAGGCTTGGCACGGCTGCCTGCGCGAGGCCTACGCGCGCCAGCCCGCCGGCCAGAGCCGGGCGGGCGACGAGCGCAACGCCCTCGACGAGTGCCGGGAGCGCGAGGACGCCTACGTCGCCGCCGTGATGGCCGCCCAGGCGGCGGGAACGCCGGGCCCGCAGCGCTCGCTCACCGCGCGGGCGCGGAGCTGGGCCGCCTCGGTCGCCGCCTACGTGCTCGATCCCGTCACGGCCTGGCTCGGCATGCCGCGGCACTGACGCGCCTCCGGTCCGGGACCCGGGCGGGATACGGAGCGGGGATCCGGGTGTTGCGGACAGGGGACCCCCGGCCGGGGCGCTCCTGTCCGAGGATCCGCCATGTGGTATCTCTACGGCGTCGTGCTGCTCGCCGGGATCGCCAACGCGATCCAGCCCGGCCAGAACGGCGTGCTCGCCCGCAGCTTCGCGCAACCCCTGACCGCCGGACTGATCGTCGGCCTCGGCACGATCCTGACCGTGCTGGCGGTGGGCCTCGTCTCGGGCCGGCTCGCCCTGCCCAGCGCGGCGGAGGCCGCGAAGGTCCCCTGGTGGGCGTGGTGCGGCGGCGTGCTGGGCGGCGGCATCGTGATGACGCAGCTCCTCGTCGCCCGGCAGATCGGCGCGGCGCCCTTCGTCGGCCTGCTGGTGACGGCGGGCGTCGTCACCTCGATCGCCCTCGACCATTTCGGCTGGATCGGGTTCGAGACCCATCCCGCCAGCCTGTGGCGGATCGCCGGAGGCCTGCTGATGATCGGGGGCGTCGCCCTCGTCGCGGCCACCTGATCCGGCGCGGTCCGGGCGGCGCTCCGTCGCACCCGCGGCAACCTCTTGTGCACGCTGGGGTTGTCCATCCGACAGGCCGGACCCTTCAGACGAGAGATCCCATGACGAAACTCGCAGCCTTCGCCACCGCCGCGCTCCTCATCGCAGGACCGGCCCTCGCCCAGACCGGGACCGCGCCCGGCGCGCCCGGCTCGACCGGCACCGTGGTCCAGGGCCAGCCCAACACCACGGGCAACGACCGCGATGTGACGATCTCCCGCGGAGGCACGGGGGCCGAGACCGCGACCACCAACTCCGCGGCCGGGGGCAATGCGGGCCAGCCCGAGCGCGCCACGCCGCAGGGCAGCGCCAATGGCGGCGGCAGCCGCTGATGCCGGCCCCGTCCGCCCGGACGGACCGGGACGTGCGGAGCGGAGGCGTCCATGGCGCTTGAGCCCCGTCCGATCCCGGCCGTCGGCACCACCGGCGAGCCCGCCCCGACCGTGCGCGGCAGCGCCGCCGACAGCCCGCGTCACCGTGCGGGCCACGATGTCGACAGCGTCGATCAGGTCGGCAGCCCCATCCTGCTCGGACTCGCGGTGACGGGCGCCGCCGTGGCGCTTCTCCTCGTCCGCCTCGTCATCGGCTGACACGGAAGGCCGGATCGGCGGCGCTCAGGCGCCGCCGATCCCCGTCGTGACCTTGCCGGTGCCCCCGCATTCGGGGCAGGCCGCGGCCTCGATCCGGCCGCTTCCGCCGCAGCGGCGGCACAGGTTCTCGCCCGTGCCGGGCGTCCCGGGGGGCGCCTCGTCGCCGGGGGCCTGACCGCCGGGCTCGCCGGATTGTCCAGACTTCGCAGGCGGCATCGCTCGCTCCCGTCCGGCGGTCCGCGCCGGCCGCCTCGTCCGGGAAACCGCGCCTCGCGCCCGCCGTTCCTGCGCGCCTCAGGTTTGGGCGGCGGCCTCGTCGGCGCCGGCCGGGATGGCACGGGGCCGGCCCGCGTCGTCGATGGCCACGAAGGTGAAGGTGGCCTCCGTGACCTTCTCGCGGATCCGGGTCTGGAAGCGGCGGGCCCAGGCCTCGACCTCGATCTTCATCGAGGTGCGGCCGACGCGGCCGATCCGGGTATAGACGCAGAGCACGTCGCCGACCCGGACGGGACGGATGAAGGTCATCGCGTCGAGCGCCACCGTGACCACGCGCCCCTGCGCCCGGTCGACCCCGGCGATGCCGCCGGCCTGATCCATCTGCGAGAGCACCCAGCCGCCGAAGATGTCGCCGTTGGCGTTGGTGTCGGCGGGCATCGCGATGGTCCGGACCGTGAGATCACCCCTCGGCTGGTCCCCACCGGGCGGATCGCCGCCGGGCCGGTCGTCCACGGCCTCCTCTCCGCTGCCTCTCGTCTCCCGCATCGCCTCGTCCTCCGCCCGCACCCCGGTACCCGGCCGCGGGACCGTCAGGGCATCACGCCGCAGAGTTTCAGCAGGCCGGCCAGGATGACCGCGAAGGCGCAGACGAAGCACTCGAGCGGCACATGCTGCCACAGCGCCTCGCGCGGGGGATCGGCCTCGGCGGCCGCGACCTTGTTCATGGGCGTTCCTCCGGGGCGGGCGGTCTGGCGCCGTCCGTCCCCGCACGCAGTCTAGAGCCGAGCCCGAGCGGGTGGCAATCCGGACCCGGCCCGCGAGCCGGTGGCGGCGCCCGTTCTGTCTCAGGCCGGGCCTGCCGCCCGCCGCGCTCACGAAAAAGCCCCGCGTCTCGAGGAGACGCGGGGCTCGATCGAGCCGACCGATCCGGACTGGGATCAGTAGAAGAACCGGCGGCGATAGTACGGACGGCCGTAGAAGCGGCGCGGGCCGTAGAATCGGCGGCCGTAATAGGGCCGACGGTAGAAGTACGGCCGCGGGCGGTAGAACCGGCGGCGGTAATAGGGGCGGCCATAGTAGAACTGCGCCTTCTCGACGGCGGCGGGCGCCGCCTCGGTGGCGAGCGCGAGGCCCGGACCGATCGGGGCCGCCGAGGCCTGGTGCGGCGCAGCCGCCGCGAAGCCGAGCACCAGCAGGGCGGCCAGCAGGAGTTTCCTCAACACGTTCACAGCTCCTTCGTCAGGGAGTTTCGAGCAGGACGACGTCTCGACGCCCTCGAAACGCACGATCCGGGCAAAGCGTTCGGGGTTCGAATGCCGAGCCCCGGGGCGACAGGTCGAACGATCGCGTGAGCGTCCGGGGCGGCCGGCTCGTCCCGGCCGTCCGGCATCCGCGCGACCGCCTCAGGCGATCTTGGTGGTCATGTCGACGGTGGAGGCCGCAGCGCTCTGCTTCACGAGGGCGATGCCGTGCTCGCAATCCTCGCGGCGGGCATAGCCCTCCGCCGAATCCGCGACGACGTTGCCGTTCTGTACCCGCAGGCGCCAGCGCCACTGTCCCTGCGAATCCCGGTACAGCTCGAACCGCATAGTCCGCTTCCTCCCGTGGACACGCCGGGGAGATGGCGCGACGTGCGCCGACGGCTAGGGCCGCCCACGAAAAACGCCGCCCCGGAGAGCCGGGGCGGCGCGTGTTCGGTTAACGGTTTCGCGGGCGGCGCTCAGGCGCGGGGCGCGCGCTCGAGCCAGCCGATGGCCCGCCCCTCGGTGCCGTTGCCACCACCGCCGCCGCGCGAGCGGTTGCCCGGGCGGCCTTCCGGCGCGGCGTTCGGGCGGGCGTGGTTCGCGCGCTCGCCCTGCGGACGGGCCTGGGGCTGACCCTGGCGCTGGCCGTCGCCGCGGGCCTCCTGCGGGCGGCCCTGCTGGGGACGCCCCTGCTGGGGACGACCCTGGGAGGGCCGGGCCTGCGGCCCGCGACCCGGCTCGCCCGGACGGCCGCCGGCATGCGGACGGCCCTGCGCGGGGCGCTGCCCGTTGCGCTGGCCCGGCCGGCCCTGCGGCTGACGCGGGGGACGGCGCTCCTCGTCCGCGGCGATCTCGGCGGCTTCCTGCCGCGAGGGCGGGCTGAAGCCGTCGGGGAAGCCCACCACCGGCACCTTCTGGCGGGTCAGGCGCTCGATGTCGCGCAGGTAGGCGCGCTCCTCGTCGTTGCAGAACGAGATGGCGAGCCCGTCGGCCCCGGCGCGCGCGGTGCGGCCGATGCGGTGGACGTAGCTCTCGGGCACGTTCGGCAGGTCGAAATTGACGACGTGGCTGACGCCCTCGACGTCGATGCCGCGGGCGGCGATGTCGGTCGCCACCAGCACCCGGCAGGAGCCGTCGCGGAAGGCGGCGAGCGCCCGCTCGCGCTGGGGCTGGCTCTTGTTGCCGTGGATCGCCGAGCCGACGATGCCGGCCTTGTCGAGGCCGCGCACCACGCGGTCGGCGCCGTGCTTGGTCCGGGTGAAGACCAGCACGCGCTCGATCTTCGGGTCGCGCAGGATGTGGGCGAGCAGGGCCTGCTTGGCGCCCGTATGGGCGAAGATCACCTGCTGCTCGACGCGCTCGGCGGTGGTGGCGACGGGCGTCACCGCGACCTGGACCGGGTTGTCGAGATACTGCTCGGCGAGGCCCGCGATGTTCTTCGGCATGGTGGCCGAGAAGAACAGGCTCTGGCGCTTGGCGGGCAGCATCTTCACGATGCGCTTCAGGGCGTGGATGAAGCCGAGATCGAGCATCTGGTCGGCCTCGTCGAGGACGAGGATCTCGACGCCCTCCAGCGTCAGCGAGCGGCGGTCGACGAGATCGATCAGCCGGCCCGGGGTGGCGACGAGGATGTCGACGCCCGGCGCCAGCGCCCGCTCCTGGCGGCCGATGGTGACGCCGCCGAACACCACGGTGTTGGTGTAGCGCAGGTGGCGGCCGTAATCCGAGAAGCTCTCGGCGATCTGGTTGGCGAGCTCGCGCGTCGGCGAGAGCACCAGCACCCGGCAGCCGCGGCGCGGCGGCCGGCGGTCCGAGAGGCTGAGGCGGTGCAGGATCGGCAGCGCGAAGGCCGCGGTCTTGCCGGTGCCGGTCTGGGCGATGCCGCAGAGGTCGCGGCCCTCCATCGCCGGGCGGATCGCCTGGGCCTGGATCGGCGTGGGGGTGTGATAGCCGGCCTCATCGAGCGCACGCAGCACGGGCTGGGCGAGGCCGAAATCGGTAAATTGGGTCAAGTGGGAACTTCTCAAGGCAGCAGGACCGGTTCCGGCGCGGCTCGCGAGCGGCGCGGAGGGAACGGATGGTCCTCTAAGCAGGAGGGCTGCCCGCGTGATGGGGCGGCCCGGGTGCATGCACGAATGAAGAGGGGGGCCGGACTCTCCGAGCCGCCTTGCGGTCCCTCGAATCCGTCACGCAGCCCCCTCAAGCGACCCATCTGGCCGCTGACGCTGCAGGTGCGATATGCGCTCTCGCGCCTGCGAAGTCAATGGAATGCCGGGCCGGCGCGGGCCTACCAGCCGAAGCGGGCGATCTGGGCGAGGCGCTCCCGCGCCGCCGCCTCGTCGCGCCCGAGGAGCGCGATGCGCTGGCCGAGATCGTGGCAGGGCGCGCAGAAGCGGAGGGTGAGCAGCGGGATGCCGGCGTCGCGGGCGCGGTTCACCGAGGCGATCAGGCAGCCGATCACCGGCTCGGAGGCGGGCGTGCCGAGGCAATCGGCGCGTGGGCTGCCGAAGAGCGGGCGGTTCGGCAGGCTGAGCGACACCGTGGTGCCGCCCCGCCGGTCAGGGGCCGGCGGCAGGGTGTAGCTGCGCAGGAACAGGGCGCAGAACGCGAGGACCAGGGCGAGGGCGAGAAGGGCGGCGCGCATGCCCCGGTTATCCCCGCGCGGAACGCCGTCCGCAACGGACTGGGGCCCCCGCATCCGGCCGCGCGGATCGGTTGCCCGCGCGCCCCGCCTGCGCTCTAGCGCCGCGGGTGGTCTGCGCACGCGGCGAGGCGGTGTTACCCTCGTGTGGGCCGAGCCCGCTTCGCGCCCCGTCGCCCGAGCCTCCCAGACCAGCAGACTGAGCAGACCGTGCCGCCCAACGCCCACATCCGCGCCGCAGAGGACGCCGTCGCGGTCGATCGCGACGGGGCCGCCGCCCTCGACCGGCACGACGCCTTCCCGGAGGCGGCGATCGACCGGCTCCACCGCGCCGGCCTGCTGGCAGCCCCCCTCCCCGCCGACCTCGGCGGCGCGGGGCTGTGCGAGGCCGAGGCCGCGCCGGTGCTCCGCGCGGTGCTGACGGCGGTCGGCCGGGGCAGCCTGCCGGTCGGGCGGCTCTACGAGGGGCACGTCAACGCCCTCGCCCTGATGCTGCGCTACGCCGATCCGGAGACGCGCGCGCGTCTCGCCCGCGACGCCCGGGAGGGCCATCTCTTCGGGGTCTGGAACACCGAGCCCGCCGTCGGCGGCCTCGTGCTCGGCGCCGACGGTTTCCTCGACGGGATGAAGACCTTCGCCTCCGGTGCCGGCCGGGTCACCCGGCCGCTGGTGACGGCGCAGGGGCCCGAGGCCGGCGCGCGCATGCTGGTGGTGCCCCTCGATCCCGGCCGGCGCTCGGACCTGTCCGCGTGGCGCGCGCACGGCATGCGCGCCACGGCCACCGGCAGTGTCGATTTCGGCGGCCTGCACCTGCGGGACTGCCTGGGCGTGGGCGAGCCCGGCGACTACCAGCGCCAGCCCTTCTTCTTCGCCGGCGCGTGGCGCTTCCTCGCGGTGCAGCTCGGCGGCATCGAGGCCGTGGTGGAGGCCCACCGCGCCCATCTGGTGGCCACCGGCCGCGGCGGCGACCCGCACCAGCAGGCCCGCCTCGCCCGGGCCCTGGCCGCTGCCGAGACGAGCCGCCTCCTCGTCGACGCCGCCGCGATGCGGGCCGCCGCCGAGGCCGGGCCGGCCGCGGGCGTCGTCGCCTACGTCAACCTCGCGCGCGGCGTCGTCGAGCAGGCCGGGCTCGACGTGATCGCCCTCGCCCAGCGCTCCATCGGCCTCGCCGGCTTCCACCAGGACCACCCGCTGGAGGTCCGGATGCGCGACCTCGCCACCTACCTGCGCCAGCCCGCCCCCGACTACGCCTTGACGAGCGCGGCCGCGCACGCACTCTCCGCCGACACCCCCGTGCACGCCCTGTGGGGGATGCCCGGCCCCGCCGAGGGACGCGCCCGATGACCGATCGCCACGCCGCCTCCCTCCCGGCGCGCTACTTCCTCGACATCTACGCCGCCGACCCCGACCCCTGGCGCTTCGCCACGAGCGACTACGAGCGCGCCAAGTACGCCGCGACGCTCGCGGCCCTGCCGCGCCCCCGCTACGCCGCGGCGCTGGAGGTCGGCTGCTCCATCGGGGTCTTCACCCGGGCGCTCGCGCCGCGCTGCGACGCGCTCCTCGCCCTCGACGTGGTGCCCGCGGCGCTGGCCGCGGCGCGAGAGGCCTGCACCGGGCAGGACCACGTGCGCTTCGCCCTCGGTGCCGTGCCTGGGGCCTGGCCGCTGGGGCGCTTCGACCTGATCCTCTTCGGCGAGGTGCTCTACTTCCTCGACCGCGCCGATCTCGCCCGCCTCGTCGCCCGCGTCGGGGAGGCGCTCGAGCCCGGGGGCGACTGCGTCCTGGTGCACTGGCTCGGGCCTCAGGATTTCCCCCTCTCCGGCGACGAGGCGGCCGACGGCTTCATCGCGGGCGCCGCCGGCTTCGCCGACCTCGTGCGGCAGGAGCGGACGGACGGCTACCGCCTCGACGTCCTGCGCGCCCGGGCACCGGACGGGAGCGCCCGTTCCGATGGCTGAGGCGCCGCCGCGCCACCCCGTCTGGGTCCGGCTAGCCCACTGGATCGGCGCGGGCGCCGTCCTGGCGCTGATGGTGAGCGGGTTCGCGATCCTGCTCGCCCTGCCCCGCCTGTTCTGGGGCGAGACCGGGGCGAACGGCGCGCCGGCCTGGATCGTCCTGCCGCTCCCGGTCAACCTCGGGCAGACCGGCTGGGGCCGCAACCTCCACTTCCTCGCCGCCTGGATCTTCGTGCTGAACGGGGCGGCCTATCTCCTCCTCGCGCTCCTCGGCGGCCGGCTCCGGGCCCGCCTCTGGCCGAGCCGCGACGAACTCCGGCCGCGAAGCCTCGCGGGCGAGGTCCGGGCGCATCTGCGCCTGCGCGGCCCCGGCCCCGGGGGCTCGTACAACGCCCTGCAGAAGCTCGCCTATCTCGCGGTGCTGCTGGTGCTGGCGCCCCTGATGCTGCTCACCGGCCTGACGATGTCGCCCGGCGTCACCGCGGCCTGGCCGGAGCTGTTCTGGCTGTTCCAGGGCCGTCAATCGGCGCGCACGCTCCACTTCCTGGCCGCCGCCCTCGTCGGGCTCTTCTGCGCGGTCCATCTCTGGCAGGTGCTCGCCAACGGGCCGGTGACGCTGATGCGGGGCATGATTACCGGCCGGACCCGGCTCGAAACGCGGGCGGAGCCGCTCGCCCGGCCGCCGACGGAGAGGTCGTCATGAGGGGTCCCACGCGCCGCGGGCTGATCCTCGGCTCCTCCGCCCTCGGCCTCGGCGGACTCGCGGGCGGCTGCGACTGGCTGCCGGGCCTGGCCGGGGGGCCGCGCCGCGGCGGGCTCTACGGGCTGAGCGACACGCTGACGCTCGCCACCCAGCGCTTCCTGCTGCGCGACCAGCCGCTCGCCCGCGAATTTCCGCGCGACGCGGTCTCGGCCGTCTTTCCCACCATCAACACCACCGATCCGGACGATCCGGCCTATCGCCGCTCGAAGGCGCAGGGCTTCGCCGACTGGCGCCTGCCCGTCGGCGGCCTCGTCGCCGAGCCGGCCGCGTTCTCCCTCGCCGAGCTGAAGGCCATGCCGGCCCGCACGCAGGTGACGCTGCACAGCTGCGAGCAGGGCTGGTCGGCGATCGGGGCCTGGACCGGGGTGCCGCTCGCCCATGTCCTCGCCCGGGTCGGGTTGAGGCCCGAGGCCCGCTTCGTGGTGATCCGCACGGTCGACGGCTGGTGGGACAGCTACGACCTGTTCGACGCGCTCCACCCCCAGACGATCCTCGCCTACGGCATGAACGACGGGGATCTGCCCGTCGCGCACGGCGCGCCGGTCCGCCTGCGGGTCGAGCGGCAGCTCGGCTACAAATCGCTGAAGTACATCGCCCGCATCGAGGCGACCGACCGGGTCGACGGCCTCGGCCAGGGCCGCGGCAGCATGGTCTCGGAACTCGGGTTCTCCTGGTACGCCGGGATATGACCGGGCCGACGCGCCCGCCGCGCACGCGAAAGGGGCCGGCCTCGCGGCCGACCCCTTTCGACATTCCGGTAGCCCTTACCCCTGCACGCGACGATGCGGCGGGGGCCGTGGGCGAGGCCGTTACTCGGCGGCCGTCATCTCGGCGGTGTAGTGGCCGCACCAGTCGGACGAGGCGACCACCGGCCACAGGCCCTTGGACTGGGGCGCGGGCTGGGTCACCGGCGGGTTGAAGCGGCACAGGCCCTCCTCACCCGACGCCTGGGCGCCGTTCAGCTTGTGCTCGTCGAAGAACTTGCAGCTCTCGCAGTGGGCGTTCGCCATGACCGTAGCTCCTGTCTCGGGCGGCCGCCGCTCCGGGCGGGCCGCTTTCAGTTGCGAATTAGAACAAGTCCAATCTAGGAGTCAACGGGCTCCGCGCCCGCCGGTTCCGCAGGTCGGGGCGGTTTGACGGGGACCCGCGCGCCGTAAGGTCCGCGCGGCGCGGTCGGTGTCCCCGCCACCGTCCCGTGCCCTACCTCAGCCGGAGAGACGGGGCGCACGACCCCGCCGGAGGAACCGACCCGATGCCGAGTCCCGCACGCCTGCTCGAGGCCCTCGCCGCCGCTTGCCTGATGGGCGCGGCGCTGGCCGGCCCGGCCGCGGCGCAGCCCGCGCCGGCCGCCGCGGCGCCGGATCCCGGCTTCGCCGCTCTCGAAGCGACCCAGGGCGCGGCCAACGCCGCGCCGGGACCGCGCACCCTCCCGGCCCGCACGATTCCGCTGCCCGAGACCGTGAGCCCGGCCCTGCGCGCCCTCATCGCCGCGCCCTACCGGGCGCCGGCCTGGAACGCGAACCCAGAGAGCCCCGCCGCCTGGAAGGCCCTGGTCGACAGGCTCGCGTCCGCCGGGGCCGCGGCGCTGCCGGCGCTCCGCGACAAACTGGGCGTGACGAGCCAGCCCGCGGTGATCGGGGGCGTGAAGGCCTACATCGTCCAGCCGCGCGAGATCCCGGAGGCGAACCGCAACCGCCTGCTCGTGCACATCCACGGCGGCGGCTACGTCTACAACCCGGGCGAGGCCGGCACCCTGGAGGCGGTTCTGATGGCCGGGCTCGGCGGCTTCAAGGTGATCTCGGTCGATTACCGGATGCCGCCGGACGCGCCCTACCCGGCCGCGATGGACGACGCGATGGCGGTCTGGAAGGCGGCGCTCACCCTGCAGAAGCCCGAGAACCTCGGCGTGTTCGGCACCTCGACGGGCGGCGGCATGACCCTGGCCCTGGTGCTGCGGGCGCGCGCCGAGGGCGTCGCCCTGCCGGCCGCGATCGGGGCCGGCACGCCGTGGTCGGATCTCACGGAGACCGGCGACAGCTACCGGACCAACGAGTGGCTCGACAACGTGCTGGTCAGCTACCGGGGCTATATCAGCCACGCGGCCAAGCTCTACGCGGACGGCCGCGATCTCAAGGACCCGCAGCTCTCGCCGATCTACGGAGACTTCCACGGCTTCCCGCCCACGATCCTGATCTCGGGCACGCGCGACCTGTTCCTGTCGAATACCGTTCGAACGCACCGCAAATTGCGTCAGGCCGGCGTCGAGGCCTCGCTTCAGGTCTTCGAGGGCATGAGCCATGCGCAGTATCTGATGAGCGCCGACGCGCCCGAGGTGCGCGAGGTCTTCGGCGAGATGGCCGGCTTCTTCGACGCCCATCTGGGCCGCTAGGGGCGCCGGTCCGATCGGGTCGGCGTCGCGAGGCCTTGGTCGAGACCCGCGGTCTTTCGACGAACCGGCAACCGCGTCGTCGAAAGATTGCGGCCCGGAGCCGGTCCCGATCGCGCTGCGACAGGGGGAACCGCCTGCGCGCCCACGGCACGCCGCGATGGTTTCGATGCGCCGGCGCCCGCGAGAGCCGCGCCGGCCTGTCGCGGCAACCTCCGCCCGTCCGAGCGGTTGGCGCCATGAGACGCCGTGCGGGCGGACGGGAGAGACCATGAACGGGCGCGGTCCGGGATGTATCGCGGTCTTCCTCGTCGGCCTCCTCGCGGCCGGGTCCCCCGCCGCGGCGCTGGAGGTCGTGCGCAGCCGCGACGTCGCAGCGCCGCCCGCGGCGGTCTGGGCGCTGATCGGCGAGTTCTGCGCGATCGCGCGCTGGCATCCGCAGGTCGAGCGCTGCATCGCCTACGACCAGGATGCCGGACAGGGGGCCGATGGGCGGAAGGCCGAGGGGCGGAGCCGGGATGGCAGCGATCCGGACGACGATGGCGGCGCACCGGTGCGCGGCCTCGTGGTGAGCGGCGGCCTCGGCACCCTGGTGGAGGTCGAGACGGCCCGCGATGAGGCGCGCATGACCTACAGCTACGCCTTCGTCTCGGGGCCCCTGCCGGTCTCGGCCTACAACGCCACCATCCTGGTCCGGCCGAACGGCGCGGGCTCGACCGTGGTCTGGATGGCACGCTTCGACGCGTCCGGCATGAGCGACGACGCGGCGCGGGCGGACATCGAGGGCGTCTACGAGGCCGGTCTCGCGGGGATCGCCCGGGAGGCCGCGCGGTGAGCGGCGCGGCGACGCGGCGCCGGGGAAACGGGATCAGGGAGCGCAGGATGACGCGATTTCGAGGTTGGGCGGGAACCGGGGCGCGACCGGCCGGGCTCGTTCTGGCGCTCGCCGCCGCCGCGTGGGGCGGCCCGGCGCTGGCGCTGTCGGGCGGCTCCTACACGCCGCCCGCGGGCCAGGCCCCCGCGACGGCGCCCGGCGGAACCCAGGGACGGGCCGGACCGGGCAACGTGCGCGATGCGATCCGGAGCGGGCAGGCCGTCGGCGTGCCGCCGGGCTTCGCCGAGGAGCGGCCGACGCCGCGTCGCCGGCGGTCCGAGCGGCCGGGCCGGCCGGATTGAGGCGCGCCGAGATGCCCAGCGCGGATGATCCGACGCCCGTCGCGGTCGTGGTCGAGGCCTGTGCCGGCGAGCCCGGCCGGTTCCGCTGGCACCTGACCGACGCGGCCGGCACGCCGGTCCGCGCCGCGCCGGAGACCTACCCGTCCGCGAAGGCGGCGGCGAAGGCCGGGGCCGCGGCGCTGGCGCATTTCGGGGCCGCGGCCGGCGCGTAGCGGCTCAGGAATCCTCTCCCCCTTCCTCGGTCGGGGCGCCCGCCCCGCGGCTCTCGGCCCAGTTGCGGTCGCGCGCGGCCTGCGCCGCCCGCATCTCCGCCTGGGCGACCGTCTGCCGTGCGAGATCCTCGCGCAGCCGGGTCCGCTCGCGGGCGGCCCGGCGCTTGCGGTAGGCCCCGGTGGCCTCCTTCTGGGCCAGGATCTCCTCCACGCTGATCGGGTCCGTGCTGAGGGGCGGGGCCTGCCAGGGCGGGGGCCGGCGCGGCGGGGGCGAGGGTGCGGGGCGCACCTCGGAAAGGCGGCCCGCCTCCGACAGGCGGAGCGCCTCGCCGAGGCTGAGGCCGGCGGCGGCGGCGACGCGCTCCGCCGCCGCCGCGCCCGCCGCCCGCTCCCCCGCGGTGAGGCCGTGCTCCATCAGGGCCCGGCATTTGGCGAAGCGCGCGCGGTCGAGCTTGGCTGGCGGCATGGTCCGGGGTGTCTTGGTCCGAAGAGTCTTGGCTGCTGAGTGCCGCAGTGGAGGCCGGTTCGGCGAGGGAAGAGCCGTCGCCTCAAGGGTCTGGAACCGGTCCCTCTCGCAACGCCACGCTACACGACGGCGCGGACCGAGACCTCCCTTTTCCACGCGGCCCCGCATCCCGGAGCGCCGCGGCCAGGGGAACCTCGGAACGCGGGTGCGGCTGGGACCCGCGCCGCGGATAGAGCCGTCGTGGACCGTGGCGCTGAGCCAGGGCATGGGGCTCGGGCGCCCCGTCGTCCGGGGCCGATCGGATGCCAGACCCGAACCGGCTCGGGATCAGGGCGCTTCCGGAGCGTCGAGCCCGAGCGTGCCGGCGGCTCGGGCGGTCGCGAGGTCGCGCACGGCACCCGCCAGGGTCTCGGGGTCGAAGGGCTTGGGCAGGAAGCGCGCGCCCGCCGGCATCGTGTCCGGATCCGGCTGGATCATGCCGGAGACGAGCAGCAGCGACACCTCCGGCCAGCGCGCGGCGACGGCCTTGGCCAGGGTCAGCCCGGTCAGCGGCTCGTCCGCGAGATCGATGTCGGCCACCAGCACGTCGATGGATCGCTCGGCGTCGAGGGCCTCGAAGGCCGCCGCGACGGTTCCGGCCTCCGTCACCCGGCAGCCCGCCTCGCGCAGCGCGCTCGCCGCCGCCATCCGCTGCAGCGGCGCATCCTCGACGAGGAGCACGTCGAGCGCCTCCTGCCTGGGGCTCTCCGTCATGATCGTCCCTCCGGCCGCGGCCGATTCCGATACGGCGCCTGACATCAACGTCGCGGACGTCCGAACCGTCCCATTCGTCGAACATCCGCAGCTGGTCCGTTGATCCAGGCGCAGTAGGACGGACGCAACCTGAGGGAAGAAACAGCCGACCCGAAGCTCACGAAGAACAGAGTCAGCCAAAAAGACTGTGCTCAAACCGCGCGTAAGCGACAGATTAAACTTGACGGCGCAATGTCGCGTGCGCGTTGTAGCTCTGCTACGTTCAGGAGTGGAAAATGGAAGACGGTAACCCAGTGGAAGCGCCCGATCACATCGATTTGACCGTCGATATCGTGACGGCCTACGTTTCCAACAACCATGTCCAGGCCGGCGATCTGCCAGCTCTGATCAGTGGTATTCACGCGGCTCTGGGTGGCCTCAACAAGCCGGCCGAGACGGCCGAGGCCGCGCCGGAGAAGCCCACCGCCGCGCAGATCAAGAAGTCGGTCACGCCCGATGCGCTGATCTCGTTCGTCGACGGCAAGCCCTACAAGACGCTGAAGCGGCACCTGACCAAGCATGGGCTCGATCTCCCCGCCTATCGCGAGCGCTACGGCCTGCCGACCGACTACCCGTCGACGGCGCCGAACTACTCGGCGGCCCGCTCGCAGCTCGCCAAGGGCCTCGGCCTCGGACGCAAGAGCGTGGCCGCACCGGCGCCCGAGCCGGCGGTCGAGGCGGAGCCCGTCGCCGCCGCTCCGAAGCGCCGCGGGCGCAAGAAGGCCGGCGCCGAGGCCGCCTGAGGCGGCGTCCCGGGTCGACGGCCGTCCGGTGCCGCGGTCGCCGCGGACCCGTCGCCGCGATCTCTCGCCGCCCCCGGGCGCCGAGGCGGAGCGGGGCCAGGGCTCGCCGAGGCGATCTCCGGCGAGGGCCCCGTCGGCCGGGTGTCCGGAACGGCTCGGGCCGGGGCGCTGTTGGTGGGGACGACGTGTCTCCCATCACCGGATGCTCCCATGACCCGCCCGCTCCCCACGCCGCGGACCGCCCGCCCCGGCCTCCGCCCGGTCCGCCGGTCCGTCCTGCGCCCTGCCGCGCTCCTCGCGGCCCTGGCGGTCGGATCGGCCTGGGCCGGTCCCGCCGCGGCCCAGACGAAGCCCGGCGAGATCAAGGGCATCGACGCGATGGGCGACAAGTCCCGCAGCTTCAACGACGGCTGGAGCCAGGCGCCGGTGCCGCGCGAGGAATCCGCCGCCAAGGACGCGCCCAATCCCGGCGGCCACTCGACTGCCGAGAACCGTGACCGCCCCGTCGAGCCGGCCAACCCCACCGGGACCGCCGCGACGGAGCCGCAGGCGCCGATGGACCACCGCACGCCCTCGCCCTCCGGCCAGAGTCCCGCCGTCCCCTCGAAATAGGCCCGCGCGGCGCGCCGCCGATCCGGCATCCCGGTTCCCCGGGAGCGCCGGCCCTGCTACCGCGGGGGCATGGTTGCGCGCTCGGAAACCTTCGGCGGCCGTCTCTCGGACGTGCGCGCCTTCTGCACCGTCGTCGATCTCGGCACGATCACCGCCGCGGCCGCGAGCCTGGGGGAATCGAAGGGCAGCGTCAGCCGGCGGATCTCGCGCCTGGAGACGGCGCTCGGCGCCACCCTGATGGCGCGCAATCCCCGTGCCGTCTCGCCGACGGCGGAGGGGCTCGCCTTCCACGCCAAGGCGCAGGAGAGCCTGAGCCTGCTCGACGAGGCCTCGGAGATCGCGCGCGACGCCCGCACGGTCCCGGCCGGGCACCTGCGCGTGACGACCTCGATCGATTTCGGGGTCGAGGTGATGCCCGAGATCGTCGCGAGCTTCCGGCAAGCCTATCCGCAGATCACCGTCGAGATGATCAACACCGACGCGCGGCTCGACCTCGCGGCCAACCGGATCGACCTCGCCCTCCGGCTCGGGGGCGCGACCGAGACGGATTACCGGGCGGTCCTGATCCTCGATCTCTGGATCGGCCTCTACGCCGCGCCGGCCTATCTCGCGCGCTGCCCGCCGCCGTCCGATCTCGCGGGCCTCGCCGCGCACGACGTCATCCTGGCCCGCGAGCGCCTCGGCATGGCCGCCCTGCCCCTGACCGACGGCCGGGGCGCCTCGGCGCAGCTGACCCCGAACCCCGCCATCCGGGCGAGCGATTTCGCCACGGTGCTGCGCCTGACGCTCGCGGGGGCGGGGATCGGGCACATCCCGAGTCTCGTGGCGGCCTGCGCCGTGGAGCGCCGGGAGCTCGTGCGCGTGCTGCAGCCCTGGGCGAGCCGGGGCGGCGCCCTGCGCGCGGTCAGCCTCGCGGGCCGCGAATTGCCGGCCCGGGTCCGCGTCTTCCGCGAGCATGTCCGGCAGGCCCTGACCCGGCGCTTCGCCATCGAGTCGGAGCAGGGCCCCGCGCAACCGTGATCCGCGGATCCGGTTCCTGCCGGTCGCCGCCGGTCCCGCGAGCCGCCCTCGCGGGCCGGTTCCCGGCGGATCCCTTGCGCTGGATCAAGGCCGCCCGCCGCGGCGGGTGCCAAGGCTGCCCCGGTCAGCGAGCCGGAGCCGAACCATGCACAAGTATCTGGTGAACTTCCGCAAGACCGTCTCGGACGATGCGGGCCACAGCCGTTCCGTCCTGCAGCGCCAGGCCGTCGTCTGCGCGCAGACCGAGGACTGCGCCGCCGAAACGGCCAAGCGGATGTTCTGCGAGGCGGCGGGCATCGTCGACTGGCGGCAGCGGGCAGATACCTGCGAGGTCGTCGATCTGGCCGGGGCGGCGGCGTGAGGCCGCTGCCCTGCGGGCGGGGCGCATGAGCGGGGCGGCCCCCGCCGTGCCGACCGCCGTCGCGGAGACGGATCCCGAGGCGCCGAGCCCCACCGTCGGCCCCTCGAAGCCGCGGCTCCTGGGGCTGCTCGGGCCGGGCCTGATCACCGGCGCTTCCGACGACGATCCGAGCGGCATCGCCACCTATGGGCAGGCCGGGGCACAGCTCGGCTACGGCCTGTGCTGGACCATGCTCTACTCCCTGCCCCTGATGGCGGCGGTGCAGATGGTCTCGGCCCGGATCGGGCGGACCACCGGCCACGGCATCGCGGGCGTGCTGCGCCGGCACTACCCGAACGGCCTGCTCCAGACCGTGGTGCTCCTGCTGCTGGCCGCCAACGTCCTGAACCTCGGCGCCGATCTCGGCGCGATGGCGGACGCCCTCGACCTGCTGCTGCCGGGGCCTCGGTGGCTCTACGTCGTCCTGTTCGCCGGCCTCTGCACGGTCATGCAGCTCGCCCTGCAATACGCCCGCTACGTCGCCGTCCTGAAATGGCTGACGCTGAGCCTGTTCGCCTATCTGGGCGTGGTGGTGTTCGCGCACGTCTCCTGGGCGGAGCTCGCGCTGGCGACGGCGCTGCCCCGCATCGATCCGGGCGGGCCGGCGCTCACGACCCTGGTGGCGTTGTTCGGGACGACGATCAGCCCGTACCTGTTCTTCTGGCAGGCGGCGGAGGAGGCCGAGGACCTGCACGCCTTCCCGCGCCGGCGTGACCTCCTGCACGCCCCCGAGCAGGGGCGGGCCGCGCTCGGCCGGATCGCGGCCGACACCGTCGTCGGGATGACGTTCTCGAACCTCGTGGCCCTCGCCATCATGGTCACCACCGCCGCCGTGCTGCATCCGCGCGGCGTCACCGACATCCAGACCTCGGCCCAGGCCGCCGAGGCGCTCCGCCCCCTCGCGGGTCCGCTCTCGGCCACCGTCTTCGCGCTCGGCATCATCGGCACCGGGCTGCTCGCGGTGCCGGTGCTCGCGGGCTCGGCGGCCTACGCGGTCGGCGAGGCGCGGCGCTGGCCCGTGGGGTTCGGCCGCCGCATGCTGGAGGCGCGCGCCTTCTACGCCACGGTGGCGCTCGCCACCGTGGTGGGCGCGATCATCAGCCTCGGGGCGGTCGACCCGATCCGGGCGCTGTACTGGAGCGCCGTCGTCAACGGCGTCATCGCGGTGCCGGTCATGGCGGTGATGATGATCGCCGCCGCGCGCGCCGACATCATGGGCGCCTTCGCGGTGCGCGGTCCGCTCCGGCTGCTCGGATGGGTGGCCACCGGCTGCATGCTGCTCGCCGTCCTCGCCATGCTCGGGACGATCGTGCTGGGCGCGGCCTAGAGCGCGTTCCGACGCCGCAAGGGCCGGTGCCGTCGAGGGAAGGCGCGTCCCGCCCGGGCCCCGGAGCCGGCGGCGGGCCGGTCAGGCCTCTCGCAGGCCCGGCTTCGCGTCCTTGTCGAAGGTGAACACGACGCCGGCCTGCTCCAGCACCCGGCGCACCGCCAGGAGCGTGTCCGGCCTCGGCCGGACGCCGGACCCGCCATCCTCCAGCCGCATGACGGTGGAGACCGAGACCGCGGCGCGGCGCGCCAGCTCGTCCTTGGACAGCCCGGTCATCCCCCGCGCGGCGCGGATCTGCGCGGGCGTGATCACCGGATCCGCGCCGCGCGCCGGCGCCGCTTCGGCCTCGTGCGCGCGCGGCGCGGCGTAGCGGTTGCGGCCCGGCACCGCGAGGCAGACGCCGACCCATTCGCGGATCGCGCCGTCGCGGTTGAGCACCGGGACCCCGCGCGAGTTGAACCAGCGGTAGATGCCGTCCGCGCACAGGACCCGGTAATCCGTATTGTAGGGCGCGAGGTGGCTGACCGCCGTCCGCCAGGCCGCCTCCGTCCGCTCGCGGTCCTCGGGATGGATGGCGTCGAGCCAGCCCAGGCCCTGCATGGCCGCGTGGCTCTGCCCGGTCAGGGATTGCCACAGGGGCATCTCCAGGGCTTCGCCGCCCGGGCTGACGATCCAGACGACCGCCGCCGTCGCCGTGATCAGGGCATTGTAGCGGTCGAAGCGCTGCTCGACCGAGCGCAGGCTGTCGTGGCGGGCGGTGACGTCGAACACCACGCCCATGCCCTGGTGGGGCTGTCCGTCCGGCCCCATCAGCACCTCCGCGCGGTGGTGGATCCACCGCTGCGTGCGGTCGGGACGGATGATGCGGAACTCGCGGTTGATGGGCTGGCCGGAGCGCAGCACCGCGATCTGGTCGCCATGGGTCGCCCGGTCCTCGGGGTGGATCATGTCGAGCCCGAAGGCGAAGGTGATCGGCTCGGACGGGTCGAGCCCCAGGATGCGGTAGAGCCCGACCGAGGCCTCCAGGGTGTCCCGCCGCAAATCCGCCGACCAGAAGCCGACCTCGCCCGTATCCTCGACCATCTTGAGGAAATGCCGGGAGGACGTGGCGCGCGTCGCGCCCTGGGCGCCGGCCGCTTGCGGGCGCATCAACGAACGTGTCGGCATCGCGGCGTCCCGGCTTCGGCGAGGAATGATGAAATATCAGCCACGATAGGCGTAGACGAATCCGAAATGCCAGGA
The DNA here is from genome assembly GCF_056431005.1 of Methylobacterium sp. HJ2. Lineage (NCBI taxonomy): Bacteria > Pseudomonadati > Pseudomonadota > Alphaproteobacteria > Hyphomicrobiales > Methylobacteriaceae > Methylobacterium > Methylobacterium sp. HJ2. Next base: position 31,862 of record NZ_JBWJYM010000005.1, on the reverse strand, counting down.
AAGGCATCAGCACGCGGCGGCGGATGCGGCCGATGGACCACGCGAATCGCCCCGACGGGATCGCCGGCGGCTCGCCGGGGCCGCGCCGCATCCGCGCTCCTGGGCACGGACCGTCCGGCCGCGCGAACGCGGCCGGGCGGCGCGGAGATCCGGCCGCCGCGAGGTTCCGGCTCGGCGCAGCGCGTCCGGGACCACGCCGAGGCCTCGCTCACACCTGGATATCGACCACCCGCTTCTGGGAGGGCGCGACCGGCCGGCTCCCCGCGCGATCCTCGACGGCGGGATCGACGGCGCGAGAGATCTCCACCGTGGCCGTGTCGGCGCCTCGGGCCGGCGCCCGTGCGGCCTCGGCACGGGCCGATTGCACCAGGGCCGTCGCGCGCAGCAGGCCGACGACGTTCAGGGATACGGTGAGCGCCATGGCCAGGACCTCCCGGAGGCGATGGGAGCACGACATTCGTCATCAAAGGATTTCATGCATCGCACGGATTCGACGCATCCTCCGCGGACGCGCTCCCGGCCGAGCCCGGGGCGTCGTCCCGCGAACCGGTTGCCGGTTCCCTCGCCAGGCTGCCGCCGAGCCGGCTCCGAGTCGCCGACCGCCGGGGCCGCGCCGGCTACGGGATCCGATGGGCGAGCAGCAGGTGCTGGCCGGGGTCGGACCCGTGTGGGTTGAGGTGGCCGAGGCGCCCCGTCACGAGGGTGGCCATCAGGCCGATCATCATGGCCAGGACCAGCGTCACCGCGTTCGCGTGCCGCCGCGCGCGATGGATGACGATGCACCCGAGGGTGAACCCGGCGGCGATCACGACCGCGATCCAGATCTCCTGCGTCACCGACAGCCCCCGGGTCGCCGCGCCGATCGGAGCAGGCCCGATCCGTCGGGCGACGCTCACCTGGGGTAAACGTCGGACCCGGCGCCTCTCATCCCGGGCACGGCCTCAGGACGCGCGGTCGGCCAGGTAATCCCAGAGCGCGTCGGCGGCTCGGTTGCGGCACGCCAGGGATCGGAACAGCCGGATCTCGATCGGGATGTCGAACGATTCGCCACCGGCCCGGACGAGCAGGCCGCGCGCCCGGTCGTCGGCTGCCAGGGTCTGCGGCAGCCAGGCGACGCCGTGGCCGTCCCGCGCCATCGTCATCAGCGTCGCCGCGAGATGCGAGGTGAGCGCCGTCGCCATATGGCTCCGGTCGTGGCCCCGGCAGGCCGCGAGGATGCGGCCGAGGCCCGAGGCCCGGCTGTAGGCGAGATAGGGGACCGGCGCGGGAGCCGCCGCGGGCAGGCACCACCGCGCCCGGCCATCCGGGTCCGCTGCGCAGAGCGGCACCAGCACGTCGCGGCCGACGGGGATGCTCGGGAAGCGCTCGGGCTCGAAGCGCGTGCGCGCATCGGGGTGGGCGTGGCAGAGCAGGAAGTGGACCTCCCCGCCCAGCATGATGGCCTCGCAGGCCTCCATGCTGTCGGAGACGAGGTTGAGCCCTCCGAGGGCCTGGCCCTGCATCAGCCCGCGGATCCAGGTCGGGAAGAAGGTGAACGACAGGGCATGCGTCGCCGCGATCGACAGCGTCGCCGTATCCCGCGCGCCGGCGGCCTGCGCGTCCCGTCTGGCCCGCTCCAGGTCGCGCATCAGCTCGTGGGCGGCGGGCCGGAAGCTGAGGCCGGCGGGCGTGAGCGTCGCGCCCTGCGCGCCCCGCACGAACAGCGCCGTGCCGACCCACTCCTCCAGGGCGCGGATGCGCCGGCTGAAGGCCGGCTGGGACACGTTCCGCGCCGCGGCCGCGCGCGAGAAGGTCCGCTGCTCGGCCAAGGCCAGGAGGTCTCTCAGCCAGTCGGTGTCCATGCCCGATGCCGTTTGCGCATAGCGTGTTCCGAACATGGCATTGGCCGGGCGACGGCGTCCAGGCGTACGGCAAGCCTCCGCCAGAGGGGCCCCGCCGTCGCAGGCCCGGCCACGGGTCCGCGTTCGCCGCGTCCGAGCCGCCCGATCTCGAAGCCCGATCCCTCGCGGCCTCCCGACCCGCCCCGGCATCCCAGGAGAGCACCCATGCGCATCGTCGACGTCCGGGAGGTCACCAAGCCGATCTCGTCCCCCATCCGCAACGCCTATATCGACTTCTCGAAGATGACCGCGAGCCTCGTGGCCGTCGTCACGGACGTCGAGCGCGACGGCCGCCGGGTGGTGGGCTACGGCTTCAACTCGAACGGTCGCTACGGCCAGGGCGGGCTCATCCGCGAGCGCTTCCGCGACCGCCTCCTGCAGGCCGATCCGACGAGCGTGCTGAGCGAGGCCGGCGACAACCTCGATCCGCACAAGCTCTGGGCGGCGATGATGACCAACGAGAAGCCCGGCGGCCACGGCGAGCGCTCGGTGGCGGTGGGCACCCTCGACATGGCGATCTGGGACGCCACCGCCAAGATCGCCGGCAAGCCGCTGTTCCGCCTGCTCGCCGAGCGGAAGGGCGTCGCGGCGAACCCGCGCGTCTTCGTCTACGCGGCGGGCGGCTACTATTATCCGGGCAAGGACGACACCCAGCTGCGCGCCGAGATGCGCGGCTATCTCGACCGCGGCTACACGGTGGTGAAGATGAAGATCGGCGGCGCGTCGATCGGGGAGGACCAGCGCCGCATCGAGGCCGTGCTGAGGGAGATCGAGGGCCGGGCGCAACTCGCCGTCGACGCGAACGGCCGCTTCGACCTCGAACAGGCCGTCGCCTACGCCAAGATGCTGCGGCCATACCCGCTGTTCTGGTACGAGGAGGCCGGCGACCCGCTCGACTACGCCCTGCAGGCGGCGCTGTCCGAGTTCTATCCGGGCCCGATGGCGACCGGCGAGAACCTGTTCTCGCACCAGGACGCGCGCAACCTGTTGCGCTACGGCGGGATGCGCCCGGACCGGGACTGGCTCCAGTTCGACTGCGCCCTGTCCTACGGGCTCGTGGAGTACCTGCGCACCCTCGACGTGCTGCACCAGTTCGGCTGGTCGCCGTCGCGCTGCATCCCGCATGGCGGCCATCAGATGTCGCTCAACATCGCGGCCGGCCTCGGGCTCGGCGGCAACGAGAGCTATCCGGACCTGTTCCAGCCCTATGGCGGCTTCCCGGACGGGGTGCGCGTCGAGGACGGCCACATCGTCATGCCGGAGCTGCCCGGTATCGGCTTCGAGGGCAAGGCGGACCTGATCGCGGTCATGCGCGCGCTGGCCGCCTAGGCGATGCCCACGAACGCCTCGCGAGGCGAGGGCCGGCAGGTCCATCGCGCACGCGATCGCGTGCCGCCTCTTGCCCGTGGCGCGGCTTGACAACGTCCGTCTATCCGCCGAAGCCCCGCTGATGCGAGACGGCGCGCGACGATCCTGCCGTCGCGCGAACGGAACGTGAGGGGACACCGGTGGACGTGGTGGAGACCGCTATCCCGGCGGTGAAGCTGGTGCGGCCGATGCGGCACGGGGATGCGCGCGGCTGGTTCTCGGAGACCTACCGCGCCGATGCGCTGGAGAGGGCCGGCATCGCCTGCGCCTTCGTGCAGGACAACCAATCCTTCTCCGCGCCCAAGGGCACCATCCGCGGCCTGCACTTCCAGATCGCCCCCCAGGCCCAGGCCAAGCTCGTGCGCGTGCTCAGCGGCGCCATCCTCGACGTCGCGGTCGACCTGCGCCGCGCCTCGCCGACCTACGGGCGCCACGTCGCCGTGACCCTCGACGCGGAGAGCGGCGAGCAGCTCTTCATCCCGCACGGCTTCGCCCACGGCTTCTGCACGCTGACGCCCGACGTCATGATCGCCTACAAGGTCGACGCCTACTACTCGCCCGCCCACGACAAGGCGCTCGCCTTCGACGATCCCGACGTCGCCATCGCCTGGCCGGTCGAGGCCGCCAGCGCCATCCTGTCGGACAAGGACCGGCGCGCGCCGCGCCTCGCCGATCTCGGCCCGATGTTCTGACGGCCGCGCAGGTACAAGGAACCTCTCCCATGCGTGTCCTGGTGACCGGCGGCTGCGGCTTCATCGGCTCCGCCCTCGTCCTGCACCTCGTGCACGACCTCGGCCACACCGTGACCACCGTCGATGCCATGACCTACGCGGCCAACCCGGTCTCGCTGGCCTCCCTCGCCGACGATCCGCGCCACCGCCTGATCGAGGCCGACATCTGCGACGGCCCGGCCATCGCCCGCATCGTCGCGGAGTTCCGGCCCGACGCCGTCATGCACCTGGCCGCCGAGAGCCATGTCGACCGCTCGATCACGGATCCGGGCGCCTTCATCCGCACCAACGTCATCGGCACCCAGGTGATGCTCGACGCCGCGCGCGCCCATTACGAGAGCCTGTCGGGCGCCTCCCGCGCGGCCTTCCGGTTCCTGCACGTCTCCACCGACGAGGTCTACGGCTCGCTCCAGCCCGGCGCGTTCTTCACCGAGGCGAGCCGCTACGACCCGCGCTCGCCCTACTCGGCCTCGAAGGCCGCCTCCGACCATCTCGCGCGGGCCTGGCACGAGACCTACGGCCTGCCGGTCCTCGTCACCAACTGCTCGAACAATTACGGGCCGCGCCATTTCCCCGAGAAGCTCATCCCGCTGATGATCCTCAACGCGCTCGAGGGCAAACCCCTGCCGGTCTACGGCGACGGCCTGAACGAGCGCGACTGGATCCACGTCGAGGACCACGCCCGCGGGCTCGTCGCGGTGCTCGAGCGCGGTCGCGTCGGCGAGACCTACCTCCTCGGCGGCAAGGCGGTGCGCAACAACCTCGCGGTGGTGAAGGCGCTCTGCGCGGCCTTCGACCGGCTCCGGCCCGAGGCCGGTCCGCACGAGCGGCTGATCACCTTCGTCACGGACCGGCCCGGCCACGATCGCCGCTACGCGATCGACCCCGCCAAGGCCGAGGCCGAGCTCGGCTGGAGCCCGCGCAGGACCTTCGAAGAGGCGCTGGAGGCGACGATCGCGTGGTATCTCGCCAACGCGGCGTGGTGGCGCCCGATCCGCGAGGGCCGCTACACGGGCGAGCGCCTCGGCCTGACCGCCGGGCGCCCGCACAGCCCCGCGCAGGCGGGCTGAGCCCGGCATGGACATCCTGATCCTCGGCGGCGCGGGCCAGGTCGGCACGGAGCTGCGGGCGCTGGAGCGTCCGGACGGCGTCGCGCTCCACGCGCCGACGCGGGACGCGCTCGACATCACCGATGCGGACGCCGTCGCCGCCGCCCTCGACGCGCGCGCCTACGGCGCCGTGATCAACGCGGCGGCCTACACCGCCGTCGACAAGGCCGAGTCCGATGTGGCGGCGGCGTGGCGGCTCAACGCCCTGGCGCCCGCGATCCTGGCGGCCGAGACGGCGCGGCGCGCCGTCCCGCTCGTGCAGGTCTCGACCGACTACGTCTTCGACGGCAGCCGGTCCGGCGCCTACGAGCCGGGCGATCCGATCGCGCCGCAGAGCGTCTACGGGGCGAGCAAGGCGGGCGGGGAGCTCGCGGTCCGCACCGCCAACCCGCGCCACGCGATCCTGCGCACCGCCTGGGTGGTGAGCCCGCACCGGGGCAACTTCGTGAAGACGATGCTGCGGCTCTCGGCCGAGCGCGACGCGCTCGGCGTCGTCGACGACCAGCAGGGCTGCCCGACCTCGGCCGCCGACCTCGCGGCGGCCTTGCTGCGGGTGGCGCTGCGGCTGGCCGAGGACGAGCGGGCGCCGACCGGCACCTTCCACTGCGTGAACGCGGGGGCCGTCACGTGGTGCGGCTTCGCGCGGGCCATCGTGGCCGGCAGCGCGCGCCGCGGCGGGCGCAGCGTGCCGGTCGCCGGCATCCCGACCAGCGCCTACCCGACCCCGGCCCGGCGGCCGGCCAATTCCGTGCTCTCGACCGAGAGCCTCGCGGCCGCCTACGGCATCACGATGCGGCCCTGGGCCGCCGCGCTCGAGGACATCCTCGATCGCCTCGTCGGGCCGGCCGATCCGGAGGCGACACCATGAAGGGCCTGGCACCATGAAGGGCATCGTTCTGGCCGGCGGCTCCGGCACGCGGCTCCACCCGGCCACGCTGTCGATCAACAAGCAGCTGCTGCCGGTCTACGACAAGCCGATGATCTACTACCCGGTCTCGGTGCTGATGCTGGCCGGGATCCGCGAGATCCTGATCATCTCCAGCCCGGAGCACCTGGGCAACTACCAGCGCCTGTTCGGCACGGGCGAGCAGTTCGGCGTCCGCTTCAGCTACGCGCTCCAGCCGCGGCCCGAGGGCCTGGCGCAGGCCTTCGTGATCGGGCGCGACTTCGTGGGCGCGGACGACGTGGCGCTGATCCTCGGCGACAACCTGTTCTTCGGCGCGGGCCTGAGCGAGCTCCTGGCGCGCGCGGCCGGCCGCGGGGCGGGCGCGACGGTGTTCGCCTACCATGTCGACAACCCGCAGGCCTACGGCGTGGTGACGCTCGACGCCGCCGGGCGTCCGCTGCGGCTGGTGGAGAAGCCGGCCGAGCCGGAATCGACCTGGGCGGTCACGGGCCTGTATTTCTACGACAATCAGGTGCTCGACATCGCGGCCGCGGTGAAGCCCTCGGCCCGCGGCGAGCTCGAGATCACCAGCGTGAACGAGGCCTATCTGGAACGCGGGCAGCTGCACGTGGAGCGGATGGGCCGGGGCTATGCCTGGCTCGACACCGGCACCCACGACAGCCTGCTGGAGGCCTCCGAGTTCGTGCGCACGCTGCAGAACCGCCAGGGCCTGCAGGTGGCCTGCCTGGAGGAGATCGCGTTCCTGCAGGGCTTCATCGGGCGCGAGCAGCTCATCGCCCACGGCGAGCTCTACCAGAAGACCGCCTACGGCCGGAATCTCCTCCGGCTCGCCAAGGAGCATGAGGGCCGCGCGTCCTGATCCGCGCCGCGCGGGCAGTCCCGGGACGCCCGCGCATCTCATCGATACGCCGACCGGATCGGGCGCGGTCGCACGCCTGCGATCGCCGCGACGGGGGCACCAGGTTCGGGCCAGAGCGCGCCGTCCAGGTCGGCGGCGGCGACGGATGGGCCCTCACCGCGGGCGGTCGGCGATCCTCAGCGGGAAGGCCAGTTCGGTGGAATCGTCGGGGGCGAGCAATTCCCGCGGCGGCGGACCGAAGGGGCCAGCCGCCGAGATGGCGGTCCTCAGGCGGTTCAGCACGGCCTCGGGGGGCGGCCGGCTCCCGAACGTGACGTCGAGGACGGTGCCGTCCGCGGCGACGCGCAGGCGCACGTCGACGGTCCGGGCCGGGCGCGACCCGGGGCCCCCCGCCACCGCAGCGGTCGTGCCTCCCACGCGCTCCACCACGCCCGACACCCAGGCGCGGGCGGCACGGCCGACCGCATCCTTGGCCGAGACCGGGCCGAACAGAACGATGAAGCCCAAGGCACCCGCCGCGATGCGTGCCAGCATGTCAGTCCATCTCCCGTGACATCCGGACCGCAGCGATGACGGGCATGCCGCCGCCGCGACCGGACAAGGCGGCGCGCCTCGGACCCTGCGATACCGAAGGCGGAGGCCTGTCCGCAACGACAACGGAACAGACCAGTATCTTTACCGTTCCCTGTCGGACCCCTGCCCCGGGCGGATGCCCGGGCCGACCGAGACGGAACCGATCCGATGGCGAAGCCCTCCGTCCCCTGCGCCGTGGTCCTGGGCCTGCTCGCCGCCGGCCCGAACGGGGCGAGGGCCGGTGAGCAGGAGCAGGCGGCGCTGTGCCGCGACGACGTCCTGCGCCTCTGCCTGACGGCGATACCCGACCGCGGGCGGATCGTGGCCTGCATGAGGGCGCAGCGAGTCAGCCTGAGCCCCGGCTGCAGGGCCGTCATCGACGCCGGCCCGCGGGGCCGGTGACCTCCGGCGCTCCGCCCGCCCGGCACCGGGCGGCGTGCGCCCAATCCTCCCCCATCCCGATGGCGGCTCGGCCGCCTGGACCCGGATGCGACCCGTGAGACGAGACCCCATGATCAGACCCGTCCTTGCCCTCGGGCTCCTCGCGGCCCTCGCCCTGCCCGCGCACGCCCAGGAGGAGTCCCCGGTCGGGAGGCCGAAGCTGCTGGTGCACGGCAATTACTGCGGGCCCGGCAACAACGCCCCCGCCGCGCCGATCGATCAGTTGGATGCGGCCTGCGCCCGCCACGATGCTTGCACGCCGGACGAGGGCCTGCCCTCGAAGGCCTGCAACAGGCGCCTGCAGGCGGAGGCCGAGCAGATCGCCTCCGACCCGGGCCAGCCCGAAGACCTCCGCATGATGGCCGGGCTGGTCGCCTCCGGCGCCGCCATGATGGCGTCCGCCCCGCCCGCCCGTGGCGGTCCGTCCGCCGCCCGCACCGCGATCGCCTCCCCCCGCCTTCTCCCCGCCTCCACCGCGGAGTGAGGCCAGGAGCCCAAGGGCTCGTCCGAGGCCGGGCCGGCGCGGCGGGTGCAGGCGGGAGCGTGCCGGGCCTGTGGCCGTCGTCCGCCGGATCTCTCGGGGCATGAGGCACGCCATGCGACACGGTGCGCGGGCCCCGTCCTACGGAGCCGCCCCGTCGATCGCCGCGTCGCGCGTGCGGCACGCCGCCATGAAGAAGGCGATGGCGCGTTTCAGGCTCTCCCGCTTCACATGCGACAGGCCGGGGCGCTCCAGGCCGAGTTCCGCCCTGTCGATGAAACCCCGCACGGCGATGCTGAGGAACAGGTCGGCGGCGTGCCTGACATCGTCCACCCCGATCTCGCCGCTGGCGGCTCCTTCCTCCAGGCACCGCTCGATCAGCGGGGCGACCCGGGCGCCCCCGAAATCGTGCAGCAGCTGGGCGAATTCCGGGAAGCGCGCGGCTTCCGCGACGATGACCCGGCGGACCGCGATGGCATCGACGGTGAGGGCGGCCTCCAGGAGCGCGAGCGCGACGCGGTGGAGCCGCTCCGCGATGGGGCCCTCCAGCGCCGCCGCCCGCTCGATGGACGGCACGTTCTCCTCGATGAACCGGACGAGGACGGCCTCGAAGAGGTCCTCCTTCGAGGTGAAGCGCGCGTAGATGGTCTTCTTGGAGAGGCCCGCCGACCCGGCGATGGCGTCGATGCTCGCGGCCTCGTAGCCTTCCTTCAGGAAGACCGGCTTCGCCGCCGCGAGGATGCGGAGCGTCGCCTCTCCCTCGGACCCCCGTGGGGGGCGGCCGACGCGGCTCGGCGTCCTGGGGATCGTCTCCCGGGCCTTCACTGGCTGTCTCGCGCCGTCACGGAAACGTGTAGCGGGCATTATGCACGGGCGGCAGGGCGGGGATAGGGCCGCCGCCGGCCGTTGCTGTGCGCCGGGATTGCCCGTCGGGTGCGGCTGCGTGAGGCGGAACGGGATCGATAAGGAACGTCGGGGTTTCCTTACTCGATCCCTCCTCGTTGGCGGGCGGACGCTTCGGCCGGAACGCCGGGCGCGATGACGGCGGCTCGGGCGGCGGGGCTCGCGGTGTGGGCGTGCTCCCGCGCCGGCCTGGAGCCGGTCGGCCGCGGGCGCGGCCTCGCGACGATGGGCGATCCGATGGACCGGCGGCCGTTCACGAGCGGTCCGCACGGTCTCGATGCGTGACGTGGCCACATGTCCGTCGCGGCACTTGCGATGATGGTATTCATGTCATCCTGCGAGAGGAGGCGCATTCGTCCGCACGTGGAGAGGAGTCCGATGTGCAGGTCGTGCTATCGACGCCTGTCGTAGGCGGTGACTTCCAGCCCTTGAAGATGACATACGCTCGGATAGACTCGGCAGCGATGAACTAATTCTCGGTTTTGACTCCCGTATTCGATCCTATGACGGATTTAGCGGCATGCGGATCGACGATTCGCGGGCTGCCTTAAAGGGACGTCAATGGCGGGACGCTAACGTCGATCGCCTCGGACGTCGGCGAACGGCAAGATTCCGGCTCCTCGAACCCAGTCGAAGCCTGGACCTGCACCGCAAGCACCGTGACCACCCTCATCCACCCCCGCCCTGCAGCGGCGTGCGCACCGATCGGCAGGCATCCGCGCCTGCCCCTTGCCGCCGGGCACCGGCCGCCGGCCGGGGCGAGGCTCGCCGGATCCGCGCGCGGCGACGGGGCCGAGACCGCGCCGGGGCGTGTGGCTGTCGCGCCAGCCTGGGCGCTGTAAGGATCCTCATGTCGGACGTGCCTCTCCTCTCGACGCGCACCCTCTCGGAGGCCGGCCGGCGGCGCCTGGCGGACCCGCTGAAGCAGGTGCAGCACGCCGGTCCGGATCTCGGCACGCGCGTGCCCCACATCCATGCCGCCGCCATGACCTTCCGGGAGATCGCTCACGAACTGCGTCAGGCCGCGGAGGAGCCTCTCCTGGGCGAAGCGGAGATCCGGCTGTTCGACCCCGCGGTCGGGTCGATGCTTCTGGATCTGGCCGTCGCCATCGACGGATTGGCCGACCTCGCAGCCGAGCATCCGCGCGCGCCGCGGTAGGGCCCGAATCCGGGACGGCCGCAGCGTCCGCGACCGACCGGCGCCGATGCCGGTCCCCGGGATCGCCAGCGCGGCCATCGCGGCGTGCACCGTTCCGGCGACATGCCGCGCGCCGGGCTCGCTCGTGCCCGGCAACAGGAGCACGAACGCCGCGCCGCCGATCCGGCAGACGCGGTCGCCGGGCCGGCGGACGCTCGCGGCGAGGCAGCGCGCTAGACCCTTGAGCACCTCGTCACCCATGGCCTGGCCGCAGAGGTCGTTGCAGCGCTTGAACGGGTCGGCATCGACGACGAACAGAGCTGGCGCCCCTCGGCTCCGGCCTTGCGTGGAGGCAGGCCGGAGATGTCGTCGCCCACGGCTCCCCCAACCCCGCCGCCCCGGGGCGCCTGAGGGCGGCCCTCGGGACTCGTCCCCTGCGTCGTGGCGGCCTGTTTCCGAGAGCGCGCCCCTCCGCCCGGCCGGCTTTTTCCCCGGGCGGAGGGGCCCTTGACCCTGGCCGCAGGGCATGGTGTTTCGGCCCGCGCTGACGTCCCAGACTCCGTAGCTCAGCTGGATAGAGCAGCCGCCTTCTAAGCGGCAGGTCGTAGGTTCGAGCCCTACCGGGGTCGCCAGCAATAAGCCCGCTAGGTCAATGACTTGGCGGGTTTTTCAACACCCCCTCCCCTGCCCTTTCGGCTTGCAACACGCTGCAACACGATCCCTGATTTTACAATGGGTTACGGTGGGCCGTAGGCGGGTCCGTGCAACACTGGTGGAACACGGAAAACGTGGCCGCGGGTCGCCATCCAAACCTCGCACCAGAGAGCCGACAGCGGATCTTGGAGGCCAAGGGTGAGCCTTGTGAGCGCCATCCTGGCCGCTAGCTGACATGAGACCGGCCAAGGCCGGGGCCTAACGCTGGAGGATCCGATGCGTGTTCTGATGGTGGGATACGAGCCCGAAGCGGTCGACTTTTCGGACCCCGCTCTCCCGCCCGGGCTCAACGCCGAGAAGATCCACCATGGGATCAAGATCGCGCTGGAGGACATGCGCGCCCGCGGTTGGACGGCCGAGCATTGCTTCGTCCGGCCGGACGATCAGGCCGGCCCGATCCTGAAGCAGATGCTCACCCCCAGCACCTACGATTGCCTCGTGACCGGCGCCGGGTTGCGCTCTTGGCCACGGCACCTGCCGGTATGCGAGATCCTCAACAACACGGGCCGAGATGTCGCGCCGAGGCTTCCGATCGCCTTCAATTCAAGGCCGGAGGACAGTGGCGATGCCGTCGAGCGCGTGTGCGGCACGCGCTTCTAACCCTCGCAGCCTTCTAATCCCTATCGCTGATCAACGACCCGGCACGGTTGAGGGTTGGTGCACTCCCAGCCGGCTGTGTTGGAAGGCCAGATGAGCCCTCGTCGTGGGCTCAGCGCTGCGGCATGTTGGCCCTATCTGTCAAACCTTCGACACCCCGACCAGTCGTACGCCGCCCGTGAAATATAGCAGCTGGCACAGCGCGGTGCGCTCGGCTCTAAGGCATCAAGTCCCAGATTTTGCGCGGCGATTGCCGCCACCTGCACAACTTTCATGGATAACCAGTTCGCCTGCTGCTTGATTTCGGAACATTGAAGGTAGATCTAGCGGCGCGGGGGGGCTTCGAACCGGACAGAGTTAATGACACAAGAAATGGCAGGTCAGTCAGCTGACCTCATCGAGCTCGCAGGCGACATCGTCTGCGCCTACGTCTCCAACAACTCACTGCCCGCCGCTGAGCTTGGCGCTCTACTTGGGCGCGTGCACACCGCGCTTGTCGGCTTGACCAATGGTGGGGCCAGCGTCTCGCAGTCTGTCCCGTCTGAGGAGATCGAGAGGCCGTCACCTGCGCAGATTCGGCGCTCCGTGACGGATGATGGCATCGTCAGCTTTCTGGATGGGAAGACCTACAAGACGCTCAAGCGCCACCTGACCCGGTATGGCCTGACGCCGAGGTCTTACTGCGAACGTTACGGCCTTCCTGCCGACTACCCGATGGTGGCGCCAAGCTACGCAGCGCAACGCTCAGCGCTCGCTAAGCATATCGGCCTCGGCCGGCCCGGTGCTCAGGCAGAACGCGATCAGGCCAGCAACGAAGAAGCCCCACAAGCGCGCGGCCGGCGTCGCGCCTGACGCGTCAAGCGGATCAGAGCCAAACAGCAGAAGAGCCCTTCGCTGCCATAGCAGCAGGGGCTCTCTCGTTTGTTGATCTTGATCGGCCCGCCGGCTTATCGCGCTACGGAGCCACAGCGGCTGGGGCTAGCTTGTAGGGATCGGCCCAGCGCTTGCGCTCAACCGAAGCGCTGCGCTCATAGCCGGGGTGGACCACGCGGATGCTTGGCACCTCGATGCTGGGCGCCGGGCTTCGGACTGGCGGGTTTAGCGCCACGTCGCCGACTGTACGCTGCGGCATGACTTTCAAGGCCGCGGCTGTGAGCACGAAGGATGCGATCAGCACGATCAGGAATTCGCCCTTGCGGACCATCGTCGTCTCCAGAGCGTTCAAGGTGATCGATTCTCGTGCCGGACTGGCACAGCCTCGTGAGATCAGCCTGCAAGCTTTCACGAACCGTACCGACCCTTTGCGGCCGCAGCGGTATCCCGCCGCGGCGGGGCTGCGGGACGCTCGCCCGCTGAACGGCGAAGCCTCATTCGGCTGCGTCAGCTTTCTTCCGGCCGCGGCGCTTCGGAGCGTCCGATGCAGTTGCCGCAGGCACCGTCTCAGGAGCTGATTGGTCATCCTTCCGGCCGAGACCGAGATTGAGTGCCAGTGCCGAGCGCCGCGCCGAGTAGTTCGGCGCTGTGAAGGGGTAGTCGAGCGGCAGGCCGTAGCGCGCGCGGTAGCTTGCCGGGTCGAGGCCATGCTTCGACAGGTGCCGCTTCAGGATCTTGTAGCGCTTGCCGTCCACGAACGAGATCAGCGCGTCGGGCGTGATGCTCTTGCGGATCTCGGCCGGCGTCGGCTTGTCAAACTCCGGCTCGGTCGTCTTGGCAGGCTGCCCAAGGCCCGCGATGGCGGCGTGAACGCTGGTGATGAGGATAGGAAGCTCACCCGCCTGAATGTGGTTGCTGGTGAGATAGGCCGCCACGATGCTGGCCGTCAGTTCGACGTGTCCAACGTCTGCCAATTTGATGTTGTCGTTCATAGCGTCCTCTGCGTTGCGGGCAGAGACAATTCATAAACCAAGCACGATCTCAATCGGCTGGATCACGCATTCGCTGACTTTTCAGACAAAATCGATCAAAATGGCGATCGCCACTTGTCCAGCAGGCCTAAATCTAGCGGAACGTCTGCAAATAGAATTAGAGTTCTCGAACGCTGCTCTGATCCGCCCCCATTGAAGTGGTCCGCCCTTTGGTATGGCTTTTGAGCCTGGAGGACGGACAAGATGGCAAAGCACCCGAAGCCCGAGGAGATCGTCGCCAAGCTACGGCAGGCGGACGTGCTGATCTCACAGGGCCAGAGCGTGGCCGATGCAATCCGCGCGCTCGGTGTGAGTTCGGTGACATACTACCGGTGGCGACGTGAGTTCGGCGGGCTCAAGTCGGATCAAGTTCGACGGATGAAGAGTCTTGAGGCCGAGAATGCTCGGCTTCGAAAGGCGATTGCGGATCTCACCCTCGACAAGCTGATCTTGCAGGAGGCGTCCCGGGGAAGACGTCTCGAGCCCCGCTCGCCGACGCGCCTGTGTCGAGCACATCATGCGGACGATGACCGTCTCCGAGCGCCGCGCCTGTCGGGCGCTCGGACAGCATCGCTCAACACAGCGCAAGGTACCGCGGGGCCGCGACGACGAAGAGGCGCTGACGGCCGATCTCGTGGCGTTGGCCGAGAAGTACGGACGCTACGGGTACCGCAAGATCAGCGCATTGCTGAAGGCAGCCGGATGGTTCGTCAACGACAAGCGCGTCGAGCGCATTTGGCGGCGTGAGGGTCTGAAGGTCCCAGCCAGACAGCCCAAGCGGGGGCGGATCTGGGACAACGACGGCTCCTGTGTTCGTCTTCGCCCGGGACACCGCAATCACGTGTGGTCGTACGACTTCGTCGAGGCCCGCACGCACGATGGACGTAAGTTCCGGATGCTCAACGTGGTCGACGAGTTCACGCACGAATGCCTGACGATCCGCGTCGCCCGCAAGCTAAAGGCGATCGACGTCATCGACGTGCTCTCGGATTTGTTCATCCTGCGTGGCGTTCCTGTCCATATCCGTTCGGATAACGGCCCGGAGTTCGTTGCGAAGGCTGTCCAAGCTTGGATTACCGGCGTCGGAGCAAAGACGGCCTACATCACGCCAGGCTCACCATGGGAGAACGGTTACGTTGAGAGCTTCAACGCCCGCCTACGGGACGAACTCCTCAACGGCGAGATCTTCTACACACTTAAAGAGGCGGAGATCGTGATCGAAAGCTGGCGACGTCACTACAACAGCGTGCGCCCGCATGCCTCGCTCGGATACCGGCCGCCGGCCCCGGAGGTGTTCGTGCCAGCCTTCTCCGCGTGGCCAGCTGCGCTCGCCCGACCAGTTCCGCCGGCCAAGCGACTCGTGGCGGAGCGGCCAACCGTGCACTAACTTTACCCGCGGACCACCTCGTGGGGGCCGATCAGTTCTCTCGATAGCTCGCACATCTGCGGCACCAGTCCGACGTGAAGCAGAGGAGCGGTCGGCTTGAGACGAAGGCGGTGTGGAAACTGGGCATCACTCGAATGCGAGGCATCAGGTTGCCGCCGGCTTAAGGGGCATCGTGCAGCCTACTCGCATGTGGTGGAGATGATCCATGCGGGCACGGTTGGTAGTGGGCGCAGCGATCCTGGCCTTTGTCGGCAGCATACAGACTGCTGAAGCACGCCGACTTGGTTTCGGCCGGCTGTTCTCCGGCCGAGCGCCAGTGACATATCGGCCCGCCGCTGTGACCCCATCGGTCACCCCTCGCACCGAGGCGAGACCGGCAACCACGGTTGGCTATCTGCCAGGGGTCGCCATTACTCCCAGTGGGACGGTCGCAGTGGCGGCGGCAACTGCGGAGCCCGTTGCTGCAGCCGCAGAGCTCCGCAGTTCGCCTGAGCTCGCCTCAGCGCCCTCCCGCCCGCCAATGCCCGTGACGCCGCCTGTCCGAGAAGTGCGTGCCGCCACGCCAGCCTGCGCAGCGGACCGTCGCGTCGGCGGGCTCAGCGGAGCCGAGGGCGGCTTCTGCTTGATCAACTAGGCGGTGCAGCGTCGCTCGGCGTGGTCTGCCCCCCATGAAGGTCAGCATCATGCGACCACAGGAGGGTGTTTCGGGGTTCAGCCATCGAGCCGATATGTAGCTTCGGTACTCGACGTGGGCCGCGGCGGCATGGATCGGGCAGACAGATCGGTGACGGCCTCAAGGACGCCGCAGCATTCCGGCGGCGGCCAACCTGTCGAGGCGCTGGCTGGCACGATCGAGCGGGTCACCTTCCACAATGCCGAGACTGGCTTCTGCGTCCTGGAGGTGCAGGCCCGCGGCAAGCGCGACCTCGTGCCCGTCCTTGGCTTTGTCGGGGGTCAAGGTCACTAGCTGGTACTCGTAGGCCCAGGGCAGAACCGCGGCAGTTGAGCCGAGCGGCTTACGTCTCGACCAGCGGGTTCATCCCGTCACCGCAGAGTTGCAGCCAAGCGTTGCCATTCTGTAACAGGCACGGGCCCGTCTCCACGTCTACTCACGGTTGTGCGCATCGCACAGGGGACGGCACAGGATCATGATCGGGCAAGCTTCGTTGGCGAGACCCATCTCGCAACTCGCCTTGGCCCTATTGCTGACCTTGGGTCTCGCCGTCGTCCCTGGGTTTGCCGAGGAACAGGCGAACGACAAGGCCAAATCCTCGTCGAGCAGCGGTGGCTCTGGGGGCAAGAGCGACAAGTCAGACAAGCAGAAGGAGATCGATACCGAGCACCTATTCGGCTTCACTGAAGGGTCTGACGCCGGTGAGAAGGGCGAGCAGGAAGTGCTCGTCGACACGATCTCTCGCTTCAGCAAGCGTCGTGACGGCCCTGGCCCCTCCAGCTACCGCGTGCTCGACACACGGCTCTCCTACCAGTTCAACCCTGCCGACCGGTTCAGCATTGAGCTCAGCGCCTTCGGCAACTTGCGTCGACAGCGCAACATCGCAGACCTCGACGATAAATCCTTCGGTACCTTCGATGGCGCCTCGGTGGAATTGAAGTATCAGTTTCTGAAAGGATCAGCCGAGCAGCCATTGGGGATCGCCGTCGAGCTGCGCCCCCGCTTCACCCGGGTTCTGCCTATCGAGGGCAACGGCGCCAACGTGTTTGACATCGAGAGCCTTATCCAGCTCGACGTGCAACTCGTGCCCGGCAAGATCTGGTACGGCAGCAACATCAGCTTCGAGCCAGCTGCTGGGCGCCAACGGGGCTTTGCCGGCCAGGGTTACCGCTCCTCGACCTTTCTCTGGTCAAACGCAGTGGTCGGGCAGATTGCGGATGGTACCTTCATAGGTCCGGAGGTGCGCTACCTGCGCGGCTATGACGGGGTCTTTCTCAATCGGCTGGAGAGCGAGGCGGTGCTCGTCGGGCCGGTCCTGCATCGACGCTTCACCGAGAAGATCTGGCTAACGGTGGCCTACGCAGGCCAAGTCTGGGGGCGAGACACCGATCCCTCTTATGCTCGGCGCGGACTAGGCTTGAACCAGTTCGAGCGCCACAATCTGCGTGTGAAGCTCGGCATGGAATTCTAGCTAGGCAGGATTTCTGGGTCCAGTGACTAGAACGAGCCTATTAGATATAGGCAGCATTCAACTCAGGGCACGGATCCAAGCGCAGCTATAATCCCAATGACTGCGGTTACTGATGCAGAAAAACCGAACAGCGCAAGCAGGAGGGATGGAACCTGTGCTTCTGCGTTGCTTGCAGAATTCATTTGATCATTCCTCGGGCGCCTTTCAGGTCGGCATGAGTTCAGAACGCAAGCCTGATCGAGCTGGTTCCGACTTTTATGCGTCCCACCAGGCCGTCGGCTGACAGCGTCAGATCGGTCTCGCGCGCGCATGCTCGACTCGCGCCTCTGGACGCAGCATTTCGTAGATCGCCTTGCGCCGGGCGACCCTCCGGCCGCGCTCGGCGTCGGACGGCTCAGTGCGCATCAGGTTCTCGTCGATCCACTCAACCTCATAGGCCACGAAGAACCACGATCGCGTCATAGGATCGCGATACTGAAGCAAATCAGGTGCGGCCCGGACCCATTCAGGCCCTGAGGCATTTCTCCTGCTCATCTGACAGGAAAACAGACATGGCCCTCTTCTTCGCTCTGCTTCTGCTTCTGCCGCCGCTTGGCTTTGCCGCCTTCGAACTCAGCCGAATGAAAGGGGAACTGAAACAGCTTTAACAGCCGACCCAAACCCCTCGGCCAAGCCACAGCGCAAGGCCTGAGTTCACGCCTGAGCTAACAGGAGACCATCGTGTCATCAGAAGGCGCAACAGCCAGCGACAGCCCCTTCATCAAGGGACGCAACGCTCACTTGTACGGGAAGGCGCGGGAGAGCTGCCCCTATCCTGAAGGCTCAGAGGACCGCGAGGCGTGGCTTCAGGCCTTCGACGAGGCCAGCACGCCTGAGGCCGACATCGACCTGGGCACGGTCGACGATGTGAGCAATCGCCGGTGATGCTTTAGCTCGTGCTGCCGGAACCTAAGTCTCAACCCTGGCTTGAGCCTTTGAGAGCCGCCGGTCCCCCACTGGCCTGGCTCAAAACTCAGCCCGCCCGGCAGCCGCCGTGGCGGGCTTTTTCGTCCCTGCATTAACGGCTTATCCTGACTTGTCCGCGCTGGTTAGAATGATCAGACCCGCTTGGTCTAGGACAGTGAAAAAGACGGTGGCTGGGTGGCGATCTAGCCCAGCAACATGGCTTACCGCGGCCTGCTTTGCATCGGCCATCGTGTCGAAGATCTCTGGCATTTGGTACATCGCAAGATCGTCCTCCGCACTCTCGGAAGATGTTTCCGCCAGGGTGATCTCTACGGTGTAGGGCATAGGTCGATCCTACGACGACTCTTGCGGAACGATACGCCAACCTGCCTCGCCACAGCGCTATATCGCGAGCGGCGAAGCCTCTCCTCGTAGTGTGACTATCCCGTCCGCCTCGATATGGACAACCTGACCTTGTTCAGCGGCCCGGACGCGCTGCAGCGCGTCCGGGCCTGAACCGGGTCTATGCTTATCCGATGACGGACCTGCTTGCGTAACCCTAATCTCCCTATTTGTTCAGGTCCTGTGCCATCTTCAGATGCTGCTCTAGCGCTGGCTCGGTCTTCCCAGCCCAAGCCTTCAGATCTTGGTTGTCGCCACCCTTCGCATAGCGCTGGAACAGATCGACGGCATCCTTGTGCGCCTTCACTTGGTCGCTGTGGTACTGCTTGTTAAAGTCGTCCCCCTTCAAGCCTTTCAGCTTGTCGATCATGCTCTGATGTGACGAGTCTAGTGCGGTTGGGATCTCAACTTTAGCCTTGCCGTTCTGAACCATGCCTTTGAGTTCGCCGGAGGTCTTTTGGTGATCCGAGATCATTTGCTGTGCGAATTTCTTGGTTGCATCATTCCCGCGCTCGACAGCCATTTGGCTCGATTGCATCTCGAACATGTCGCTGATGGCCACTTCTTTAACGAAATCCGCCGTGTTCGGGCTGGCTCCCACGAGGGAGTTCAAACCCGTCTTCTCAGACACGGACTCAGCGTATGCGGGGCTGCCGAGCAACACGCAGGCAGCGACAAGGTATAGCTTTTTCATGGGACTCTCCTCTGATGCCGCTGGAACGCTTCGGGAGGCGTGCGCGGTTCCCGTCACGTGTCGACGCACTGACCAACGAGAGACTGAGGTTTTCTGCATCAGGAGGGGTAGCGCACCCGCCGCACCTGCGTTGCCGACCATTCCGCATACGACGGCGCCGGGCTGCCCCCACGCGTTGACCGCCGCTGCCTTCTCCGGCAGCGACGCCGCGCCGCTGGCCTCTACCTCCCATAAGATCGGCGCCAAGTCGGAGGTTCGGGCCGTGCTTCGGTGCTGAGCGATAGCTTCCGAATGCCTCGGTCACGGTGACGCCTCTCCGGCCATCCTCGGCCCGGGCTTCGCACACGATCGTGGGGCTGCTCTGCAGAACACTCAGCATGCCACGCCTGACGGGTGGCTGCTGTTCGAGAACCGCCACGGTGGACCATCTCCGATGAGGCAGAACGGTTGTTGAAGCAGCCAAAGTCCCGACTTGGCCTTGAAGGTCTCAACCTGCGCCGTATCCGCCCTTGGCGTTATTGGGCGTCGGGGTTGCCGGCCGGTTGTCGTAGCCACCGCTCTCTGGCCCCTCGTTACCCGTGGGTTCTGGGCTACCCGGCGAGGTTGGGCCGCTGCCACCCACGGTCACGTCCGGCTTTTTGGCTTCACCAAGCGGGCGTCCTGGCGGCACCGTGCCCATGGCTTGCTTCTCAGCGTCGGTGCGGTCGGTCATGATAGCCTCTGCGATGTCCGTCTCTGAAGCGAAGGTCCAGAAGAGCGGAGAGTTCCAAAGCTGAAGGCCCATGCAGGTCACCAGTTCGTCCGATGAGATCGAAGCTGCGGTCGACGAGATCCTCGCCAAGCCCGAGACTGGCCAGCATCCGGTCGGCGGCGGATACCTGCTCGACCTCGCCGCGGCGGTCGAGGCGCACAGGCCGTCAGCCTTGGCCTTTGCTGATCCCGACCGCACCGATAGGTTCAAGCGCAACATGGCCCGCACTGCGATCCTGCTGGCGAGGCCGGTGAAGGGCAAGCTGTCGGCGGACGGTACGACGAACAACGAAGGTTCGCTGACCGACGTAGGGTTGCTGGTAAGAGGACTAAAATCAGCGCAATAGCTAAGGAGCGAACGAGAAATTTCCAGCGATCAAAGCTTCGCGATTGTCCGTAAAAAGCGTGAGCAACTCGATCTCTGGGCGGCCAAACCAGCGATTCGCAGGCAAAACCCTTGGGTTTTGGCGTGCCAGATGCCAGGCAGCGAACCATGCTTGGAAGCGCACACCTATGTCCCCGCCGCATCGACCGCTGAGCGTCTTCAGGTCCAACCGCCTTTGGATCGCATTGGGTGTGTTAGCGCCCATCGGCATGTTGATCGTCTCTACCTTCATGCTGCTCGATCTCAGACGAGACGCTTGGGACAGGAGTGAGCAGACCTCAAAGAATCTGCTGCAGGTCATCGAGCGCGACATCGCCCGCAACTTCGAGATCATCGACCTGTCCTTGCAAGCCGTGGTCGACAACCTGCGCGCGCCTGAGACCGCCCAGGTGACCCCACAAGCGCGCCAGATGATCCTGTTCGACCGCGCCGCGACGGCCAAGGACCTGGGCGTCATGCTTGTGCTCGACGAAAACGGCGACAGCATCTTCGATGCCACGGCTGTGCCAGCCAGGAAGGTCAACAACGCTGATCGGGAATACTTCCAGGCGCACAAGGCGCGGGCTGACCTCGGTCTCTACATCAGCAAGCCTGTGATCTCGCGCTTGCTCGGCGCGCCGATCATCGTGCTGAGCCGCCGCATCAACAAGCCCGACGGCTCCTTCGGCGGCATCGTACTGGGCAGCCTGAAGCTCTCCTACTTCACTCGGCTGTTCGACCAGATCGGCCTAGGCCGCGACGGTGCGATCAACCTGTACCTGCGGGATGGCACCCGCCTCATGCGCTACCCCTATGTCCAGGCGGACGTCGGGGTGAACATCGCCGGCACGCCGAACTTCGACCGGTTCGTGCGCGAGGGGCGGGGCACCTTCGTGGGTATGTCCGTGCGCGACAGGGTCGAGCGCCACTATGCCTTCACCCAGGTCGGGGAGCTGCCGTTGGTCCTCAACGTTGCGGTTGGCACCGCCGAGGTCGAGGCCGAGTGGCGGTTGAAGGCGCTCGGGATTGCCGCGGTGGTGCTGGTGCTGTGCGGACTGACCGTCACCCTGACGCTGTTGTTTGGCCGCGAGCTTCGCCACCGCGCGAAGATGCATGCCGAGATGGCACATCTCTCACGGACGGATGCGCTGACTGGGCTGGCGAACCGGCGCCAGTTCGAGGATGCCTTGGTTCGGCTCGGCGATGACGCGCAACGCTCAGGCAAGCCGCTGTCGTTGCTCGTCGTCGATGCGGACCATTTCAAGCGCTATAACGACCGCTATGGCCACGCCGTCGGCGACGAAGTGCTCAAGGCTCTCGCCCGCTGCCTTACCGCGAGCGTGCACCGACCCGGCGACCTCGTCTGCCGGGTTGGGGGCGAGGAGTTCGTGCTCCTTCTTCCGGATACCGACGGGCCGGGCGCACTGCGGATCGCCGGCATGTTGCACGATCTGATCGCCAAGGTCGCGATTCCCTCGGCTAGCATTAATCCAGGCTGCTTAACTGTCAGCATCGGATTGGCGACGGGCAACGTAGGCCTTCAAAGCCTCTATCGGGAGGCCGATGCAGCGCTCTACGAAGCCAAGGCCAGCGGGCGAAATCAAACGCGTTGCGCCCCAACGAGCATCGACCACGCGAGGCACACCAGGGCTGCTGCCTGACGCACTCTAGCCAGTCCGCGCCTACACCCTTGGCTTGAACGCGATGTGGGCTGGGCCGGCCAAGTCCTAGGCTCTGAGCCCAGTCAGGACATCTGTGGCCCGCTGCTGGGTGTTCGCGGTTGTAGCAGCGGCTTTCGCGGACCGACCCATGCCAGAGGGCTTCCTCGATCCGGCCCACGCTCATTAGAACGCACCACCGCTTGTTCGGCATTTACCCATGTTGCGCACTGGCCAAGTCCGGCAGGTCTCAGATAATCATCTGCCCTGAGGATCAGTGCGGGCTCGAGAACGGCAGTGGCTGACGACAAGATCATCGAACACATGGGCCAACTGATCCGGGCCAGCGAGGCGCGAGCCTCTGCGCAGGTCACGACCCTCCTGATGCTGATGGACACCGGCTACGACACGACCGAGATCGAGGAGGCGGTGTGGCGCGAGATGGAGGCCCTGGCCGTCTTGCGTGCGAAGCAGTGGCAGATCATCAGTCGTTAGACCCGATGCGCTACGCCCCACTCTTCCTTGCCGTCCTCGCCCTGATGTCAGCCGGCTTCCCAGCCTGCGCGCAGGACGTGGGTGAAAATGCACTACGGGATCAAACGCGGGCAACTGAGCGCCAGGCCGAGGCGCTGCGCCGCCTCGACCAGGCTTCGCATGACGAAGCTTGGTGGGCGGCCATCGGCATGATGAAGTAGTGAGGGCGTGAGCGACCTTGCCATCAAGCTCCCGCTCACCCTCCGCTTAGCCGCCAAGAGCTACGCGATCGAAGACAGGGCCGGCCGCGCGGTCGCCTACGTGTACTTCGAGAACAGCGAGCAGCGCCGGGACGCGGTGAGGCGGTTCAGGAAGGCCGAGGCGCTGGCCATCGCCAAGGAGATCGCGCGGGCGCTGACGGCGGCGGCTGAAGGCCACAGCGCAACCTAGAGCCATCAAAAGTTAGGCCGGGCGCTTGTGGAAGCGCTCGCGAAGTGGCGAGCGGGTTACGATGCGCCGACCTACCGCGAACGACCTGCTGTTCTAGCTCGACTGGGTTTTGTGATTTTACAGTTGGTGGCCGGGGAGGAGTGGCGGCAAGACACAAGCTAAACGTATGGCGGAGGTCCTAAAACACGAAAGGCCGCCCAAGCAAGGCGGCCTTATAGAGGCGGCGAGCACGGCGCGAAACGGTGATCATTCCCGAGTTTTTGGTCCGTCGGTCGAAAGGGCCTAGACGCGAGCGGAGCCCTCGTGTTGCACTACCCGAAAAGTCAATCGTTGATGTAAGGTAATAGGCCCCCGCGAAGTGCCAGCTTCGCAGGGGCAGAAGAGCAACGGTCGGACCCGTCGTGCAGCAAGAGCTACACGAAACGCGTTTGCTCGTCCACGCAAATGGGCTGGTACGAGGTAAGGCTCTTGTCCGAGAAAGAAATCGCTTTTTATAGTTTAATCGGAACATATCTTGGCGTTTTAGCTACGGTTGCCCAGCTCGTAGTATCTGCTTATCAAAATAAACCACAGATTAATGTAGAAAACAATGCCGTAGGAGTTGGCTCGAACAGAAGTCAGAAAAAAATGAGACCGCCGATTAAGGTGTTTGCATGGGCTTTCTTGGCTACCAGCCTGCTTTATTGGCCTCCAATTTTTATAGTCACATTTGGGCTTGCTGCTGGGCCACAGGGGCCAATAGGCATTCAAGGCCAAAAAGGTGAGCCTGGCACATTCCCGCCGGAAACACTTCGGATAATCAGCGACCTGAAGGCCAATGTTGCTAATCTGCAAAGACGTGTTGAAATTCCGATCCAGGTTTTGAAGCTCGATAGATGTATAGCCGAAATCAAACAGGCATCCGATCAATTTGAGAATCAAGCAAAGGCGTATTTAGGGATACTTACTCACCAAAATGCGAGTAGTTTTTCATTGATCAATCGAATGGGATTTACTCCAGAAGGATCAATCGAAAATACTAAAATCATTTTGAGGAAGTGTATTGGCAATGATAATGGACTTGTAGCGCAGCAGATTTCGGATTCCTTGATGGAAACGCCTGCACCTAATGAGCCTACGGGTAATTATGATGAAACCCGGAAATACAGAAGAGCATACTATGGAGTTGCGAACGCACGTCAATTTATAAGCAATTCTATTAACGTCGTGTCTGGGAAGAAGGCCGAGTATGAGCAAAAAATTTTGGATTAGCAGGCAGCGTGCGGGTAGAGCACTATTTCCTAATTGAGCGCCAGCCGTACCAAGCTGCTGCCACTCCCCGTCGACTTACTTGCCTCCACTGAATGACCGCTCCAAACAGAAATCCCGCCGCGGCTAGGCCAGGCGGGTTAAGCCAGGGATGTGGGATCTGCGGAACCTAAGGACCCGTCCATCGCCCAAGCACGCACCCAGTCGTGTCCGGCGCCGATCAGAATGCCGCTCGTCTCAGCATCTCATTGCGCTCCTGTGAGGTCCGATCCCGCTCTGCGTTGTTGGCGCTGATCGCTTGGCCGAGGGCGCTGCGGACCTGGGCTTCCGTCAGGGTCGAGCCGCGGAGGTCGATCGCGTAGCTCGGCGCATAGGTGCTGCCGGCCGAATTGCTGTTGGCCGCTGGGACCGGTCCCACGGGCGCGCGCCGGCCGTTTGGCATGGCCACGAAGCCGCCGCCGGCATAGCCTGGCATCCTTGATCGCAGCGCGTACAGCGTGCCGAGGCCGAGGCGCCGGGTTGAGGCAGCATCGAACACGTACTCGCCCGCATGGACGATACCGGCCGGCTGCAGGCGTCCGTAAGTACTCGAGCGTGTCTCCATGCCACACCTGCCGAGTTTGAGGCCCGTTGAGCGGAAGCGCACGTCTGCTCTCCCACAAGTTGTTCCACGAAGCGGCCCGGCTGCTTCTAACCAGCTTGCGTCACGTCGGATTGCTAGAGCGCACAGGACCGGACATTCAGCTTCGCGCCCATCTCGGTCATTCATCGGATTAGGATGTCCTCCTAGAAGCGGACATGGTCGCAGCTCAGCTCACCCGTCACGGTCGATGCCTCCCGTGCTGTGAAGCCCTATGGCGGGAAGGCCGGGGCTGACTTCGCCGCGACGAACCTAAGCCTCAATGTGCAGGCTGACGCTGGCGCGGGACACCCGGCTGAGGGTGATGCGCGCGCTGGTGCGGAGCTAACCCCCAGTGTCTCGTGGCCGGACGCATCGCCAAGGAGGTGGACGGTACGCCCTCCACGATGTCGTTCCACCTCGCGCTTTTGGAGCAGGCGGGCCTAGCCCAGTCGCGGCGTCAGGCGAACTCGTTATCTACACGGCGGTGCCCGCGGCGCTCGGCTGGCTGATGAGGTACCTCCTCGACAGATGCTGCCGCGGCCGCCCGAGTTGTGTGCGGACGTCGTCAGGGCGGACATGGTCGGCGAGCCGGCCATCGCACCAGCCACGTGCTGCGATCCGACGCGTCCGAAAGGGAAGGGCTTGGGGGACGAGCGCCGACCCCGTGGATGCGTCCACCACCTCGCCGTGTTCGTCGCCTAGGCTGGGCCCCATCCGGCATCGTCGGGTCGCGCTCGCGGCGGCAGGCACGAACCCCAAGTTCAACACGATGTTGTTCGTCTTGGCCGTACTGGCGGTCCTGCTCGCACGGGCCGCCGTGAAGCTCGTCCTCCTGCCGCTTCGCATGCGCGCGCGACCTCCGGAACCTTGGGTCCGTCATCCGAGCACACGATATCCTTGGTGAGCATCAGGCCCCAAGATGCCCGCGCCCGAAGTCAGCCAATTCGTGTGTCCTGGTCAGGCGGGCTGCAGGCTGGCGGCCAGACGCTCTCGCCTGCGGGTGCGGCGACCAGGCTCGGAGGTCGCGTCGAGCCAGATGACCAGGGCCAGCGCGATCAACGCGGGCGCCCCGAGAGCCAGGAACGAACCGGTCCAGCCTAAAAGCGATTGCGCAAGTCCGCCGTACCAAGCCGAGAGCGCGCCGCCGATGCCCTGCACGGCGTTCACGGTGCCGAGCGCGGTTTGGGTCCGGCCCGAGCCCCAGGTCAGGTCCGCCACTACGACTGGCACGGCCACGCCGACGATGCCCGAGGCCACCCCGTCGAAGATCTCGGCTGAGATCAGCCATATCGGGTCGTCGATGAAGGCGGACAGGGCCGCGCGTACGGGCAGCACCGCCAAGGCGACCAGCAGGAGCTTGCGGCGCCCGCGCTTGTCGGCGAGCGAGCCAGCGAAGAGGGCCACCGGGATCATGACCAACTGCGCGACCATGACGTAGCGGGCGGTCCAGGCGGTGGCGTCGGAACCGGCCGCCACGAGTTTCTGTCCAAGCAGGGTCAGCATGCCGCCGTTGCCGAGGTTGAACAGCGCGAGCGCCACCGCCAGCACCATCAGCTTGCGGTTCGAGAGCACGCTGCGGGTAGTCGCCCGTTCCGACTTGTCGTCCGGATCGTCCTCCTTCCAGCCGACCGCGCGGCGCCCGTTGTAGCAGTGACCGGGCGTGGTCAAGGCCGCGACGATCGCCAGCACCGCCATGGCGCCTAGCACCCAGAAGGCCACGGCCGGACCGAGCCAGCCAGTGCCGAAGCTGATGAGGCCCGCCGCGACGAGGATGCCAAGGTGGTTGTATGCCTGATTGCGGCCCTGCTGCTTCGGGAAGCGGTCCTTGCCGACGATGCCGAGGGTGAGCTCGGTGATAGCCGGTAACATCAGCACGCCTCCGGCCGCCGCCACCATCTGGGCGGCGAACACGGCCGGGAAGGACTTGGCCGGCATGATCAGCAGCGTGCCGGCCAGGATGGCGGCGCAGGCGGCGGCGATCAGGACACGGGGGCGCCCGATCCGGTCGACAAGGGCACCGGCTGGCCCGCTGAGGCACAGGGCGCCGACGCCGACCAGCGTCGTGACGAACCCGACCCGCGCCGGTGACCATCCTCCCGTCTCGGCAAGCCAGGTTCCCAGGAAGGGACCGAGGCCGCCCTGGATGTCACCGGTGAAGACGTTGATGAGTGCAAGGTGCGTGGTGGCGAGCATGGTCCACGGCCGATCTGTCGCGACACCGCGGAAGAACGGTAGCGCGGCCCGCGCTTGATGCGCGAAGACAAGTCACGAGAGACGCCAGAACAACCTAAACCGTTCCGCATCGGGCGCGCTGCACATGATTGCAGGTAGCCGGCCGGAGGGTCTGGGCCGGAGCAAGGTTAGCGGTTGCCCAAAAACCAGGGGACGTACTTTCAGGGAACGGTTTTTGAGGCGACGACGTTCTTGAGGCCATCATCGAAACGGAGGTAGAGCTTGAAGACAATCGCTTTGACCCTTGCCGCCGGTGCCGCTCTCGTGGGCGCCGCCTCGACTGCTCAGGCGCATGAGTGGGGTGGCGGTTATGGCTATGGACCGGGCTACGGCCATTCACGCGTCATTGTCCGAGAAGGTTATCGCGACGGGTACCGGGGCATAGGCTTCCGGCATCGCGATTGGGACCGTCCAGGCGTCCGCGTGATCGAGCGTCGCGGCTACGGTTACCACCGTCACCATGATTGGGACGACTGAGCCGCGCTGGTCAGAATAGATTCGGGGGCGTCCGGTAGGGCGCCCCTTCTTCTTTTAAGTTTCCGGAAGCCGCCTTAAGGTAGCGCGGTGGCCTTCTGCAAATAGCGCCTTCGGCCGGGCTGCGGCGATGAAACGAACCGGGGCGGTACCGATTAGTGTTCTCGAAACCTTAGGCGCATCAACGGGAACAGGGTCGGCGAAATCGCCTCGGCCCGACGGGGTAGTCATGCGACAGTGCCGTCTCCGGCATCCGCGCCTTGCCTCCGCCACGCAGGACCCTTGCCTGCACGGGGTGGGGCATGGCCTTGAGGACGCCTATTCCGAATTGCTGGGGGACAACCTCCCCGAGGAGTGGAAGCGCCTCGCCGTCCAGGTCGGAGAGCGTGTCGACGCCGTCCGCGGGCGCGAGCCCCCCCGGGCGGGCCGCAGGGGCGCGCGTCGGGTCAGTGACGCTTGATGATGACCGTCTTGGCCGCGGCGGGCGTGGCGCCCACGGCGGCGGCGAGGGCCAGGGCGGGAATAAGGGTGCTCAGCGACTTCAGCATGGACTAACTCCTGGTTGAATCGCCTCCCGAACGCCAAGGGGAAAGCTTGGTTCTGCAGCGAACTACCGACCCCGCGGAATTCCAGTGCTGCTGCAACGTGAGCCGAAGCAGGGCTTCGACCGGGGGACGACCTTAACTTGAAGGCGGCTCAGTTTTTCCCCAGCACAGGCTGCGCTATCGCCGGCAACGGTTAGCGAAACACTGCCGGGTGCCCGGGGCCCTATTCGGAACCGGGGATTGAAGGCAGAGCGAGGGAGACGGCGAACTGGCACGCGACCTTGGGAGGGTTCCGGACCGCTCCTACTGCCCGATGTGGCCGAACTGCCGAGCTCCCTCGACAATTCGCTGAAGGTTTCGTTAGATCGCGTCCAGCATGCACCTGCCAGAAGCCCCCGCTCTCTTTGCCGGACTGTCCCGGATTGGGCCGGTGCCGTTGGCTAGGGAGCACACATGGCTGCAGACGACCCACTGACGTTGTCGGCCCACTACGCGGCCTCCACGCGAGATCCGGGGGCCGGCCCAGGGACCCGAGGCGAGATCCCGGAGCCGGTTCGCCGGCACCTCGGCTCGCAACTGCGCGCCTTCTACGCCTCTGTCCTAACGGAGGGGCAGCCGCCTGCGCTGCTCGACCTGATCGCCCGCCTCACCGATGCCTTGGGCGCCTCGAACGCGGCCGCCGCGGAAGCGTTTCGGGCCGACCTCCTGGGCGCCCTCCCAGGCCTGCGCGCCTTCGCCCTGTCGCTGACTGTCAACCAAGCCGCTGCCGACGATCTCGTCCAGGAAACCCTGTTGAAGGCGTGGAAGCACCAGGAGCGGTTCCAGCTCGGCACGAATCTGCAGGCCTGGCTCTGCACCATACTGCGCAACCAGTTCTACAGCGAGCTCCGCAAGCGCAAGCGCGAGGTGGAAGACGCGGACGGGACCGTGGCAGGGCAGATGGTGGCACCGGCCGCACAGGAGGCAGCCAGCGATCTGCACCGGGTGCGGCAACACCTGGCGAAACTGCCCATCAGCATGCGCGAGGCCTTGCTGCTCGTGGGTGCGCAG
Source organism: Methylobacterium sp. HJ2 (assembly GCF_056431005.1). Taxonomy (NCBI): domain Bacteria; kingdom Pseudomonadati; phylum Pseudomonadota; class Alphaproteobacteria; order Hyphomicrobiales; family Methylobacteriaceae; genus Methylobacterium; species Methylobacterium sp. HJ2. The sequence goes on along the minus strand of NZ_JBWJYM010000005.1, from coordinate 2,818 downwards.
GGACTGACCTATGAGGACGCCGCCGAGCTTCTCGGCTGCCAGGTCGGAACCGTGAAGAGCCGGGTCAGCCGCGCGCGCAACCTCCTGGCGAACTCGCTCGGCCTAGACAGCCGACACGCGGTCGTCTGATCCGAACGGTTCACCCCTCAACGGAAGAGCCCGCTGCGGCTTGGCACCGGGCGGGCTCTCCACGGTCGTGTCGGCGCCCCTCAAGCGCCCGTCACCTCAGTCGATAACCTCGACGATGCGGTGGCTGCGGTCGACCAGCACCGGCTGATCGTTCACCACCGTATACCGGTAGCCCGGCTTCACGCGGTACTGGTCCGGCACGTCGTAGTAGGTCACGCCCGACGCCGGCAGCGTGGTGCCGACGGCGATACGACCGTCGTAGTCGTAGGAGCGCACGTTGCGCTCGCGGACGTAGCTGCGGAAGCGCGGACGGTCGTCCACGCCCAGGATACCGCCGACCGTGCCCGTGGCCGCACCGACCGCACCACCGACGATGCCGCCGACCGGACCAGCAGCCGCGGCACCCGCCTCGGCGCCCTCGGCCGCGCCGCGCACGGTGCCCTGCGCTTGGGCTGCCACGGGCAGGGCGAGCATGCCGGCCGTGGCCAGCGCAAGAAGTAGCTTGTTCGTCATGTGTGGTTCTCCTGATGCGTCAAAGGGATGAGGCTGCGGGGCGTCAGCAGCCTTCCTTGTGAACAGTCTTGGAGTTACCCATGCCGTCCTCCTTATGGACGGTCTTGGAGCCGCAATCGACACTGCCGGTGGTCACCTCGCGGTGCTCGACCACGCCCTCGCGGCGCTCGACAGACACGCTCGGGGCGCTGTCGCGGCGGACGACGGTGGTCTCTTCGGCGGAGGCCGGGGCGGCCAGGCCGACCAGGGCGGCGGCTACGAAGCCAAGGGTGATGGTCTTGCGCATGTGGATCTCCGTTGCTGCCTGCTACTTGCAGGCGAATTCGCGCTAGCAACACCGAGCCTCGGCTAGCGGTTCCGCCCAAATTTTCGGCAGTAGATGTTGGTCGTCCGCGTCTTCGTGAATGCTGGCTGAACACGGATAAAAGCTTGCAAAGCGTGACTTGAGGTGTTTGCGGGGCGCCCGTTGCCGTGCGCCTCCTCTGCGTGGTGCTTGAGGGCACAAGCATGCCGCGCACGCCTGTGAGCCTGGATTGCGAAGTCAGCGCGTCGGTCGACTGATGGGGTCCAGGCTTCGCGCCTCGACGCAGGCGCCGGGCAGATCCCTTTCGCCGAGCGCGCTGGATCGGATTTCCACGCCCAGTCGTTAACGGCCTTTCGCGGGTCCGCCGGCGCGGTCGGAAGGACGGATGCCATGATGCCCCAGAAGCACTTCCGGGTGACGTTGCAGACTCGTGATGGTCGGCGTGTGCTAAGCGCTTCAGCGGAGCGCGAGGCCGCTCTCATGGCCGAGTCGGTGATGCGCCGCTACGAGGGCGAGACCCTCACGGTCGGCTTCAGCATCGAAAGTGCGGACCGAGAGGCGAGCCGTCGCATCGCCTTCTACCTGACCGACCTGGCCCTTGAGTTGGATCTCGCCTGAGCCGCGTTCGCGCCGGCACGGGCGATGACCGGATTGGAACCGTGGCAGCGACCTCGGCATTCCGACCGCTCTCACTGTTCGCGGAGTGGAACGCGTCGCCCGAGTGGGCAACCGGCCGAAGCTGAGGTTAGCGCATGACGATATCCCGACTGGCAGTGCCGATCCTGTTCGCAGCTTGCTTGGCCGCTCCGGCCCACGCCGCGCCCGACGCTCAGTAGATGCTCCTGCACGGAAATTACTGCGGTCCGGGCAACAACGCGCCGCTGGCACCCACCGACGCTCTGGATGCCGCTTGCGCGCGCCACGATGCCTGTGCCCCAGACGGCGCTTTGCCGTCGAAGGCCTGCAACCTTCGCCTACAAGCGGATGCGGAACGGGTGGCTCAGGACCCGCGCCAGCCTGCCGATCTGCGGAGCATGGCAGGTCTGGTCGCTTCGGGCGCGGCGATGATGCCCTTCGAACCGGCATCGCACTCACGTGCCCCATCATCTGTGCGCCCAATGGAGGCCGCGCCGCCCGCCGAGCCTTCCGTGCGGGACGATGAGAAGGCCACCGACGACGGCGACGCCGGGATAGAGTAGGCGATGCCAAGACTTCTCGCGCACGCGACCGGCCTGGCATCCCAGGACGCAGACACCGACTAAGGGGGCCGATCTTTTCGAATACGGCCTCGCCGCATGCAACGCTTTGCCATCGTCGCGGCTTTCGTCCCGGTTTCTTCGAACGGATCAGGAGCACACTAGGCCGATACGCCTTGCGACATCCGTCGTACTTCTCGCGGGTGTCACGAGCGCCGCCCTCGCGGCGCCGATGTCGGCCGACAAGGAGCTCCTACAGCAGCAGTGCATGGGGGACTTCACCACCTTCTGCGGGGACATGCCGCCCGATGAAGGCCCCGAGACGCAGGCCTGTTTCGAGAAGAACATGTCGAAGCTTTCGCCTGGTTGCCAGGGTGCCATCAAGAGCTACAAGCAAGGCAAGAAGGGCTGAACGCCGGCATCGTCGTGGCGAAAGGCCTAGAACGGCTGCAGCGATAGTACCGCAGCAGCCAAACCGCCAATGCGAGGCAAGGCACCACAGTCTGCCGCGTTCTGAGCGCCCCATGGCGATCGTTGGCAGGCTCGTAGATTTAGAGCGCCTAACAAAACCATCGTTCGATGAAGCGCCAAACGATAAGGGCGGCCGCCAGCGTGGAGAAAGCGAGATGGATGTCGGCCCGTCGCTCGTAGCGTATGGCGAGGCGACGGAACTGGG